>NZ_JBJXIA010000001.1:0-801344 GCF_046115955.1 Variovorax sp. GrIS 2.14
GTACAAGCCGTTGTGGCCGATGGTGTCCTGGTCCTGGCCGCGGAACTTGTAGTTCGTGGTCAGCGAGATGTTGGCGGTCAGGGGGGACGTCGCCGCCGGCGCAGCAGCTGGATCGGCGGCCGGCGTTGTCTGGGCCAGGACGGCACCCGTCGCGGTCAAAGCGGTGGCCAGGACAACCAGGGTCTTGGCGGCGGTACGGTGCATCATCGGGTAGCTCCTCAGGGGGTTTTGGAATGGGTTGGAGTGATCCTCAAAGCAGGGAGCGTGCCAAAGTTCACGTAAGCGCGGAACCTGAACCGCTAATCCGAATCGCTCGCCGGGCGAAAGTTAATCAAACTGTTTCTGTCAATTGGCTGTCCGCCAACCGGCAGCAACGACCCCACAAAAGTATGGTGCACCATATTGGGGAAAGGGAGCGAAATGAGTTTGTCTTTGGTGCAAAGCCGCGCTTTGCTGGGCCTGGAAGCTGCCAGCGTGACCGTCGAGGTGCATTTAGCGAACGGGTTGCCCAGCTTCGTGCTGGTCGGGCTGGCCGATGTGGAGGTCAAGGAGGCCCGTGAACGGGTTCGCTCCGCGATCCAGAACGCCGGGCTCGACTTCCCGAACAACAAGCGAATCATCGTGAACCTCGCCCCGGCCGACCTGCCGAAGGACTCGGGCCGCCTCGATTTGCCGATCGCGCTCGGCATCCTCGCGGCCAGCGGTCAAATCGACGGTGCCCGGCTGGCAGGCCACGAGTTCGCGGGTGAGTTGTCTTTGTCAGGCCAGTTGAGGCCGGTGCGCGGCGCCCTGGCGATGGCACTCGCGCTGCACAGCTGCGGTGTCGCGACGAAGCTGGTGTTGCCCACCGAAAGTGCGAGGGAAGCCGCACTGGTGCATGGCACCGAGGTTTATGGCGCGGCGCATCTGCTCGATGTGGTGCGTCAATTTTTGCCAGCCGACGCGACTGCACCAATAGATGCTCCAGTCGACGGCTGGGCGCGCATGCTGCCGGCCGCGAGCGCCGCGCCGCCGCATTACGCCGATTTGTCCGACGTCAAAGGCCACGTCGGCGCCAAGCGGGCGCTCGAAATCGCGGCCGCCGGGAATCACTCGCTCCTGATGGTCGGACCGCCCGGTTCGGGCAAGTCAATGCTAGCGCAACGCTTTGCCGGGTTGTTGCCGGCGATGACGGTCGACGAGGCGCTCGAAAGCGCCGCCGTGGCCAGCCTCGGCGGCCACTTCGCCATCGAGCGCTGGATGCAACGGCCGACCTCGACACCGCACCACACCTCGAGCGCGGTGGCGCTGGTGGGTGGTCCATCGCCACCGCGACCGGGCGAGATTTCGCTGGCGCATCACGGTGTGCTGTTCCTCGACGAATTTCCCGAGTTCGCGCGCTCGGCGCTTGAAGCGCTGCGCGAACCGCTGGAGACCGGCACCATCACGATTGCGCGCGCGGCACGGCGCGCTGAATTCCCTGCGCGCTTCCAGCTCATCGCCGCGATGAACCCCTGCCCTTGCGGCTACCTCGGCTCTACGCTGAAAGCCTGCCGCTGCACGCCCGACCAGGTCGCGCGCTACCAGGGCAAGCTGAGCGGCCCGCTGCTCGACCGCATCGACCTGCATATCGAAGTACCTGCGGTATCGGCCAAGGAGCTGCTCGATTCACCTGCGGGTGAATCGACCGACAGCATCCGCACGCGAGCCGCCGCTGCGCGAGACCGCGCTGTCGAGCGACAGAGCAAGCCGAACCAGGCGCTACAAGGTGCAGAGATCGATCGCCACGCCGGCCTCGAACCGGCAGCCCTGAAGTTCATGCACACGGCCGCCGCCAAGCTGGGCTGGAGCGCGCGGTCTACGCATCGCGCGCTCAAGGTCGCGCGCACCATCGCCGACCTGGCGTCGTCGCCGCTGGTCGAGGTCGCGCATGTGGCGGAGGCAGTTCAATACAGGCGCGCCCTGCGCGGGACGCTCTGAAGTACGCGCTAAAACGTCCGCGCTGAAAAGCTAGAGCAATCCGCGTCCCGCAAGATTGCGCATCAACGCGCCAATGCCGAAGTTCCAGCGCGGCGCCTGATCAGCGTGCACCACGCGATTCACGAGCGCGCCGAGTTCCGGCGCCGAGATCGTCACAAGGTCGCCGACCACATGCGTGAAGCCCTGACCCGGACCGTGCCGGTCTTGCGTCG
The DNA here is from genome assembly GCF_046115955.1 of Variovorax sp. GrIS 2.14. NCBI lineage: Bacteria > Pseudomonadati > Pseudomonadota > Betaproteobacteria > Burkholderiales > Comamonadaceae > Variovorax > Variovorax sp. GrIS 2.14. Next base: position 2,172 of record NZ_JBJXIA010000001.1, read on the forward strand.
GTGCGAACATCGTGCCGAGGAACAGCATCAGGCCATCGGGATACGCGTGATGCGGGTTGATCGCCTGGCCGACCAGGTCGAGCGGATCGCGGCTGATCTTCGCGAGCGAACTCGATCCTTCGAGCACGAAGCCTTCAGGGCCGACGACCTTCAACCCGACCGTGATGCGGCGCACATCGTCGATGCCGAAGTGCGCATCGAACAAGCGGATGAACGGGCCGATGGCACATGACGCGTTGTTGTCTTTCGCCTTGCCGAGCAGCAGCGCGCTGCGGCCTTCGAAGTCGCGCAGGTTGACGTCGTTACCGAGCGCCGCACCGAGCGTCTGACCCCGGCTGTTCACCGCCAGCACGACCTCCGGCTCGGGGTTGTTCCAGACCGAGCCCGAATGAATGCCGACCTGCGCACCGGTGCCCACCGCCGCCAGCACCGGCGCCTTGGTGAAGATCTCGGCGTCGGGGCCGATGCCGACTTCGAGGTACTGCGACCACGCGCCTTGTGCGATCAGCAAGGCCTTGACCTTCGCGGCCTCGGCCGAGCCCGGCACGATGCCGGCCAGGTTGTCGCCCAGCACACCGCTGAGAGCCGCACGAATCGCGTCGGCCTTGGATGCATCGCCGCGGGACTGTTCCTCGATCACCCGCTCCAGCAGGCTCTCGACGAAGGTGACGCCGCTGGCCTTGATCGCCTGCAGGTCGCATGGCGCGAGCAACCATGGCCGGCCAAAGTCTCGCGCATTGGTCTCGTCGTCTTGCGCCTCGAAGCTGTTGGCGAGCACATCGGCGAGATGCGCGATGCGTGGCGCTTTGCCAGACTGGATGGCTTCGCGCACGGCATCGGCGGGCGGCGCATCGGCTTCGAGCAGGTCGCTCGCGGTCGGCGCGAGGCGCGAGAGATCGTGGAGTCCGCCTTCGTGCACTGCGGCCAGCGTGGGCCCGATGCCGGGTTGCCAGATGCGCCCGATGAGGGTGGCGCGGTCGGCGTCGCGGGGCAGGCTGGTGTCGGGCGAGAGGGTGGTGGTCATCGGGCGTATCTCCTGGTTCGGCGCTTGAAAGCAGCGTCTGCCGTCGATGGTACGGCGATCAGCGCAAGGCCCGCACGCGTGCGACCTGCGCCGGCAGCTCGTTCCATGCCGGCTCCTGTGGTGCGAAGCGCGCGCGCATGTAGCCCGCGAGTTGCGCGACCTGCGCATCGTCGAGTGCATCGCGAAATGCGGGCATGAAGCCGATGTCTTTGGTCGCCGGCGCGCGCACGCCATCGAGGATCGTGCGCAGCAGGTTGTCGGGTCGCGTGCTGGTGAGGTTGCTGTTGAGCGCGAGGGGCGTGTTGACGCCGAGCAGCGTCGGCCCGTCGCCATCGTGATGGCAGACGGCGCAGGCACTGTCGAACATGCGCTGCGCCGAGCCGAGCAGCGGGCCGCGACCGGCGGCGGCGCTGTCGATAGCGCGGGTCGCCGTGGCGGCGTGCGCTTCGGGCAATGCCGATGTCGTCACCGCATTGAACGTCGCCAGATAGCTTGCCATCGCGCGTACATCATCGTCGCTGACCGCGCCGAGTTCACGCACGACCTCGGCCATCGGACCGCCGGCGATGCCATGCCGTTGCGTGTGACCTTGGCGCAGATAGCGGTACAGCTCATCGGCGTCCCACGGAACGGCCGCCTTCGAAAGCGAGGTGAGTGCGGGCGCTTCCCATCCGTCGGCGATGGCGCCGGAGAAGAGCGCATTGCCGCCCTGCTCCGCGCCGAGCGAATTGCGCGGCGTGTGGCACGCGCCGCAATGGCCCAGGCCGTTGACCAGATAGGCGCCGCGGTTCCACTCGGCTGTCTGCGAGGCGACCGGTTGGTAGGGCGTCGCGTCGTGGAACAGCGCGTTCCATCCCGCCATCAAAGGACGAATGCTGAACGGGAACTTCAACTCGGCAGGCGGCGTTTCGGCGCGGACTGCGGGCAGCGACATGAAGTACGCATAGAGCGATTGAAGATCGTCGTCGCTGGTCTTCGCGAACGCCGTGTACGGGAATGCGGGGTACAGGTGACGGCCATCCCGCGAGACGCCTTCGCGCATCGCACGCTGGAATGCGCTGAACGACCAGTGCCCGAGACCCGTGTCGGCATCGGGCGTGAGGTTGGTTGCGTAGAGCGTGCCGAAGGGCGTCTCCATCGCACGTCCACCGGCGTTGGGCACGCCGCCTGCAGCGGTGTGGCATACGACGCAATCGCCGAGCGCTGCGAGCACCCGACCGCGCTCGATGGTCGAAGCGCTGTAGACCGGCGCGCTGAACGACACGGGTGCAATGACCGAGCGCCAGCCGAGCAGCCCGGCGATGACACCGATGCCACCGATGGCGAGCGCACTCCCCACCGCCCAAATGCTTCTTGTATTGCTGCTTCCCCCTTTGGGAGAAGGCTGGGACGGGGGCACGCGCAGGTCAAGTTGCGCCGGTTTCATGCCCTCACCCATGCCCTCCCGCAGCGGGGGAGGTAGTGAACTGCCGAGCGCAGCACGGATGACTTCGGAGGTGAACGGTGGCGACCGAAACCGCACCCCCGTCGCATCGAAGATTGCATTCGCGATCGCCGCCGTCCCCGGCACCGAAGACGACTCGCCCGCGCCCAGCGGCGGCTCGCCGGGGCGTGCCATCTGGATCACTTCGATGACGGGAACCTGCCGAAAATTGATGATCGGGTAGCTGCCCCATTCGCGGCTCGCGACGACGCCGGACGGCAGCACGCCGGGCAAGCGTTCGCCGGCCTTGTGCTGCGGTGCGAACCGCACCTCCTCCATCAGCGCACGACTCGTGGTCTGGATCACGTTGCCGTGTACCTGGTGTTCGACGCCCGCGGGGTTGATCGTCAGCCCCGCATCGTGGCCGACGACCACGCGCCGCACATGCACCTCGCCGGTCTTGCGATTGACCTCGACGTCGGCCACCCACGCCGCCCAGGCCGCGCCGAAGCCCGGCCATTTGCTGTGCACGTAGCGCGCATACGCGAAGCCTTGGCCGAACAGGATGTCGCCGCCCTCCCCCAGCCCGCCATCGGCGTTTTCCTGCGGCCCGGTACGCATGCGCCAGCCGGCTTTCTGCGCGGTCGCCTGCACCAGCTCGACAGCGCGCGGATCGTGCAGATGGCGCAGCCGGAACTGCACCGGATCGACGCCGGCGGCCGTCGCCAGCTCGTCGATGTACGACTCGTGCGCGAACGAGTTCGGCAGCGCCGACACCCCGCGCAACCACGACGCGCGAACCATTGGCGCCATGTCGTTGACCTTGACGCGCAGGTTGTCGACCGCATACGGCGGACGCGCCGTGCGGTCGCCCATTTCATAGGCATGCGCAACAGGTTCGATGGTGCGCGTCAGCAGCAACGCGAGCGTCGGCGATCCGTTGGAGGGGTAGGAGGTTTCGAAGTCATACGCAGCGATGCCGCCATCGGCGAGCAGGCCGCCGTCGATCTCCATCAGCTGCGCCGCACCCTTCGGCTCCCACGCATGCTCCTGCTCGCGCGTGAGCTGCACCCGCACCGGCGCACCGACCGCACGCGCCAGCAACGCAGCATCGGCGGCCACGTCGTCGGCGCCGTTGCGGCCATAGCAACCCGCGGCTTCCATGCGAACGACATCGACCTGCACATCGCGCACGCCCATCAGCTTGGCGAGATCTTCGCGCAGCACGTGCGGACTCTGCGAGCCGGCCCAGACGCGCAGTGCGATCTGACCACCGCCTTCATGCGTATCAGCATCGGCATCGGCATCGGCATGCCACTCCGCCAACGCGCATGAAGGTCCGACCGACGCGTGCATCTGGTACGGCCAGACATACGTCCGCCTCATCGAGCTGCCGGACGCCGCTAGCGCAGCCAGCGCCCCATCGACATCTCCTTCGTCGACCAGCAAGCGCTGCGTCGACGGGTTGTCGCGAATCGCCTGCGCGACGTCGCCGAGGTCGGGCATGCCGGGCCACGGCTTCCATGTCACGCGCAGTTCGCGCAAGGCTTGCTCCGCGTGCTCTTCGCGCTCGGCGACGATGCCGACGAAGTCGCGGATCACCACCACCGCGCGAATGCCGGGGATGTGAGCGATCGATGCTTCATCTACCGACTCCAGCGTGTTGCCGATGAAGTCGCCATGGTCGGCACCGGCATACGGCGGCCGCACGACGCGGCCGTGCAGCATGCCGGGCACGCGCATGTCGTGCACGAAGACGAGTTCGCCCGCCAGCTTGGCCGGGATGTCGACGCGCGGCTGCGAGGTGCCGACGATGCGGTAGTCGTCCGGATGCTTCAGTTCGCCGTGATGCGCCAGTTGCAGCACAGTGCGCTGGCCGGCCACGAGCTCGCCGAAAGCGACGCGGCGCTCGGGTACATCGGCGACGTGAACCGTGCCGTTGCGAACGACCAGCGCGTCGACCGGCGCATCGAGCCGTGCCGCGGCACGCGCAATTAACCAGGCCCGCGCCTGTGCTGCGGCGAAGCGCAACGGCCTCGCATGGTTCTGGATCGACGCACTGGCGATCGTTCCGCCCTGATTGGGCGCACGCGCGGTGTCGCCCAGCATGATGCGCACGCATGGCATGCCGAGGTCGAGCTCTTCGGCGACGATCTGCGCCAGTGCGGTCTGCAGGCCGGTGCCCAGATCGACGTGGCCGTTCAACCCCGTCGCGCTCCCGTCGTCCCACACCGCGAGCAGCACCTCGTCGCCTTCGATCGGGTTGCCCGACACGAGCTCAGGTTGGCCCTTGGCAGGCGGCGGTGCCGGCGGTGTCGGACGCACGATGACGAGCACGCCATCGGCATTCAAGAAGTCGGCGCGGGTGCGCGGCTGGTCGGCCCGCCGCGATGTCATTGCGCAGCGCTCATGACGCGGCCTCAGCCAGCCGCAGCGCCGCTATCTGGACCGCGCGAACGATCTCGACATGCGTGCCGCAACGGCACAGGTTGCCGGACAGCTCGGCGCGGATACGGTCTTCGCTGGGATTCGGCTCGCGCGCCAACAGCGCCGCAGCCTGCATCACCATGCCGTTCAGGCAGTAGCCGCACTGCGCGGCCTGCGCGTCTTCGAAAGCTTGCTGAACGGGGTGCCAATCGTCACGCGAACCCAGCCCTTCGAGCGTCGTGATCTCGCGCCCTTCGACGCCGTGCGCCGGGATCACGCAGCTGCGCGCCGCCACGCCGTCGACCCACACGGTGCACGCCCCGCATTGGCCAAGTCCGCAACCGTACTTGGGTCCGTTGAGCCCGAGGTCGTTGCGCAGCACGTGCAGCAACGATGCCTCGCGCGACACGGACAGCTGTTGCGCTCGGCCGTTGACGGTCAGGGAAAAGGCCATCAACCGATCAGCTCGGCCGACTGGATGCGCCCGACGCCCTGCGCGGCCATCTGCGCCCAGGCCTTGTCGAGCGAGCCATCGAGATCGATCGCACGCGTCGCGTCTTCGATGACGAACGCGGTGAAGCCGGCGGTGCGCGCGTCAAGGGCGGTCCACGCGACGCAGAAGTCGGTCGCCAGTCCGGTCACATAGACCGTGTCGATGCCGCGCGCATGCAGATAGGCGGCCAGGCCGGTCGACGTCTTGCGATCGGCTTCTTCGAAGGCGGAGTAACTGTCGATGCCGGGATGGAAACCCTTGCGGATGATGAGCTGCGCAGTGGGCAGGTGGAGGTCCTTGTGCAGCGCGGCGTCTTCGGTGCCCTGCACGCAATGGACCGGCCACAGCACCTGCTCGCCATACGGCATCGTCGCCATCTCGTAAGGGCTGCGGCCCGCGTGGTTGACAGCGAACGAGGCGTGGCCGGGCGGATGCCAGTCCTGCGTGATGACGATGTTCTCGAAGACCGACGCGAGGCGGTTGATCACCGGCACGACCTCGGCGCCGCCTTTCACAGGCAGGCCACCGCCGTCGATGAAGCCGTTCTGCACGTCGACCACGATCAGTGCGGTCCTGGCGCGAGAGCGGCCAAGGGAGTTCGCAGCGGAGTCGGGAAAAGAGGCGTTCACAGCTCAGCCCACCGCGGCGACGTTGCCCGACTGAGGGCGCGTGACAGCTTTGCGATGCATGGTTGGGTGTCCTTGGCTGGATGGTTGAGATGAAGCGACGAATCAAACGCTGAGATATTGCCGCCGCACATCTTCGTTGGCGGCAAGTTCGGCCATCGACGCGTGATAGCGGATCTGGCCTTTTTCGAGCACGTAGGCACGATCAGACACCAGTTCCGCAAAGTGCATGTTCTGCTCCGACAGCAGGATGCTGACGCCCTGCGACTTGAGCTCCAGGATCATGTTGACCATCTGTTCGACGATGACCGGCGCGACGCCTTCTGACGGTTCGTCGAGCAGCACCAGATACGGGTTGCCCATCAGCGTGCGCGCGACGGTCAGCATCTGCTGCTCGCCGCCGCTCATGCGGCCACCCGGCCGGTTCGGCATTTCGCCGAGATTGGGAAACAGCTTGAAGAGCCGCTCGGGCGTCCAGAGCGGTGCCGCCGTGCCGTCGGTCCAGTGCCGTTCGGGCTGCTTGCCGACCTCGAGGTTTTCCATCACCGTGAGATCGGTGAACACGCGCCGGTCCTCCGGAACGAAGCCGAGTCCGAGGCGCGCCGCCACATGCGGCTCGCTCTTCGAAATGTCGTGCCCCAGGAAGCGCACGGCACCGCGCCGTTTGGTCAGCATGCCGATCAGTGTCTTCAGCGTGGTCGACTTGCCGGCGCCGTTGCGGCCCATCAACGCGACGACTTCACCGCGTCGCACTTCGAGGTCGACGTCGTACAGTATCTGTGCCGCGCCGTACCAGGCGCAGAGCGACTTGGCTTCGAGCAGCAGTTCGTGTGCACTCATGCCGAGGCTCCAACAGCAGCATTGACAGCCGCTGCCTTCTCCGCGATTTTCTCGAAGGTCTTGCCGCTGCCGAAGTACACCTCCTGCACTTTCGGGTGGTCGCGGATCTCGAGCGGTTTGCCCTGCGCGATCAGACGTCCGCGCGCCAGCACGATCATGCGATCGGCGTACGCGAACACCACGTCCATGCTGTGCTCGGTGAAGAGAACGGCCAGGCCACGGCTGATCACGAGGTCTTTGGTCAAAGCCATCAGCGAGTTGCGCTCCTTCGGTGCCATGCCGGCAGTGGGCTCGTCCATCAGCAGCAGCTTGGGTGCGTTGGCCATCGCGATGGCGAGTTCGACGCGCTTGACGTCACCGTAAGCCAGTTCGCTGCACGGCCGATCGGCCTGCGCCTTCATGCCGACCTGGTCAAGCAACGCAAGTGCTTCGTCGCGCTTGTGCTCGGCCGCGCGACGCCACATCGAGAAAAGCCTGCCGTCGTGCGACAGCATCGCCATCTGCACGTTCTCGATCACGGTCAAGGAAGCGAAGGTTTCGGCGATCTGGAAGGTGCGGCCGACACCCAGGCGCCAGATCGCGCGCGGCTTCATGCCCACCAGCTCGTGACCGTCGAACAGGATGGAACCCTGGTCGGCCTTGAGCTGCCCGTTGACCATGTTGAAGGTGGTCGACTTGCCCGCGCCGTTCGGCCCGATCAGCGCCAGCAGTTCGCCGGCCTTCAACTCGAAGTCGATGCCGTCGACCGCCTTCACGCCACCGAAGGATTTGCCGAGGCCGGTGACCTTCAAAAGCGGGACGTCGGTCACGGATGTTGCGATGTCTGCGTTCATGGAAGTTGCTCCTTCCCCTTCCGGGGGAAGGCTGGGATGGGGGCATCCCCCGCCATTACAGTCTTGCGTTTCAGCTTGTCGAACATCTGCTTGGAAAACCCCGCGATGCCCTGCGGGAACAGCAGCACCAGAATCAAAATAATCGCACCCAGCATCGCGCGCCAGTAGTCGGTATTGCGCGCCACCGTGTCGTGCAACCAGCTGAAGGTGACGGCACCGACGACCGGGCCCGCCAGAGTCTGGACACCGCCTAACAACACCATGACGAGCCCGTCGACCGACTTGTCGACGCTCAGGCTCTCTGGCGAAATGCTGCCTTTGGAAAACGCATAGAGCGAGCCCGCGAGACCGGCTGCGGTGCCGGCGATGACGAACGCCGTCCATTGCATGCGCTTGACGTCGATGCCGATGGCGTCGGCACGCAGCACCGAGTCACGCCCGGCGCGCAGCGCGTAGCCGAAGGGCGAGAACAGCACCCGGCGCAGCAGCAGCACGCCGGCCGCCACCAGGATCAGCGTGAGCCAGTAGTACATGCGCTTGTCCGACAGCCATTCCGACGGCCAGACGCCGGTGAGCCCGTTGCTGCCGCCGGTGAACGAATCCCACTGGTAGACGATGGCCCAGGTGATCTGCGCGAAGGCCAGCGTCAGCATCGCCAGATAGACCCCCGACAGCCGCACCGCGAACCAGCCGTAGACGAAAGCGCCGATGGCTGCGACCAGCGGCGCCACGATCAGCGCGAGTTCCATCGGCAGGCCGCTGGCCTTGACCAGCAGCGCAGCGCCGTAGGCACCCAGGCCGAAATACGCCGCGTGGCCGAACGAATGCATGCCGGCCGGACCCATGATGAAGTGCAGGCTGGCAGCGAAGAGCGCGGCGATCAGCAGGTCGATCATCAGCACCGTGGTGTAGGGCGAGTCGACCGTGAGCAGCGGCATCGCCATCAGCAGTACGCCGAGCACGGCAACGGCCCACAGATAGCCCTTGCTGGCGCGACGCAATGGTTCTTCAGCCATGCCGACATAGCGGCTCGGCGCCTGCGGCCGGCCGAACAGGCCCCACGGGCGCCACACCAGCACGATCGCCATCACGATGAAGTCGACCACCAGCGTGAGCTTGGAGAACGAGACGCTGTAGCCGAAGAGTTCCACCACGCCGAGCCAGATGCAGACCGCCTTGATCTCGGAGATGAGCAGCGCGGCGACGTAGGCACCGGGGATCGAGCCCATGCCGCCGACCACCACCACCACAAAGGCGGCACCGATGGTGTTCAAGTCCATCGCCAGCGTGGCCGGCTCGCGCGGCAGTTGCAGCGCGCCACCGAGTCCCGCGAGCATGGCGCCCAGCGCGAACACCGCCGTAAAGAGCCACGCCTGGTTGACGCCCAGCGCACTGACCATCTCGCGGTCTTGCGTGGCGGCACGCACCAGCGTGCCGAAGCGCGTGCGTGTCAACAGCAGCCACATGAGGCCGAGAACGACCGGGCCGACGACGATCAGAAACAGGTCGTAGGTCGGGAACTGCCGCCCGAGGATTTCGACCGCGCCCGACAGGCCCGGCGCGCGAGGGCCGAGCAATTCGTCGGGTCCCCAGAGATAGAGCACCGCGTCCTTGATGACCAGGACGAGTGCGAAGGTGGCCAGCAACTGGAACAGTTCCGGCGACTTGTAGATGCGCCGCAGCAGCACCATTTCGATCAACGCGCCGAGTACGCCGACGGCCAGCGCCGCGATGACGATGGCCGGCCAGAAACCGAGCCCGGTGCCGAGCCGGTCGACCAGCGTGTAGGCAATGTAGATGCCCACCATGAAGAAGGAGCCGTGCGCGAAGTTGACGATGCGCGTGACCCCGAAGATCAACGACAGACCCGCGCCCACGAGGAACAACGAAGAAGCCGATGACAGCCCGGTGAGGAACTGCAGCAGCAGGGACGAGAGGCTCATGAGGCGGGCAGTCGAAAGCTAGCGGTCGAAAAAAAGAACGATCAGTCTGCGGCGCGCGACTTCTTGACGTCGGCGGCGCTCGGCTGGAACTTGGCGCCGTCGAAGTACGTGTAGTCGACCATCACGCCCTTGCCGTTTTCGTTCTTCGTCTTGCCGACGAACGCACCCATCGTCGATTGATGGTCTTCGGCGCGGTAGGTGATCTTGCCGAACGGGGTATCGACCGGCAGGCCCTTGAAGGCGGCGACCAGCTTCAGCGGCTCGGTGCTCTTGGCCTTGGCGATGCCTGCTGCGACCGACTTGATCATGGTGTATCCGACCACCGAGCCGAGGCGCGGGTAGTCGTTGTACTTGGCGTGATAGGCCAGGAAGAAGGCCTTGTGTTCGGGCGTTTGAATGCCGTACCACGGGTAGCCGGTGACGATCCAGCCGTTGGGCGTTTCTTCCTTGAGAGGATCGAGGTACTCGGGTTCACCGGTCAGCACGCTGACGACTGCGCGGTCCTTGAAGAGGCCGCGCGTATTGCCTTCGCGCACGAACTTCGACAGGTCGGCGCCGAACAGCACGTTGAAGATGGCGTCGGGCTTGGCATCGGCCAGCGCTTGCGCGACGGCACCAGCGTCGACCTTGCCCAGCGGCGGCGCCTGCTCGGCCACGAACTCGACATCGGGCTGTGCCGCCTTCAGCAGCGTCTTGAACGCAGCGACTGCCGACTGGCCGTATTCGTAGTTGGGGTACACGACGGCCCAGCGCTTCTTGTTGAGCTTGACGGCTTCAGGCACCAGCATCGCGGCCTGCATGTAGGTACCGGGGCGCAGACGGAAGGTGTACTCGTTGCCGCCTTGCCAGGTCATCTTGTCGGTCAGCGGTTCACCGGCCAGAAAGAAGATTTTCTTTTGCTTGGCGAAGTCGGCGACGGCCAGGCCGGTGTTCGACAGGAAGGTGCCGGTCAGCACATCGATCTTTTCGCGCGCCACCAGTTCTTCGGCCACGCGCACGGCGTCGCCGGGGTTCGCGTTGTCGTCACGCGTGATCAGCTCGACCTTCTTGCCGTTGACGCCGCCCTTGGCGTTGATCTCTTCGACTGCGAGTTCCATCCCCTTCTTGTAGGGCTCGAGGAAGGCGGGCTGCGCCTTGTAGCTGTTGACTTCGCCGATCTTGATCACGCCCTGCGCATGGGCGGGCACGACGGCGATGGCGAACACGGCGAGAGCCGCGGCGCTGAAGACATGACGCAATGGGTTCATCGGAAAACTCCTTGGGGATGGTGACAAGTAACGAATGAGTCGCTCTTCGCCGGGAACACCGCGGAACGGGCTTTGCCCGGCCGCTGGTGTTGCCCCCTGCAAGGGGGTTGGTGAAGCGACACGAAGTGCGCGAAGGCTGGGGGTGTGCTCATGTTCAGCGAAGACCGTCTTCACCTTTGATCTCGCTGGCCTTCAGGCCGCCGATGCGAGGCAGCGGACGGCCGCTGTCGGTAACGGCCACGGCAACGACGATCTCGTTGGCGCGCGGCGCATCGGACACGCGCGCTTCGATCGCGTCGAAGTGGCTGCGCACGAATGCGGCGTCCTTGTGACCGAGCGGCACGTCGATGGCGGTGCCGAGCGTGCCGCGCTTCTTGCTCGACGGCACCAGTGCGGCGCCTTTTTCGACCGCGGCACGCAACGGCGCGCCCAGCTTTGGATGCAGGATGGCGGCCGCATGTTCGAGCTCGCCGGCTTCGCCAACGATAGCCGCCTTGCCGTAACTCTCGACGGCGCCGGGCGCGATGCCCAACGCGGCGACGGCCTTTTGCCCGAGCAGTGCGCCGAGTTCTTCACCGATGGCGATCAGCGCGTCGAGGTTCTCGCTGTAGCGGCCGGCGTACGGGTTCTCGATGACAGCGATGGCGACGGCACGGCGCGTCGGCGGATCGATGGTCTGGCCCATTTCCTTGCGGACTTCATCCACCTGGACGACGAGTTTTCTGATGTTGGCGCTCATGAATTTTTCCTTGTCTTTGTATGCTTCGTGGGTGCCGCGTTCATCGCAAACCATCCCATTTGCTGATGTCATTGGCGAGCAGTCCACCCACACGTGCATGGATGCGGTAGCCCGTGCTCATCGCCAGGATGAAGACAATTTCGTCCGCAGCCGGCGCACCAGGCACGCGGACTTCGATCGCATCGAACTGGCCGCGCACGTAGCTGGCATTGATGTTGGTCAGCGGCACGTCGAGTGCGGCGCCGGGCGGGCCGACTTTCTTGGTCGACGGCACGATCGACAGAGCATTGGCAGGTTGGCCGGCCTTGGCTTCCGCCTTGCCAGCGGTATATGCAGCGCGGTCGCCCTTCCAGCCGAGCAGCTCGCGCATCGCATAGCCGCCGGGCACATGCCACAGCGCACCGTGCTCCAGCTCGCCGGCAGCGCCGACGATGGCGCCCTTGCCATACGTGGCGATCTGGTCGAGGGGCACGTCCATCGCGGCATGCAGCCGGTGCGCCATGTCGACCCCAACCGGATCGAGCAAGGCCATCATCGGCAGGATGTCGGGCTCGTAGCGGCCGGCGAATGGATTGGTCATCACCACGCCGACGGCGCCACGCACCAACGGCGTCTCGGCGCGCGGCCCGAACTCGTGGTGGATGTGCTCGACATGGGTGAAGACGCGACGGATATCGATCATTGCGATCATTGAAAGTTGCCTTGCTTTTCGTTAAGCAAATACTGAACCAATTGCAGACATCGCGACGCGCCCGACGGGCTGCGCGACACGCAGTGCGTCCGAGCATAAGGGCTCGACGACGCGCCATTGCTTCTGGCAAACCAGCACAGCGGCATGGATGCGGCCGGCCGCTTGCAGCGCCTGCGCGCAGGCTGCTCCCGCGTCCAGCGCACGCCGCACCTGCACGGAACCCAGCGTCGCGACATCGACCGTCACAGGGATGTCACCGAGGTCGCTGTCGTCCTTGCATTCGCTGGCCGGTTTGCGTCGAATGCCCACGTCGTCGACATCGACGGCGTTGGCGATCACCGTTGCCGCCGCATCGGCCTCGGCTGCGGTGGCCGCCAGCACGGTGACGCTGTCCGCGATGCCGAGCGACAAGCTGCGGCCGCGCCAGCCGCTGGTCGCGACACCGCGCACCGGCACGTCGGCAGTGATGTCGAATTGGCCGTCGGTCAGGAGCGGGCCGGCGCCGCGCCAATCGAAGGTCCCGATGTCCGCCAGCAGGCCGATGCGCACCTGCGCGCCCGGCGCGAGGTGCAGCGCGATGTCACCGCCATTGTTGATCCAGGCACGTTCGATGCCGGCGCGCAGGTAGCAGGCAACGAGCTCTTGCGCGACCGAGCCGGCGACGGCCGCCATCGGGGTAATGAAGCCAGCACTGAAGGGTGCGCAGGCCGACCACATGCGACGTGCGATGGGGCCGCGCAGCGTGCGCGTCGCTTGCACTGTTTGAATCGGTCGACGCAGTTCGCGCAGCTCGCCCACCAGTTCGTCGAGCACGCAGGCGAAGCGCTGCCAGGCGGCCTCATGCGCCGCGGCAACGACCGCTGCATCGCCATGTGCCTCGGCAATGACGTCGATGGGCCCGTGGCTGAAATGCCAGCGGTCCGCGTCGAGCCGGTTGCGTTGTGCCGTCATTTTCGGCAGTGCCTTAACCCAGCATGGGCGGTTGACCCAGTGGCCACGGATTGGCCTCGTCGATCGTCAGCCACTGGCGCGCGAGCGGGGCGCCATCGTCTTGCCAGGCCCCGCGCGCGAGCGCCTGCTCCAGCGAAAAGATGCTGTCCATGTGGCCACCGAGGGCGGCGTAGTCGTCGCGCCGCATGCTGAACTCGATCGGCGCCACGATGGCCGGCGTCGGCACGGTGCCGAAACTGTTGTCGGGCATGCGCATGACATCCGCCATGACCGTGATGCCGCCGCCGGGCCATACATAGGCCGGCGCGCCGCCGCAGGTCACGTTGACCAGCGCCTGCTTGATGGCACGCGTCAGCAGCACCGGGTTTTCCGTGACGCCGGCGCGCAGGCTGCCGCCGGCGCCGCCGAGAAACAACACCGTGCACAGCGATGGTTCGCAGTTCTCGCCGATGCGCTCGACGATGCGGCGCACCTCGGACGGCATCGGCTGCTCGACGGGCCGCAGCGCGTCGTCCAGCACGTACCACTGCGCGTGCTCGCCGGTGGTCGATGTCATCAGCAGTCGCAGGCCGGGCTTGGCCACACCCTCTTCCCAGCCTTCGATGATGGACAGCGGATCGTCGATGTCGGTTCCGCCCCAGCCATTGCCCGGATTGGCCACCTGAAAGTAACGGCCGGGCGTCGACTTGCGGCCGCGCATCTGCACCCCCGACTTCGGCATATCGAGGCATTTGCCGGCCTGGTGTTCGGTGAGCACCCCGGTAATGTGGTCGTCCACCACCACCACCTCGTCGGCCACGCTGGCGAACTGGCGCGCGAAGATGCCGACGGCTGCCGAGCCGCAACCGACACGCATGCGCTGCTCTTCGACGCCGTTGACGATCGGTGCCTTGCCGGCCTGGATCACCATGCTGGCGCCGCCGTCGATGGTGCATTCGACCGGCTTCTTGTTGCCGAGCAACTGCATCACCTCGACCGTCATACGGCCTTCTTTCTTGCTGCCGCCAGTCAGGTGATGCACACCCCCGAGCGACAGCATCTGCGAACCGTACTCCGCCGTGGTGACGTGCCCCACGACTTCGCCTCGGTAGCGCACGTTGGCCTGCTCGGCGCCCAGAAAACGATCGGTGTCGATCTTCACCTTCAGGCTGCAGTAGCTGAAGATGCCTTCGGTCACGACGGTGATCATGTCCACGCCGCGCGCCTTCGACGCCACGATAAAGGGCGCTGGTTTGTAGTCGGGGTACGTCGTCGACGAGCCGACGCCGGTAACGAAGACTTCGTCGGAATGCAGCAGGTCGCCGTTCCAGTCGGGGTCGATGCCATCGGCGGTCTCTGCTGCCGGTCGGTCGAAGGGCACGAGTGCGGGCGAGGCGCTCGACAGCTCACGACGCAGCAGCACCACGGGATCGACGCGCACCAGTACGCCGTCGCGGTTGGCGTACCGATCGCAGGCGCCGGTGCGGCCATCGGAGATCTGACACAGCACGGGACAGGCGTTGCACTCGATCTTGGCCGGCTTGGCGACGGCGCTGTCTTCGCGGCTGGCCGGCACCGGCATGTCCATGCCGGGCAATCCGTCTGTCTTGGTGTGTTCGGTCATCGTGGCGATCTCGTGAGGATTCTTCTGGACGCGGCTTGCGAATTGCGTGCAACAAACGTGCCGACGGCCGCGCTTGTCGGGCGTCTGACATTTGTGTAGCATTCCCTACACTTTCATGTGGCGTTCACTACATTCACGGTCAATGTAGCAAACGGGCCCGAGGCTTGCAATGGTGTTTTCGAGCGGCGTTTCCAAAGCGGGTTCGCAAGGCTTTTGGCAACCTAGGACAATCGGATGACCGACTTCTGTTCACAACCAACATCGAATCCCGTATGAGTGCATTCAGCGAAGAACGTGTCCTTACCGTCCACCACTGGACCGACCGGCTGTTCACCTTCACCACCACGCGCGATCCTTCCCTGCGCTTCTCGAACGGCCACTTCACCATGATCGGCCTCAAGGTGAACAACAAGCCGTTGTTGCGCGCCTACAGCATCGTGAGCCCCAACTACGAAGAGCATCTGGAGTTCCTGAGCATCAAGGTCGAAGACGGCCCTCTCACCTCGAAGCTGCAGCATATCCAGCCGGGCGACACCATCATCGTGGGTCGCAAGCCCACGGGCACGCTGCTGATCGACTACACGCTGCCCGGCAAGCGGCTCTATCTGTTCGGCACCGGCACCGGCCTCGCACCGTTCATGAGCATCATCCGCGACCCGGAAACGTACGAGAAGTTCGAGAAGGTCATCCTGGTGCACGGCGTGCGCCAGATCGACGAGCTGGCGTACCACGACCTGGTGACCGACCATTTGCCCAAGCACGAAATCCTGGGCGAGATGATCGAAAAGCAGTTGCTCTACTACCCGACCGTGACGCGTGAAGAGTTTCGCAACATGGGCCGCATCACCGAGCTCATCGAAAGCAACAAGCTGACCGACGACCTGGGCCTGCCGCCAATCAACGCCTCAGAAGACCGCGTCATGCTGTGCGGCAGCCCCGGCCTGCTGGTCGATCTAAAGCACATGCTCGAAGCGAAGGGTTTCAAAGAAGGAAATACTTCGACGCCCGGCGACTTCGTCATCGAACGCGCCTTCGCTGAAAAATAATGGAGCGCAAGGCCGCCGCCAAGCCCACACGCCGCACCGGCGTGCGCGAGGCTGCGGCGCAGGCCACGCGCGATTCGATCTTGAAGGCCGCCACCAAGGTCTTCGCCAAGTACGGCTACGACGGCGGCAGTGTCGAGAAAATCTCGAAAGCCGCCAAGTCGTTCGACCGGATGATCTATTACTACTTCGGCAGCAAAGAGGGCCTCTTCATCGCGGTGCTCGAAGGCATCTATCGGCGCATGGACGAGGCAGAGGCCTCGATCGAACTCGATGCCACGCGACCGGTCGAGTCGCTCACCGCGGTGATCCGCTTCGTGCTCGGCTACTACCGCAAGAACCCCGAGTTCGTCACGCTGCTCAACACCGAAAACCTGCACAAGGGCCGGCACATCGCCAAGTCGCTGCGGGCGCGCGAGTACTCCTCGCAGGCCATCGCCATCATCCAGCAGTTGCTCACCAGTGGCGTGGCGCAAGGGCTCTTTCGTGCCGACGTCGCCGCCCGCGATCTGTATCTGCTGATCGCATCGACCGGCTACTTCTATACGTCGAACCGACACACGCTCACGGCGTTTCTGGGCGAGCCGCTCGAAACGCCCGAAGCGGTGTCGCACTGGGAAGACTTCGTCATCGAGACCGTGCTGCGCACGGTCGATGCCGGCGTCCCCGATGAACAAACAACAGTCCCCCACGAGGTCAAGAAATGGCAGAAATCGCAACCGGCGGCAAGTCGGGCAAAGTCGTCATCCAGAACATAGGCCTGCTACTTTCGGGCGACATCGACAAGCCCATTCTCAATGCCGACACCATCGTGGTGAACGACGGTTTGATCGTCGCGGTCGGCAAGTACAAGGACCTGGACGTCGAGGGTGCCAAGACCGTCATCGACTGCCACCAGACCACCGTGGCGCCCGGTCTCATCGACAGCCACGTGCACCCGGTGTTCGGCGACTGGACGCCGCGCCAGAGCCAGCTCGGCTGGATCGAGTCGAGCATGAACGGCGGCGTGACGACCATGATCTCGGCCGGGGAAGTGCACTTGCCAGGTCGGCCGAAGGACATCGTCGGATTGAAGGCGCTCGCCATCACGGCGCAACGCGCGTTCGACAACTTTCGCCCGGCCGGCGTGAAGGTGCTGGCCGGTGCGCCGGTCATCGAAAAAGGCATGGTCGAGAGCGACTTCAAGGAACTGGCCGAAGCCGGCGTCGGCCTGCTGGGCGAAGTGGGACTGGGCACGGTCAAGGCCGGCTACGAAGCCAAGGAGATGGTCGCGTGGGCCCGCAAGTACGGCATCCAGAGCACCATCCACACGGGCGGCCCTTCGGTGCCGGGCTCGGGCTACATCGACAAGGACGTGGTGCTCGAAGCCGACGCTGACATCATCGGCCACATCAACGGCGGCCACACCTCGCTGCCCGAAGCGCATGTGTGCGAGCTCTGTGAGAAGAGTTCGCGCGCCATTGAGATCGTGCACAACGGCAACGAGAAAACCGCCATTGCGGCGGCCCGCGCCGCCATTGAACTCAAGTGCCCGCACCGCGTCATCCTCGGCACCGACGGGCCGGCTGGCTCGGGTGTGCAACCGCTCGGCATTCTGCGCATGGTCTCGTTCATTTCTGCCTTCGCCAACATCCCTGCGGAGCAGGTGTTCTGCTTTGCGACCGGCAACACGGCGCGCATCCGCAATCTGAACAGTGGCCTGATAGAGGTCGGCCGCGATGCCGACTTCGTGTTCATGGACCGGGCGCAGCATTCGCCCGCGTCGGGCCTGCTGGAGAGCGTGCAGATCGGCGACATTCCCGGCGTCGGCATGGTGATGATCGACGGCATCGTGCGTTGCGGCCGGAGTCGCAATACACCGCCTGCGACCGAGGTGCCGACGGTAGTTTCCGGCGCGCACTGAGCGCCACCAGCGCCCCGCGTTGTCGGGCATCGGCCCGGCGACCGTTCAGCCCCGCCGTGCCGCCTCGATCGCAACGACGTCGATCTTCTTCATGGTCATCATCGCGTCGAACACGCGCTTGGCCGCCGTGCGATCGGGGTCCGCGATGGCAGCCATCAGTACGCGCGGCGTGATCTGCCAGGACAGGCCCCATTGGTCCTTGCACCATCCGCACTCGCTTTCCTGACCGCCGTTGCCGACGATCGCATTCCACAAGCGATCGGTCTCGGCTTGGTCGTCGGTCGCGATCTGGAACGAGAACGCCTCGCTGTGCTTGAAATGCGGGCCCCCGTTCAGACCGATGCAGGGGATGCTCGCAACGGTGAACTCGACCAGCATCACATCGCCCTGCTTGCCATCGGGATAGTCGCCCGGTGCATGGTGGACGGCGCCCACAGCGCTGTCAGGGAACGTCTTGGCGTAGAAGGTGGCGGCGTCCAACGCGGTGCCGTCGTACCAAATACAAATCGTGTTTTTAGGGGTCATTTCGTATCTCCTGAAAATTGAGCGAAGCCGAACCCGAAACGAATTCTGCGCGAGCCACCCGACAATGGCCAGAGCGCTTCGCGGCATACTTGAGACGGTCACAACCCGCAGATTCCCTCCCGCATGGAAAAAGAAGTCGAACCCGCCGTCCTGGCCCTCATCAACGAAAAGCGCCTCACCGGCGAAAAGCGCACGCCTGTCGAAATCATCGCCCGCATGGGCGTGTTCGAAGCGCGCGACAAAGCGGGCGACCACGCCTGGCTGGCGACCGGCGACAACGTGATCGCCACCGTCTGGGCGGAGCTGGTCAGCATCTCCGGCGATGGGCGCTGGTTCTATCTCGAGTCGCTGGATGCGCAGCGCCGGCTGGACGGCGGGGAGCGAAGCGCCCAGCAGATTCAGCGCGCCAAAGACCGTCTGACTTTGCTCAAGCGGTCGCTCGACGCGGGCCAAGGCGTGCGGGCCGTATTGCAGACGAACCGCATCGAGATTGCCGACCTGGAAACGGACAAGGCGGCCAAAGTCTCGACACGTGTCCCGGACGAGCAGGAATGGCACGTCGCTTCGTGGGATGCCGACCTGAAGGTCGCAGTGCTGGTGCGCGGCGCGCGCGGCTGGCTGCCCACCGACGAAGACATGCAGGCCGCACGTGCGCGGGGCGGCGTTCCGGTGCCGCCGCCGGAAGTCGTGGTGGTCGTCGCCTCCCGCGAAGAGCTGCAGACGGCCGCGCTGGAGTATCTGACGCGCCACTTCGCGGGCTACGGATACAAGCCTGAGAACGTGGTCGGCCAGAACCTCGGCTACGACATCGAGGTGAAGGACAAGAAGGGCGCCACGTTGCTCAAGCTCGCGGTGAAAGGCACAGCGGCGGGGATGGCCAGCTTTCAGCTCTCGGCGCAAGAGCGCGCGTGCGCCAAGACGACAGACCAATGGCGCCTGGTCGTCGTCACCGATGTCCCCGGCCCGGCGGCGGCGCACAAGCTCTACAAGCCCACCGAAATCGACAGCGCGTCGGGGCTCGAGCCGCTGCTCGACTAGCCTGCCCTACCCTGCGTAGCGCCGCGGTTCGCAGTCAGGGACCGCGCCGGGCCTTGAACACCAGCTGCCGCGCCGACAGGAAGTTCAGCGTGAGGCCGGCGCAGCTGCCGAGCGCCACGCCGAGCGCGGGTGCCCAGCGACCGTCGATCCAGTGCAGGGTCGCGACGTAGACCGCGTAGTTGATGACGGCGCCGCCCAGCATCGTCACCAGATAGCCGAGGTACTCACGCACGATCGACGTGTCTGACGACCGCGCCGCGAAGGTGTAGCGCCGGTTGAGCGCCCACGTCGTGCTGGCCGCGGCCAGAAACGACATGACGCGTGCTGCATACCAGCCGAGCACCGGCGCGGCGAGGTACAGCACGCCGACGTCGACTCCCAGGCCGACGATGCCCACCGCAGCGAAGGTCAGGAATTCACGACCGAGCTTCATCGCGCTTTGATCGCCGGATCACTGCAGATCGATGGATGCTTCAAGGCTCGACAGCGTGTCGCACGCCCGGAATCGCGAGGTAGCGCAGCCGCTTGGCTTCCCGCCGGCCGATGGTCACCGTATGCAGCACCACGCCGCAAACGAAGGCGAGCATGGCGGTCAGCATGCTGCCGGTGAGCAGCACGGCCGTCGGCAAGCGCGGCACCAGACCAGTTTGGACGTAAGTGAGCGCTAGCGGCAGGGCGGCCAACAGCGATACGAGCGCCAGCACCCCTGCGATGCTGGCAAAGAACTGCAGCGGCCGTTCGCTCACGAACAGCTTGCAGATCGTCCTCAGGATGCGCCAGCCGTCGCGGTAGGTCGACAGCTTGCTGTGCGAGCCCTCGGGCCGCGAGCGATAGCGCACCGGCAGTTCGGCGAAGGGCATGCGCAGTTCGAGCGCGTGCACCGTGAGTTCGGTCTCGATCTCGAAGCCCGCCGACACGGCCGGGAACGACTTGGCATAGCGGCGCGAGAACACCCGGTAGCCCGACAGCATGTCGGTGAGGTGGCCGCCGAAGAGTCCGACGACAGCGCCGGTCAACATGCGATTGCCGAGCCGGTGGCCAGCCCGGTAGGTCTCGGCATCGGCGCCGTCGTCGACGCGATAGCCGACCACCATGTCGAGGTTGCCTGCCACCAGCGCATCGATCATCGGGCGCACGCCGTCCAGATCGTAGGTCGCGTCCCCATCGACCATCACATACACGTCGGCCTCGACATCCGCGAACATGCGCCGTGTGACGTTGCCCTTGCCGGCCAGCGCCACGTGCGTGACGCGCGCCCCGCTGGCGCGTGCCACTGCGGCGGTGTCGTCGGTGGAGCGGTTGTCGAAGACATGGATCTGCGCTTCGGGCAAGACGTCGCGGAACTCGGCGATGACTTGGGCGATGGCCAGCGCTTCGTTGAAGCACGGGATGACGGCGGCGATGCGCAGGGAAAGTAAGGAGAGTTCGGTCATGGCGCGTCCGCGAGGATACGGTAGGCCTTGGCACCGTCCTTTTCGAACAGTGGAACGAAGTGCTTGTCGAAGCCGGGCTTGCTGCTCAGGCCCGCCACATAGGGCGAGGCGACGACCAGAGAACCGAAGCCCAGCGACATGAACTTGCGCGCCATCTCGGCTGGCGGCGCAGCCAGA
Organism: Variovorax sp. GrIS 2.14; assembly: GCF_046115955.1. Taxonomy (NCBI): domain Bacteria; kingdom Pseudomonadati; phylum Pseudomonadota; class Betaproteobacteria; order Burkholderiales; family Comamonadaceae; genus Variovorax; species Variovorax sp. GrIS 2.14. The sequence goes on from NZ_JBJXIA010000001.1 coordinate 23,131, forward strand.
AAATCGGCGTAGCGCCACGGCCCGAGCATGTCGCCCCAAACCTCGTCGGGGCCGTAGTAGATCGCCTCGCTCAGCGCCACCTGATAGAGCTTGCCGTGCGGATGCTCGCGCAGGTAGCGCATCACTTCATAGCCCGGTACGTTCACGCGCAGGAAGGCATCGCGCGTGTCCTGCGTGAGCGAGACCATGGCGCCTCTCTTGAATGTCTGTTGCACCGACATGGCGGCGAGCGTGACGATCAACAGCCCACCGACCCAAACGCCGACCGTCGACCATCGTGACCACGCCGCGAACGCCGGTGCGGCCTTGCGAACGCCCGAAGCGATCGCCTTGAAGAACACGGCCCAGCCCAGCGCAGACATGAGCGCGACCAACGGGTACGACGCCGTCATGTAGCGCGGATAGCGCGACGTCACGAGCCAGACGACCAGCGAGTAGGCGCAGAACACGACCGCCGCGCGCACCGCCGCAGACCGCCTGAACCATGGGCTCAAAGGCGCCAGCACGACGCCCCAGATCGCCAGGTTCGGCCATGCCGCGTGCGCCTTCACGTCGTCGAACTGGTTCTGATAGTCGGCGGCGTTCCAGTTGGTGAAGCCGAACAGGCGCGCGCCGATCGGGTTGAACGGGTCGCCCGTCGTGATGGCGTTGCGCGCGTACCAGTAGATGCACGGCAGCAAGAAGCTCAACAGCGCGAGCGCCAACACCTTGGGCCGACGCTCGCGCCACAGCACGAACACCGCGACCAACGGAAGAAAAGTCAGCGCCTGGTACTTGCACCCTGCCGCCACGCCGAAGAAAAATGTCGCCACGACCAGCCAGCGCGGCGCTTGCGGACTCTTCGCATCCTGCGCCTCGCGCCACCACCACAGCGCGACGCAGCCGGCCAGCACGAACAGTGCGACGCCCATGTCGATCAGCGCACTGGCGTAGTCGCCCAGGCCGAGCCAGATGGCGGCGCCGGCGAGCGCGAGCGTACGGCTGGTGTGCTGTCGTCCGAGCCGATAGACCATCCCTACCGACAGCGCGCCCGCGAGCGCGCTCAGGAAGTGCGGCAGTACGTCGTCGCCGACCAGCAGCGCGGCCGCATAGAGCAGGTTGTAGTTGTACGGAAACCAGGGGTAGCGCAGCCAGTCGTGGATGCCGAGCGTGCCGGTCTGCGCCAGCATGCGCGCGTACGGCAGGTGGTACATCAGTTCGTCGAAGACGGCCGGCGGAGCGAGCGGTGCGACCAGCGCAGGAAGAGCGATCAGCGCGAGCGCGGCGAGTGCGGCTTTGTCGAGCCAAGACATCGACGCGTCGACGCCCCAGGAGGAAGGAAAGACAGCAGCCGCGGCACGCTCACGCAATTGCCGCCGCCATGCCGGCACTTGCAGCGCCGCAGCGCCGATGCCGATAGCGACCAGCACAAGCACGCCCGTCACGCCGAACAATCCCGCAATGGCCAATGCCTGAAACGCGCAGATGAACAGGCCGACCCCGAGCGTGGCGCTCATTGCCGCTTCGAGCCAAACGTCGGCCGGCGTGGGCACGCCGATGCGCGACAACACGGCGCACCCGTAGCCCCAACAGCTCACGACGAACACCGCCAGCGCCGCGTAGTGCGCCGCTGCAAAAATCAACTTCTGGAAAATAGAAACTCCCGGTCGCCGGCCACGGACGCACCGGCCGACGGGTTATAGATTCGGAGCCAGCAGCCGCTCCAACTCGGCCTCGCTTTGTTTCCTGCGCGCCGCCTGGTCCTGCAACTGGTCATGCCCGATTTTGCCGACGTTGAAGTACGTCGAGTCAGGATGGCTCAAATGGAAGCCGCTGACGCTGGCGGCGGGCGTCATCGCGAGGCTTTCGGTCAGCGTCATGCCGATGTCCTGGCACTGCATGACTTCGAACATCTCGCGCTTGACGCTGTGGTCGGGGCAGGCCGGATAGCCGGGCGCCGGACGAATGCCGCGGTACTTCTCGGCGATCATGTCTTCGTTGCTCAGGCCTTCGTGCGGCGCATAGCCCCAGAGGTCGGTGCGCACGCGGTGATGCAGCGATTCGGCAAAGGCCTCGGCCAGCCGGTCGGCCAGCGCCTTCAGCATGATGGCCGAGTAGTCGTCCAGGTCGTCGACGAAGTACTTCTCCTTCTTCTCGACGCCCAGGCCCGCGGTAACAGCGAACATGCCGACATAGTCTTTCAGGCCGCTGTCTTTCGGCGCGACGAAGTCGGCCAGGCAGCGGCTCGGTCGCATCACGCCGTCGATCATCTGCTTCTCGGTCTGCTGGCGCATGCCATACCAAGTCATGGCGACCTCGGTGCGGCTCTCGTCGGTATAGAACTCGATGTCGTCGTCGTTCACCGTGTTGGCGGGCCAGAAACCGACGATGCCGCTGGCGCTGAGCCAACGGCCTTCGATCAGGCGCTTCAACATGCGCTGACCGTCGGCATACACGCGCACGGCTTCGGTTCCGACCACCTCGTCTTTCAGGATGGCGGGAAACGGACCCGCGAGGTCCCAGGTCTGGAAGAACGGGCCCCAGTCGATGTACTTGGCGAGCTCGGTCAGGTCGTAGTTCTTGAACACGCGGCGACCGATGAACTTGGGCACCGGCGGCGTGTAGTTCGCCCAGTCGATCGGCGTCTTGTTGGCCCGCGATTTCGCCAGCGACCACATCGGTATCTGCTTCTTGTTGGCGTGCTGCAGTCGCACCTTGTCGTAGTCGGCGTTGAGTTCGTCGATGTACTTGGTGGCGTTGTCCGAAAGGAGGCTCTGCGCCACACTCACGCTGCGTGAGGCATCGGGCACGTAGACGACCGGGCCCTCGTAGTGCGGCGCGATCTTGACGGCCGTATGCACGCGACTGGTGGTCGCGCCACCGATCATCAACGGGATTTTCTTGATGCGGAAATGGTCGTCGCGCTGCATCTCGCCGGCGACATACTGCATCTCTTCGAGGCTCGGCGTGATGAGGCCCGAGAGCCCCACGATGTCGGCGCCCTCGACCTTGGCGCGCGCCAGAATTTCGTGGCACGGGACCATCACACCCATGTTCACCACTTCGAAGTTATTGCACTGAAGCACGACGGTGACGATGTTCTTGCCGATGTCGTGCACGTCGCCCTTGACCGTCGCGATGATGATCTTTCCCTTGGTGCGCACATCGCGCCCCGCGGCTTCGTCGAGCAGTTTTTCCGCCTCGATGTAGGGCAGCAAATGCGCCACGGCCGACTTCATCACGCGTGCCGATTTGACCACCTGCGGCAAGAACATCTTGCCCTGGCCGAACAGATCGCCCACGACGTTCATGCCGGCCATGAGCGGCCCTTCGATCACATGCAGCGGCCGGCCGCCTTTCGCCAAAATGATCTGGTAGGCCTCCTCGGTGTCGTCGACGATGAAGTCGGTGATGCCGTGCACCATCGCATGCGACAGGCGCTGGTCGACCGCCACCGGGTGCTCCGGCGTGCCGCGCCATTCGAGCTTCTTGCTCTCGTCCTTGGCGCCGCTCTTGGCCGTCTCGGCCACTTCGACGAGGCGCTCGCCAGCGTCTTCGCGGCGGTTGAGCACCACGTCTTCCACCCGCTCGCGCAGCACCGGCTCGAGGTCGTCGTACACGCCGACCATGCCGGCATTCACGATGCCCATGTCCATGCCCGCCTTGATGGCGTGGTACAGGAACACGGTGTGGATGGCTTCGCGCACCGGGTCATTGCCGCGAAAGCTGAAGCTCACGTTCGACACGCCACCCGACACGCGCGCGCCCGGCAGGTTTTGCTTGATCCAGCGCGTCGCGTTGATGAAGTCGACCGCGTAGTTGTTGTGCTCTTCGATGCCGGTCGCGATGGCGAAGATGTTCGGGTCGAAGATGATGTCTTCGGGCGGAAAGCCGACCTCGTCGACCAGGATGCGATAGGCCCGTTCGCAGATTTCGATCTTGCGCTGGTAGGTGTCGGCCTGGCCCTTTTCGTCGAACGCCATGACCACCGCTGCAGCGCCGTAACGCCGCACCAGCTTGGCCTGCCGCTTGAAGCCGTCGACGCCTTCTTTCATCGAGATCGAGTTGACGATGCCCTTGCCCTGGATGCAACGCAGACCGGCTTCGATGACGTCCCACTTGGAGCTGTCGACCATGATCGGCATGCGCGCGATGTCGGGTTCGCTGGCGATCAGGTTCAGGAAGCGGACCATGGCAGCCTTGCTGTCCAGCATGGCCTCGTCCATGTTGATGTCGATTACCTGCGCGCCGTTCTCGACTTGCTGGCGTGCTACCGCGAGCGCCTCCTCGAACTGACCATTCAAGATCATTCGGGCAAATGCTTTCGAACCGGTGACGTTGGTGCGTTCGCCGATGTTGACGAACAACGCGCCCTCGCCGATCGTGACCGGCTCCAGGCCGGAAAGCATCAGCGGCGGAGGAATCGGAGTACCTGGGGTCTCTGGGGACTCGGATTTCGGGGACGTCTGGGACACGGGCTCACCTGTAGATTTTTGAGATCAGGTGAGCGTCGTTACGATCCCGAGCCTGACGTGGCCGGGTCTTGAGAAAGACCGGTCAACGCTGCAACGCTCCTCGAGAGGCTTAATTTTAGGCGGCTTTCGGATCGTCGATGCGGCGTGAGGGTTTGGTCAAACGACCACCGCCACCTCCGTCGCACGCACAGTCGTCAGCGCAAACGCCGGCAAGCCCTGCAGCAACCGTTGCCCATAAGACGTACGAACCAGCCGCCGGTCATAGCAATACACGCTCGCCCGATCGTCCTCGCTGCGGATCGCGCGACCGACCCACTGCGCCAAACGAATCGCCGTCGCCGGCACCACCAACTCGGTGAAAGGATCGCGGCCGACGGTACGCAGCCACTCGGCGCGGGCTTCGCTCACCGGATCGTCGGGTGATGCGAACGGCAGCTTGGCGATGAAGACCGATTCGCACAGCTTGCCCGGCAGATCCAGCCCTTCGCCAAAGGATTGCATGCCGAAGATGATCGACGGCAGGCCCTCGGCGACGCGGTGGCGGTGCGTGGCCATCAACTGCTGGCGCGGCATCGCCGTCTGCAGCAGCACGATGGGCTTCAGGCGGGACGTCAGCGCCTCGACAGCCATGCGCAATTGCTCCCGCGAGGTGAACAGCACGAGCGCACCGTGCCGCACATCGGCCAGATCGCGCATCAATGCTTTCACCATCTCGGCGACATAGGCGGCAGCTTCGCGAGGATCGGCTCGGGTCTCGACCGCGATGAGCTTGCCTTGCTTGGCGTAGTCGAACGGGCTGGGCACTTCGAGCGTGGTCGCGACGCCTTCCTCGTGCAAACCGTGCAGGCCCGACTCGCGCAAGAAAAAATCAAAGCGTCCGCAGCTGGTCAACGTGGCCGATGTGAGCACTGCGCCGCGCACCTTGTTCCACAGGTTGTTGCGCAGCGTCGCTCCAGGCAGCAACGGACTCGCGTGGGCTTGCAGCGTGGCCAGGTCGCCATCGACTTCCAGCGTGAACCATTTGGCGGCCGGCGCTGCACCGGGCGTTGCGTCGCGCAACAGCAATTGAGCGGTGTCGAGTGTCTGTTCGAGCCGTGGCGCCAGCGCGCCGAGTTGGGCATACATGGCGGACAGCCGGCGGGCGAGTGCTGGCTGGTCGCGCATTTCGGCTCGCAACGCGCTCGCGATGACACGCAACGCGTCCAGAAATCCGGAAGCATGGTGCGCCACCCGACCGAGTGGTCCCTGCAGCGATTCCGGCAGTTCACCGAGCGGCAAACGTGCCCGGGATGTGTTGCGACCCGTTGCGTTGAAGGCGTTCGCGAGGCCGGTCTGGAGAGCTTCTCCGTACAGTTCCATCACCAGCCGCTCGACCTGTTGTAGCGCCTGTCGCATCTGCGAGGCATGCATCGGAATGTCGGCCACCTCGGTCACCTCCAGCCGCACGCCAACGCGCACCGCACGCTGGGCCAGCCGCTCGGCCCACACGTGGCGGCCCAGGTCCATGCGGCAGGCAAATTGCGAGAGCGCGGTGGCCGGCAAATGGTGCGCCTCGTCGAGGATCAGCAGGCAGTTGTCGAGCTCGGGCAGCAAGCGGTTGTTGAGCGACGACAGCAGCAGGTCGTGGTTGACCACGATCACCTGCGCGCCGACCAGCGTCTTGCGGCGCTCGTAGTAGACGCAGCCGTTGAACGATGGGCAATGCTTGCCGGTGCACGACGCAGCGTCGGCCGCCATCGGTGCCCAGAGGTCGGCGGCGGGCTGGGCGTCGAGCGAATCACGGTCGCCGTCCCATGCCCCGCGGTTAAGCGCTTGCGCGATACCGGTATGGAACTGGAGGCGCGCGGCGACCTCATGCGGTGGCCGCACGGCGCGCGACGCGCCCTCGCCGGCCTCTTCGTCGGCGAACAGGTCGTCTTCGAAGTTGTCGCCCTCTTCGCCGTGGCTTCCGTGCTCTGCGTCGGCGCCATCCGCCGCCATGCCGGTCAGGCGTTCGAGCTTCAGCTTGCACACGTAGCGACCGCGGCCCTTGGCGAGCGCGAAGCGAAACGGCTCGGGCAGCAACGCGGCGAGCGCCGGCAAGTCCTTGTTCACCAACTGCTCTTGCAGCGCGACCGTAGCGGTGGAAATCACCACGCGCGTGTTGCGCGCCAGGGCAAGCGCGATGGCAGGTGCGCAATAGGCGAGCGACTTGCCGACGCCAGTCCCTGCCTGGATCACGGCAATCGCGCGGACCGGCTCATCGGCGCCGCTGACGGCGCCGATTTGCGACTCTTGCGGAAGATTCGACTTTTCAGCCTTGCCGAGCGTGGCAACGCTCAGCGTGCGCGCCACGTGTTCGGCCATGCGCCGCTGCCCTTCGCGACTGCGAAATCCCTTGCTCGCGGCCACCGCCCCGTCGAACGCCTGCAAGGCCGACGCGGCCCATTCCAAAGATGACATCGAGCGAGTGTTGCATGCCGCAGTGCGGCGCTGGTTCAGGCCGGCTGAGCAGCGCTCGTGGAAGGCGTTGCAGCCGATGTGGGCAGACCGAAAACGGTGTCGAAGCCCCAATTGAAAACGAAGGTGTAGACCAGGAAGAACACGACCAGGCCGAGGTCCATCACCAGCGCCTCCAGAAGACTCACGCCCAGCGCCCAGGCGAACACCGGCACCAGAAAGGCGATCAACCCGCCCTCGAAGCCGACGGCATGCGCGATGCGGCGCTTGACGCTGCGGCCACGCACGGCTTGCCGCGATTCCCAGCGCTCGAAGAGCGCGTTGAAGGCCAGGTTCCAGAGCACGGCGATGACCGAGGCGACCACGGCCAACGCCCCCGAATGACCGAGGCCCTGCCCCGACATCAGCGCGAGCCCGACGCTGGCGGCCACGATGGCGATGCCTTCGTAGAGGGTGATGTAGACGACGCGACGTTTGATACCTTGCATATCCCGACTTTATGTTTGGCGTGCTGACATATAAAGTTATCTACTTTCAATCTGACTGATAGGTAAGACGGCATGGCTTGGTCGAGCGACAGCGTCGAAGTCTTTCTCGCGGTAATCGACAAAGGCTCGTTCTCGGCCGCCGCTCGGGCGCTGGGCCGCGTGCCTTCGGCGGTCAGCATGGCAATCGCCAACCTCGAAGCGGAACTCGATTTGCCGCTGTTCGACCGCGCCGGCCGCGAGCCGCGGCCCAATGCCGCCGCGCGCTCGCTGGAGCCGCAAGCGAGGTTGCTGGCAACGCAGTTGCGGCAGTTGCAGGTTCAAGCGCTTTCGCTGACACAGGGCCTGGAACATCGACTCACGCTCGCCATCGCGCCTGAGTTGCTGGCGGCACCGTGGAGCGCCGCGCTCGCCACACTGGCGCAAGAGCATCCCCTGCTCGAAGTCGAGGTGCTGGCGGCGCCGCAGGCCGATGCGCTCGACATGCTGCACACCGGTCGCGCGCAACTGGCGCTCGTGTTCGAGCGGCCGAGCCTGGACGGTCGCGAAGGCTTTCAGGAAGTGAGCAGCGAGACGATGGTCGCGGTCATCGCGCCAGCGCACCCCGTGCTCGCACAGGCCGCCGGCAAACTGCGTGAACAACACCTCATCACGACGCGGCAGATCGTCGTCGCTGGGCGTGATCTGGCGACGAGCGATCCGCGCTTCGTCTACGCGCGGGACACCTGGCGCACCGACAACGCGCTCGCGGCACTGAGCCTGATCGCGGCAGGCCTGGGTTGGGGCTGGTTGCCGCGCAACGTGGTGCTGCCGCACATAGCCGCTGGCGCACTGGTCGAAATTCCTTTTGAGAACCTCAGCAACGGACTCGACCTATGGGTCGACGTCGTGTGGTCGAAAGAGCGGCCGCTCGGGCTGGGCGCCAGCCGCTTCGTCGACCTGATGCGACGCCGCGGGTGAGCAGCGAGCGAAGTCGCTGTGGGTCAGGTCAGGGACCGTCCTTCTGGAAGCCATTGCTGCGCGGCGGTGTGTTGGACGGCGCTGGCGGCGGCGACGGCTGGAGCCCGACGCCCGGCAGCGGACGAAAGCCGGGCTGCGGCATCGGTTGGGGACGAAACCCCTGCTGCGGCGGGTTGAAGTTTCCGCCGGGTGGACGGTAGCCGGGAGGCTGACCGCCACCGGGCCCGCCGAAATTGGGATTGCCGGGGCGACCGGGGCCATAGCCGGGGCCGTAACCGGGACCATAGCCCGGGCCATAGCCACCTCCGCCACCGCCACCTGGAAACGGATTCGGCCGCCAGCCCGGTTCAGGCGGCCGTTCCGGTCGCCAACCCTGTACGGGCGGCGGTTGCCGATTGCCCCAGTAGCGACGGTCGCCGTACCAGGAGCGATCACGGTAGTTATCGGCCCAGTAGTTGCCGATTGCGAAGCCGACGATCGGGATGCCGATGCTGGCGCCGTAGGTGGCCAACGGCACACGCTGGTCTTCGTAGGCGTAGTCGAGGCTTTGAGCTGCAACCCATCCACGCAGTTCGTCGGGCAACACGACGTCGCACCAGCCGTAGCCGTTGGTGCATCCGATGACGTCGAGCGGCTGGCCCGGACCGAGCCGCGCCACCGTCGGGTAGTCGCCCGAGGGACCGGCGCGCAAGTTGACGGGCCCGCGCGTGAAGGCCTGCTGTGCAGCGGCTGCCACCGGAAGAATCAGCGCGAGGGCGCCGATGCCGATCCATCGCTGAGCATTTGTCTTGTTCATGTTGAGTCCTTGTGCGAGGTCAGGGTAGGCCGCGGTCTGAAGCGTTGTCAATCGGCCTTAACCGCGTCTGTGCCGGCCTGGCCTTGTCGAACAACGCGGCATGAAGCGTCCGCGTGCACGCTCGTTGCGTTTGGAGCGCAAGCTTCATCTGCGCTTCACAAATTTGCTGAAAGTGAAGACTCGCAGAGTCGCCGATCGAACGCAGATTGCGACGCTTCCGATCAGGCGGCTTCGCGATAGAACGCATTGCGCAGCACGCGTCCGTGCAGCGGCGCCACTGCCCGCCCGATGGCGGCGATGTGGTCGGGCGTGGTGCCGCAACAACCACCAACGATGTTGACCAACCCTTCGGCGGCGAACTCGTGCAGCAGCCGCGATGTGACTTCGGGCGTCTCGTCGAAGCCGGTCTCACTCATTGGATTGGGCAGTCCGGCGTTGGGGTAGCAGCTGATGAAAGTGTCGCCCGCGACCTTGGCCAGCTCCTGGATGTACGGCCGCATCAGCGCCGCGCCGAGCGCGCAGTTGAGGCCGACGGCCAGCGGCTGTGCATGCCGGATGCTGTGCCAGAACGCGGTCACGGTCTGGCCGCTCAGGATGCGGCCCGATGCGTCGGTCACGGTGCCGCTGATGATCAGTGGCAGCCGCTCGCCGCTGTTGTCGAAATACTCCTCGACCGCGAACAGCGCGGCCTTGGCATTGAGCGTGTCGAAGATCGTCTCGACCAGGATGACGTCGGAGCCGCCTTCGACCAGTGCCTCGGTCTGCTCGTAGTAGGCCGCCCGCAGCGATTCGAAGTCGACGTTGCGCGCGCCCGGGTCGTTCACATCCGGGCTGATGCTCGCGGTCTTGGGCGTTGGGCCGAGCGCGCCGACCACGAAGCGTGGCTTGTCGGGCGTGCTGAATTTGTCGCAGGCTGCACGGGCCAACCTGGCGGACTCGACGTTCATCTCGCGTGCCAGATGCGCCATCCTGTAGTCTTCCTGCGCGATCGTGGTGGCGCCGAAGGTATTGGTCTCGATCAGATCGGCACCGGCGGCCAGATAGCTTTCGTGGATGTCCTGAATGACATCGGGGCGGGTGAGCGAGAGCAGCTCGTTGTTGCCTTTGACGTCGCGCTCGAAGTCTTTAAAGCGATCGCCCCGGTATTGCGCTTCGTTGAGTTTGAAGCGCTGGATCATCGTGCCCATCGCGCCGTCGAGGATAGCTATGCGTTGGGCGAGGATGCCAGGCAACGCCTGGCCGCGGGTGTAGACGAGAGGCTTCATGCTTCCGATTGTAGAAACCGGGACTTCGGATGCCCGGCGAATAACCCCGAAGCGCCCGGAACTCAGACGGCCAGGAACTCCAGCAAGGCCTTGTTGAATTCGGCAGCGTGCGAGAGGTTCACCCCGTGCGGGCCACCCTTTATCAGGGTGAGGTGACTGCCTGCAATCGCCTTGTGCGTGCGCGCACCGCTCACTTCGAACGGCACGATTGCATCGGCATCGCCGTGAATGACCAACGTGGGCACCTTGATCTTTTCCAGGTCGGCCCTGAAGTCCGTGCGACCGAAGGCGGCCACGCAATCCAGCGTTCCCTTGGGTGAGGCAAAAGCCGCGATGTTGCGCGCATACACCCGCTGGCTCTCGCTGACTTGCACCTTGTCGCCGGCCTTGAAGAAGTTTTCGGTGAAGGCGTCCAGGAAGGCGAGCCGGTCACTTTCGACACCGCCTTGAAATCCCGCAATCGTTGCATCGTCCAGGCCGCCCTCAGGATTGTCCGCCGACTTGTAAAGGTATGGCGTCACAGCGGAAGCAAACACTGCCTTGGCAATTCTTGCGGTGCCGAACTTCGCGATGTAACGGGCAACTTCACCGCCGCCCATTGAAAAGCCGACCAGCGTTACGCCGTGCAGCTCGAGCTGCGTCAGCACTGCATCCAGGTCCGCCGCGAACGTGTCGTAGTCGTAGCCGGCCCACGGCTGCGAGGAGGTACCGAAGCCGCGTCGGTCGTAGGTGATGACGCGATAGCCGGCCTTGATCAGCGCAGGCACCTGCGCCTCCCAGGAACGACCGCTCAACGGCCACCCATGAATCAAGACCACAGGCTTGCCGACACCATAGTCCTCATAGTGAAGTTCGACGGGGTGATGTGCCTCGGTGGCAACCTTGATCATCGGCATACATTTCTTCCTGTGGGGTGTTTGGACAATCGGACGGTATCTTGCGCCACCTCCCTGCTTCTGCTGCCGCCTCGATGTCCCTAGCGTTTCTGGGCGAACTCCAGCGCCGCGTTGAGCATCTGCCGAACTTGAGGCGAGACGCCGGCCGCTGCTTCGGGCAAGTAGTTGAACGGCAGCGCTTCCTGCATGTAGCTGGACTGGGTCATCTCGAGTTGCACCGCGTGCACGCCCGCGGCCGCATCGCCATATTCGCGCGTGATGTAGCCGCCCTTGAAGCGGCCGTTCAACACGCCCGCGTAGGACGGCGCCGACTGCGCAATGCCCAGCAGTGTCGATGCAAGCGCTTCGCTGCAGCTCGCGCCGTTGGCGGTGCCCAGATTCAGGTCGGGCAGCTTGCCTTCGAAGAAGCGCGGCAGTCGCGAGCGGATCGAATGCGCGTCCCACAAGACGACGGTGGTGTGCGCCGCCTTCATTCGGGCGAGTTCAGCTTGCAACTGCCGGTGGTATGGATGCCAGACCGCATCGCGACGCGCGGCGATTTCGGCGTCGTCGGGCACATCACCTGCGGTGTAGATCGGCGTGTCGTCGAAGGTGTCGATCGGGCACAGGCCGGTCACGCTCTGGCCGGGATAGAGGCTGGCGCCATCGGGCGCGCGATTGAGGTCGATGACGTAGCGCGAATGCGTGGCGATCAGCACCGACGCGCCGAGTTCATCGGCGAAGTCGTAGAGCCGTTCGAGGTGCCAGTCGGTATCGGGCACATGGCGCGCTTCTTCTGTCAGGCGCACTGCCAATGCCGGGGGAACGTAAGTGCCGACATGCGGCATGGAGATCAGCAGCGGGCGCGTGCCCTGGCGAAAGCGGAATGGGGGCTGGTCGGTGACGAAGGTCATGTGGTCGAAAGCAGTTGCGTGCGCGCAGCGACGAAGCCTGCTGCTGCACTGTCGTGAAGAAGGTGCCGGCCGCCACTCGCGCGCTGTTCGCCACCGATCCACACAGCGTCTATGGCGCTGGTGCGGTGACTCGCGAATACGTGCGACGAGAGCATGTCCTCCGCGTTCAATCCGGCGAGCGCCAGATGCGCTGCATCGAGCACGACGAAGTCGGCGCGCTGACCGATCGCGAGGCCGGCGACGCATCCGGGGTCCAGGCGGCCAGCCGCCTGCGCGCCGCCCTGCACTGCGGCGAGCGTCATCGCCGTGGCGACATGCGGTTGTCCGCTGTCGGCAACGACGTTGCGCTGGCGCGTCGCGAGGCGCTGGCTGTATTCGAGCATCAGCAATTCCTCCGCGGCGTTGACGCAGATGTGGCTGTCGGAGCCGACGCCCCACACACCACCGGCCGCGCGCCACGCGGGCAGGTCGAAGATGCCGTCGCCAAGGTTGGCTTCGGTCGTCGGGCACAGCCCCGCGACGGCCCCGCTTCGGGCCGCACGCGCGTACTCGTCGGTGTCCATGTGCGTCGCATGCACGAGGCACCAACGCGCATTCACGTTGGCGTGATCGAGCAGCCAGGCGACTGGCCGTTGCCCGCTCCAGGCGATGCAGTCGTCGACCTCTTTGGTCTGCTCGGCGATGTGGATGTGAATGGGCGCGGTGGCATCGATCGCGTCGAGTCCGGCAAGCGCTTGGCGCAAGCCTTCGGGCGGCACGGCGCGCAGCGAATGCGGCGCGAGGCCGAGCCGTGCGCCTTGCGCATCGCACAGTGGCTTGAGGCGTTCGAGCAGTCGCAGCATCGAGTCGGTCGAGCGGATGAAGCGTCGCTGGCCGTCGCCCGGTGCGGTGCCGCCGAAGCCGCTGGTTTGGTACAGCACGGGCAGCAAAGTCAGGCCGATGCCGGCGCGGTGCGCGGCACGCATGAGGGCCAGCGCGAGCGTGGCGTCGTCGGCATACGGACGGCCATCGGCGTCGTGGTGCACATAGTGAAACTCGCAGACCGACGTGTAGCCGGCCTCGATCATTTCGACGTAGAGGCCGAGCGCGATGGCTTCCATTTGCGCCGGGTCGAGCCGCAGCGCGAAACGGTACATCAAGGTGCGCCAGCTCCAGAAGCTGTCTTGCTGTCCGTCGATGCTCCGGCCGCGGAATTCAGTAAGGCCGGCGATGGCGCGCTGAAAGGCATGCGAATGAAGGTTGACCATGCCGGGGATGAGCGGGCCGTTGGCGACCGGGTCACCCGCTACAGGCTTGGCGTCGTGCTCCACGTGCGCAATGTCACCGGCCGCATCCCATGTCAAACGGACGTTGCGTGTCCATCCTCCGGGGAGCAGGGCATCTGCGGCGAAAAGCGCATGGTTCACGTTCTGTTGCTTCCCACAGCGATCTTCCCCTGCCGCACCACAGTCCTCACCGGCCGCTGACCGAACCAATAAGCCAGCTCGGCAGCATCCTGCAAGTCCCACAAAACGAAGTTCGCCGGCCGCCCGACCGCCAACGTGCCGTGCGTTTCCTGCAGTCCCAACGCACGTGCCGCATGCACCGTCACGCCATCGATCGCCTCGGGAACGGTCAGCCGAAACAAGGTGCATGCCATGTTCACCATCAGCAGCAAACTCAGCACGGGCGAGGTGCCGGGGTTGTGATCGGTCGACACCGCCATCGGCACGCCGGCCGCACGCAACGCGGCGATCGGCGGCAGTTGCGTGTCGCGCAATGTATAGAACGCGCCGGGCAACAGCACGGCGACGGTGCCGGCCTCGCGCATGGCGTCGATGCCGGCTTGCGACAGGTGCTCGATGTGGTCGCACGACAGCGCGTCGTAGCGTGCGGCGAGCGCGGCGGCACCCATGTCGGAGAGTTGTTCGGCATGCAGCTTGATCGGCAAGCCGAGCGCTCGCGCCGCCTTGAAGACCTGCTCGGTTTCAGCCAGAGAAAACGCAATGCGCTCGCAGAAAACATCGACCGCATCGACGAGTCCTTCGGCTGCCAGCGCGGGCAGCATCTCGTTGCACACGAGGTCGATGTAGTCGCGACTGCCGTGCGGTCGGCCGGCGTACTCGGGCGGCAACGCATGCGCGCCGAGGAAGGTGGTGCGTACCGTCACGCCATGTGCTCGGGCCAGTCGCCGTGCCACACGCAACTGCTTGCGCTCATGTTCCAGCGCCAGGCCGTAGCCCGACTTGATCTCGATCGCGCAGACGCCTTCGGACAACAGGCTTTGCAATCGATGCGATGCGCTCGAGAACAGTTCGTCTTCGCTCGCCTCGCGTGTGGCGCGCACGCTCGCGACGATGCCACCGCCTGCCTTCGCGACCTCTTCGTAACTCGCGCCGGCCAGCCGCATCGCGAACTCGTTGGCGCGCTGGCCACCGTAGACCAGGTGCGTGTGGCAATCGACGAGGCCGGGTGTGACGAGCGCGCCGCCGCCGTCATGGGTCTTCAACCTCGCGAACTCTTTCGGCACTGCATCGGGCGAACCGATCCAGCGGATGACGCCGTCCGTCACCACGAAGGCGGTGCCATTACCAAAGACAGAACGCAATCCGCTCCACAACCCATCGGCAGAAGGCAACGCTTCGAAAGCCGTCACTGCGCGCTCGGCTTCCATCGCACAGCCACCAGCTTCGCGCTGCGGCTCAACGGCGCCAGCCGCCACTCGGTCCGGACATCGGCCCACCAGATGCCTTCGCCCTGATTCAACTTCTGCTCGCCGACCTGCCAGTGGCCGTCGAGGCTCATCAGCACGCCGTACTCGGCAGCGCCGAGAGTCAGGCCTTCTTCGAATACCCGCACATCGACGACCCAGGCAGACCGCCGCGTCATCACGTTGAAGTCGCTCGACGCACCGCCGATCAACGTGCATTCGACATCGACATCGCCGCTGAACGCGAAGGGCTCGTGCGGCTCGTCGAGCCGGCGCACGACGCTGCCATCGACGGAACGCAGGCGCATGCCTTCGCCGTCGAGCAGCACGATGGTGCGGTCCATGCCGGGGAATACCGAGAACGGTCCGCTCGCCGCGACGGTGCCGACGCTCACGCGCCAATCGAACGCGTCGAGCTCTGCCTCTGGTGGCCAGGTGGCGATCTCCTGGGTGGTACCGCCGCCGTTTTTCCACGGGGTCGAGCGCAGTGCGTTGCGAGCGAAACGTTGCAGGGTCATCTCAGCAGTCCACCTTGGCGAAGTCGTTGTTCGAAATGGCGCAGCACCAAAGTGACAGCACCGGTCAGCACGAAGTACACGAGCGCTATCGCAAGGTACACCTCCAGCGAGCGGTACGACACGCTGATGATTTTCTGCCCTTCATGCATCACGTCGTGAATGGTGAGCAAGGACACGAGCGCCGAGTTCTTGATCAGCGCGATGAACTCGTTGCCCAGTGGCGGGATCATGCGCACGATAGCTTGCGGCAGGATCACCTGTCGCATCGCGACAGCCGGCGTCATGCCCAGGGATTCAGCCGCCAGGGTCTGGCCACGGTCGATCGACTGGATGGCGCCCCGCACGATCTCCGACACGTACGCACCCGAGTACACGCCCATGCCGAGCACGCCGCACAAGAATGCCGGCAGCAGGATGCCGAAGTGCGGCAGCCCGAAGAAGAGGATGAAGAGCTGCACCAGCAACGGCGTGCCCCGAATGACCGCCACATAAGCCGTGCACACCGAATAGAGCCAGCGGCGCTTCGGATTCAGCCGGCCGATGCCAACCAGGAGGCCGAGCACGCAGCCGAGCAGCAGCGCGCACGCCGTGAGCTCGACCGTGACGAGCGCGCCCTGCAAAAGGGCAGACCAGCCTTGCCAGACGGGGGAGAAATCAAGATCCATGGGGCCGGTCAGCCGGCATCACTTCGCCGTGTTGCTGAACCACTTCTTCACGATGGCCGCATACGTGCCATCCGCCTTCATCTTCTCGATCGCGCCGTTCACCGCCTTCGTCAGTTCAGGCGTGTCCTTGCGGATCGCCATGCCGTACTCCTCTGTCGTGAGTTGCTCGTCGAGCACCTTCAGGCCCGATCGCATGCGCACGTATTGATAGGCGGCGGGCTTGCCCGTGACGGCAGCGTCGCTGCGGCCGATGTCGACCAGGTTGAACATCTCCTGGTTTTTCTCGACCTCCATCAGCTGCACTTGCGGGTACTTCTCCTTCACGTACGTGACCGATTTGGTACCAACCTGCACGCTGACCTTCTTGCCGTTCAAGTCGGCGGGCGTCTTGATGCTGGTGTTGTCTGCCTTGACCATCGCGACGAGCCCGCCCGCGTAGTAGGGCACGGTGAAGTCGACGACTTTCTTGCGCTCGTCGGTGATGTAGATGGCCGACACCGCCATGTCGAAGCGCTTGGAGATCAAACCGGGGATGAGCCCCTTGAAGTCGATGTCGGTCCACTCGATCTTCTTGCCCAGCGTCTTGCCGATGGCCTCGACCAGTTCGATGTCGAAACCGGTGCGTTTGCCGTTGTCGACGAACTCCATCGGCGGAAAGGTAGCGTCCGTGCCGACGGTGATGGTGTCGCCGGTTTGCGCATGCAGCGCGGAGGCAAAGCCGAGCGTGGCGAGGGCTGTCGTTGCGACAGCGAGAAACTGACGGCGAATGGGCATGGAAGCTTTCAATGGAAGATGACGAAAAGAAAAGGAAACTACTCGATCATCGGCAGCTTCAACGCATGCTTTTTCGCCGTGGCGATCGCGATGTCGTAGCCCGCATCCGCATGACGCATCACGCCGCTGGCCGGGTCGTTCCACAGCACGTTGCCAATGCGTTTTGCGGCTGAGTCGGTGCCGTCGCACACGATGACCATGCCGGCATGCTGCGAGTAGCCCATGCCGACCCCACCGCCGTGATGGATGCTTACCCAGGTTGCGCCACCCGCGGTGTTGAGCAGGGCGTTGAGCAGCGGCCAGTCGCTGACTGCATCGGTGCCGTCTTTCATGCTTTCGGTTTCGCGGTTCGGGCTGGCGACCGAGCCGGTGTCGAGATGGTCGCGGCCAATGACGATCGGCGCCTTCAGCTCGCCCGACTTCACCATCTCATTGAACGCGAGTCCGGCGATGTGGCGCTCGCCGAGGCCGAGCCAGCAGATGCGCGCCGGCAAGCCCTGGAACGCGATGCGCTCGCGCGCCATGTCGAGCCAGCGGTGCGTGTGCTTGTTGTCGGGGAACAGTTCCTTGATCTTGGCGTCGGTCTTGTAGATGTCTTCCGGGTCACCCGACAAGGCGACCCAGCGAAACGGGCCTTTGCCTTCGCAAAACAGCGGCCGGATGTACGCCGGCACGAAGCCCGGAAAGTCGAACGCGTTCTTCAGGCCCTGATCGAAAGCGACCTGGCGGATGTTGTTGCCGTAGTCGACCGTCGGCACGCCCATCGACTGGAAGTCGAGCATGGCCTGCACGTGCACCGTGCACGATGCGGCGGCGGCGGCGGTGAGTGCTGCGTGTTGCGCGTCGTCCTTCATGGCGGCCTGCCACTGCGGCACGCTCCAGCCTGCGGGAAGATATCCGTGAATCAGGTCGTGCGCCGATGTTTGGTCGGTCACCAGGTCGGGCTTGATGGCGGTGCCGGCCTTCGCGCGCCTGACCAATTCCGGCACGATCTCGGCGGCGTTGCCGAGCAGCGCGATCGAGATCGCTTCCTTCTTCGACGTGTGGTGCGCGATGAGTGCCAGTGCGTCGTCGATGTCCTTGGCCTGCTTGTCGACATAACGCGTGCGCAACCGGAAGTCGATGCTCGACTGCTGGCATTCGATGGCCAGCACGCAGGCACCGGCCAGCACGCCCGCGAGTGTCTGCGCGCCGCCCATGCCACCGAGGCCGGCGGTCAGGATCCACCTGCCGGCGAGGTCGTTGTCATAGTGCTGGCGGCCGGCTTCGACGAAGGTCTCGAAAGTACCTTGCACGATGCCTTGCGCACCGATGTAGATCCAGCTGCCGGCCGTCATCTGGCCGTACATGAAGAGGCCGGCACGGTCGAGCTCGTTGAATTTTTCCCACGTCGCCCACTTGGGCACGAGGTTGGAGTTGGCGATCAACACGCGCGGCGCGTTCTCGTGCGTCTTGAAGACGCCGACCGGCTTGCCCGACTGGATCAACAGCGACTCGTCGTCTTCCAGCACCTTGAGCGACTCGAGGATTTGGTCGTAGCAGGCCCAGTTGCGGGCGGCGCGACCGATGCCGCCGTACACCACGAGGTCTTGCGGTCGCTCGGCGACCTCGGCGTCGAGGTTGTTCTGCAGCATGCGAAACGGCGCTTCGGTCAACCAGCTCTTGCAGGTGAGCGTGCTGCCGCGCGGGGCGCGGATCACGCGGGTTGGGTCGTGACGCGGATCGGCTTTGGCGTCGGGCGAAACTGATTCAGTGGCGATGAATTTGTCGGGCGCATTCATGGTGTCGGCTCCTTTCGGTGACTGGGGAGGATGTCGGTCAAGGCGGGCGGCAAGTCGGCCGCGAGCGCCCACAGGCGCATGGCTTCGATGTCGGCCGCGAGGTAACGATCGCGTTCGAGAAAGGCGACCTGGGTACGAATCTTTGCGAACTCGGCTTCGACCAGCGGCGAACTCTTGAGCCCGCTGTCGGGTCGCTTCAACTCGATGCCCTGCGCAGCACACATCGCCTCGATGCCGACGACGACCGCCGTGTGGGTCACCATGTCGCCCAGCCGGCGCGCCGCGAAGGTGGCCATCGACACATGGTCTTCCTGATTGGCCGAGGTCGGCAAGCTGTCGACGCTGGCTGGATGCGCGAGCGATTTGTTCTCCGACGCGAGCGCCGCGGCCGTGACCTGCGCGATCATGAAGCCGGAGTTGAGCCCGCCATCGCGCACGAGGAACGGAGGCAGGCCCGACAGGCCGGTGTCGAGCAGCAGCGCGATGCGGCGCTCGGCAATGGCGCCGATCTCGGCAATAGCGAGCGCGATGATGTCCGCAGCGAACGCGACGGGTTCTGCGTGAAAGTTGCCGCCCGAGATGACTTCTCCGGTGTCCACGAACACCAGCGGGTTGTCCGATGCCGCGTTGGCTTCGATGACCAGCACGCGCGCCGCATGCGTCAGGTTATCGAGGCAGGCGCCCATCACTTGCGGAATGCAGCGCACCGAGTACGGGTCTTGCACCCGGCCGCAATCGGCATGCGACGGCACGATCTCGCTTCCATCGAGGAGCGTACGCACCGCTGCTGCCACGGCGATTTGTCCCGGTTGTCCGCGCGCTGCATGGATTCGCGCATCGAAGGGTTTGATCGAGCCTTGAATGGCTTCGAGCGACAACGCACCGGCCATCAGCGCAGACGCGAAAACGCTCTCGGCGCCGAACAGGCCGGCCAGCGCGAGCGCAGTCGAGACCTGCGTGCCATTCAGCAGCGCCAGCCCTTCTTTCGGGCCGAGCACGAAGGAATCGAGGCCGATGCGCTTCATCGCTTCGGCGCCGCTGACGATACTGCCGTCAGGCATCGTTGCCTTGCCTTCGCCGATGAGCACGCAAGCCATGTGCGCGAGCGGCGCCAGGTCGCCCGATGCGCCGACGGAACCCTTGGCCGGGATGTGCGGCATGACGCCGGCATTGAAGAGCGCGAGCAGCGCCTCGACCAGCGCCGGCCGCACGCCCGAGTGGCCGCGCGCCAGGCTGACCGCCTTGGTCGCCAGCACCAGCCGCACCACCGCCGGCGCCAGCGGCTCGCCGGTGCCCACGCTGTGCGACAGCACCAGGTTGCGTTGCAACTCGGCCAGATGGTCGTTGCCGATGCGCGTGCTGGCCAGCTTGCCGAAGCCGGTATTGATACCGTAGACCACTTCGTCGTTATCGACGATGCGCTGCACCGCCGCCTGCGCGGCCGCCATCCCGTGTGCGGTCGATGGGTCGAGCGCCAGCGTGATGTCGCGGCCGGCGTGGATGCGGCGCAGCAGTGCGAGATCGACGTGGCCTGGCAACAGGAGAGTGGGTTCTATTGGCATGGAATTCGGCATGTGATTCATCCGGAACGCGGGTTGCCGTCGGCACTGAAACGACTGCCCAACCGATAGCGCGACGCCGGGTGCAGGCAGCGCACCAGCGTGACCGGCACCGTACGCGTCCAGGTGCGACGCGTGAGCAACAAACAAGGCTCGGCGGCGGGCATCGCGAGCCGCACCGCCTGCTCGGCGGTGGGCAGCACCGCGTCGACCAGATGCTCGATCTGGTCGAACGGCACGTTGCGCACGAGGTACTCGCTGGGCTGCAGGTTGGAAAGGTCCAGGTCGAGGTAGTCGGGCACCACACGCGGGTTGACGTAGCGGTCTTCGAGCTGCACGGGCACGCCGTTTTCGAGGTGCAGGCAGACGCTGTGAAACACCGACTCGCCCAAGCGCAGGTCGAGCCAGGCCGACACATCGGCGGGCGACGCGATGCGCTCTGCGGCAATGAGCTGATAGCCATAGTCGTGGCCGCGCGCGCGGATTTCGCTGGCGATGTTGGCGATCTGCAGCAATGTCGATTGCGGCTTGTTCTCGGCCACGAAACTGCCGACGCCTGCCACGCGCACCACGCGTCCCTGTGTCACCAGCTCGCGCAGCGCGCGGTTGGCCGTCATGCGCGAGATGCCGAACTGCACAACCAGCTCGTGCTCCGAGGGCAGCCGATGCCCCGCGGGCCACGAGCCGTCCTGGATCTTGCGGACGATGTGCTCCTTGACCTGCTCGTAGAGGGCGAGGGACGGCAGGTCGCGCTTCATGGTGTCAGTGCTCGTGAGTGCTCGACAGAGGCCATGGACTCGGCGCGGATCTCTTCGGTCAGCCGCGCCTTCAGGGCCATGAACTCGGGCGTGGTCTTGACGGTGTAGTGGCGCGGGTGAGGCAAATCGACGGCCAGCTCGGCTTTGATGCGGCCGGGTCGCGCGCTGAACACGGCCACGCGATTCGCCATGAAGATGGCCTCGTCGATGTCGTGCGTGACGAAGAGCACCGTCTTGCGCTCGGCCTCCCAGATGCCGAGCAACAGCTCCTGCATCAGCACGCGCGTCTGGTTGTCCAGCGCGCCGAAGGGCTCGTCCATGAGCAGGATCTTGGGGTCGTTGGCGAGCGCACGCGCGATGGCTGTGCGTTGCTGCATGCCGCCTGAAAGCTGCTTGGGGAAATGCTTCTCGAAGCTGCGCAGGCCGACCTTGGCAATGAAATAAGCGGCGCGTTCTTTCTGCTGTGCCTCGGGCATGCCGCGCTCGCGCAGGCCGAAGCGGATGTTCTGCTCCACATCGAGCCACGGAAAGAGCGTGTAGCTCTGGAACACCATGCCGCGATCGGCGCCGGGGCCGATGACTTTCTGACCGTTGAGCAGCACCTGGCCACTGCTCGGACGACCGAGTCCCGCGACGATGCGCAACAGTGTCGACTTGCCGCAGCCCGAGGGGCCGAGGATGGTCACGAAGTCGTTCTCCTTGACCTCGAAATCGATCGGTTGCAGCGCCTGCGTGCGCTGGCCTTTGGTGCCTTCGAAAACGCGAGTGACCGCCTGGATGGAAAGCTGGCTCATCAGATGGCACTCCACGCGAAGAGGCGGCGATTGAGGGCCTTGAACGCGAAGTCCGACACCAGCCCGATGATTCCGATGACGATGATCCCGAAGATGATTTGCCCGGTGTTGAGCAGCGCCTGGCTGTCGGTGATCATGTGGCCGATGCCCGACGACGAGCCGATGAGTTCGGCCACGATCACGTAGGTCCAGGCCCAGCCCAGCACCAGCCGCAGCGTCTCCGCGATGCCCGGCGCCGCGCCCGGAATGAGCACCCGCTTGACGATGCCGTTGCTGTCGGCGCCGAGCGTGTAGGCCGCCTCGACCAGGTCGCGCCGCGCACCGCCGACGATGACCGCGACCATGAGGATGATCTGGAACACCGAGCCGATGAAGATGACCAGCAGCTTCTGCGCTTCGCCGATGCCGGCCCAAAGAATCAGCAACGGAATGAAAGCGGAGGCCGGCAGGTAGCGGCAGAACGATACGAAGGGCTCGAGGAGAGCTTCGACCGGCTTGTACGCACCCATCGCGATGCCGAGCGGCACCGCGACGATCGCGGCCAGCACGAAGCCGCCGAACACGCGCCACACCGTCATGCCGATGTCGCGGATGAAGCCGTACTCCACGAAGAGCAGGTACGCCTCCTTGACCATCGTCGACGGGCTCGCCAGAAAGGTCGGCGAGACGAAGCCGCCCAGCGTGAAAAAGCTCCACACGCAAACGAAGAGCACGAAGAAGCCGACGCCGAGCACCCATCGCGCACGCGCGTCCACCGGCTCCAGCGGCGCCATGCGCATCACTTGATGTAGCTTGCGTCGAAGGTCACGGCCAAGTCGTCCGGCGCTTTGCGAATCACGCCGGCTTCGAGCAGGATCGGCACCGACTCTTTCATGAACTGCGTGAGCTCACCCGCAAAGAACTTCTGGTTGGCGGCCTTGTCTTGCCAGCGCAGGTAGGCGGACGACTTGGCGAAGGCTGCGCCGTCTTGCTTGACCGCCGAGCCCATGATCTCGTTGGCCTTGGCCGGGTCCGCCTTGATCATTTCGAGCGCTTCGAAGTACGAGTCGGTCAGCGCCTGCGCCGCCTTGGCGTTGGTTTTGAGCCAGGTCGGCGCGCAGCCGACCGTGTCCATCACCATCGGGTAGTCGAGCGTGGTCGCCAGGATCTTGCCGGCGGCGGGGTTGGCACGCACGGTCGACAGGTACGGCTCGTACGTCATCGCGGCATCGTTCTGGCCGGCGACGAAAGCTTGCGCCGAAGCCTGCGGCGCAAGCGTCACGACCTTGACGTCTTTCAGGGTCATGCCGTTCTTGTTGAGCATCCAGGCCAGGCCGAAGTAAGGCGCGGTGCCCGGCGCATCGACGCCGATGGCCTTGCCCTTGAGATCGGCGAAGGTCTTGACGTCGTTGCGCACGGCCAGGCCGTCGGCGCCATAGGACTTGTCCATCTGGAAGATCTGGGTGATCGGCACGCCGTTCGCATTCCACGACACGTGTGTTTCGACCGTCGTGGCCGCGCACTGGATCGCGCCGGACGCCAGCGCCAGGTGGCGATCTTTTTGCGGAATCATCTTCAATTCGACGTCCAGACCGTTCTTCTTGAAGATGCCGGCCTTGTCGGCCAGCGACAGTGGCGCGAAGCCGGTCCAGCCCGACATGCCGAGCGCGATGCTGGTCTGCGCACTGGCGCCGATCGACGCCGTTCCGGCTGCGACGCAAACACCGGCCGCCATCAGCGAGCGGGCGAATTTTTTGAGGCTGGGAACGGTAGCAACTGTGATGGCCATGCGGCTCTCCTGTGGATGGGTGAAGCGTCGAACAAGATGGGAACAGTGTCATCCGCCTGCGTCCAGCCTGTATATACAAGATAACCCCGAGACAACGTGCACGGAAAGTGCCAGCGCCTTGGCGCTATTGGTGCAGTAGCCGTGACCGATGCACCAGATTGCTGTCTATACAGGTCGTTCTAAGGCGAATGCCGGACTCCGTTTGCAAGGCGTATGCCAACGCGACGATCCACACGCTGCTCAAGTTCGCCATCGGCACGCCGATAACAAATACGAACCTCCGGATGAGCCTCCGGACCTGAGAAAGAGGAGATTGCGATGTTCACCACCACTGCCAGCGCGCCTCGCGCCGCTGCAAACAGCCAGCCGATGCCGCTGATGCAGCAAGACGACTTCGTCCCTGTGCCCGCACCGCCCCGGGCGCGGCGCATGCTCGTGGACGAGAAGCGCGTGGTCAGTGGCTATCAACTCGTCCCCTCCGTGGCAGCGCCCAAAACGGCCGGCGCGTGTTTCGACGATGCGGGCACCGCCAGATCGGCCGAGAGTGCGACGCGCCTCGCCAAGCCGACCTTCATCCGTTGCACCTGCCGCGACCTCATGAATGGCCAGCTCGACAAGCTCGACCCGAAAACCGTGGTGCTCGAAATACGCGACGGTGCCGACAGCGACCCCGGCGGCCCTGAAGGCGGCGGCGGGCTCGACGAAGCCGTGCTCAAGGAGGCCCGGGCCAAGGGCTTCAAGCTGGCGTTCGATGCCCGCCTGTTGAAGAAGGAGTACGCGGGATTCGTCTCCCTGGCCTCCTACATCATTCTCGAAATGGGTGTCATGAAGCTGGACCGTGCCGCGGCGCTGGCACGCGGCATCCGCTCCAGCACCAGGGCGGTGCCGATGGCCGCCCAGGTACGCACTTCGGCTGAATACGAAACGCTGGCCGACGCCGGCGTGCAGATGTTCGAAGGCCACTGGTACGCGCAGCCACCCGTCAGAACCGACAAGTCGATCCAGCTGTCGTACGCCGGCCTGATCAAGCTGTTGAACATGGTGATGCGCGAAGCCGACTCCACGGAAATCGAAGAGCTTCTCAAGCACGAGCCGACGCTGGCGTACAAGCTCTTGCGGCACATCAACTCGGTCGGCTTCGGCTCCAACATCGAGATCACCTCGTTCCGGCACGCAGTGCTGACGGTCGGCCTGAAGAAACTGTTTCGCTGGACGGCGCTGCTCATCACCAACACGCCGCCGGGCAGCGTGGCGCCGGCTGCGGGCACGCGGGCCATCGTTCGCGGAAGGCTGATGGAGCTGCTGGCGCTCGAAACGATGCCCACGGCCGACGCCGACCTGGCCTTCGTCACCGGCATGTTCTCGATGCTCGATGTGTTGCTCGGTATGCCGCTCGAGGACGCGCTAGCGCTGGTGAATCTGCCGAAGGCCGTCACCGATGCGATCCTGTCGGGCGACGGACCGTTCGCGCAATACCTCGCCATCGCCAAGGCCTGCGAGCACACCGACGAAGCGCTTCTGGAAATTCTTTCTGTGCGCAACCGCATCGCGTCCAGCCACATGATCGACACGCATCTGCAGGCGCTTGCCTGGGCGGAACAGTTCGGGCACTGAGGCGCCGCGCCGCGACCGAACGGCGACAATGGCGGCTTGCGCGCCGCAGGGTGCGCGTCACTTCAGCTTGCCCGTTTTGTCCGCACTGCCCTCCGACACTCTTTCCGCCGACCCAGCGCAGATCCTCCACGAAATCTTTGGCTACGAGCACTTTCGGGGGGCGCAGGCCGAGATCGTCGACCACGTCGTGCATGGCGGCGACGCGCTGGTGCTGATGCCCACTGGCGGCGGCAAGTCGCTCTGCTACCAGATCCCGGCGATCGCACGGCAGCGCGCGGGCCACGGCGTGTCGATCGTGGTGTCGCCACTCATCGCGCTGATGCACGACCAGGTCGGTGCGTTGCACGAGGCCGGCGTCAACGCGGCCTTTCTGAATTCGACGCTCGACTGGGAGCAGACGCAAGACGTCGAGCGTCGCATGCTGAGCGGCGAGATCACGTTGCTCTACGCCGCACCCGAGCGCGTCAACACGCCGCGCTTTTTGCAGCAGCTCGACTCGTTGCATCAGCGCGGCAAGCTGTCGCTCTTCGCCATCGACGAGGCGCATTGCGTGAGCCAGTGGGGTCACGATTTCCGGCCCGAGTACCGCTCACTCACCGTGTTGCACGAGCGCTATGCCGGCGTGCCGCGCATTGCCCTCACCGCCACGGCCGACGACCTGACCCGGGCCGACATCGTCGAGCGGCTGCAACTCGAAGAAGCGCGCCAGTTCGTCTCCAGCTTCGACCGGCCGAACATCCGCTACACCATCGTCGAGAAGAAAGAAGCGACCACGCAGTTGCTGCGCTTTATCGAGCGCGAACACGAAGGCGATGCCGGCGTGGTGTATTGCCAGTCACGCAAGCGCGTCGAAGACGTGGCGGTCGCCTTGCAGGCCGCGGGCATCAACGCGCTGCCGTACCACGCAGGCCTCGACGCTTCGATCAGGCAAAAACATCAGGACCGATTTCTGCGCGAAGAAGGCGTCGTCATGACTGCGACCATTGCCTTCGGCATGGGCATCGACAAGCCCGACGTGCGCTTCGTCGCGCACCTCGACATGCCCAAGAACATCGAGGGCTACTACCAGGAAACCGGACGCGCCGGTCGCGACGGTTCGCCCGCCGATGCCTGGATGACCTACGGCCTGCAAGACGTGGTGAACCAGCGCCGCATGATCGACGAGAGCCCGGCCGGCGAAGAGTTCAAGCAGGTGATGCGCGGCAAGCTGGATGCGCTGCTGTCGCTGGCCGAAGCCAGCGACTGCCGCCGTGTGCGCCTGCTCGGCTACTTCGGCGAGCAGAGCACGCCCTGCGGCAACTGCGACAACTGCCTGACGCCGCCGCAGGTGTGGGACGGCACGGACGCCGCGCGCAAGCTGCTCAGCACCATCTACCGCGTACAGCAGATGAGCGGCATCAGCTTCGGTGCCGGCCACATCATGGACATCCTGCGCGGCAAGGCCACCGACAAGGTGACGCAGTTCGGCCACGCGTCGGTCAGCACCTTTGGCATCGGCAGTGATTTCAGTGAAGTGCAGTTGCGCGGCGTGCTGCGGCAACTGATCGCGACCGGCGCACTGGCCGTCGACTCGCAGGCTTTCAACACCCTGCAGCTGACCGATGGATCGCGTGCCGTGTTGAAGGGCGAGGCGACGGTGATGTTGCGGGAGTCGGTGTCGTCGCCGGTGGGGCGCAGTGGCGGCGGCAGTGGTGCTTCAGGCAAATCGCGGCGCGAAAAGACGCCGCGCGGCGCGCCCTCGCCAGCCGCAGCCAAGCTCGACGAAGCGGGGCAATCGCGTTTCACCGCGTTGAAGGCCTGGCGCGCCGAAGTGGCGCGCGAACACAACCTGCCGGCCTACGTGATCTTTCACGACGCCACGCTCGCCGCCATCGCCGAGTGCGCACCTGCGACCCTGGAAGACCTGCAGGGGCTCAGCGGCATCGGGGCGAAGAAGCTGGAAGCGTATGGGGCGGATGTGCTGCGGGTCGTGGCCGACCACTGATGCGGCGCGGCGAACGCAAAAAAGCCCGGCAAGGCAATTGCCTTCCGGGCTTGAAACGACTGCACGCCGCTTCGGATTCTTACCAGGAGAACATGCCGCCCGCGCCGGCCGACACACGGCCGCCATTGCCGCTACCGACCGTGAACTTCAGTTGCAAAGATTCGGAGACACGCGCCGCGACGCCGAGCGCAAATGCAGAGCTGCCGTCGTAGTTGCCGACACCCAGGCCGACGCCCACCTTCTTGTCACGCTCGAGTGCTGGAATCGAAGCTGCAGCCACTGCAGATGCCACCCCTGAACTCGCGACCTTTCGGTTGTCGACGAGTTGCTGCTGCACCCTTGCATTGGTGCCGGACTGCAACGCATTTGTCTGCGCCTGGACCGCATTGATGTTGGCCTGATTCGTATTGAACGTCGACTGGCTGGCATTCGTCGTGGCTTGGTTGACGTTGACCGTCGCCTGCGCATCAGAGATTTGCTTAAGCTGACTTACGTTAGCTGCATCGGTACTCGCCACACCCGCTGCAACGCCACTGATGACGTTGTTGTTGTTGTTGATGCCGCTGGTCGATGTGACGCCCGCCACGCTCAAATTTCCGCCGATGGTGGCGTTCCCCGTGGTGCCGAGCGTGGTCGTCGAGAGATTGCCGTTGTTGGTGATGCCGTTGGTCGCTGTCGCGCCGCTCACGCTCAGGCTGCCCGCAGACACCAGCCCGCTTGCGATGAGCGAGGTGACGCCCGAGATGGCACCGGCGTTGGTGATGCCGCTGCCACCATTGTTGAAGCCACCGGCGTTCGTCATGCCACCGACGTTCGCGATTCCTGCCGCATTGGTCAGACCGAGGAACGTGTTTTGTCCTGTCGTGCCATCAGAAAACAGCCCGGTCGTCGCCATGAACGTCGTGCCATCGGACACGCCGACAAAGGTGCCTGAAGGCAGAGCC
The DNA here is from genome assembly GCF_046115955.1 of Variovorax sp. GrIS 2.14. Classification (NCBI taxonomy): domain Bacteria; kingdom Pseudomonadati; phylum Pseudomonadota; class Betaproteobacteria; order Burkholderiales; family Comamonadaceae; genus Variovorax; species Variovorax sp. GrIS 2.14. Next base: position 51,167 of record NZ_JBJXIA010000001.1, read on the forward strand.
TGAAAGTGCGAGATCGTGTTGGTCGCGTTGTTCGTATAAGAGACGCTGCCCCCAGAAGCGCCCAACGACATGGACGTCACGTCGCCATTGATCTGCAGATGATCTGCTCTTGTAAAAGCCGCTGTCGTTGTGACGACGCTGAGCCCCGCAGCCCCCAACACCGCGGTTTGCACTTGCGGCGCGCCCGAAGTAGTGCTGGTTGTCGAGCCGTTGGGCCCATACGTCGTTGCTGCGACGCCATTGTCGACGACGACATTGCTAAATTGAGCCGAAGCGTTCAGCGAGACAAATGCAGCGGCCAGCGCCACGAAGCGAAACGAATGTTTCATTGTGATTTCCCTGAATATTGTTCTTGAAAGCCGACCACGCAGACTGCGTTTCCGTGCTGCGCCGATGCTCGGGCTTGCGCCCATTGGCCGGGGCGTCAGCGCGTTGATAGGCTCGGCATGCTCGTGCAAAAGAACACGAACTCCGGTGCAAACACGATTTCAAGTAGGGCGGCTACAACGGTTGGTTGTGACCCTGTCCGCGCGCCTGAACGGCGGTCGCAGATTTTCAGAAAACTTTTGCCTTACTGCACGAATCCGATCCCACGAGATTCACGCACTTCAGGCTTTATGCGGTGCTCCGCTTCGAGCTGATCCAGAAACTCAGCGGCTGAAAACTCAGCCGCCAAGATCTCGGTCTGCCGCTTGATCGCCGCGAAGTCACCCGGACACAACTGCGTGAGGTGCGCAAGGCGCTTGCGGATCTCCGGAGTCATCAGCGACGCGTCGCCGGCGAGCGCCTCGGTCACGAACATGCGCTCCCGCTGCGTTGCCGTCAGCGGCATGAACTTGATCTTGAAGGTGAAGCGCCGCAACGCCGCCTGGTCGAGCCTTTCGAGCAGGTTGGTCGTGCACACGAAGATTCCATCGAAGCGCTCCATGCCCTGCAGCATTTCGTTGACTTCCGTCACTTCATAAGTACGTTGCGCGCCGCGCCGATCTTGCAAAAAGCTGTCGGCCTCGTCGAGCAGCAGTACGGCCTTTTCAGCCTCGGCCTCTTTGAACATGGCCGCCATGTTCTGCTCGGTTTCACCGACGTACTTGCTCATCAGGTCACTGGCCTGCTTGATGATGAGCGGCCGGCCGATCGCCTTGGCGATGTGCTCGGCCAGCGCCGTCTTGCCGGTGCCCGGCGCGCCGTAGAAGCACATCGTGCCGTGGCCCCGCGCCTTCAATGCCTCGACGATGCGCGGGATCTCGAACCGGGTTTCGACATTCAGCATGTCGAGGTCGTACGTGGTCACGCTGCGCCGGTTGCCAGGTGATTTGTCGAGCGTGCCCAATGCGAGGTCTGCATTTTTCAGCTGGCGTTCGATCAACGATTCGACCGAGGCATCGTCGGTTTTGGCGAGGCCTGCAAAGCGCACTGCGGTGCGAATCTGCGCTGGCGTCAGGCCCTTGCGCTCGGCCAGTTTGGCGGTGAAGGCTTCAGAGACGATCACGCCTTCCAGCGTCTTCTTGATGAGTTGCTCACGCGCGCCGGGCGGTGGCGACTTGAGCTCGAGGTGGTACGCAAAGCGGCGCCGAAAGGCCGGGTCGATCTGCTCGATGCGGTTGGTGACCCACAGCGTCGGCACCGGGTTCGACTCGAGGATCTGGTTGACCCAAGCTTTGCCGCTGACGCTGCCGCTGGTGGACGACGACACTTGCTCGGCGCGCGCCATGAACTGCGCGGCCTCGGTGCTGATGGGCGGGAATACGTCTTCGACTTCGTCGAACAGCAAGGCGGCCTGCGCGCTGCCCTTGAGAAAGACCTGCGCAATCTGCAGCGACCGATAGCGGTCGCGGCCGCTCAACGAATTGCCGTCGCGGTCGGCGTACTCGACCTCGAACAGTTCGAGCCCCGCAGCCTGCGCCACGACCTTGGCCAACTCGGTCTTGCCGGTGCCGGGCGGCCCGTAGAGCAGCACATTCACGCCGGGCTCCTTGCGCGCAACGGCAGCCTGCAGCAGCGTAACGAGCATCTGCGCGTCTTCCTGTACGAAAGAAAAGTCGTGCGGCGTGAGAGTGCTTTTGGACGATGGCCGGGTGAACACCGCCATCAGTTCGTTGTGGTCGCGGTACTCGCGCATCAATACCGGCGGCAGCTTTTCGCTGACCTTCATCAGGTCGGCCAGGTCGGTGATGTTGTGTTCGGAGATCAGGTTTTCGACCAGCCCGATGCGCTCCAGCCGTGAGCCCGCGCGCAACGCCTCGCCCACGTCGCTGGCGCTCACGCCCGCGATGTCGGCGATGGCGGCATACGCCTCGGGCGCATTGTTGACCTTGAACTCGACGAGCAGCGAGCGCAGGTCGCGCTGATAACGCGCCAAGGTGCCGTAGAGCAGCAGGGCGCGCTCGGCCTTGTTCAGTTGCAGCAGGCCGGCCAGCGCCTCGATGTTTTTCTCGACCAGCGTCGATTGCTTGCGCAACGCATGCGTCAGCCAGTCGCGCGTGACCGACAGCACCGACAGCAGATCCTTCGGCTGGTCCTTTGCGTATTCATCGAGATAGAAGAAGAGCGTGCCTTCTTCGTAGGGACCGCGCCACATGCCGTGGCGTTCGAGCAGCGTTCGCCCATCGAGCGTTTCGACGCCCTTCCAGGCTTCGTTGCCGGCGCAGCGTCGGCCCAGGAATTCGCCCAGGCGCTTGAGCACCGTCTCGGGCCAGACCAAGTGGCGACCGGTCAGCGAAAGCAGTCCATTGAGGTCGCGCCGCACGTTGAAACGCGGTCCCTGCTTGGCCGCGAGCGTGAGCACGAAATGCGAGCACATCAGCTCCAGCACCGGCGCTTCCTTTAGCCCGGGGGACGGCAATGCCTGCCCGCGCACGGCAGCAGCCACCACATCGACCCCGGAACGCTTGACCATCGGACAATCTCCAGCTAGCAAAAGGAAACCCACGCAAACCATAACGCAGACCTCCGGATTGGGGAAGACTTGGGAAGAGTAAAAACCCTAGCGTTTGCGATCCCGTCCACAATCTCTCACATGGTTGGCATCGAAGACATCCGGCGAGCTGCGGCGCGCCTGCAAGGACAATTGCTCGACACCCCGTGCGTCGAGTCACGCACGTTGTCGGAGATCGTCGGCGCGCAGGTGTTTCTCAAGTTCGAGAATCTGCAGTTCACTTCATCGTTCAAGGAGCGGGGCGCCTGCAACAAGCTGGTCGACCTGTCCGACAGCGGCGTCAAGGGCGCGGTGGCGATGTCGGCCGGCAATCATGCGCAGGGCGTGGCGTACCACGCGCAGCGGCTCGGGATGCGCGCATTGATCGTCATGCCGCGCTTTACGCCGGGCGTGAAAATCGAGCGCACGCGGGGTTTCGGCGCTGAAGTCGTGCTGCACGGCGACACGCTCGAGTCAGCTCGGGCCCATGCTTACGAGTTGGCGGAAAGCGAAGGCCTGTCGTTCGTGCATCCGTACGACGACGAAGCCATCATCGCGGGCCAAGGCACGGTGGCACTCGAAATGCTGGCATCCGTGCCAGACCTCGACATGCTGGTCATCTCGGTCGGCGGCGGCGGGCTCATTGCCGGCATGGCGGTGGCGGCCAAGGCGATCCAGCCCGGGATCGAGATCGTCGGCGTGCAGACGACACGCTTCCCGGCCATGGTCAACGCGATTCAGGGCACGCACTATAAGCAGGGCAGGAGCACGATCGCCGAGGGCATCGCGGTGGGTACGCCCGGCGTGCTGACGCAGGCCATCGTCGCAACGCACGTCGACGATTTGCTGCTGGTCGACGAGGGCGACATCGAGCAGGCAGTGCTGATGCTTCTCGAGATCGAAAAGACGCTGGTAGAGGGGGCAGGCGCTGCAGGGTTGGCCGCGATGATCCGGCATCCGGAGCGCTTCAAGGGCAAGCGCGTCGGCCTGGTGCTGTCGGGCGGCAATATCGATCCGCTGCTGCTGGCGGCCATCATCGAACGCGGCATGGTGCGCGCCGGTCGGCTCGCTCGTGTGCGGGTGAGTGCGCGCGATGTGCCGGGATCGCTTGCCGAGATCACGGCCACTGTCGCGGAAGCGGGCGCTAACGTCGATGAAGTGCATCACCAGCGCGCCTTCACCATGCAGGCAGCGCAAAACGTCGATGTCGAACTGGTGTTGCAGACCCGCGGTCGGCCTCACTTGGCCAGCGTGCTCGATGCACTCCATGCGGCCGGTTTCGAGGCCGAAGAGCAGCACTGAGCGTCTTCGCGACGCGCGACAAGCAGGTGTCGCGAAGGTGCAGGGGCTGGCAAGCACCTACACCGCATAAAGGCCCGTCGCCAGTAAAATGACACCAGTTTTTTGGTCCCCCGAGGTAATTCAATGTCCACCCCCACCCCTGTCGATCCAGGCCACGCGGCCGCCGTCGAACACGACGCTGTCGAGTCGATCGTGCCGATGATGCCCATCGTGCTGCCGCTTGCCGGCGCCGTGCTGATGCTGCTGCTGGCGTCCATCGCCGTCTTCCTGGCCTGACAGCGCTTCGCGCTGTTGTCTGCGGGCGGTGCGGCCCGCGTCGATGCACTCTTAAAAAAAGAAACGTTTTCTCAGACGGCTTTTGCGCCGGTGCCCTCTGTTGATGCGCCTCGCCAAGTCCCGTTCGAAAAGACGATTTTCAACTTAGGAGACTTCCGATGAACGCACCCGTGATGCAGGGCCTGAATACTCAGGCACCCTCGTACGTAAAAAACGCCAAGCTAATCGCCTGGGTCGCCGACATGGCCACCTTGTGCAAGCCAGACGCCATTCACTGGTGCGACGGCAGCAAAGAAGAATACGACCGCCTCTGCCAGCAACTGGTCGACGCCGGCACATTCAAGAAACTCAATCCCGCCAAACGGCCCAACTCTTTCCTCGCCAATTCCGACCCGGTCGATGTGGCCCGAGTCGAAGACCGCACCTACATCTGCTCGGCCAAAAAAGAAGAAGCCGGCCCGACCAATAACTGGATGGCACCGGCTGAAATGCGCACGACGCTGCAACCGCTATTCGACGGCTGCATGAAGGGCCGCACGATGTATGTCGTGCCGTTTTCGATGGGCCCTTTAGGTTCACCGATTGCGCATATCGGCATCGAGCTGTCCGACTCGCCCTATGTCGCGGTCAACATGAAGATCATGACGCGCATGGGCAAGGACGTGTACGACGTGCTGGGTGCCGATGGCGAGTTCGTTCCCTGCGTGCACACGGTAGGCGCGCCGCTCCAAGCCGGGCAGAAGGACGTGGCCTGGCCCTGCAACACGACCAAGTACATCGTTCATTACCCCGAGACACGCGAGATCTGGAGCTACGGCTCGGGCTACGGCGGCAATGCGTTGCTCGGCAAGAAATGCTTCGCGCTGCGCATCGCTTCGACCATGGGCCGCGAGGAAGGATGGTTGGCTGAACACATGCTCATTCTTGGCGTGACGAATCCCGAGGGCAAGAAGTACCACGTGGCCGCGGCCTTCCCCAGTGCGTGCGGCAAGACCAACTTTTCGATGCTGGTGCCGCCCGCCGGCTTCGAAGGCTGGAAGGTCACGACCATCGGCGACGACATCGCCTGGATCAAGCCCCAGGCAGACGGCTCACTGCGCGCCATCAACCCTGAAGCCGGCTATTTCGGCGTGGCCCCGGGCACCAACATGCTGACCAATCCCAACTGCATGCGCAGCCTGAACGACGGCGTGATCTTCACGAACGTCGCGCTGACGGACGATGGCGACGTGTGGTGGGAAGGCCTGGAGCAGGACGCGCCCGGCAAGGCGTTGCCGGCGCACCTGATCGACTGGCAGGGCAAGGACTGGACGCCCGCCATCGCAAAGGAAACCGGTGTCGGCGGCAAGCTCAAGCCCGCGGCGCATCCGAATGCGCGCTTCACTGTCGCCGCGACCAACAACCCTGCGCTCGACGAAGCTTGGGACGACCCGAAGGGCGTGCCGATCGACGCCTTCATCTTCGGCGGCCGTCGCTCGACGACGGTGCCGCTGGTGACCGAAGCGCGCGACTGGGTGGAAGGCGTGTACATGGCTGCCACGATGGGTTCGGAAACCACGGCCGCAGCAACCGGCCAGGCCGGCGTGGTGCGCCGCGACCCATTCGCGATGCTGCCGTTCATGGGCTACAACATGAGCGACTACTTCCAGCATTGGCTCGATCTGGGCAAAAAGCTCAAAGCATCGGGGGCATCGTTGCCGAAAATCTACACGACCAATTGGTTCCGCAAAGGCGCAGACGGCAAGTTCGTCTGGCCCGGCTATGGCGAGAACATGCGCGTGCTCAAGTGGATGATCGACCGCATCGAAGGCAAGGCAGGGGAAGGCGTGGCGCACATCACAGGGGTGAGCCCGCGCTACGAAGACCTGAACTGGACTGGGCTCGATTTCAGCGCCGCGCAGTTCGACACCGTGACCAGCATCGACAAGGCCGCCTGGCTTGCGGAGCTGAAGCTGCACGATGAGCTGTTCACCCAGCTGGCGCACCATCTGCCTGCGGAATTGCCGGCGACCAAGGCAGCGATCGAAAAGCGGCTGGCGGCGTGATCACTCGTTAGCCCATAGAAAAAGCCGCCCTCGGGCGGCTTTCTCTTCGTTGGCACAGGAAGCGAAACGCCGAAGTGCCCGGCGTATGCCTGTCTCAGTAGTAGCGCGACAGGTTATGGCTGACCAGAACCTGGTGCAGCGACGGCGTGCGGCGGGTTTGCTGAGCGCGAACCACGGCGTCGACCTTTGCGGATGCTACCAATGGCAGTTCTCCGTCGACCTGCTGGCGCGTAATGGCAGCTTGCAGTTCCTTCAGTACGCGGGGGTCGTACGAGGCATGCGCCAGAAAGCGCTCATCGGCCAGAGCGCTGGCGCGGCGCTGTGCCATACCGCGCCAGGCGGTGGCGATGCGGCTCGTCGTCGGGCTGATCTTGTTGGCGCTCAACGCGATCACGCCAAAAGCGATGGCGCACAGCGAGATCCAGGCGGCCATCCAGCCGGCATCGAATTCGTGCGTGGTGAGTTGGGTAGACACAGCGAGCAGCACGACGCCGGCAGCGATCAACAAGCGGAAGGCAAGGCCGAAGCGCGTCACGCCTTGGCCAGCATTGCGAATGTTGTCGAAGGCGGCGGTAGCGCGGTTCAGGCCGGCGTGCTGCGAGGGTTGGTCGACATGGACGAAAGAAGTCATGGTGCTCCTCCTAAGGAACGGGTGTGGCGTGAGCCGATGCATTGATATTAGGGTTTGCCCTACTGCTTCACCACTTTATCTTTTTGATGTTTATCATTCACGCCACTGATGGACGTTAACTTCCGCACACTCGATCTGAACTTGCTTCGCGTTTTCGACGAAGTGATGGCGGAGCGCAACCTCACGCGAGCGGCCCGCAACCTCGCCATCACCCAGCCGGCCGTCAGCAACTCGCTCCGGCGCCTGCGCGACGTGCTCGGCGACGAGCTGGTGCGTCGCTCCGGTGCCGGAGTGGAACCAACGGCTCGCGCCCTGGCGCTGTGGCCCACCGTGCGCGATGCATTGCGTCAGCTGCAACACACACTCGCACCGGGCGAATTCGACAGCAGCACATCCGACACCACATTTCTGCTGGCCATGGCCGACGCCACCGCCGCCGAGCTCATGCCGGGCCTCGTGCGGATCGCGGAACTGGAAGCGCCCGGCATCTCATTGCGCGTGTTGCCGCTCACAACGCGCGACCCGCGGGGCTTGCTTGAGCACGAGGAGGCCGACATGGCGATCGGCTATTTCCCGGCGGTCACCGCCAGCCTGGCGGCGCGCAGCCAGTCGGGCGTCGGCGTGCCGTTCGAAACGCAACGGCTCTATGTGGGTCAATACGTGTGCGTGATGCGGCGCGACCATCCGCTGGCCGCCAGCCCGCTCACGCTGGACGCCTACTGTGCCGCACGGCATCTGCTGGTGAGTTTCTCGGGCCGGCCGTACGGATTCGTCGACCAGACGTTGGGCGCCCTGGGCCGCGAACGACGCATCGCCGTCACGGTGAACCAGTTCTTTACCGCGGGTCGTGTCGTCGCAGGCTCCGATTTGCTGACGGTGCTGCCGCGCCACTTCGTCAACGTCACCGGGGTGGACGAGCGATTGGTGATGCGCGACCTGCCGTTCGACCAGCCGCTGGTGCATGTCGATGCGGTGTGGCACCGGCGCGCGCAGCACATCCATGCGCACGAGTGGCTGCGGGATGCTTTGCTGCGGTCGGCCGCAGCGGCGTTCGCAACATCGGTACTCAGCGGACGACGCTGAGCCAGGCGCTGGCTGCGACGCGCAGCTCTTGTGCCTGGCGGGCGTCGCTACCGGCACGGCTGCCAGCGCTTTCCATCAACACGGCAGCCAGGCTTTCGGGCGCGGCGCTGGCGCTGGTTTGGAGGAGCGAACGAACGAACGTGGCTGAAAAGGCAAATAGACTGAACATGACATTGCGCGGCCTGGGGCGGCGCCTAAGTAGATAGAAAAGAATGATAAGGGTTATCCCTTAGATATCTAGAGCGACCTTATGCGCGCTCTGCATGGCGTCATGGAAACTGATCGACGATGAAACTGCAGTTGCTCTCGGATTTGCACATCGAATCCCACCCCCGCCTCCAGATTGCACCGGCGCCGGGCGCCGACCTGCTCGTGTTGGCCGGCGATGTCGGCTCGTACCAGGAAGGCTCGCGGCTGACCGCGCCGGACTTCGGGCTCACACGCTTTTCTCCGCTGCATGGCTGGCCGGTGCCTGTCTTGTATGTGCCTGGCAACCACGAATACGACAACGCCGATTTCGACGCCACGCATGCGCGGCTGCGCGAACTTTGCGGGGTACTCGGCATCCAGTGGCTCGAACGCGAAACTTTGGTGATTGATGGCGTTCGTTTTGTCGGCACCACCCTCTGGGCTGATTTCGATGCCTTGGTCGAACCGTCGGACGGCCTGGCTCAGGCGCTCAAGAAGCGAGGCAAAGCGATGCGCGCTGCCGACTTCTACTTGAGAAAGGCCGCCACTACGCGCGGCGGTCAGCCCTTCATGTCCGGCCTTCTGAGAGAGCACTCACTTACGTGTCAAGCTTGGCTACGCAAAGCCTTGTCTGAACCGTTTGACGGCCCCACGGTCGCTGTCACCCACTTCGCGCCGACGCTCGCCAGCGCCGACCCGCGTTACGGCCTCGCACCCGGCACCGCTGGCTTCTGCAATTCCCTGGATGGACTGTTGCCGTTCACCGACCTCTGGCTGCACGGGCATCTGCACTGCGCTTTCGACTACGTCGAGGACGGCTGCCGGGTGGTCGCCAATCCCCTGGGTTACCGAAGCAAGGGGGAGCAGGATGCGTTTCGACCGGACATGCTGATCACCGTGCCCAAGCCCAAGCAGCCTCGTTAAGCCGCTTCGATCCCGGCACGGTCTGCCAGCACAGTGAACGCCGCCTGCCGGCTGAACACCGCATCGGCCGCCACCGGATGTGCGGTCGCCCTGAACTCGCATTGCAACGCATCGGGCCGCAGATCGAGCAATGCCCAGCCACGCTCGTCGCCGCGGGCATGCAGCACGTCCGGGTTGTCGCGGCGCATGCGCGCCATGGCGGCCTGGCTGGCGCCGCGTGAGGTCAACGAGCCGCCGACGAACTCGGTCGCGACGATCGGCGACGCTGCATCGTTAGGCACCACGCGCAGGTTGGCGGCAGCATGGCGATGCACGTCGCCGCCGAGCGCGACGACATTGCGCACGCCGGCCTCCGCGATGCCCTGCAGCAAGCGGCGGCGCGCCGCCGGATATCCATCCCAGCCGTCGGTCCAGACGCTGCGGCCTTGCGGCGTGTCGGCGCTCGTGGCGCTGATCTGCGTCTGCTGTCCGATCAGCTTCCAGCGACGCGCCGCCCCCGCGAGGCCAGCCGCCAGCCATTGCTCCTGCTCAGCGCCGAGCATGGTGCGTGACGCGTCTTCGAGCTCGGCGCAGCCGGTCACGCTGCGGCCGTTGTCGCGTTGCGAATCGGGGCAAGCGTGGTGGCTGCGGTGCTGGCGGGAATCGAGCGTCCAGATGTCGGCCAGCCGGCCCCATGTAAACCGGTCGTGGATCTGCATGGCCGCGCCCTGCGGCGGAACCGACAGCGGCATGTGTTCGAAGTAAGCGCGATAGGCCGCAGCCCGACGCTGCAAAAACCGCGCGGGATCGGTGTACGCCGGATCGCGATCGTCGGCGTAGTCGTTGACCACCTCGTGATCGTCCAGCGTCACGATCCACGGATGCGCGGCGTGCGACGCCTGCAGGTCGGCGTCGCTTTTGTAGAGCGCATGCCGCGCCCGGTATTGGGGCAGCGTGTGCGGCGTCCAGCTGCCGTGCTGCCGCACGGTGTAGGCCGGGCTGCTGCCCTCGTAGATGTAGTCGCCGACGAACATCACGAAGTCGAGATCGCGCTGCGCGATCTCGCGGTGCGCCGCGAAGAAACCTTGCTCCCAATGCTGGCACGAGGCCAGGGCGAAACGGAGGCGTTGCACCTCGGCATCGGCTGCCGGCGCAGTGCAGGTACGCCCGACCGTGCTCACCGCATCGCCGCATGTGAAGCGGTACCAGTAACTGCGCCCCGGCGCGAGCCCGTCGGCGCGCACATGCACGCTGTGCGCTCGTGACGGCCAGGCCATGACCTCGCCGCTTCGCACCGGTTGCCGGAGCGCCTCGTCGCCGAAGATTTCGTAGCGCACCGGGCACTCGGCTTCGGCATTCCAGCCGGATTCGATTGCCGAATCCGGTAGCAAGCGTGTCCACAAAACGGCGCTGTCGGGCCGCGGCTGGCCGCTCGCCACGCCGAGCGAAAACGGATTGCCCTGCCAGCGCGGCGCACTCACCGCGCCTGCCGCACGTGTCGTCGTCGGCCGCACTCCCCAAGCGCCCAGGGCCAGCCAGAGAGCGGCCCGATTCAAATCACGACGGCGCAAATTCATCGCCCGGATTGTGCGGCGCCGCGAATTGTGAAAAGCAGGCGAAACGAAGCGCCTAAAGCAGGTCTTCCCCCACGATCGGCAGCAGCAGCCAGTTCTTGAAGCGCAGCCACAGGAACTCGCCCGGCACGTCTTCATGAACGATGTCGCCGCCCTGGTCGTCGTACTCGACCCACTGCGCGCGGCGGCCATCGGGCGTCAGGCGCAGGCGGTAGCCGAGGTCGTCGGTGCGCGGGCCGGTCACGAGCTTGTTGTACTCCTCGACCATCGGCGGGCTGTCGATGACCAGCCCGAGTTCGGTGTTGACCGCGGCGGATCGATGGTCGAGATTCATCGAGCCCACGAACATGCGCGAGTCATCGATCATCGCGAGCTTGGCGTGCAGCCGACTGATCGATTTGCCGAAATCGCCGAAGCGCTTGTTGAAGGTGTAGCGCGGCGCGATCTCGTAGATCGTCACGCCGACCTTCAGCATGTCGGCCCGGTATCGCTCGTAGCCCGCGTAGGCCAGCGGCTCGTCGGTCGAGCCGAGCGAGTTGGTGACCACCACCACGCTGACGTTGGCGTCGATCTGCTTGCGCATCATCGCCATGCCGATCGGCCCGGGAATGAAATACGGCGAAGCAATGACCACTTTCTTCTTCGCGGTGTCGATCACGCCCAACGCCCCTTCGGTCACGCTGCCGCGAAACGCCGCGTTACGGTCGCGCGTGATCTTGTCGGGGTTGTCCGCGAAGAGATGCGCCGTGGCCCAGCGGCGATCGATCCTGCCGGTCAGCAGTTCTTCGCCCAATGGCGATTTCTCGAGCACGTCGCGCGGCCGCAGCGGCACGTCGGGCACAGCGGTGCGCGCCAGTTCGTCGAAGCGGTGCTGCGCCTCGTCTTTCGAGACGGTGAGCGGGGCGATGGTCTCGATTGGCCGAACGTGCGAGCTGTTCCAGTACATGTCGAACGCTTTCGACATGTCGTGCACGATCGGCCCGCTCGACACCACGTCCATGTCGATGAAGTTCGCCTCGGTGCTGCGCATGAAGTACTCGTTGGCGATATTGCGACCGCCCGACACGGCGAAGCTGTTGTCGGCCACCAGCAGCTTGTTGTGCATGCGATGGTTGATGCGGTCGAAATCGAAGATCGACAAGGCCAGCCGGGCCGGCAGCGAACTCACTCGCGACGGCAACGGATTGAACAACCGCACCTCGACATTGGGGAACGCAGCGAACGAAGCGAACAACTCGTCTTCTCCGCCGGTGTAGAGGTCGTCGATCAACAGCCGCACGCGCACGCCCCGCTCCGCCGCCTCGCGCAGCTCTCTCAGCAGGAGCAGTCCGACGTCGTCGTTGTTGATGAGGTAGTACTGAACGTCGAGCGACTTCTCTGCATTTCGCGCCAGCGAGATGCGCGCGTCGAAAGCGAAGGCCGCCTCGGGCAACAGGCGGAACCCGGAGAACGGCGAGCCGTCGGGCGCCACGGGCGGTGCTCCTTGCGCCGCCAGCTTGGCAAGCGTCGTCTTCGCGACGTCGGTGATGGCGTAGCTCGGTGTGTTCGGCACGGCTGGCGGCAGTGTGAAGCATCCGCCGAGCAGAAGGGTCGCCAGCGCAACGAGGCCGCTGGCGAAATGTCGTGGGGAAAACTGCATGGGCGAACTGTAGTGAGGAACTGCGGCCTGTGCGCGCCACCATCGAGTCACCCTCAATCGTCTTGAATTCCTTCTCCTGAGTCCGCCGTGAACATCTCCGGGTCTGGCTCGGGCCGCCTCTATCATCGGCCGGCATCGAGAAGGACGCGCGTGCTCAACGGGTTGTGGCTGGGGTTTTTCGTGGTGGCGGCGCTGGCCGCCTTGGGGCGCTGGTTCATCGGCGGCGATGCGGCCGTGTTCGCAGCGCTGGTCGAGAGCCTGTTCGCGATGGCGCGGTTGTCGGTCGAGGTGATGGTGCTGCTGTTCGGCACGCTGACCTTGTGGCTCGGCTTCCTGCGCATCGCCGAGGCAGCGGGGCTGGTCGCTGCACTGGCCCGCGCCCTCGGGCCGCTGTTCCGGAGGCTCATGCCGGAAGTGCCGGCAGGCCATCCGGCGCTGGGACTCATCACGATGAACTTCGCGGCCAACGCGCTCGGCCTGGACAACGCGGCCACGCCGATCGGCCTGAAGGCGATGCGCGAGTTGCAGACGCTAAACCCGAGCACGACCACGGCCAGCAATGCGCAGATCCTGTTCCTGGTGCTGAACGCATCTTCACTCACGCTGCTGCCGGTAACGATCTTCATGTACCGCGCGCAGCAGGGCGCGGCCGACCCGACGATGGTCTTTTTGCCGATCTTGCTGGCCACGAGCGCATCGACGCTGATCGGCCTGCTGTCGGTCGCAGTGGTGCAGCGCCTGCGGCTGTGGGATCCGGTGGTGCTGGCCTATCTGTTGCCGGGCGCGCTGCTGCTGGGCGGCTTCATGGCGCTGCTCGGCACGCTTTCAGCGGCGGCCATCGCGTCGCTGTCGTCGCTGCTCGGCAACCTCGTGCTGTTCTGCATCATCCTGATCTTCGTCGTGGCCGGGGCGCTGCGTCGTGTGAAGGTCTACGAATGTTTTGTCGAAGGCGCGAAAGAAGGCTTCGACATCGCGAAGAACCTGCTGCCTTACCTGGTCGCCATGCTGTGCGCCGTAGGGGTGCTGCGTGCCTCGGGCGCCCTCGACATCGTGCTCGGCGGGCTGCGCTGGCTGGTGACGGCCGGCGGCCTGGACGCACGCTTCGTCGATGCGCTGCCGACCGCGCTGGTCAAGCCTTTTTCAGGCAGCGCGGCACGGGCGATGCTGATCGAGACCATGAAAAGCCAGGGCGTCGACAGCTTTCCGGCGCTGGTCGCAGCCACCATTCAGGGCAGCACCGAGACCACGTTCTACGTGCTGGCGGTGTACTTCGGCGCGGTCGGCATCCAACGCGCGCGCCATGCGGTGGCTTGTGCACTGCTGGCGGAACTGGCCGGCGTGGTCGCGGCGATCGCGGTCTGCTACTGGTTCTTCGGCTAGTCGCCTTTGCGTGCGAACAGGCGCTTCGACGACAGCGAGGCGCCATGCGATCGGCCAGAATAGCGCTCTTCTTTTCGACGACTGCTCAGCCAGTGATGCCAGTGACCCTCCCCGCCCAGGCGCAAGCGCCCTCTTTCTCGGTCGACGAGTTCCGGAACGCGCTGGGCATGTTCGCCACCGGCGTAACCATCGTCACCGCGCGCGCGGCCAACGGCACGCTGGTCGGGCTCACGGCCAACAGCTTCAACTCGGTCTCGCTCGATCCGCCGCTGGTGCTCTGGAGCCTGGCGCTGAGCGCATCGTCGATGCCGGCCATCAGCGCCGGATCGCACTACACCATCAACATCCTCGCGGCGAATCAGAAGGCGCTGGCCCAACGCTTCGCGACCAAGAATATCGACCGTTGGGCCGATGTCGCGTTCACCGAAGGGCTGAGTGGCGCCCCCGTGCTGGTGGGTGCGGCAGCGAGCTTCGAATGCTTCAACCGCAGCCGCTACGACGAAGGCGATCACATCATCTTCGTCGGCGAAGTGGAGCGCTGCACGCACAACGTGGGCGCGTCGCCGTTGCTGTATCACGGCGGGCGCTTCTATACCGAGCACCCTCTTTAGCCAGCGCAGGCTGGTGGTGCGCGGCCTGGGCATGGGGCCGGTTTGGACTGGTCTGGCTGATCCCGCGGCTCGGGTTACTGCGCCCTACCCAACCAATCGACCATGGCCTGCGTCACCTCGTCAGGTCGCTCCAGCGGTGCCATATGCCCGCACGTCTCGATCACGACCAGCTGGGCGCCGGGAATCATTGCGGCCATTTCCTCGCTGAGCGCGAGGGGCGTGGTCAGATCTTCGCGACCGCACATCACCAGAACAGGGCACCGAATATCTGGAAGCGTGGGCCGGCTGTCGATGCGCAGCATGGCCGCTTGTTGCTGCCGCACGAATCCTTCGACGCCGACGGCCCGAGCCATGTCCGTGAACAGGTCGATCAGTTCGTCATCGTGCGCCCGCGAAGGGTGGATGACGCGAGGGAGAAAGGCCGCCGTCACCGCGCCAAAGTTGGCCGGCGCAGCGCCCACGGCAGCGACCATTCGCCGACGCATGTCGGTCGATTCCGGCGTGTCCGCTCGGGCGCCCGTGTCGACCAACGCCAGCGCTGCGATCCGGTCGGGTGCCTGCCGGAGCATCTCCAGAGCGACATAACCGCCGAGCGAAAACCCCGCCAGTGCAAAGCGCGGACCGGGGGCGCTCGCCAGAGCAGCAGAGGCCATCTCGTGCACGCTGCCGTACGCCGTGATGTCGGCGATGCACACTTCGCGGTCCGGCGCGAGGGCCTCCTGCTGGTGCTTCCAGACGCGCTCGTCGTTCATCAGGCCGGGGATGGCCAACAAGGGCAGAGGGGTCATGATTGATCAGGTGGTTGAGGTGAAGGATGCATTCCGGCCCACTCTAGCCCCCAACTGCTCGGTGGCCTATGCCCAGTCGAGACGCACGCTCGGCGTGCATACCCCGCGGAGCCCCATGCCGATGGGTTTATCTTCACGTTTCCAGACAGCGACCCGCCCCCCCGAATGATCGAACGCAAAACCCACCTAGACACCCTCGCCATCACTCTGCTCATCGTCTGCTGCGCCACGTGGGGCGGGCAGCAGATTCTCATCAAGACGACCGTCGCGGAAGTCCCGCCGTTGTGGCAAGCCTCGATCCGCACGTCCGGCGCCGTACTGCTGTTATGGCTCTGGTGCCGGTGGCGCGGCGTACCGCTGTTCCGGCGCGACGGCACCCTGGGCGCGGGCCTGCTGGCGGGCTTGCTCTTCACCGGCGAGTTCATCGGCATCTACATCGGGCTGCAGAACACCTCTGCCTCCCGCCTTACCGTGTTCCTCTATACAGCGCCGTTCTGGGTCGCCTTGCTGCTGCCGCGCTGGGTGCCGTCAGAGCGCATGCGCGCGCTGCAATGGACCGGGCTGGCCATCGCATTCGCGGGCGTCGTGCTGGCTTTCAGCGAGAGCTTCGGCCACAGCACATCGAACCAGTTGCGGGGCGACGCGCTGGGCCTTGCGGCCGGCATGCTGTGGGGTCTGACGACGCTGGCGCTGCGCACGACGAAGCTCGCAACTGCAAGCCCCGAGAAGACGCTGTTCTATCAAGTCGGCGTAGCGGCCATCGTGTGCCCCTTCGTCTCGATGGCGCTCGGTGAGCACTGGAGCCTGAGCTATTCGACATGGGCCTGGAGTTCCATTGCAGTGCAGACCATCGTCGGCGCCTTCGCGACCTACCTGGCGTGGATGTGGATGCTGCGGCACTACCCCGCCACGCAAATGTCGTCGTTCAGCTTTTTGACGCCGCTCTTCGCACTGGTGTTCGGCGTGGTGTTGCTCGGCGAAGCGTTGACGCTGCAACTGGTGCTCGCACTGGTGGGCGTGGCGGCGGGCATCGTGCTGGTGAACCGGAGATCGCTGCGATGAACTACCAAGCCGTGCTCGAAGACATCGTGACCACGCTGCGCCCCTTTCTCGGGGCGGACGGCAAGGTGGCCAGCTACATACCGGCGCTCGCGTGCATCGACCCGAAGCAACTCGGCATCGCGCTGCATACGTGCAACGGCGAAGAAGCCGCGGCCGGCGACAGCGCGACACCGTTCTCGATCCAGAGCGTGTCCAAGGTGTTCACGCTCACACTCGCCATGCAGCGCCTCGGCGACGCGCTGTGGGAGCGCATCGGCCGCGAGCCTTCGGGCAGCGCTTTCAACTCGCTGGTGCAGCTCGAGAACGAACAGGGCAAGCCGCGCAACCCGTTCATCAATGCCGGTGCCATCGCAGTGGCAGACCGGCTGGTGAGCCACGTCCAGGGCAAGGGAAACCGCGGCAGCGCCAAGGCGGACATCCTGGCGCTGGTGTCCAGCCTGTGCGGCGAGCCGATCGAGTTCGATGCGGAAGTGGCGGCGTCAGAGGCCGCGACCGGCTACCGCAACATCGCGCTGGCCAACTTCATGAAGAGCTTCGGCAAGCTCGACAACGACGTGGAGGCAGTGCTCGACACCTACTTTCACCAGTGCGCCATTCGCATGAATTGTCAGCAATTGGCACGCGCCGCCGGCTTCCTGTGCCGCGATGGCGCGCATCCGTTCGAGCAGGATTCCGAGGTCACCAACGAGCGGCAAACGCGGCGCATCAACGCGCTGATGCTGACCTGCGGCACCTACGACGCGGCCGGCGACGTGGCCTTCAACATCGGCCTGCCCTGCAAGAGCGGCGTGGGTGGCGGCATCGTCGCGGTGGTGCCCGACCGGCTCACGCTCGCGGTGTGGTCGCCGGCGCTCGACGCCACCGGCAACTCCCTGCTCGGCATGAAGGCGCTGGAACTGTTCGTCGCCAAGACGGGGTTGTCGGTGTTCTGACTTTTCAGGCAGCGCGTCGCATCACCAGCCGCCCGAGCCCGGCTCGCCCTTGAACGGCCCGACCACTTCCGGCGTGATCCAGCCGGCGTAGAAGCGACCCGGTTGCGGCTGTGCCCGCACACCGTCGACGGTGCACACGAGTTGCTGCGGATAGAAAGCGATGTGGTCGCGCAGTGCATCGAACTCCTCGAACGGCGCCGGGTACGACCAGCCGACCGCGTCGAGGCGGTCGGCGCCGGCCACCACCGACCAGTAACGCGCGTCGCCCTTCCACTCGCAGAACGAATTGCCAGCGACCGCAACGAGCAGTGCCATCTGCACGTCCGCTTGCGGCAGGTAGAAGGTGGGCGGACTCGCTGTTTCGAGCACCCGCAAAGCTTGCCGCGTGCGGGCGATTTCCAGCGCACCGAATGTGACGACGACCTCACGTGCATCAGCCGCGATGCGCGGCGGCCGGGGATAGTCCCAGACCGATTCCTGACCCGGCTGCGGCGGAGTGGCGAAGGCCGGGCGCTCGTCGCCCACGTGGTGCCATTGGGCGCGCGCCTGCCGCAAACGATCGGACATTGGATTCACGATGGGCTCCTTGTGCAAAACTTCAGGCATGAACGACAACAACGATAGCGAAGAGAACCTCCCCATTCAGGAACCAAGGCTTTGGCGCGACGAGGTCTGGACCGCCAAGGTGGTGAAGAACGAAGACGACGACGGCTGGGCGGTCGAGATGACACGCCACGGCGACCCCGAGCCGGCACTGGTCGGCCCGTGGACCATGGGACGCGACAAGAAGAATCCGAAGCCGCTCGACCCTTCTGCCTTTCACACGCTCGTCAAAACGGCTGCCGAAGTGCTGCGGCGCCACGAGCAGCAGCTCCACGGGCAACTCAACAAGCACGTCAACATCGGCGACGGCTCGGGGCGCATACGCGTCGCGCTGCAGATCGTGCCGGACGAAGACAACCCCTACGCCGTACTCACTGCGCAGGACGAGTCCGGCGTGCAACTGGGCGAGGCGCGTGTGCCACCAACCTTCAAGCTAACGTCGGCCAGCGCGGGGGCCTGGATCGAGGGCGGGTACGCGTCGAAGGTGCGCTGATCAGCCACGCAGGCCATCGCGCAGGTGATCACCCAAGTCAGGCCGGCACTGCCATCGGCCAGCCTGATCGCGCCGCGCGGTCGAGCGCCGACCGCACCACCATGCGATGGAACGGCGCGATCAAACGGATGTAGTTGCGACCCAGCAGGTTGTGGCAATGCACCACTGTCACCGCCACCAGCTCGTCGCCCTCGCCCGCCATCGCAGACGGTCCGCGCCGCACCGACACCCGAAAATCCAGATGCCGGTCGTCCTCACCGAGCACGACTTCATCGGCATGCGTTTCGTAAATCCGAAAGATGCCGACGCGCGGCGTGCGAGTCGACGTGTCGGCACGCAGTGCTTTGGCGGTTTTGAGGCCGAACAGCGACACCAGCCTGTCGCGCAGACGCATCAGGCGATCGACCCATGGAGCCGGGCGTTCGAGGGCGAAGCGCGCGAGTGCGAGCGGGTCGTGCGTTGCGCCGGCCGGCAGGCGAATCGCGAAGGCGTCTGCCAGAAAGGCACCGTCGTAGAGGCCGGAGATTCGGCCCGACTTGGGGAGCGCCACGGCATGCGCGCGGTCAGCGAGGGTAACGGACGGGCGATTCGACATGGCGGATTCCTCGGTTTACTCGCAAAAAGCAGACCGGCGCAGCTTATCCCCGGACGACCCCCCCGGCGACCTCAGTCGCCCGACCGCGTCTAGGCCTTGCGTCGGCGCAGCGAGACCGCGTCGACTGCGCCGCCAGCGCCACCCGCGGCCAGCAGGTCGAGCGACTGCCATCCGCTGTCGCCCAAACGGTGCAGCTGAACCAGATCGAAATCGTCGATGCCTTCGTCTTCCTTGATTTCGTTCGCGAACCTGACGAACGCGCCCTCGCTCAAGCCGAGCGCCTGCGCACGCACGACGATCGTGCGTCCGGGCGGCACGTCGCGAATGAGTTGGTCGAGGGCTTTCATGGGATCGGCGATGCCTGCGGGTCAGGGGAAAATACCGACAAAAGTGTCGATTACTTCCTTTACTGCAATCTTCGTTCCAGGCCGTGCCAACGCCTGGATGCCGCGATTTGTCGCCCACACCACGCGTGGGCAGGACCGCTTTCCGGTCGCGGGCTAACGGTGCTTCGGCACCGGTGCGTTCGAGACGCAGTCGTTGGCGGTGTGCGCCGGATGCGCTGCCAGCAACGCCCGCGTGACGCCGTTGGTCCAGCCGAAGCCGTCCTGCAACGGGTACTCGCCACCACCGCCGCCAGCCGATGCGTCGTGTTCTTGCTGGCGCAGCGTGTACTTTTCGACCAGCTTGCCTTCGCGCTCGTACACCGCGGCCACGGTGGCCAGCCAGCGGTGCGCGATGGTGCGTGCCAGTGCCATCTCGCCGTAGTGTGCGAAGCCCTGGATCGCCATCCACTGGAGCGCGGCCCATCCATTGGGTTGGTCCCACTGCTGGTCACTGGTGCATGCGGTGGTCGACAGGCCGCCGGGGGCCAGCAGCCTGCGCGAAACGGTTGCCGCCATCGCTTCGACTTGCGCCGGATCGGCGAGGCCGGCGAACAGCGTCGAGATGCCGGCAGCCGTCAGGCAACTGCGGCGACGGCCGAGCCGCCAGTCGTGATCGAAGAACGCGCCCTGCGCATCGTCCCAAAGCCACTTCACGACGGCCGCCTTGCGCACGGAAGCGCGATGCGCGAAGTCGCTTGCGCCGACCGCATCGCCGGCGCGTGCAGACACGGTCGCGATCACCGATTCGAGCTTGTACAAAAGGGCGTTGAGATCGACCGGCACGATGTCGGTGGTGCAGATGCCCGCCAGCGATGCGGCGTCGGCCGCGCCGCCCTTCACGGCCGCATCCGCATCGCACTGCAACGGCTCGGTCAGCCAGCGCGAACTGAAGTCCCAACCGGATTCGGCCGCCGCGCGCAGGTGCCGATACACCTCCGAAGCGTCGCGCCCCTGCGCTTCCGCGGCCTTGGCGGTGGTGACGTCTTCGAGCCAGGCTTCTTCGCGCGGCGTGTCGCGCTCGTCCCAATAGCGGTTCAGTAATGCGCCATCGGGCAAGCGCACGACACGGCGGTTCGCCGCGCCAGTTTGGCTTGTCCGATCCGATTCGAGCGCGTCGCTGCCGCTCATCCACCACGCGTGCTCACGCTTCAACTGCCGTAAAAAATCAATGCCGTCGACATCGTCGAGTTGTTCCGCCAACTCGACCATGAAGGCGAACAACGGTGGCTGCGACCGCGTCAGGTAATAGGTGCGCGTGCCGTTCGGCACATGGCCATAGGTGTCGATCAGGTGCGCGAAGTTGCCGACCATGTCGTGCAGCAACCCGGCCTTGCCGCTCGCCGACAAGCCCAGCATCGTGAAGTACGAATCCCAGTAGTACAGCTCGCCGAAGCGGCCGCCCGGGACCACGTAGGCGTGCGGCACCTGCAGCAACGAGCCGCGCGGCGGATGGTCGAGCGGCTCCCGCGTCAGTACGCGCCACAGGTCGTCGATGTGATCGGCGATGGGCTGGCCCGGCACCGACACGTAATCGCTGGGGGTCGGCTGCAGCACCTCGAAATGCGCATCGACGAAAGCCGGCAGATCGAAGTCCGCCCGGTCGCGTTGCGCGCGGTACGCCGCGAGGATCGCTGCAGGATCGATGCGCGGCGCGCAATCGACGAAAGTCTTGCTGTCGGCGAAGACGCGCGCGCCCTGCACCGCCGCAAAGAGCTCGGCGTAGCGATCGGCCGGCGTCAGCGTATCGGGCGCAGGCACGGCCGCTGCGCGCTCTGCACGCTCTTCGCTCGAGCGCCGGTGCAGCGTCAGAGCACGCCCGCCGTTCGCAGTGCCGCGATCTGCGCCGCGCCCATGCCGAGTTCGGCCAGCACCTCGTCCGTGTGTTGCCCGAGCGCAGGTGGGGCGTGGCGCAGCACCGGTGGCGTGGCCTGCAGGCGCAATGGGCTCGCGACGCCCACGATGCTTTCGATGCCGTCGCCGGCATCGCGCTGCATCGTCACGGCCAGGCCACGCGACTTCACCTGCTCGTCGTCGAAGGCTTGCGCGATGTCGTTGATCGGGCCGCAGGGCACGGCCTTGTCTTCGAGCAGCGCGATCCATGCGGCGGTGGTCCGCGTGCGCGTGACGGCTTCCATGTCGGGGATCAGCACCTCGCGATGCTTCACACGCAGCGTGTTGGTCGCATAGCGTGGGTCGCTCGCCCATTCGGCATGGCCCGCCGCTTCGCAGAAGCGCGCGAACTGGCCGTTGTTGCCGATCGCCAGCAGCATCGAGCCGTCTTGCGTATGAAAGTCCTGGTACGGCGCCAGGCTCGGATGGCTGTTGCCCTGTCGATGCGGCGCCACGCCGGTGTTCAGGAACGCACTGGCCTGGTTCGCCAGGATCGCCATGCCGACATCGAGCAACGCCATGTCGATGTGCTGGCCCTCGCCGGTGCGGTGCCGCACCTCAAGCGCGGCGAGGATGGCGGTGCTGGCATAGACGCCGGTGAACAGGTCGGTGAGCGCCACGCCTACGCGCAATGGTCCGCCACCGGGCACTTCGTCGGGCCGGCCGGTGATGCTCATCATGCCGCTGGTCGCCTGGATCATCAGGTCGTAGCCAGCGCGCGTGGCGTGCGGGCCATCGTGACCGAAGCCGGTCACGCTGCAGTAGATGAGCCGTGGATTGGCGGCGCGCAGGCTCTCCTGGTCGAGCCCGTACCGCGCGAGGCCACCGGTCTTGAAGTTCTCCACCAGGATGTCGCTCTGCGCCGCCATGCGCTTCAACAGCGCCTGGCCTTCGGCCGTCGTCATGTCGATGGTGACCGACCGCTTGTTGCGGTTGCACGCGGTGTAGTAGGTCGACTGGTTGGTCGTGTTGCCTTCCGCGTCTTTCAGGAATGGCGGGCCCCAGGTGCGTGTGTCGTCGCCCACGCCGGGCCGCTCGATCTTGACGACGTCGGCCCCCAGGTCGGCCAGGATCTGCGTGCACCACGGGCCCGCGAGCACGCGCGAAAGATCGAGAACCTTGATGCCGTCGAGGGCTGCTTGCGCCATGTCTACCCAATGAAGTCTGGTCGGTTCAGTTCGCGAAAGCAGCAATGCCGGTGATCGCGCGGCCGAGGATCAGCGCATGAATGTCGTGCGTGCCTTCGTAAGTGTTCACCACTTCGAGATTGACCAGGTGTCGCGCGACGCCGTACTCGTCGCTGATGCCGTTGCCACCCATCATGTCGCGCGCCAGGCGGGCGATGTCGAGTGCCTTGCCACACGAGTTGCGCTTCAGGATCGAGGTGATCTCGACCGAGGCCGTGCCTTCGTCCTTCATGCGGCCCAAGCGCAGGCAGCCTTGCAGGCCGAGCGCGATTTCGGTCTGCATGTCAGCCAGCTTTTTCTGGATCAATTGGTTGGCGGCGAGCGGGCGACCGAACTGCTTGCGGTCCAGCACGTACTGGCGCGCGCGGTGCATGCAGTCTTCGGCCGCACCGAGCGCGCCCCAGGAGATACCGTAGCGTGCGCTGTTCAAGCAGGTGAATGGGCCCTTCAGCCCCTGCACTTCAGGGAAGGCGTTTTCTTCAGGGCAGAACACGCCGTCCATCACGATCTCGCCGGTGATGCTGGCACGCAGGCCGACCTTGCTGTGGATGGCGGGAGCGCTCAAACCCTTCATGCCCTTTTCAAGCACGAAGCCGCGAATCGGCCCGACCGTGCCGCTCTCGCTCACCTCTTTGGCCCACACGACGAAGACATCGGCGATCGGCGAATTGCTGATCCACATCTTGGCGCCGCTGATCGAATAACCGCCCGGCACCTTCTTGGCGCGCGTGACCATGCTGCTGGGGTCGGAGCCGTGGTCGGGTTCGGTCAGGCCGAAGCAGCCGATCCATTCCCCGGTGGCCAGCTTGGGCAGGTACTTCTGCTTTTGCGCCTCAGTGCCGAATTCGTAGATCGGCACCATGACGAGCGAGCTTTGCACGCTGGCCATCGAGCGGTAGCCCGAGTCGACGCGCTCGACTTCACGCGCAATCAGGCCATAGCAGACGTAGTTGAGGCCGGGGCCGCCGTACTCTTCAGGGATCGTCGGACCAAGCAAGCCCAGTGCGCCCATTTCGCGAAAGATCGCCGGGTCGGTCTCGCCCGAGCGAAAGCCTTCGACCACACGCGGCAGCAGGCGTTCCTGGCAGTAGGCATTGGCCGCGTCACGCACCATGCGTTCGTCTTCGGTAAGTTGCTGGTCGAGCAAAAACGGGTCGTCCCAGTGAAATTGCGCTTTGGCGGCCATGAGGCTGTCTCCGGAAATGAGGTGAGGGGAATAGGCTGATCGTAGCGACGCACGCAGCCTGGCGCAAACGAGCAATACTCAGTCAGATATGCGTCGATGGAATACATGAACCGCCGAAAGCCCTGAATGCGCCGCAAGATTCCGCCCCTTCAAACACTGGTCTGCTTCGACGCCGCAGCGCGCCACGAAAGCTACACGCGCGCCGCACAAGAGCTGGCGTTGACGCAAAGCGCGGTCTCGCGCCAGATCGCCACGCTCGAAGCCTTTGTCGGCGTCGCACTCTTTCGCCGCACGCGGCACGGGGTGGCGCTGACCGCCAGCGGTGCTGCCTACGCACGCCAGATCACCAAGCGCCTCGAAGCCATGGAGCGCGACACGCTCGACGCCATGGCGCACCAGGGCGAGGGCGGCTCCCTGGCGCTGGCCGCAGTGCCGACCTTTGCCACGCGCTGGCTCGTGCCGCGCCTGCCCGACTTCGCGCGGCTGCAGCCCGACGTGGTCGTGCACATCGAAACTCGCACGCGGCCTTTTTTATTCGCGGACACGGAGTTCGACGCTGCCTTGTATGCCGGCACGCCGACCCAGGTCGCCAACTGGGCCGGCACGCGCGCGCTGTTGCTGATGCACGAAGACGTGGTGCCGGTCTGCAGCCCGCGCCTGCTGCCGCGCGGCACGGCCGTGACGCCCGCCGCGATCGCCAGGCTGCCGCTGCTGCAACTCAGCACGCGGCCCGACGGTTGGCGTCAGTGGTTCGATGCGCATCAAATCGAAGCGCCCAGTGCGCGCGGTGGCCCGCGCTACGAGCTGTTCTCGATCCTCGCCGGGGCTGCCACGCACGGCCTCGGTGTCGCGCTGATGCCGACCATGCTGGTCGAAGATGAGCTGCATCGTGGCGACCTGGTCGTTGCGTGTGCCAGGCCGTTGTCCGGGGAACGCAACTACTACCTGGTCATGCCGGACCGCGGCGACGAACGGCCGCTGTTGAAGTCGTTCGGGGAGTGGCTGGTGGGCCGGGCGCGCGCGTAACGCGCAATCACGTGGCCGGAAAGTCGGTGCCCACGCTGGTTTCTTTCCACTGCTCTATTTCCGCCAGGCTCTTCTTCAACGTCTTGGTCACGTTCTCGAAACCGATGGCGCCGAGCACCAGATGCCGCGGCGGATTGTCGATCTCGGTGATGTGGATCATCGCGGCCGCGGCGCGTGCCGGATCGCCCGGCTGCGTGCCGGTCTTGGTCGCGGTCGTGTTCATGCGTGCGCCAGCGGTCTCGGCGTAGTCGGCGATGCGGTTGGGCGTCTGCTTCAGGGAGCGACCGGCCCAGTCGGTGCGAAACGGACCCGGTGCCACACAGGTCACCTTGATGCCCAGCGGCTCGCCTTCGAATGCCAGCGCATCCGAGAAACCTTCGACCGCGTGCTTGCTCGCCGCGTAGTAGCCGGAGCCCGGAAAGCCGAGGAAGCCTGCCACCGAGGTGACGTTGAGCACATGGCCCTTGCGCCGTGCGCGCATGCCGGGCAGCACCGCGCGCGTCATCGCGAAGAGACCGAACACGTTGGCGTCGAACTGCGCGCGAATCTCGGCCTCGTCGCCTTCTTCCACCGACGATTGATAGCCATAGCCCGCGTTGTTCACGAGCACGTCGATGCGGCCGAACTTCGACTCGGCGGCCGCGACAGCCGATGCGATCTGCGCCGCATCTGTCACATCGAGATCGAGTGCCAGTGCGCGATCGCCAGCACCTTCGATCAAGGGAGCCAGCCTTGCCTTGTCGCGTGCGGTGACCACTGCGCGTCCACCGCGCGCGAGCACGAGCGAGGCGAGTTCATGGCCGAAGCCGGTGGAGCAGCCGGTGATGAACCAGACGGGGGAATTGTCGGAAGGGGATGCCATGCAATGTCCTTTAGGTTCGGGTTACGTTGCGCGGTATACGTGCACTGGAGAAGATGCTGACGCCCGCCGTGCCACATGGCAATCGGACAGCGCGCCGTTCCTGCTTTGCAGGTCTAGCCCGCCAAGCCCGCGAACACGTTCTGCACATCGTCGTTGGCATCGATCGCCGCCAGAAACGCTTCGACCTCTTCCAGATGCTCGGCGCTCAACGTGGTGGGGTCGACCGGGTTCTTGGCCTTGTAGCCGAGCTTGGCCGACAGCACCGAAAAGCCTTGCGCCGGCAACGCACGGCTCACCAGATCGAGGTCGGCCGGATCGGTCAGGAACATCGTCGTGCCGTCTTCCGCGCCCGGTTCCATGTCTTGCGCGCCGGCTTCGATGGCGGCCACTTCCGGGTCTGCATCCTTGGTCGAAGGCTCGGCCTCGATCATGCCGACGTGGTCGAAATCCCACGCCACCGAGCCCGACGATCCGAGCTGGCCCTTGCGAAACAGCACGCGCATTTCAGATGCGGTGCGGTTCACGTTGTCGGTCAGGCACTCGACCATCAACGGCACGAGATGCGGCGCAAAGCCTTCGTAGATCACGTGATCGAAGTGCACCGCCTCGCCGGTCAGGCCGGCGCCCTTCTTGATGGCGCGGTCGAGCGTTTCCTTGGGCATCGACACCTTGCGTGCCTGCTCGACCACCAGCCGCAGCCGGGCGTTCGAGGCCGGGTCGGCACCGCCGCGCGCCGCGATCATGATGTCCTTCGCCAATTTGCCGAAGACCCGACCTCGGGCGTTGGCCGCCAGGTCCTTGTGTTTTGCTTTCCACTGCGCGCCCATGCTGTCTCCTTGTTGCTGCCGGCCCCGATTATTCTGCAAACACGGGTCCGGAAACGGCGTGCACCTTGCAGCGAGCAGCAGCAGACTGCGCGATCGACCAAAGCCAACCCGCCCTTTCCGCGTTCCCTGCGGCACACGCTGCTGCTTTTTCTGCTCCGACCCATGACTCAAACCCCCACGGACCGCCTGGACCGGCTCGACTGGCCACGCCTGTTCGACGATCTTGCCGCACGCGGCTGCGCTGCCACCGGCCCTTTGCTCACCGCCACCGAATGCAACGCGCTCACCGCCCTGTACGACCGCCCCGCGCTGTTTCGCAGCCGCGTCGTCATGCAGCGCTACGGCTTCGGCCAGGGTGAGTACCAGTACTTCGACAACCCGCTGCCGGAGGCCATCGTCGGGTTGCGCAGCGCGATGTACACGCGCCTCGCGCCGCTCGCCAATGCCTGGGCGAGCGCGATGAAGCTGCCTGCCGACTATCCGCTCGACCACGCCAGCTACCTCGCACGGTGTCATGCCGCCGGTCAACTCCGCCCGACGCCGCTGCTGCTGCGCTACGACGCCGGCGACTACAACTGTCTGCACCAGGATCTGTACGGCGACCTGCAATTTCCGCTGCAACTCACCGTGTTGCTGAGTGCACCGCAAAGCTTCAGCGGCGGCGAGTTCGTCCTGACCGAGCAACGACCGCGCATGCAGTCGCGCGCCGAGGTCGTGCCGCTGGCGCAAGGGGAAGCGGTGATCTTCGCGGTCAACCAACGGCCGGTGACGGGGACGCGCGGCATCTATCGGGTGGCGATGCGGCACGGCGTCAGCCGCGTGCGATCGGGTCGGCGCGAGACGATGGGGCTGATCTTTCACGACGCGCGCTGAACGGTGGCACACCGGCTGATCGCCCTATGATCGATCGATGCAAAACCTGATGCCTTTTCTCGTTCAATGGGCCATCACGGCGCTCTCGCTTTGGGTCGCCAGCCTGATCTTCCGGGGCCTGAAGTTCGAAAGCACTTCGGCGCTCGTCGTCTCCGCCCTGCTGCTCGGCCTGGCCAACGCGCTGGTCAAGCCATTGCTCATCGTGCTGACCTTGCCGCTCACGCTGCTGACCTTCGGGCTTTTTCTGCTCGTGATCAACGCGCTGATGGTGTTGCTGGTGTCGGCGCTGGTGCGCGGCTTCAAGGTGTCGGGCTTCTGGACCGCCTTTTTCGCCAGCATCTTCGTCTCGATCCTGAGCATCGCGGTCGGCTCGCTGGTCGACAGCGGCACGCCGGAAACGACGATCCAGATGCCGAGCGGCGGCAACTGGCTATAGCCCTGTCACCCTGCCTGGCTGCCGCGCAGCGCGCCTCGCCGGCCAAGCTCAGGTGATGATCTTGAGCAGCCGCGTCATCCGTTCGAATGTCTTTCCGTAAGGCGGGAACAGCAGCCGCGTGCCCGACAGCGGCGACTGAAAGAACACGGGCTTGTTCATGCTGAACGTGCGAAAGCCGTACTCGCCGTGGTACGCCCCCATGCCGCTGGCGCCCACGCCGCCGAAGGGCAAATCTTCTTGCCCAAAGTGCCACATGCAATCGTTGACCGTAACGCCGCCCGAGATGGTGCGAGCCAGCACCTTGTCGCGGTCGGCCTTGTCGGCGCCAAACCAGTAGAGGGCCAACGGACGCTCGTGCCGGTTGACGTAGCCGATGGCATCGTCGAGCGCGTCGTAGGCCAGCACGGGGAGTAACGGGCCGAAGATTTCTTCCTGCATGACCCGCATGTCGTCGGTCGCGCCGAGGATGAGCATTGGCGGAAAGGTGCGTGTGTCGGCGTGCGCGACGAGGCCTTCCGGATGCAGCGGCACCACGCGAGCGCCGCGCAAAAGCGCATCGTCGACCAGCGCCTGCAGCCGCGTGAAGTGACGCTCGCTGACGATGCCGGTGTAGTCGGCGTTGCCGGCGATGGTCGGGTATTGCAGCGGCACTGCGAGGCGCATCGCGTCCACGAACGCGTCGATCGCCGGTCGATGCACCGCCACGTAATCGGGCGCGATGCAGGTCTGGCCGGCGTTGAACAACTTGCCCATGACCAGCCGCGCGGCGGCGTGCGTCATGTCGACGTCGGGGCTCAACAACGCCGGCGACTTGCCGCCGAGTTCGAGCGTGACCGGCGTGAGGTTGGCCGCGGCCGCCAGCGCGACGTGGCGGCCCACCGCAGTGGAGCCGGTGAAGAGCAGATGATCGAACGGCATCGCGACGAACGCGCTGCCGATGTCGGCGTCGCCGGTGACGACGGTCATCTCGTCGGGCGCGAAGGTCTCGGCGACAGCCTGCAGCATCAGCTCGGAGGTGCGCGGCGTCAATTCCGATGGCTTGATCATCACGCGGTTGCCGGCTGCCAATGCGGCGATCGCCGGTCCCATCGCCAGCTGATACGGGTAGTTCCACGGACTCACCACCCCGACGACGCCGAGCGGTTGCGCAACGATGCGGTTGGCGCCCGGCCAGAACGCCATCGCCGTCGGCGCACGGCGGACTTTCATCCACGACTTGAGATGGCGGCGCGCGTGCTTGATGGCGGACAGCACCATCATCACGTCGGCCAGTCGCGTGACCTGCACCGGCCGATGGCCGAAGTCGGCAGAGGCGGCGCTTTCAAGTGCTGGCGCGATGCGCTCGGTCATGGCGAACAGGCGATCGAGCCGGTCGAGCCGCATCGCGTACGACGGCGCCATGTCGGCCGCGAAGGCGGTGCGCTGCACATCGAAGGCGCGGTGCATCGCGTCGCGTGGACCGGTTGGGTCGATCGACTCGATCGGCTCAACATGCAAAACCGAAACGGAATTCAGAACAGCAGTCATGTCTTTCCCGCCAAAGGTTGCAGCGCGGGATCGCGATGCTCAGCCGTCTCGACCTCCGCATAAGCCCGGCCGCCCGGCACCAGCGCCGAGTGCGCACGGCGCGAACGAAAGACCGGATAGAACATTTCCACGAACCAGCGCTCCTTGCCGAAGACCAGATCATCCTGCAGGCCGACCTTGGGTGGATAGAGGCGCGTGATCTTCGCAGTGCCGAAGAGCAGGTCCCACACGAAGAGCAGGTTGCCGAAATTGCCCTTGTAGTGACCGATGCCATCGTCGTTGGTCAGCGCGTGGTGCGCCCAATGCGTGGCCGGCGTCGACACCGTGCGTTCCAACACCCAGGCGAGCGGGTGCAGCCACTTGTTGCGGTACAGCGGCGCATCCCAAGGCACCGCGCTGTGCGCACCGAGGATCACTGTAAGCTTGATCACGATGTAGCCCAGATAGGCGTCACCAAAGCCGAGGTAGACCAGCACGCCCGCGACCCACAGCCCCGGCATCATCAGGTAGTAGAAGAAGTTGTTGCGGTAGGTGATGCGGATGCTCATGTAGTGCGCGGTGTGGTGCGCACGGTGCAGCGGCCAGAGCCGTGGCGAATGCGAGATGCGGTGCCACCAGTACTGCGTCATGTCATCGCCGACCAGAAGGATGGCGCCCATCGCCCACCACGGCAGCTGCGCCCAGGCACCGCGTTCGTCCGGCATCACCAGCGCGCACAACTTGCCGGTGACCGCGAAGATCAAGGGCTGCGACACCGCCAGCAAACACAGGAACATGAAGAGTTCCAGCTTGGTGTCGTCGTGCGTCGCATGGAAGTTCCGATGCTTGCCCGAGACGATCTCGGCCAGGGCGAACGCAAGAATGATCGAGGCGAGCACGATGTTCTGGACGAGGTTCACGAGTTTGTCTCCTGGGGCGACGGTCCGGTAGGCGAGGTCCGATAGGCCGAACGCCCGACGGGTGTGATCTCTCCGATTCTTCGTGCGAACGCCGATTGAGTCCAATGCATAGTGACGCTAGGATCGATGCACTGGCTGCAATGGCCGACCGGAGCGACTCGCATGGACTTGAAGCGCTGGACCCACGTCGTGGCCGTGGCCGACCGTCGGAGCTTTGTGCGTGCGGCCGAGCAGGTGCACCTGAGCCAACCGGCGCTGACGCGCAGCATCCAGGCCGCCGAATCCGAACTCGGCCTGCTGCTGTTCGATCGTCGCGGCAACGAGGTCGTGGCCACACCGGCCGGGGAGTTCGTCATCGCGCGTGCGCGACAACTGGTGTTCAACAGTCGCTGCCTGCAGCGCGATGTCGAGTTGTACCGCAGCCATGCGTTGGGAGACACGGCGTTCGGCGTCGGGCCGTTTCCCGCTGCGACCTTTTTGGCGCCACTGCTCACCGAGCTTCGGCGCGAGTTTCCAAAAATCAACCTGCGGGTCGAGGTCAGCAACTGGCAGCGATTGCTGCAGCGGCTGCTCGCGGAAGACATCGAGTTCTTCGTATCGGATACGCGTGACTTGCCTTCCGACACCGGCACGCACATTCGACCGTTACGACCAGAGCCCGGTGGCTTCTTTGTGCGCGTGGGCCATCCACTCGCATCTGCCGCGTCGGTGACGCTGCCCGAGTTGTGGGCCTATGGCGTCGTGTCGGTGCGCCTGCCGGCAAGCGTGCGCGCCGCCATCGCCGGCTCGCTCGGGTTCGCGTCCGGCACCGACTTGTCGCTGGCACTGGAGTGCGACGATGTCGAAGTGCTGAAGGCGGTTGCGGTGGCCGGCGACTCGGTGCTGGCCGCGCCGCACGCCGCAGTCAAGAAGGAGTACGGCGAGCGCACGCTGAAGACGCTCAACGTCGCCGGTCTGCCGCCGCTGGCGTCGCGCATGGGGCTCGTCACGCTGCGCGGCCGCACGCCATCGCCAATGGCGGAACTCATCATGGGCCGGCTGCCGACGCGGGCCGGTTAGTCGAGGCGGCATGGGTCGAGCCGGCCACTTCCATCGACTGCGGCGCACCTCGCCCGCCCTGTCCGTCGCCCGCGATCGACCGGATGAAGGCAATGGTCTCGCGCGCGATCAGGTCCTTGTCGTTGTCGATGGTGGCGACGTGATACGAGTCTTCCAGCCACAGCAATTCGGCGCGCCCGGAACCCACTCCGCCGACGATGCGCGGACCGTTGGCCGGATTGACGACATGGTCCTCGCGTGACTGGATGACCAGCGTCGGACATTTGATGAGCGGCAGCAGGTCTTGCGTGACCGCCGCCAGCGCATAGACCTGACTGAAGGCCGTCACCGGCACCTCCTTGTACGCGAGCTCCTTGACCTTCGGGTCCTTCACATCCGAGTCGATGCCCGGAAGCATCTCGGGCATCGAGCGGTCGAACGCCACCCCGGCCATCTCGGCTTTGCCGATGTGCACCACCGCGTTGATCGGGATCGCCCCTTTGATGACATCGGCGTGCTTCGCAGCGGTGTAGAGCGTCAGCGTGCCGCCCATCGAGAGCCCCGCCATGAAGATCTGCGAGCACGTCTTGCGCAACTCGACCAGTGCCTCGTCGACCGAATCGATCCAGTCACCCGCCGTCGTTTTGGCCATCGCCTGCGGCGATACGCCGTGGCCTTTGAGGCGAGGACCGATGACGGTGTAGCCGGCACCGTGCAACTGCTCGCCGAGATAGTGCATGCTTTGCGTGGTGCCGGTGAAGCCGTGGCACAGCAGCACCCCGATGTCGTTGCCCTTGAAGAAGAAGGGTTCGGCACCGGCCAGGATGGTTTCGTCTGTCATGGTTTGCCTTTGGTGAAGAAAAAGCGGGTCGAGGCCGGGTCAACGTTTTCCGATGCTGTAGATCAGCGCGGCGCCCGCAATGATGGCGCCCTGCAACATCAGTCGACCGGGCTCGCCCAGGCCGAGACTGGTCAGAAAGTTGAACAGGAAGGTGAGCATGAAAGCGGCCACCGCCGGGCCCACCATGCCGCCTTTGCCATTGCCGAAGTTCACGCCACCGAGGATCGCCGCGGCGAGTGAATTCAGCGCCAGTTCCTGCCCGAGCGTGACGCTTCCGAAGCCGACGAATCCGACGAGGATGAAGCCGCACAGCACCGAGATCAGGGCAGAGGCGACATGCCCCACGAAGATCACGCGCAGGTACGGAATTCCTGACAGCGCCGCGGCCTGCGGATTGGCGCCGACGGCGTCCAGGTAGCGCCCGAACACCGTCGTCCGGAGAAACAGCGCCGCTGGAACAAGGAGGGCCAACCAAACGAGCACCGGCACCGGCAAGCCGCTCAATCGCATTCGTGCCAGCGCCCGCAGGGACTCCGGGGCTTCGCCCGGTGCACGAAACTGCGACAACGCGATCACCACGCCGAGCAGGATCATCGCGACGGACAGCGTCACGATCATCGACGACGCCCTCGCACGGACGATCAAGATCCCGTTAATTGTTCCGACCACCAATCCCAGCACCACGCACATCGCCATCGCGACGGCATCCGGCACCTGAAAAAAGCCACTGGTAAGGATGTACGACACAGCGACGATCACGCCGCCGGAGCTCAGGTCGATCGACCGCGACCGCATCACCAGCGATTGCCCGATCACGGCAAGACCGAGCGGCGCGGCCTGACGCACGATCAGCGGGAGCAGCGTGAGCGACAGCAATTGGGGCCGCATGAATGCTGCCAGCAGCAGCAGGATCACGGTGCCAGGATAGGCCGGCGGCACGGCGACGATCGCTGCAGCGATGGCGCGCCATCGCGATGCGATACGGCGCGGCGCCGTCAAGCCCGCAAGGGAATCGGCGGGCGTGCTCACAGGCCTACCGCCGTGCGACGCTGCGAACACACAGCCGCCAGCAACAGAACGCCAGTGATCGCGCCGCGCAGGAACGGCGAAATGCCGAAGAGGTTGATGCCGTTGGTGATCAAGCCGAGACTGAGCGCCCCGGTGACGACACCGACGATGCTGCCGACGCCGCCCGTGAGCTGAACGCCGCCGAGCGCGATGGCGGTCACCGACTCCAGGCTGAAAGAGGCGCCCATGCTCGGGTCACCCGACGCGACACGCGCGGCCAGGTACACGCCCGCGACCACGGCGAGCAGGCTGCAGATGACGTAAGCCGCGACCACCACACCCTGGGTCCGCACCCCGTTGAGATTGGCGCTGCGGGCATTAGCGCCCACGGCGAAGATGTGCAGGCCCAGTCGCGAACGATGCAGCAGCCACGCCACCAGCGCGGTGAACAGCGCACACCAGAACAGGGATTGAGGAATGCCCCACAGGCTACCGTTCGCAAGCACGCCCAGGCCGGCTGCGACCTGGCCGCCAGGGATCGGGAGGATCAGGTAGGCGAGGCCCTGCAAGAACGTCATCGAGCTGAGGGTCATCACCAGCGGGTGGATGTTGGCGAATGCCACGCCTATGCCGTTGACGAGGCCCACGACCACGCCGAGTGCCAACGCCAGAGTGATGCCCCAGACCGGATCGGCATGCGTCGCGACGATGCAGCTCGCCAGGCTCATCACCGAGCCAACCGACAGATCGATTCCGGCGATGAGCGCCACCACGAGCTGCCCCAGCGTGACGATCAGCAGCGCCGTGATTTGCGCACTGATGTTGGCCAGGTTGCGGGTCTCAGTGAAATTTGGCACCGCCACTGCCAGGACGATAAACAGCAGGATCGGCAGGCCGATCGTGTAGCGGCTGAGGCCGGAGCGCGTCTTGCTCATGCGACCGCTTCGCACGCACCGGAAAGCGCGAGCGCCAACAGCGATTCTTCGGTGGCCGCTTCTGCCTGGACGTCGCCGACGATCTCGCCGGCGCGCACCATGAGAATCCGGTCGCACAGGCCGATCAGTTCGAGCAGGTCGCTCGATACCGCGAGCACCGCGCCGCCCTGCTGGACGAACTCGCACAGCAGAGCGTAGATCTCGGCCTTCGCACCCACGTCGACGCCACGGGTCGGCTGCTCGACCAACAGGGTGTCGACGCCGGCCGCGAGCCAGCGTCCGAGCATCACCTTTTGCTGGTTGCCGCCCGACAGCGCACCCACCTCTTGAGCGAGGTCGCGTGCACGCAGTTGCATGCGCTCGGCGATGCGTGTCACGACCGAGCGATCGCGCGGCGCCTTGCGCATCAACCCCATGCCGCGCAGCCCACCCAACCAGACGTTGTCGATGATCGGCAGCTCCAGATACAGACCCTCCAGTTTTCGGTCTTCCGGAATCAGGCCGATGCCCTTCTCCACCACGCGTACGACGCCGTCGCGCGGGTCGAAGCGCACCGGCTGTTCGCCCGCCCGACTTCTCCAGACATCGCTGTGCGCCGGGAGCATCACGCCAGCCAGCGAGCGCACGATCTCGCGCTGGCCCTGGCCCTCCAGCCCGCCCAAGCCGACGATCTCACCATGCCGCAGTGCGAAGCGCGCAACCGGCCCACCGACGCGCGGCGTGAGCGACCGGACATCGAGCGCGAGTGCACCTGAATCGCTGCCGTCATGCGGCGGGAACAACGCCTGCAGCGGACGCCCGACCATCAACGTGATGAGCCGCTCGGACGTCAGCGCAGCGGTGGGTTCGGTGACGACGAGTTGTCCGTCCTTCAGGACGGTCACGGTGTCGCAGAGTCGGAAGATCTCGTCGAGCCGATGGCTGATGTAGAAAACCAGTTTCCCCTGCGCCTTCAGGTCGGTGAGCAGGGCTTCGAGCTTGTCGACCTCGGCCCGGTTCAGCGCAGCCGTAGGCTCGTCAAATATGAAGACCTTGGCGTCGGTCGACACGCCCTTGGCGACCTCGACCAGCTGCTGCTCGCCGACGGTGAGACTGCCGCAGAGACGATCCGGATCGAGGTCGATGCCGATGCGGCGCAAGACATCGCGCGCTTCACGCAGCATGCGGGAGCGGTCGAGCATGCCGAAATACGTCGGCTCCCGCCCCAGCATCAGGTTCTCGCCGACCGTGAGGTTGGGCAACACGGTCAGCTCCTGGAAGACGGTGGAGATGCCGGCGTGGCGCGCAGCGGTCGGGCTGTTCAACCGCAGCGACTGGCCGTCGACCACGAGCTCCCCCGCATCGGGCCGGTGCACGCCAGCCAGCAGTTTCATCAGGGTCGACTTGCCCGCCCCGTTCTCGCCGGTGATGGCATGGATGGAAGCCGAGCGGCCGACCAGGCTGACATCGCGAAGTGCCGCGGTGGATCCGAACGCTTTCGAGACCCCGCGCACCACGATCAGGTCGCGCACCGCCCCGTCGCCGGTCCTCGGCGGCTGTGCCGTGTTCGTGGACATGACGCTGACTCAGCGGTGGAACATTTCCTTGAGCTTGGCTTCGGGCAAGGTCGAAGGCAGCCAGTAGGCGTCGTTCAGGTCGGGCCGGTAGAACTTGTCGAGATCGCCCTGTTGCACGGCAGCGGGCGCCGAAAAGTACGACTTGTAGAGCGGCTTGCCTTCGAGCAAGGCGACGGACGCACGCACCACCGCGGCGCCGAGTCCGGGCGTGAACAGCGGGGCGACGCTCTTCACGCCGGTCTGCTTCCAGGCCCGCAGAAAACCGTTGTTGCCTTCGCCGGTCATCGGCACAAGTGCCTTGCCGCTTTCCTTGAACACGTCCAGACAGGCCCGGGTCATCTCGGCACCGGAGAACCAGATACCGTCGACCGCGTTGCCTGACAACACCAGGTTCTCGCAGAGCTGCTTGCCCTTGGCATAGCCCCAATCGCCGAATACCTCGTTGGTGATCTTGATATCGGAGCCGACCAGCGACTTGCGAAAGCCCTCATAGCGAAGCGTCTCTTCATCGACACCGGCAACACCGCGGAAGGCCCAGACGCTGCCCTTGCCATTGAGTTCCTTGCGCAGGAATTCGCCGCCCTGGCGGCCGAACACTTCGCCCCCCGCGCCGATCTCGGTGGTCGACTGCATCGCCTTACCAAAAGCACCGAAGACAACGACCGGGATGCCCTGCTTGACGGCCTTGGCGGACAACGGCGCGCCGATGGCGGCGGAAATTGGCCCGATGATGATGGCGTCGACTTTCTTGGTCAGCAGGTCTTCCACGTCGGCGACCTGCTTGGCAGGTTGCCAGTTAGCTTCCACGAAGATGAACTCGCCGACTTCCTTGTGCAGCGATGCTTCGTATTTCATCTCCTGGATCATCTGGACGATCCATGTGTTGCCCACACCGCCGAACGACACGCCGATGCGCCACGGAGGCGCCTTCTTGAACTGGTCGGGCTTGGTTTGCTCTGTCGTGGTCGGCGCCATCAGCCCGTTCGGCAGGATCTCGACATCGGCGGCCAGCGCCGCACCTGACATGGCAACGGTGGCGGCCGCTGCAGCCACCCAACGCGTGGTTCTACTGATGGTTCGGGACATGGAAGTTTTCCTTGGACAGAGCACTGAGTGAACAAAGCGAACAGTTCGCTTGTGTTCCTATCGATTCATTTTTACGCGCTGCCGCGTGGAATTAATCAGTGCTTTCCCTGAAGTGAGTTCGCTTTGTTGCGAATTCGATCAGCTCCCCGTTTTCCGAAGCGCGCCACGCGCTTCGGCTCCAGCCCAAGGGCCGAGCGGGCCAGTGCATCGGCTTCGGCATTGCGACGGCGCGGAATCCAGTGGACGCTGGCGCTGTCGAACGACTGCAGCAACGTGCGCGCGACGTCGAATAAGGTCGCGAGGCGTGCAATCGGCTTGACCACATTCGCGCCGAGTTGTTCGACCAGCACGCTGTTGTCGCTGAAGGCTCGAACAGTCGTCGCGCCGCGCCCCTTCGCATCTTCGAGCGCATGAGTGAGTGCCTTCAGTTCCGCCTCGTTGTTGCACCCGATGGCGTGCGTGGCGACCGAGAGTTCATGCCGCGTGCCGTCGGGCTCGGTGACCACCGCACCGATGCCCATGCGACCCGGATTGGGCATGGCACTGCCATCGCAGTAGATGGTCCACGGCAACGCGCTCAAAGATTCAGCCTGCATTGGCATCACAGCGGCTCAGGCGGCCACCGCGCGCAGCCGCTGAATGCGCTCGTCCGCCGCGAGCGCCAGGTACCAATCCAGGCTGCCCGGGTTGGCCATCGCTTCCTTGTTGACCACCTTTTCGATCGGCTGGCCGAGCAGCAGCTTCTTGATCGGAAGTTCCTGCTTCTTGCCTGACAGCGTGCGCGGAATCTCCGGTACTTCGAAGATGTCGTTCGGCAGGAAACGGGGCGACAACTGCGTCTTGATCGCGTGGTTGAGCTTGGCACGCATCGCATCGTCGAGCGCGATGCCAGGGCGCAGCACCACGAACAACGGCATGTAGCTGTCGCGGCCCAGGTACTCGAGATCGACCACCATCGAGTCGAGCACTTCGGGCAGGCCTTCGACCGCGCTGTAGATCTCGCTTGTGCCCATGCGCAGGCCCTGGCGGTTGATGGTCGCGTCGCTGCGGCCATAGATGATGCAGCCGCCATCGAGGCCGATCCTGAGCCAGTCGCCATGTCGCCACACGCCGGGATAGGTGTCGAAGTAGCTCGACAAGTAGCGCGCGTTGTCGGTGTCGCCCCACAGGTAGAGCGGCATCGAAGGAATCGGTTGCACGCAGACCAGCTCGCCGACCTCGCCGATGACCGGCAGCCCTTGCTCGTTCCACGCTTCGACCGCATGGCCGATCTGGCGGCATTGCATCTGGCCGGGCACTTCGGGCAATTCGCGGTGGCTGCCGACGAAGGCGCCGCAAAAATCCGTGCCGCCGGAAATGTTGCACCACCACACGTGGTCCGCACCGGCCGCCTTCAGCTGCGAGGTGCCCCAGCGCTGCACGTCTTCGGCCAATGGCGAGCCGGTGCTGCCGAGCGCCCGCACGCGTGACAGGTCGCCGCTGTCCTTGAGTTCGATGCCGGACTTCATGCAGTTAGCGAAATAAGCTGCGCCCGCGCCAAAGAACGTGACCTTGTGCCGCACCACGAAGCGCCACAACACGCTCCAGTCGGGCTTGTCCTTGCTGCCGGCCGGATGACCGTCGTAGATGCAGATGGTCGCGCCGAAGGCGAGCCCCGACAGCTGCGCGTTCCACATGACCCAGCCGGTCGAGCTGTACCAGTGGTAGCGCTCGCCCAGGTTGTTGGCACTGTAGCTGGCGCCGACATCGTTGTGCAGGCCGCACGCGTACATCGTGAGGATGATGCCGCCGTGGCCGTGCACGATCGGCTTGGGCAGGCCGGTGGTGCCGCTCGAATACAGGATCCAGATGGGGTGATCGAAGGGCAGCCACTCGGGCTCGAAGGCGTGGACCTCGGCATCGTCGCGCGCCGTGGCCGTGGCCCAGTCGCTTTCTGCCGCGACCGCCTCGGCCGCGAACGGCGTGCGCAAGACCAGCAGGCTTTGCACGCTCGGCAGCGCATCGCGCAACTCGCGCACCACCATGCTGCGGTCGATCGGCTTGCCGCCGTAGTGCACGCCATCGGCCGCGATCAGCACCTTGGGTTCGATCTGTCGAAAGCGGTCGACCACCGCGGCTGTGCCCATGTCGGGCGCGCACACACTCCACACGGCCCCGAGGCTCGAACACGCGAGGAAGGCCACCATCGTTTCGGGCACGTTCGGCAGGTAGGCGGCGACCCGATCGCCGCGCTGCACGCCCATGCCACGCAACGTGAGCGCGACCGAAGCGACCTGGCGCTGGAGCTCGGGCCACGACATCTCGCGCACTTCGCCGAGCTCGTTGTCCGTGACCATCGCGGGCATGCCGGCCGCGTGCGCCGCCTTGACGTGGCGCAGCACTTCGCGCGCGTAGTTGACCTTGGCGCCGGGGAACCAGACGGCACCCGGCATCCGGCGCTCGGCCAGCACGGCCGTATGCGGCGTCGGCGACTGCATGCGGCTGAAGTCCCAGATGCTTTGCCAGAAAGCATCGAGGTCAGTGACCGACCAGCGCCACAGCGCATCGTACGAATCGAAGGCGATGCCGAGCGTGTCGCGCAGCCAGTTTTGATAGATACGGATCTGAGGAACGAAAGGGGCAGTCATGGGGCCTGAGCGTATCGGCTGAGCTGGTGCAAATCCAGCGGGAATGCCCGGTGACGAAGGCGCGAGGTCGCCAGTGCGACGGCGCGCTTCATCGGCCTCACAGCATCGGGTTCAGGCGAAACAGGCTGGTCGCTTCGAGGTCCAGCACCTCGAGCCCGCGCTGGTTGAAGAGTTGCCAGCGCCAGCGCAGGATCCCCAGCCGCGGCTTGCTCTCGGAGCGACGCACCTCGATCACGTCGACGACGAGTTTCAGAGCATCGCCAGGACGCACCGGGTTCGGCCAGCGCACATAGGCCAGCCCCGGCGAGGCGAAGGATTCCGAGCCGGCCAGCGCCGCGCCGACGACCAGTTGCATCGCGATGCCGCAGGTATGCCAGCCGCTGGCGATCAGGCCACCGAACGGGCCTTCGGCCGCGGCCTCGGCGTCGGTGTGAAACCACTGCGGGTCCCATGCGGTGGCGAACGACAGCACCTCGGCTTCGGTCACCTGATGTGGCCCTGCCTCGATGCGCTGGCCTGCGTGGAACTCGGCGAACTTCATGCGCCGGATTGTCGCGGATCGATCTTCGGCACGCTCAATAGGTCTCGAGATGCAGGCGGCCTTCGCGCTTGAGACCGGCACCCACCGTTTCCCAGTCGAGCCCGGCCTCTTGCGCCACGTCGCGCAGGGCCAGCACCACACCCTCTTCCATGCTCTTCAGGCCGCACACGAAGAAGTGGCTCTGGTCGTCTTTCAGCAGCGCGACCAGGTCGGCGGCGCGCTCGCGCATCAGGTCCTGCACGTAGCGCTTGGGCTGGTTCGGCGTGCGCGAGAAGGCGAAGTTGATGTCGATGAAATCTTTCGGCAGCGACTGCAGTGGGCCGAAGTACGGCAGCTCCTGCTGCGTGCGCGCGCCGAAGAACAGCAGCAACTTGCCGCCTTCGAACTTGCCGCTCTTGCGCAGGCGTCTTCGCCATTCGGTCATGGCCCGCATCGGCGCACTGCCGGTGCCGGTGCAGATCATCACGATGTGCGACTTGGGATGGTTGGGCATCAGGAAGGTCGAGCCGAACGGGCCGACCACCGTGACCTTGTCACCGACTTTCAGGTCGCAAACGTGGTTGGACGCGATGCCGCGCACGGCGTTGCCCATGTGGTCTTCGGTGACGCGCTTCACCGTGAGCGAGACGTTGTTGTAGCCGGGTCGCTCGCCGTTGCGCGGACTCGCGACCGAGTACTGGCGCGGCTGGTGGGCGCGGCCCATCGCGTCGGTGCCCGGCGGCACGATGCCGATCGACTGGCCTTCGAGCACGGGAAACGGCATCGTTCCGAAGTCCAGCACGACGTGGTGCGTCTGGCTGTCGAAGCCGGCCTCGGTGCAATTGAAGTTGCCGACCACCGTCGCACTGGTTGCCTTCTTCGGCGAGAACAGATTGGTGTAAGCGTGCGCGGCCGACCAGGGCGGCATCGTCGCGCCGTAGCCCGAGGAGTTGAAGGGCACGGTTCCGGGTTCTGCGGCTGAAAGGGAAGCGGCGGTGTCCAGCGCGGCGACGACCGCGGGCATTTCCGCTGCCTCGGCTTCGGTCGGCGAAACACCTTCGGCGGCAAGCTGGTCGGCTGACATTTCTGCTGGCAACTCTTCCCAAGTCAGTTGCTCTTCGATCGAGTACGCGCGTGCCATCGGCATGGTGCGCCAGTTGTCGATCGAGCCGGTCGGGCATGGCGAGATGCAGGCCATGCAACCGTTGCACACGTCCGCCCGCACGACGTAATTGTTGTCGTCGTGCGTGATCGCGCCGATCGGGCACGTCGCTTCGCAGGTGTTGCAGCGAATGCATATCTCCGGGTCGATCAGGTGCTGTTTGATGACGCCGGCTTCAACGACCATGTTCATGGCGATTCAGTTGAAGCGCACGTACTCGAAGTCGACGGGCTGGCGATTCACTCCCATCACCGGCGGCGCGATCCACCCCGCGAATTTGCCCGGGTCGACAACGCGGCCCATCAGCGATGCGACGAACGCGAAATCATCAGGCGTCGGGAGCCACTCGTTTTTCTTGGCAGCCCATTCGACTTCGTTCACGACCGCGCCCAGCGGCGACATCTTGATGCCTGCCAGTGCGCCGATCTGCCGGTTGAAAGCCTTGTGTGGCACCACCAGTCGCGTCGCGATGCCGGCCTTTTCCAGCACCTTGTTCCAGCGGCCGACACCGGCCACCGAGTCCTTGATGAAGTCGTCGCGCAGCACTTCGTTCAGTGCGTTGAGCATCGGGACTTCCTTCTCCTGCAGCTGGCCGTTTTGTACTTCGAGGATCTTGTAGCTCTGGCCCTTGAGGACGTGGTCGTCGGTCCGCTTGCCTTCCTCGTAGCGGCCCTTCAAGCCCGAGCTGTAGAAGATGGCGGCGTTGCTCGACTGATCGGCGCCGAACAGGTCGATCGTCACGCTGTAATGAAAGTTGAGGTAGCGCTGGATCGTGCCCAAGTCGATGGCGCCGGCCGCACGCACCTTTTGCGCGTCGTCGGTCTTCAGCTCGTTCATGACGGCGGCAGTGCGCGACAGCACGCGCGACACGCCGCTCTCGCCGACGAACATGTGATGCGCCTCTTCGGTCAGCATGAACTTGGTGGTGCGTGCCAGCGGATCGAAGGCACTTTCAGCCAACGCCGACAGCTGGAACTTGCCATCGCGGTCGGTGAAGTAGGTGAACATGAAGAACGCCAGCCAGTCGGGCGTCTTCTCGTTGAAGGCGCCCAGGATGCGCGGGTTGTCCACGTCGCCGGAAGTGCGCTGCAACAGTGCCTCCGCTTCTTCGCGGCCGTCGCGCCCGAAGTGCTTGTGCAACAAATACACCATGGCCCACAGGTGGCGGCCTTCTTCGACGTTGATCTGGTAAAGGTTGCGCAGGTCGTACATCGACGGCGCGGTCAGCCCCAGGTGGCGCTGCTGCTCGACCGATGCGGGCTCGGTGTCGCCCTGCGTCACGATGATGCGTTTCAGGTTGGCGCGGTGCTCGCCAGGAACATCCTGCCAGGCCTTCTCGCCCTTGTGGTCGCCGAAGTGGATCTCGCGGTTGGCATCGCCCGGGTTCAGAAAAATACCCCAGCGGTAGTCGCGCATCTTGACGTGGCCGAACTGCGCCCAGCCCTGCGGGTCGACGCTCACGGCCGTGCGCAGGTACACATCGTGGTCGGTCGATCCGTCCGGGCCGACGTCGTCCCACCAGTTGATGAAGTTGGGTTGCCAGCCTTCGAGCGCGCGCTGCAGCGTGCGGTCTTCACCCAGGTTGACGTTGTTCGGAATCTTCTCGCTGTAGTTGACGGTGCTCATCGTTGTTCCTTGGGTTGTCTCTGTTGATGTAGTTCAGACACGGGTCGTGTCGAAGCCGGCCTTTTCGCCAGTGCCGTAGACCTTCAGCGCGCCCTTGGGGCCGACGGCGTTGGGCCGCTGGAAGATCCAGTTCTGCCAGGCGGTGAGCCGGCCGAAGATGCGCGTGTTCATGTTCTCCTTGCTGGCGAAACGCAAGTTGGCTTCGAGGCCGGTCAGCGAATCGGGCGACATGGCGGCGCGCTCTTCGATCGCGATGCGAATTTCGTCGTTCCAGTCGATGTCGTCCGGTGCGGCGGTGACCAGTCCGAGCGCGAGTGCAGCGTCGGCATCGAGCGCTTGACCCGCCGCGCCGCGCACCGCTTCGAGCGGCGCAGCCTCTTCATAGAAGCGGCGCTGCAGCCGGCTCTGGTCGTTCACCATCGGATAGAAGCCGAAGTTGAATTCGTTGAGCGTGAGCTTGGGTGCCTTGGCGGCATCGTCGGGCAGCGCCAGCATGTAGCTGCGGTCGGCCGCGAAGGCGATCTCGGCCAGCGTGCCGGCAAAGCATGAGCCCGGCTCGACCAGAGCGAACAGGCTGCGCGACGACACATCGAGCCGCGCCAGCGTACGACGCAGCGCACCGATGGTTTCGCGCACCAACCAATGGTCTTTGTGGGCGAGCAATGTCGCGTCGCTGGCGAGCACGGCTTGCGCGTCGCCTTCGGTTTTCAGGAGCCAGGTGCCGGTGTCGAGTTCGTTGGTGCGCAGATTGAGGATCGCGTCGTCGAGCTGGCGGCACATCGCCAATGGCCACCACGCAGCACCTGCCGCCTCGATGCCGGCGATGTCGGTCGGCTGTGCCGACGGCGGCGCCTTGACCGTCAGCGTCGCGGTGCGGCGCGTGCGGTCGATGACGACCGTGACGTGCTCGTAGGCGATGCCGTCGGCGCTGTCGGTGCGCTCGATGCGGGTCAGCAGCACGCCCTGGCCTGCAACGCCGGAACGCAGGCTGCCCTCGCCCAACTTCGCAGCCCGCTCCTGCACCGCTGCCGCGAACTGTGCCGGCTTGGCGATGGCATCGACCAGTCGCCAGTCGACCGCGCGCTGGCCGCGCACGCCTTCGACGCTGGTGCAAAAAATGTCGGCCAGGTCGTGCCGCACATGGCGCTTGTCGGTCACGCGCGTCAGGCCGCCGGTGCCGGGCAGCACGCCGAGAAGCGGCACCTCGGGCAGCGACACCGAAGACGAGCGGTCGTCGACCAGCACGATCTCGTCGCAGGCCAGCGCCAGTTCATAGCCGCCACCGGCGCAGGCACCGTTGACTGCGGCCAGGAACTTGACGCCCGAATGCTTCGACGTGTCTTCGATGCCGTTGCGCGTCTCATTGGTGAACTTGCAGAAATTGACCTTCCAGGCGTGGCTCGAAACACCCAGCATGAAGATGTTGGCGCCGGAACAAAAGATGCGGTCCTTGGCGCTGGTGACGATGACCGACTTCACTTGCGGATGCTCGAAGCGCACGCGGTTCAGCGCATCGCTCAGTTCGATGTCGACGCCCAAGTCGTAGCTGTTGAGCTTGAGCTTGTAGCCGGGGCGGATGCCGCCGTCCTCGGCGATGTCGAGCGACAGGCGGGCCACGGCGCCTTCGACGTCCAGCTTCCAGTGGCGGTACTGGGTGGGGTCGGTCCGGTAATCGACGCGGGGCGGTTGCGGAGCCAGCTGGGACTGCAGGGGCTGAGAAAGGTCGCTCATGGTAGGTTATCTCCTGAAGGCTTTGGCAAACATGAAAGATAGTGCATGTCTCTGCGCCGTCTTTCTCCGATCGCATGCATGATCGTGCATGCAACGGGGCGAGTCAAGGCCGCCCGACGACTGGAATGCTTTATTTCAAAATCGGCCTCAGGTGTCGTTTTGCGCGCCGACCACAGGCAGCACCGCGCTGCGCAGCGCGTCGAAACTTTGCTG
This sequence comes from Variovorax sp. GrIS 2.14, assembly GCF_046115955.1. Classification (NCBI taxonomy): domain Bacteria; kingdom Pseudomonadati; phylum Pseudomonadota; class Betaproteobacteria; order Burkholderiales; family Comamonadaceae; genus Variovorax; species Variovorax sp. GrIS 2.14. The sequence goes on from NZ_JBJXIA010000001.1 coordinate 95,629, forward strand.
CAGCGTCTGGCCGTGCGTGTCGATCGTCAGGTCGGCCTTCGAATAGAAAGCCGCCCGGCCGTCGAGGATGCGCCTGAGGTCCTGCATCGCTTCCTTGCTGGCCGCCATGGGCCGCGTGTCGCCCTGCGCGACCACCCGGCCCATATGCTCTTCGGGCGCGGCCTGCAGCCACACGGTGGTGCAGTGCGCCAGCAGTTCATTGAAGGTGGCCGGATCCGACACGATGCCGCCCGGCGTCGCGATGACCACCTCGCCGTAGATCTGGATCGCCTCTTCCAGCGCACGCCGCTCGTAACGGCGATAGGCGTTGGTGCCGTACAAATCGTGGATCTCACGCACGCTGCAGCCGGCCAGCTTTTCGACCTCGCGACTGAGCTCGACAAAGGGCAGTTCCAGCTCGTCCGCGAGCATTTGGCCGAGCGTGGATTTTCCTGCGCCGCGCAGGCCCACGAGCGCGATGCGCCGGTGCCGTGCCGCGTCGATGCCCGCGGTGCCGAGCAGCTCACCGATGGCCACGCGCACGCGGCGCAGATCGGCCTCGTCGCGGTGCTCCAGCAGCTCTCGAATCAACAGCCATTCAGGCGAACTCGTCGTGAAGTCGCCGACCAGCTCGGCCAGCGGGCAGTGCAGTGCGGTCGCGACCTGCTGCAACACCAGGATCGATGCGTTGCCGGTGCCGTATTCGAGGTTGGCCAGGTGCCGCTCCGACACGCCGGCTGTCTTCGCCACCGCCTTGCGCGTGAGACCGCGTTGGGCGCGCAGGTTGCGCACCCGGTCGCCCAGCGCGACCAGCAGTGGATTCTTTTCCTCGCTCTCCGCGATCTCTGCGGGTGCCAACAGCACCGCCTCGACTTGCTCGTTCATTCCATCCCTCGGGGTAAACACCATACATGCACTATATTGCTTGACACCCTATGGGGCCGTGCTTATGGTGCGTGCACAAGCAAGATACTGCACATGCACTGATACCGCAAGTGATCGAGACGGAGACCCACGATGAGCCTGCCGAGCCCCTTCAATTTTTCAGAGCACCTGTTTGCACTGAACCGCGGACGTGCGCAAAAAACTGCTTACCTCGACGACCATGGCGCGCTCAGCTACGGCCAGCTCGAAGATCGGGCACGTCGTTTTGCCGCCGCACTCCACGCTGCGGGAATCCAGCGCGAGGAGCGAGTGCTGCTGCTGCAACTCGACAGCATCGACTGGCCCGTCAGTTTCCTCGGTTGCCTGTATGCCGGCGTGGTGCCGGTGGCCGTCAACACACTGCTCACGGCCGACGACTACGCCTACATGCTGGACCACAGCGGCTCGGTCGCGGCACTGGTGTCGGGCGCGTTGCTGCCGGTATTGCAGGACGGCATGTCGCGCGCACCGCACGCGCTGCGTCGGCTCTTCGTATCGCATCCGGTCACCACACTGCCCGACGGCGCACTGGATTTCGATTCGATGATCGCCAGCCACGCACCGATGGCCGAGCCGGTGGCAACCAAGCCGACCGACCACGCCTTCTGGCTCTATTCCTCCGGCTCGACCGGGCGCCCCAAGGGCACGGTCCATGCGCACGGCAGCCTGTGGTGGACGGCAGAACTGTTCGGCAAGCCGGTGCTGGCGCTGACCGAAGACGACGTGTGTTTCTCGGCCGCCAAGCTGTACTTCGCCTATGGACTGGGCAACGCACTGACCTTTCCGCTGTCGGTGGGTGCGACTGTGGTGCTAATGGCCGAACGCCCGACGCCCGATGCCACGTTCAAGCGCTGGACCGGCAATGCCGCGCACGGCGTAGCTGCGGCGATGAAGCCGACCGTCTTCTTCGGCGCGCCGACCGGCTTCGCGGGCATGCTCGCCTCGCCTGCATTGCCCATGGCCGACACCGTCGCACTTCGCATGTGCTCGTCTGCGGGCGAAGCTTTGCCGGGCGAGATCGCGCAGCGCTTCAAGGCGCACTACGGCTGCGAAATCATCGACGGCATCGGCTCCACCGAGATGCTGCACGTCTTCATCTCGAACCGGCCGGGCGACATTCGCTACGGCACCACGGGCAAGCCGGTCGAAGGCTATGTGATCGAGCTGCGCGGTGAAGACGGCAAAGCCGTGGCTGACGGCGAGGTCGGCGACCTCTACATCAAAGGCCCTAGCGCCGCGCTGATGTACTGGGCCAATCCCGAAAAAACAGCAGCCACCTTCAAGGACGGCTGGACCCAGAGCGGCGACAAATACTCGCGCGATACCGACGGCTATTACACCTATGCCGGCCGCAGCGACGACATGCTAAAGGTCAGCGGCATCTACGTGTCGCCCTTTGAGGTCGAGTCGACCCTGATGCTGCACCCGGCCGTGCTAGAAGCCGCGGTGATCGGCAAGCCGGATGCGGACGGCTTGACCAAGACCAAGGCCTACGTGGTGCTCAAGGCCGGCCAGACCGCTAGCGACGACGAGCTCAAGGCCTTCGTCAAAAACCGACTGGCGCCCTACAAATACCCACGCTTCATCGAGTTCGTCGACGAGCTGCCCAAGACCGCAACCGGCAAGATCCAGCGCTTCCGCCTGCGCGAGCGGGAACAAGTCGAGTGAGCGCGAAAACCGAATTCGCCGCCATCCATTGGCGGGAAAAAGACGTGCGCATCGAGGTCGTGCGCATCGCGCCCGAGCGCGTCGGCGCACCGTTGATCGTGTTTCTGCACGAAGGCCTCGGCTCGGTCGCGATGTGGAAGGAATTCCCGCAGCGGCTGTGCGACGCGGGCGGCTTTCGGGGGCTGGTGTTTTCGCGCCCCGGCTACGGTCGCTCGACCCCGCGCGGCGTCAACGAGAAATGGGAGCTCGACTTCATGCACCGCCAGGCGCAAGAGGTCTTGCCCAAACTGCTTGGCGCACTCGGCATCAACGAGCCGATCTGGCTGTTCGGCCACAGCGACGGCGGTTCCATCGCCTTGCTGTTCGCGGCGCACTCGCCCGATCAGGTCGCGGGCATCGTGGTCGCGGCACCGCACATCTTTGTCGAAGACAAGACGGTCAAAGCCATCGAACAGGCGCGCACGGCCTACGAGACCACCGACCTGCCGAAGAAGCTAGCCCGCTATCACGACAGCGCCGACTCGGCTTTTCTGGGATGGAGCCGCATCTGGCTGCACCCGCCCTTCAAGCACTGGAACATCGAGGCCGAGCTGACCGGCATCGGCTGCCCGGTGCTGGCGATGCAGGGTGTCGACGACGAATACGGCACGCTGGAACAGATTCGCGGCATTCAGCGACGCTTGCCGCAAACCGAGTTGCTCGAGCTCGCCGACTGCGGGCATTCCCCGCATCGCGATCAGCCGGAACAAGCCATATTGGCGACCGTTTCGTTCATCAATCAAAGGAGACTTTCATGACCCCTCGATTCACACGCGGTGCCCTGGCGACGTTCACGGCATTGACCCTGGCCTGCATAGCCACGCTCGGCCATGCGCAGCAAGCCAAGCTCAAGGTCGGCCTGATGCTGCCCTACAGCGGCACCTACACCGCGCTCGGTGTCGCGATCGAAAACGGCTTCAAGCTGCGCGTCGAAGAACAAGGCGGCAAGCTCGGCGGCCGCGAGATCGAGTACGTGAAGGTCGATGACGAGTCCGACCCCTCCAAAGCCACCGACAACGTCAACAAGCTGATCAAGCGCGACAACGTCGATGTCATCGTCGGCACGGTGCACTCGGGCGTGGCGATGGCGATGGCCAAGGCGGCGAAGGAAAGCGGCACGATCCTGATCGTGCCCAACGCCGGCGCCGATGCGGTGACGGGCCCGATGTGCGCACCCAACATCTTTCGCAGTTCGTTCAGCAACTGGCAACCGGCCTACGCCATGGGCGAGGTCGCGGCCAAGCAGGAAAAGAAGAAGAAGGCGATCACCATCACCTGGAAGTACGCGGCCGGCGACGAGTCCGTCAACGGGTTCAAGGACGGCTTCGAGAAGAACGGCGGGCAGGTCACCAAGCAACTCAACGTGCCGTTCCCCAACGTCGAGTTCCAGGCGCTGTTGACAGAGATCGCTGCGGCCAAGCCCGATGCGGTGTACGCCTTCTTCGCGGGTGGCGGCGCGGTGAAGTTCGTCAAGGACTATGCCGCGGCCGGCCTCAACAAGACCATCCCGCTGTACGGCCCCGGCTTCCTCACCGACGGCACGCTGGATGCGCAACGCGAAGCCGCCCAAAGCATGCTGACCACGCTGCATTACGCAGACGGACTCAACACACCGCGCGACACCAGCTTTCGCACCGCCTACGCCAAGGCGTTCAAGCTGCAGCCCGACGTCTATGCCGTACAGGGTTACGACGCCGCGCAGATGCTCGGCATCGGCCTCGCCGCGGTCAAGGGCGACATCACGAAGAAGGCCGAGTTCGCTGCCGCCATCGAGAAGACGAAGATCGACAGCCCGCGCGGTGCGTTCTCGGTCAGCAAGTCGCACAACCCGGTGCAGGACATCTATCTGCGCAAGGTCGACGGCAAGGAAAACAAGATGGTGAGCATCGCGACCAAGTCGTTGGCCGACCCGGCCCGCGGCTGCAAGATGTGACTGTTTGAAGAGCGATCGACTGCATGGACTTCGGTACCTTTCTCGTTCAGTGCCTGAACGCCGTGCAGTACGGCTTGCTGCTCTTTCTGGTGGCTTCGGGGCTGACGCTGATCTTCGGGATCATGGGCGTCATCAACCTAGCGCACGGCAGCTTCTACATGCTGGGCGCCTACATGGCGTTCGCGTTGGCGCCGCTCTTCGGTGACCAGTTCATCGTCATGCTGCTGGCCGGCGTGGTGCTCGCTGCGGTGTTCGGCTATCTGCTCGAATGGGCCTTCTTCAGCTACCTGTACCAGCGCGACCATTTGCAGCAAGTGCTGATGACCTATGGCCTCATCCTCGTGTTCGAAGAGGTGCGCTCGATCTTCGTCGGAAACGACGTCCACGGCGTCAAGGCGCCACCGTGGCTCGAAGGCAGCTTCGCGCTCGGCGACCTCATGAGCTACCCGTGGTATCGGCTCTTCGCATCGGCTGCGTGCATCGCGCTGGCGATCGCGTTGTACTGGGTCGTGAACCGCACGCGGCTGGGCATGATGATCCGCGCCGGTGCCAGCAACCGCGACATGGTGCGCGGCCTGGGCATCGACATTCGCAAGCTCTATCGCATCGTGTTCGCCGCCGGCGTAGCGCTCGCCGCATTGGCCGGGATGATCGCGGCACCGATGTCTTCGGTCTATCCCGGCATGGGCGCCAGCGTGCTCATCGTCTGCTTCGTGGTCGTGGTGATCGGCGGCATCGGCTCGATCACCGGGGCACTGGTGGCATCGCTTCTGGTCGGCTTCGTCGACACCTTCGGCAAGGTGCTCTTTGCCGAAGTGAGCGGCATGGGTATCTATGTGCTGATGGCGATCGTGTTGATCTGGCGGCCTGAAGGTCTTATGGGGCGCAGGGCTTGATGAGCCAGTTCAACCGATTTCTTCCGCTCGCCTGTGCCATTGCACTGGCGCTGCTAGGCCCGCTGCTGAGCCCGTACGTTTCGGATTTCATCGTCAAGGTGATGATCCTGTCGATCTTTGCGCTGAGTCTCGAACTGCTGGTCGGCATGACGGGCTTGGTGAGCCTTGGCCACGCGGCGTTCTACGGCATCGGTGCCTACGCGACGGTGCTCGGCTCGGGCGCCGAAGGCGGCTCCATCGCATGGCTGCTGCCGCTCGCGATGGGCTCGGCCGCGGCCTATGCGCTGGTGGTCGGTGCGTTGAGCCTGCGCACGCGCGGCGTGTACTTCATCATGGTCACGCTGGCTTTTGCGCAGATGGCGTTCTTCGTGTTCCACGACACCAAGCTCGGCGGCGGCAGCGATGGCATCTACATGTACGTGCGGCCCGCGCTGGGCGCTCTCGACATGGAGAACCGCAGCGTGCAGTTCTATTTCGTGCTGGCGGCGCTGGTGTTCACTTTCGGCTTGCTGGCGTTGATCCGCCGCTCGCGGTTCGGCGCGGCACTGGCCGGCATCCGCGTCAACGAACAGCGCATGCGCGCGGCCGGGTTTCCGGTGTATGGCTACAAGCTCGCGGCCTTCGTCATTGCCGGCGCACTGGCCGGCCTCGCGGGCTTCTTGCTGGCCGCACGCGACGGCGTGGTCAATCCTGAACTACTGGCATGGCACAACTCCGGCGAGGTGCTGTTGATGATCATCCTCGGTGGTCTCGGCCACCTGCGCGGCGCAGTGATCGGTGCGGTCGCCTTCACGCTGCTGAAGGAGCTGTTGTCGACGCACGCCGTGGTCGGTCCGCTGGCGGATCACTGGCAGCTGACGCTGGGCCTGTCGATCATCGCGTTCGTCGCGCTGCTGCCCAAGGGGATCATCGGCATCGCGGCGCGGCTCTCGCCGAGGGCGGCGACATGACGAGGGCGCCAGCATGAGCGCGCTGTTGTCCGTCGATGCGTTGACGCGCCGCTTCGGCGGGCTCGTCGCCGTCAACGCAGTCAGCATCGACCTGCACCGTGGCGAAATCCACGCGGTGATCGGCACCAACGGCGCCGGCAAGTCGACTTTGATCAACATGCTGTCGGGCGAGATCGCCGCATCGAGCGGGCGCGTGGCGCTCGATGGTGTCGACATCACGACGCGCGCGCAGTCGCGCCGCGCGCGTGACGGAGTGGGTCGCAGCTACCAGCGCACCACGATCTTTCCGGAGTTCACCGTGCACGAGAACTGCCGGCTTTCGGCGCAGGCCGCGACGGCACGGCCGTGGGCGGTCTGGCAGGCATCGGGCACTTGCGCGGCGAGCAATGCAGCGGCGGGAGAAGCACTCGCTGCCGCCGGCCTCGAGGCCGATGCAGGGCGCATTGCCGGCACGCTGAGCCATGGGGCCAAGCGACAGCTCGAAGTCGCGATGTGCCTGGCGACGAAGCCGCGCGTGCTGCTTCTCGACGAACCGCTTGCGGGCATGGGCGCTGAAGAAACCGAACGCATGCTCGCCTTGCTGGCGCGTCTGAAAATGACGCATGCGATCCTGCTGGTCGAGCACGACATGGACGCGGTGTTTCGCATCGCCGATCGCATCACGGTGATGGCGAACGGCACCGTCATCGCGACCGGCGATCCGGCCGCGATCCGCAACAACGCCGATGTGCGCACCGCCTACCTCGGCGAAGGACATTGACGTGCTCCAGATCGAAGCCATCAACACGTATTACGGCGACAGCCACATCCTGCGCGGTGTCGATATCGAACTCCCTGCCGCCACGTCGCTCGGCTTGCTCGGGCGCAACGGCATGGGCAAGACCACGCTCATCCGCACGCTGATGGGCTACGTGCGGCCGGCGTCGGGCCGTTTACTGCTCGACGGCATCGACGTGACCGGCAGCGCACCGGAAAAGATGGCGCGACGCGGCATCGGCTACGTGCCGGAGGGCCGCGGCATCTTCCCCAACCTGTCGGTGCGAGAGAACCTGGTGATGAGCGAACGGGCGGGCATCGGCGGCGCACGCGACTGGACTTTCGATCGAGTGATGGCGACCTTTCCGCGGCTGTCCGAGCGGCTCAATTTCGGCGGGCAGCAACTGTCGGGCGGCGAACAGCAGATGCTCGCGATCGGCCGGGCCCTGATGACGAACCCACGCCTGCTGGTGCTCGACGAAGCTACCGAAGGACTCGCACCGCTGGTGGTCGCGGAGATCTGGCGCGTGATCGGCGACATCAGAGCCACCGGTATCGCGACGCTGATCGTGGACCGCGATTGGCGCCGTGTGCTGGCGCATACCGATCTTGCGGTGGTGATGGAGAAGGGTCGCATCGTGCTGGCGTCTTCTTCCGCTGATTTGAGTGCGGCGCCTGTTGAACTGGCTGGGTGGCTGGGGGTCTGATTTCCTGCAACGGCACACAACCCGCCAAGCAGCTAAGGCCGCCCCACTCCGGCCTTCGCTTTACCGTCCTTCTTCCCACCGAACATCCGCTCGACCTGCTGCCCGATGCGCGCTCCGATCGCGGTTCCCACGCCCGGCAGCACCGCGGTGCCTATCGCAGCCCCGGTGAGCGCAGCGCCAGTCAGCGACACCTCCGGTTCATCGACCGTGCCAGCCACTTTCAATGGCACGCCCACCACGCCGTCGACGATGTCGACCGCCACATCGCCATCGATCTTGCGATTGAACAAGCGCACGTTGCCCGTGGCGGTAAGTACGCCGGAGCGTGCCTTGAGGTTGGTGTACTTGAGGACGACGCCGTCGTCGGTGCCTTGGGTGTCGAGCGTTCCGCTGAGCTCATCGAGCGGCGTGCGACCGCCGCGGCTGATGCCGGCGGTGCTGACTGCTTTGGCGAGATCGATTCGTGTCAGCGCTGCGGGCTTGACCGAGAACCGCGTGCGCGTGTGCAGCTTTCGGGCGAACTCGGTGACCTGCTCGCCCTCGACATCGATCTCGGTCGTGCCCGACAGTTTGCCGGCCAGTGGCGCACGCCGGTCGAATGCTTTCACCAGGCTTTCGATGTCGATCGCCTTTGCTTCGAATCGACCTGTGACACGCAGCAGTCCGGCGGAGGTGGTGTCGAGCCTGGCTTCGCCGTTCCACGTGCCGCCACCGGCTTCCATAAAAACGCGCCATCGGTCTTCGTTGCTGCCGACGCGCTCGGCGCGGGCTTGCGTCACAGGCTCGACGCCCAGCCGGCGAATCGCCGCCACCCGCGGTCGCCAGCTGGCGTCGAAGGTGACCTCGCCGTCATAGGCGAGTTCGATGTCGCGCCGGTCGATCCAGCGGACGTCGCGCCAGCGCAATTGCTCGACCGGTGTCGATGCCAACGTCCACTTGCTGGGCAGGTGTTTCTTCGCCAGGTCGTCTGGTTTGCCGGCACCGCCACGCCCTCGAAACGCCCGCACCGACGCACTGGGAAAAACGGCGCCTTCGACATCGACCGCGTCGAACGCGATCTCGCGGCGCCACAACGGTGCGACGCGCAGCCGGAGCATCACGCGCCTGGCGACGATGGGCTGCGCTTGCGCAGTCGCCAGCTCGCTCAGCACCAAGGTCGGCATGGGCCACAGCGTGCGGTGCGCGCTACCGATCTTGAGACCGATGCCGAAGTTCTCTTCGAAGCGTGCGCTGAGCTGGGCTGCGATCTTTTCGTCGCTCGGCAAAAGCGCGCTGGCCGTGACGACCAACGCACTCACCACCACGCCCGACGCCACGGCGATTCCGGTCAGCCAACGTTGGGTGCGGGTCATCGTTTCAGCTTAGCGCGCGGTGGCTCCGCGGCCTGTCAGCCGCCGTCGCTATAGTTTCGGCAATCGTTCACTGGAGCAACACCCATGCGGATCTGGAAGAAAGAAATCTCGATAGAACTACTGACCCAGAGCCACGTGGGCACTGCGGTCGAACACCTCGGCATGGAGTTCACCGAGGTCGGCGACGACTTCATCACCGGTCGCGTGCCGGTCGACGTGCGCACCCGCCAGCCGTATGGCCTGCTGCACGGCGGCGTGTCGGTGGTGCTGGCCGAAACGCTGGGATCTTGCGGTGCCCACTATTCAGCCCCGGAAGGCGACCGCGCGGTGGGGCTGGACATCAACGCCAACCACCTGCGCTCTGCCACCAGCGGCTGGGTGACGGCCACGGCGCGCCCTGTTCACCGTGGTCGGACCACGCAGGTGTGGCAGATCGACATGAAGAACGACGCTGGCGAATTGACCTGCGTCTCGCGCATCACGATGGCGGTGCTGCAGCCGCGTGGTGGCGCCAACCACGCGAACGGGGCGAAGAGCTGACGCGACCCGCCCGGCGACTTACGAATCGACTCGTTCGACCGCGGGCGTGCCTGTCGATGGAACCGCCATGGAAACGGTACCCAATCCCAATGCGCGTGGCGTCGTGACGTAGCCTCTGGTTCGCATGCGGAAAGTCGCAATCAGGCGCTGAAGCAGATCATCGAACAAACCGAGCGGATCGTTGACCAAACGCGACACGGCGTAGGTTCCGAGTGCAATGCCTTCGTAGCGAATTTGCACGCCGTCGAAGTAGTGCTGGAGCGCGAGCCCGGCGTCGTAAAGACAGCGCTCGACCGAGTCGAACAACTCGCCGGGAGATCCCTGTTCCGGAACCACAACGGCGCTCACCGAGTAAGTGAAGTGCACGCCGCCGGGATGTGCCTTACGCACATCCAGAATAGGCTGCAAGGCAATGCTTGACTGCGCAATGGTCGAAGAAGTATTTTTTTCCAAGTGGAGCAGTTTGCCGCTGCGAAAACGCTTCGCTGTAGGAGTGCGTCGCCTTTGCCTGACGGCTGAAAAAGTGCAACCGCATGCAAGAGGTGTAGATCGTCCCGGTCATCGGGCCTGCTTTTTGCCGGGCAGTCGCAGCGAGCCCGGTAGACTCGCCAGCTTTTCGAACGAACGTTTCCCATGGCCGATTCATCCGCCGCGCGCACCAAGGCGGTTTTCGAATTCAAGAGCGCCACGCTCCCGCTGATCGCGGTGATCCTCAAGACCGCCGACCTCGCGGTGCTGGCTGAAGCGCTCGATGCGCAGCTCGCCGACTCACCCGACTTCTTCGAGCAAGAGCCGGTGGTGATCGACCTGTCTGTGCTGCAAGAAACCGGTACGGCACCCGACATCGACTTCGCCCGGCTGCGCAGCCTGCTGGCGCGCCACCAGACGCAGCCCATTGCCGTACGAGGTGGCAGCGAGCTGCAAAACATCGCGGCACGCGCGGCCGGTCTGTCGCTGGCGGCCATGCCGGTGTCCCCGGCGCCTCGGGCTCCAACGCAAGAAGCGGTTGCCGCTGCACCGGAAGCACCGCAGATCGTGCGCGAGGTGCCCGTGCCTGCCAACGGCACGCTCGTCATCGACAAGCCGCTGCGCTCGGGCCAGCAGGTCTATGCACGCGGTGGCGACGTCATCGTCACCGCGGTCGTGAGCTTCGGTGCCGAGATCATCGCCGATGGCAACATCCATGTGTATGCACCGTTGCGTGGCAAAGCCATTGCGGGCGCTCGCGGCAACATCGATGCGCGCATCTTTTCGACCTGCCTCGAAGCGCAACTGGTGGCCATCGCGGGCATCTACCGCACCGCGGAGGTTCCGCTGCCCGCCAATGTGCTCGGCAAGCCGGCGACCATCCGCCTAGACGGCAAAAAATTGGTGATCGATCCGATCGCCTGAACAGAAACATAAAAGAGGAATGGCCATGGCCAAAATTGTGGTGGTGACTTCGGGCAAGGGCGGCGTCGGCAAGACGACGACGAGCGCCAGCTTTGCATCCGGCCTGGCGCTGGCCGGCAAGAAGACGGCTGTGATCGACTTCGACGTCGGCCTGCGCAACCTCGACCTCATCATGGGTTGCGAACGCCGCGTGGTGTACGACCTCATCAACGTGATTCAGGGCGAGGCCAACCTCAACCAGGCATTGATCAAGGACAAGCAGTGCGAGAACCTGTTCGTGCTGGCTGCCTCGCAAACGCGCGACAAGGAAGCGCTGACGCAAGAGGGCGTCGAGAAGGTCCTCAAGGACCTGTCCGACATGGACTTCGACTACATCGTGTGCGACTCGCCGGCGGGCATCGAGACCGGCGCCATGATGGCCATGCATTTCGCCGACGAAGCGCTCATCGTGACCAACCCCGAAGTCTCTTCGGTGCGCGATTCCGACCGCATCCTGGGCATGCTCGGCAGCAAGACCAAGCGCGCGATCGACGGTGGTGACCCGATCAAGGAGCATCTGCTCATCACGCGCTACAACCCGAACCGCGTAGCCGGCGGCCAGATGCTGTCGCTCGACGACATCAAGGACATCCTGCGCATCAAGCTGATCGGCGTCATCCCCGAATCCGAGACGGTGCTCAACGCGTCCAACCAGGGCGTGCCCGCCATCCATGACAAGGGCACCGACGTGGCCGAGGCCTACCAGGACGTGGTCGCCCGTTTTCTGGGCGAAGACCGTCCGCTGCGCTTCATCGACGCTGACAAACCGAGCTTCTTCAAACGCATCTTCGGAGGAAAGTAAGCATGTCGCTTTTCTCGTTTCTCCTCGGAGAGAAAAAGAAGACTGCCAACGTCGCCAAGGAGCGGCTGCAGATCATCCTGGCGCACGAGCGATCCAGCCTCAACAGCAAGCGACCCGACTACCTGCCCGAGCTGCAGCGCGAGCTTTTGGCAGTGATCTCCAAATACGTGTCGATCCGCCCCGAAGACCTCAAGGTGCATGTCGAGAGGCAGGACAACCTCGAAGTGCTCGAAGTGAAGATCGAGTTGCCCGATGCGGTGAAGAAGGCGGTCACGCGGCCGGCCGCGCCTGCTGTCACAGCGGCACCTGTCGCTGCGCCCGCTCCCAAGGCTCGCTGATCCAAAAAGGGGTCGGGCGGCGCCAGTGCGTGGCTGCACAACCGGCGTGCGCCAAACGATCCACTTTGGACCATTTGGACAAATTGATCAGGCTGGCTTGACGTAGGTCGTTGATTTCATTGGTTTTATGACTTGGCACGCTGCATGCATGTAGCGTTTCCCATGTTCATCCTGCTGCGGCGAGGACCATTCCAATGAAAGTCGGCATCTTCATTCCCGTCGGCAACAACGGCTGGTTGTTGTCCGAGAACGCACCCCAGTACAAGCCGAGCTTCGCGCTCAACAAAGAGGTCACGCTGAAGGCTGAGCACTACGGCCTGGACTTCGTGCTGTCGATGATCAAGCTGCGCGGCTTCGGCGGCAAGACCGAGTTTTGGGACCACAACCTGGAGTCGTTCACCCTCATGGCCGGGTTGGCCGCGGTGACCACCAAGATCAAGCTTTTCGCCACCGCCGCATCGCTGGTGATGCCGCCCGCTATCGTCGCGCGCATGGCGTCGACCATCGATTCGATCTCGGGCGGGCGCTTCGGCGTGAATCTGATCACCGGCTGGCAGAAGCCGGAGTATTCGCAGATGGGCCTGTGGCCGGGCGACGAGTTCTTCGCGACGCGCTACCAGTACCTGTCCGAGTACATCCAGGTGCTGCGCGAGCTGTGGACCACCGGGCAGTCCGACTTCAAGGGCGACCACTTCAAGATGGACGACTGCCGCCTGAGCCCGCAGCCACAAGCCGACATGAAGGTGATCTGCGCCGGCCAGAGCGACGCCGGCATGGAATTCTCGGCCGCGCATGCCGACTACAACTTCTGCTTCGGCAAAGGCGTGAACACGCCCAAGGCGTTCGCACCTTCGGCGCAGAAACTGATCGACGCGGCCGCCAAGACCGGCCGCAACGTGACGACCTACGTGCTCATCATGATCATCGCGGACGAAACCGACGAAGCGGCGCGTGCCAAGTGGGAACACTACAAGGCCGGCGCCGACCAAGGCGCGATCCAGTGGCTCGGCGTGCAGGGCGCGGCCGACACCAAGTCGGGCGCCGACACCAACGTGCGGCAGATGGCCGATCCGACCTCGGCCGTCAACCTGAATATGGGGACGCTGGTCGGCTCGTACGCCACCGTCGCGCGCATGCTCGACGAGATGGCGGAAGTGCCCGGCACCGAAGGCGTGTTGCTGACCTTCGACTATTTCGTCGAAGGCATCGAGGCCTTCGGCCAGCGCATTCAGCCGCTGATGAAGAGCCGCAGCGACGTCGAAACGCCGGTTCCCTCCGCGGTGCAGGGTGAAGCGATCGCTGCTTGAATTGAATCGCGCCGCCGCTGCATCACCCAGGATCCGAAGGACATCGCCATGACCACCGCCGCCCCGAAGAACACCACGATCACGTCGACCACGCCGGTCGGCGTGCCGAGCCTTCCCGGCGCGCCGGCACCGCTGGTGCTGCCCGCGCGGCCCGAACCGGTCGCGCTGCACGCGGCCAACTCGGCACTCATCGTGGTCGACATGCAGAACGCCTATGCGTCGCTCGGCGGCTACGTCGACTCGGCGGGCTTCGACATCTCGGGCGCGCAGGGCACCATCGTCAACATCGCACGCACCATCGAGGCGGCACGCGCGGCCGGCATCCTCGTCGTGTTCTTGCAGAACGGCTGGGATGCAGGCTACGTCGAAGCGGGTGGTCCAGGCTCGCCCAATTGGTACAAATCGAACGCACTCAAGACCATGCGCAAGAAGCCGGAGTTGCAAGGCAAGTTCCTTGCAAAAGGCGGCTGGGACTACGAGCTCATCGACGCGATGAAGCCGCAGGCCGGCGACATCGTCATCCCCAAGACACGCTACAGCGGCTTCTTCAACAGCACGCTCGACAGCACGCTGCGGGCTCGCGGCATTCGCAATCTGGTGTTTACCGGCATCGCGACCAACGTGTGCGTCGAGTCGACCTTGCGCGACGCCTTCCACCTCGAATACTTCAGCGTGATGCTGGAAGACGCAACGCACGAACTCGGCGGCGCGGCGATCCAGAAGGCGACGGTCTACAACGTCGAGACCTTCTTCGGCTGGGTCTCCACCGTCGAAGATTTCTGCAAGACCGTCAGCGCCTGACAGTGCCTTAGATCCGACTTATCCCCAGGAGCATCCATGCCCAAGCAAGCCATCATCCCGCTCGGCACCACCACGCCGATCGCGCCTTTCGTGCCCGGCACCATGGCCGACGGCATCGTCTACGTGTCGGGCACGCTGCCCTTCGACAAGGACAACAACGTGGTCCACGTGGGCGACGCCACGCTGCAAACGCGCCATGTGCTGGAGACCATCAAGAGCGTGATCACCACGGCTGGCGGCACGATGGACGACGTGACTTTCAACATGATCATGATCAAAGACTGGGCCGACTACGCCAAGGTCAATGCGGTCTACGCCGAGTACTTTCCGGGCGTGAAGCCAGCGCGCTATTGCATCCAGTGCGGCTTGGTCAAGCCGGAGGCGCTGATCGAGATCGCGTCCATCGCGCACGTCGGCAAGCCCTGACTGCAGTCCGGCTCACATGAATTTTCCATGCCCCTGAAATGACTTTGCACTTCGAAGTCCACGGCGTCGACTCGGACGCACCCAGTGTGCTGATGTCGTCCGGCCTCGGTGGTTCGGCTGGCTTCTGGCGTCCGCAGTTGCCCGGCCTGGTCGCCGCCGGCTGGCGCGTGGTGGTGTACGACCAGCGCGGCACCAACCGCAGCCCCGGCGTGCTGCCCGACGACTACGCCATCGCCGACATGGCACACGACGTGGTCGAGGTGCTGGATGCCAGCGGCACGGCACGCTGTCACCTCGTCGGTCATGCGCTTGGCGGGCTTGTCGGCTTGCAGTTGGCACTCGATGCGCCGGAGCGCGTCGCGAGCCTGGTGCTCATCAACGCATGGTCCAGGCCGAACCCACATTCAGCGCGTTGTTTCGACGCCCGCATCGCCTTGCTCGCCGGCTCGGGCCGACGCGCCTATGTCGAGGCGCAGCCGATCTTTTTGTACCCGGCCGCATGGAGCGCGGCGCATGCGGAGCACGTGGCCGCCGAAGTCGATCACGCTTACGACAACTTTCCGGGCGACGCCAACCTGCTTGCGCGCATTGGCGCGTTGCGCGCGTTCGATGTGGATGCGCGGCTGGGTGACATCGGCGTACCGACCCTGGTCGCAACCGCTACCGACGACGTACTCGTGCCGTGGACCTGCTCGCAGCGGCTGGCCGATGGCCTGCCGAACGCGACGATGGATCGCGTCGTACATGGCGGTCATGCGCACAACGTGACCGAAGCCGACGCCTTCAATCCGGTGCTGCTGAAGTTCCTCGCGCAACAAACGCAGCAGCAAAAACAGCCAACGCATAACCAACCTGACGCGACTTTCAGCGGACAACGCAAATGACACAGACCCTCGACCACGCCGCACTGGCCACCCTCTTCACCGAGGCCCGCACCCACAACGGCTGGACCGACGCACCGGTGTCCGACGAGTTGCTGAAGAATGTCTACGACCTGACCCGCATGGCGCCGACGTCGGCCAACTGCTCGCCAGCGCGCTTCGTGTTCGTGCGCACGCCCGAAGGCAAGGCGAAGCTCTCGCCGGCGTTGTCCAAAGCCAACCATGACAAGACGATGAGCGCACCGGTCACGGTGATCTGTGCGTGGGACAAGCTTTTCTACGACAAGCTCCCTGCCCTGTTTCCGCATGCCGATGCGCGCGCCTGGTTCACCGGCAGCGCCGAAGCCGCGCACGAGACCGCGTTCCGCAATGCCTCGATGCAGGCCGGCTACTTTTTGTTGGCAGCGCGTGCGCTCGGGCTCGACTGCGGTCCGATGTCGGGCTTCGACAAGGCCGTGGTCGACGCCGCGTTCTTCGAAGGCACGAGCTGGTCGGTCAACCTGCTGATCAACCTCGGCCACGGTGATGCGAGCAAGGTGTTCGGCCGCTTGCCGCGCCTGGCGTTCGACGAAGCCTGCGTGCTGGCCTGACGTCATGCCTTGCACGACCATGCCCGTGCCCGTACCCATGTCCGAGCTGCCAGTACCGTCCGAGCGCGAGGCAGCACTCGGGCGCAGCGACTTTCGCAATGCGATGTCACGGCTCGGCGCATCTGTGAACATCATCACCACCGATGGCCCTGCAGGCCGCGCGGGGTTCACCGCATCGGCAGTGTGCAGCGTGACGGACGAGCCGCCGACCCTGCTCATCTGCCTCAACCGCACCGCCTCGGTGTACCCGGCCTTCCGGGCCAATGGCGTGCTGTGCGTCAACGTGCTGGGCGCGGGACAGCGAGCGCTCTCAAGTGTCTTTGGTGGCAAGACGCCGATGGACGAGCGTTTTGCCGGCTCGCAATGGGAGCGAGGCGCCACCGGTTCGCCGGTGCTCGAAGGCGCCTCCGTGTCCTTCGACTGCCGCGTCACCAGCAGCACCAGCGTCGGCACGCACGACGTGCTGTTCTGCGAGGTCGTGGCGGTGGCGATGGGCGAAGCGGCGCACGGGCTCATCTACTTCGATCGTCGCTATCACGACATCGTGACGCCACCGGCGCACTGAGCCGGCTCGGGACAAAAGGCCGAGTCTGACTTCGCGTCCGTTCAGTTCTTCGCGGCCGACAGGATGCCCTGCAGCACGATGCGCTGCACGTTCTCCACCGTCTCTTCGAAGAACGCCGGATCGTCGAGCGTGCGACCGGTGATGGCTTGCACCTGCACGCCGAAATCGGCGTAATGCTGCGTGGTCGCCCACAGCGCGAAGATCAGGTGATGCGGGTCGACAGGCGCCAGCTTGCCGGCCGCGACCCACTCCCTGATGACGTCCGATTTTCGGTCGACCAGATCGCGCAGTTCACGCCCCAGTTCGTCGCGCAATAACGGTGCGCCCTGAATCATTTCGAGGCAGAACAGCCGCGATGCGTCGGGCTGGTCGCGCGAGATCACCAGCTTGCGTCGGATGTAGTGGCCGATGGCTTCACGCGGGTCTTGCTCGGCGCTGAAACCGCGCAAGGGTTCGAGCCATACGGCAAGCAATTCGCGCAACACGCTCACGTACAGCTCTTCCTTGTTGGCGAAGTAATAGAGCAGATTGCTCTTGGAGACGTCGGCCCGCGCTGCCACCTGATCGACGCTGGTGCCATGCAGGCCGAAGCGCGAGAAGAGCCCCAATGCGGCACCAAGGATCACGCTGCGCTTGTCTTCGATCTGGCGCAGCCGGCGGTTCACCGCGGCCACGCTGCGCACGCCGGGCGTGCGCAGCGCTTGCCCGCGCTGCGACGGCTTGGTGGCGGGCGTCGACTTGACGGCCTTGGCCGTCTTGGCATTGGTCGCCTTCACCGCTCCTCCGGATGTCTTCGGCATGGGCTGCTGCTTTCTTGTTTCTGCATGCCGTGCTGCTTGCATGACGCGGGCCAGTTTGCCGCATTTGTCCATTTGGTCCAACTGGCACAAACGTTGCATGTCACTGCCGCTGCAGCGCACCGGTTCGCGCTGTTCAAAAGGATTCGACGCATGACCCTGCTGACCGTACCCATCATCGATCTCGCGCCCTACTTCGAGGGCACCGAACAAGGCCGCGCCGAGGTCGCACGCAAGGTCGACGAGGCTTCGCGCAGCATCGGCTTTCTGGTCATCACGCACCACGGCATTTCGCCCGAATTGATTGCACGCGTGTCCGAGCTGTCGCGCCAGTTTTTCGCGTTGCCGCTGGCCGACAAGCGCCGCGTCGACCGGCCGCGCGAAGACGCGGTGCGCGGCTACAGCGCGGTTGGCGAAGAAGGTTTGTCGTACAGCCTGGAAGAAGCGACACCCGGCGACTTGAAGGAGTCGTTCTCGGTCGGTCCGTCGAACGTGCCGGACGACGAGTACCACCGCGGCAAGGCGGCCGGCCCGCACTTCGAGCCCAACAGCTGGCCCGACATCCCGGGCTTTCGCGAGGCCTACGAGGAATACTTCGAGGCGATGAGCGAACTCTCGCGCTCGCTGATGCGCATCTTCGCGCTGGGCCTGAAGCTGCCCGAGCGTTTCTTCGACGACAAGATCGACGAACACATCAGCATGTTCCGCGTGCTGAGTTACCCGCCACAGAAAGAAGCCCCGTTGCCGGGCCAGTTGCGTGCCGGTGCGCACAGCGACTACGGCAGCCTGACGGTGGTGCTGCCCGACGACAAGGGACTGCAGGTGCTCAACAAGGCCGGCCAGTGGGTCGACGTGCCCCAGGTCGCAGGTGGCCTCGTCGTCAACATCGCCGACTTGATGATGCAGTGGACCAACGACCAGTGGGTGTCGACCATGCACCGCGTGGTCAACCCGCCTTTCGAGGCGGCGAGTACCAACCGCCGCCAGTCGCTGGTGTTCTTTCACCAGCCCAACTACGACGCGATGGTCGAGTGCCTGCCGAGCTGCCTGGCACCAGGCGACAAGCCGACGTACGCGCCCATTTCTTCAGGCGACCACCTGATGTCGAAGTTCGTGAAACAGACGACCTTCGGCGGCACCAAGGTCGCGGCCTGAGGCACACGTTTCGATGGCCCATCTTTCCTACGTCAACGTCTTTGCGAAAGACGTTCTCGCGCTCAGCGGCTTCTATCAACGCGTCTTCGGCTTCCCTGAAATCGAGGCGATTCGCTCGCCGATTTTTCGTGGGCTCGACACCGGTAAATCGAGCCTCGGCTTCAACGCGCTCGAAGCGTACGAGCTGCTGCACCTGGCCGAGTTCTCCGACACGCGCGGCGTCAAGTTCCTGCTCAACATCGATGTCGACAGCCAGGCCGATGTCGACCGCATGGTGCCGATCGCATTGGCCGCTGGCGCGACGCTGATCAAGGCGCCTTACGTCACTTACTACCACTGGTACCAGTCGGTGCTGCTCGACCCGGAAGGCAACGTCTTCCGCATCAACTTCATGATGTGACGCGGCCTCGGCGACTGTCTCCTTCTTCTCTTCTCGATGTCTTCAACGCTCACCACCAAAGGCCTGACCATGTTCCGCAAAACCGCCCCGTACGCCCTCGTGGCGCTGACCGCCTGCACCGTGCTTGTCGCGCCGGCCATGGCCGACGGCTTCACGCTCAAGGGCGAGCCGAAGATCGCGATGATCTATTTCGGCCCCAAGAACGACGGCGGCTGGACGCAGGCTTTCGACGAGGCGCGCATCAAGGTCGAGGCCGCGACGGGCAAGAAGATCCAGTTCGTCGAGAACGTGCCCGAAGACGCGTCGGCCATCAAGCCGGCGGCCGAGCGCTTCATTTCGCGCGGCGCGAACATCATCATCGGCACCGCCTTCGGCTACTCCGACACCTTCAAAGAACTGGCTGCCAAGTACCCGGACGTCGCGTTCCTCAACGGCTCGGGCACCACCAACGGCAGCAACCTCGAATCGTTCTACGGCCGCACCTACGAGAGCCAGTACCTGTGCGGCATGGCGGCCGGCGCGGCATCCAAGTCGGGCAAGCTCGGCTTCGTGGCGGCCAACCCCTTCGGCGTGGTGAACTGGACCGTCAACGCCTTTGCGCTCGGTGCGCAAAAGATGAACCCGAACGCCACCGTCAACGTGATCTACACCGGCGCATGGAACGACCCGGTGAAGGAGCGCGCGGCCGCCATGGCGTTGATCGACCAGGGTGCCGACGTCATCGGCCAGCACGTCGATTCGCCGACACCGCAGATCGTCGCGCAGGAGCGCGGCGTGTACGGCACCGGCCACCATCGTGATCTGCGCCAGTTCGCGCCCAAGGCCACGCTGTGCTCGTCGGTCTGGGTCTGGGACAAGTTCCTGACGCCCGAGCTGAAGAAGATCATGGCCGGCAACTGGACGCCTTCGCAATACGGCGCCTTCATCGAGATGAAGGACGGCGGCACCGACATCGCGGGCTTCGGCGCGGGCGTGCCCAAGGACAAGGCCGCGATGATCACGGCAGAGCGCGACGCCATCCTCAAGGGCAAGCAGATCTACGCCGGCCCGCTGAAAGACCGCGACGGCAAGGAGCGCGTGGCTGCGGGCGGCACGCTGTCGGATGCCGACCTGTGGAAGATGGACTGGTACGTCAAGGGCGTGGTCACGCAAAAGTAAGCGCAGGACATTCAGCGTCATGGCGACCGCGCTGCAGCTCACCGGCATCTGCAAATCGTTCGACGGTTTCAAGGCGCTGATCGACGCGGACTTCAGCGCGCGCTGGGGCGAGGTGCATGCGCTGCTCGGCGAGAACGGCGCGGGCAAGTCGTCGCTGATGAACATCGCGGCCGGCCTCTATGCGCCGGAGTCGGGCCAGCTGCTGGTCGACGACAACGCAGTGCGGCTCGATGGCCCACGCGATGCGGCGCGGCACCACATCGGCATGGTGCACCAGCACTTCAAGCTGGTGAAGCCTTTCACCGTGGCCGAGAACATCCTGCTCGGGCATCCGCTCGCATCGGGTGAAGGCAGTCATCGCAAGCGGCTCGGCATGCTCGAAGCGCAGATCCGCGCGAAGGCCGACGAGCTCGGCTTCGCCATCGATCCGCGGCAACGCACGGAGCGGCTGTCGATCGCCGAACAGCAGCGCGTCGAGATCCTGAAAGTGCTGCTCGCGGGCGCCCGCATCCTGATCCTCGACGAGCCGACCGCGGTGCTGACGGACCGCGAAGCCGAACGCTTGCTGTCGACGGTGCAGGCGCTGGCGCGCAGCGGTTCTGCCGTCGTGCTGGTGACGCACAAGATGGCCGACGTGAGGCGCTATGCCGACCGCGTGACGGTGATGCGCGGTGGCCGCACGGTGAAGACCGTCGACCCGAAGCAGACCGCGATGGCCGAGCTGGTGCAGCTCACCGTCGGCGACTCGATCGCGCACTCGACCTTGCGACCGCAGCGCTCGCAGGCCGGTGCGGCGCGGCTTACCGTGCGCGGCTTGCGCACGGCTGCGGCCAAGGTCGTCGGTGATGCGCGGCCTGCCCTCGATGGCGTCGACCTCACGCTGCACGCCGGCGAGATCTACGGTCTGGCCGGCGTCGGCGGCAACGGTCAAAGTGAACTCGCCGCCGCGTTGATGGGACTCGACTCGACGATCGATGGCGACATCACGCTGGAGGATTTCGGCGACTTGAAGGCCGCCTCGAATTCGCAACGGCGCGCGTTGCAGTTCGCCGCCATCCCGGCCGATCGCTATGGGCTCGCATTGGCCGGCGCCTTGTCGGTGGCGGAGAACTTCGGCATCGGCCAGGTGCATGGCGGGCGCTACGGCTCGCCGTGGCGGCTCGACACCACGCAGCTTCAAGCCGATGCGAAGGCCGCCGTGGAACAGTTCGACGTGCAGGGCGTCCGCAACCTGGACCAGAAGGCGGCATTGCTTTCGGGTGGCAACGCGCAGAAGCTGGTGCTGGCGCGCGAGTTCGGCCGTACGCCGCGCGTCGTGCTGGCGCACAGCCCGAGCCGCGGGCTCGACGTGCGCGCCGGTGCCGAGGTGCATGCGCGGCTGCTGGCCGCACGCGATGCCGGCGCCGCGGTGCTGCTCATCAGTGAAGACCTGGACGAAGTGCTGGCGCTGGCCGATCGCGTCGGCGTGATGACGCGCGGGCGCATCGTGGCGGAGTTCGATCAGCCGGCCGATCGGCAAGCCGTGGGACAGGCGATGGTCGACCATGGCTGAGCTCGCGGTGGACGCATCGACCGCCACGACCGTGGCACGGCAGCCGTTCGCAAGCCGGCGCTTCGCATTGGAGATCCGGCAGCAGATGGGATGGCTGTCGCAGGCCGCGATCCTCGTCGTATCGCTCGCCATCGGCATGGGCATCTCCGCGGCCATATTGGTCGCGGCGGGCGTGCCCGCGAACGAGCTGCTCAACGAGTTCGTGCTGCAGACGCTGTTCGACAAGCAAAGCCTGATGGCGGTGCTGTTCCAGGCGGCGCCGATGATCCTCGTCGGCATCGCGGCCTCGATGTCGTTTCGTGCGCGCTTCTGGAACCTCGGGCTCGAAGGGCAAATGATCTGGGGCGCCATCGGTGCGACGGCCATCTCGTTCTTCGACCTCGGGCCGCCGACCCTGCGCTTGCCGCTGATGCTGCTCATGGCGATCGGGCTCGGGCTCTCGTGGGCAGTGGCACCCGCGCTGCTCAAGCTGAAGCTCGGCGTCAACGAAATCATCTCGACGCTGATGCTCAACTACATCGCCGGCTACTTCCTGCTGCACCTCGTCTACGGCGCATGGAAAGACCCGAAGGATTCGTTCCCGTATTCGCCGCAGTTCCGCGCCTTCGAGCGGTTGCCCGAATGGTTCGGCAATGTGAGCACCGCGGCGATCGGCCTCGCGCTGATCGTTGCCGTGCTGGCGTGGTGGTTCGTCGGCATCAGCCGTGCGGGGCTGTACCTGCGCTTCGTCTATGCCAACCCGCGCATGGCCGACGCGGTGGGCGTGCCGGTGCGCCGGATGATCCTGTCGGCGGTGCTCGTGTCGGGAGCGTTGTCGGGCATCGCGGGCTTCGTGGTGGCGGCGGGACAGGAGGGCCGGCTGACGCAGGCCTTCTACGCGGGCTACGGTTTCTCCGGCATCCTGATCGCCTTCCTCGCGCGCAACAATCCGTTGGCCGCGACGGTGGTTGCGGTGCTGGTCGCAGCGCTTTTCGTGGCGGGGCGCAACCTGCAGGTGTTCTATCAAATCCCGTTCTCGATGGTGCAGCTGATCCAGGCGATCGTGGTGATCTGCGTGGCTTCGTCGGACTTCTTCATCCGACACCGGATACGGCGCGTTCGATGAGTGCTTTTGCGATCGCCACCAATTGGTTAGGCAATGCGCCGGACTTTGCAGTGCCGTATGCGTTGGCCGCACTCGGGCTCATTCTCACCGAGCGATCGGGCGTGCTGTCGCTCGGCGCCGAAGGCTTGATGCTGGTCGGTGCGCTGGCCGGCATCGGCGCGCAGATCGCCTTCGGGCATCCCGCTCTTTCGCTCGTCATTGCGATGCTGGCGGCGAGCGCGGTGTCGATCCTGTTCGCCGCCATGACGATCCTGCTGCGCGTGAACCAGGTCATCGCCGGGCTGGCACTGGTCTTCTTTTGCCAGGGCTTGACCAGTCTCGTCGGCACGCTGTTCGGCTGGACCAATGTGGCGGTGACCAGCTTCAGTGCGCTGCCGTTGTGGCCGTTGTCGGAGCTGCCGCTGGTGGGCCGGCTCTTCACGCAGAACATCGTCGTGTACCTCACGCTGCCGATCTTCATGGCGGTCGTCTGGTACCTCACGCGCACCAGCGCCGGACTGCGCATGCGCGCGGTCGGCGAGAACCCGCAGGCGGCCGATGCGGCCGGCATCAGCGTCGGGGCATGGCGCTTCGCTGCGGTGCTCTCTGGGGCGGCGCTGGTCGGGTTAGCGGGCGCCTACATCTCTGTCGTGAGCACCAAGCTCTGGATCGCCGGCATGACCGGTGGGCGCGGCTGGATCGCAGTCGGCCTCGTGATCTTCGCGCGCTGGTCGCCATGGAAAGCGCTGGCTGGCGCGGTGCTGTTCGGCTGCATCGAAGCGTTGATTCCGCAGCTCGCCGCGGCCGGCGTGCAGCTGCCGCAGTACTTCGTGTCGATGACGCCGTACGCCATCACGCTCGCCGTGATGATCTGGGTCGCGGTTGCACAAAAAAGTGTCGAGGGCGGCGGGACCAACGATGGCGAACCCGGTGCATTGGGCGAGCCTTATTTGCGGGAAGAAAGACGATGACTACCGCGAGAGATCACATGGAATCACGGGATCTGTGGGCCCATTGGCACAGTGCCGCGTTGCGGACACTGCAGCGCCAAATAAGTCCGCGTCAGCCGCTAAGTCAAGCGTACATTGGTACACAGTACTGCTCCCGAAATGGATCGTCATGCCACTGCGCCGCCCTCTCGTTGCCCCGAAGGATTTCGTTTCTGCCGAAACCATCCGGCGTGACCGTCTCAGGCTGGCTTTGCCGGCAACTGTCGCCATGCTCCGGGAGCGGCACGCCGACCAGATCGACGTCGACGACATCGAAGCCTACGTCGCTCTCAACTGGCTCGAGTGGCAGGGTGGCGGCCTCCGGCTGACGATCACGGGCAAGAACGTCTGCGCGCAGATGGCGCCGGCTGCTGTCGCCGATTAGCGCAGCTTGAAGTGGATACGGTCCACTGCCCGCACACCGTCGCGACTACTGATTCGAGATGATCTGCGCGATCAGCCCGGTCGCGATGGCTGCGAGCACGAAGTCACCGCCGACACCGACCCACTGGTAACCGCGCGGAGGCGCATTAAGGTGGTTGCCGCGCCAGTCGTTGACTACGTAATTGCGGCCACGGTATTCCGTCGGTACGCGGCCACCGCGACGCCAGTCGGCATGCGGCTGCGGGAAGCCGCCGCGATCGAACTGGCTGCCGGGGCGATAGTCCTGATGTCCCTAGCGGCCGTCGTCATGACGGTCGAAATGATCACGTGGCTGATGCCGTTGCCGTTGCTCGTATTGCTGATCGCGGTCAAGTCGCCGGCTTGTCGCTCGGCGTCTTGATGTTGTCCTTCAGTTCCTTGCTCATAGGCAGCCCGATGGGCAGGTTTTTCGGCGCGATGGGCTGCATGAACCACTTGTCGTAGAGCTTGTCGAACTGGCCCGACTTCATCAAGCCGGTGATGACGCCGTCGACCAGCGCCTTGTACTGCGGATCGTCCTTGGGCAGCATGCAGGCGTACGGCTCGACCTGCAGCGCTTCGCCGACGACTTCGAGGTCGGCCGGGGTTTTGGAGTTCGACTTCAACCCGTAGAGCAGGATGTCGTCCATCGCGAAGGCCGTGGCGCGATCGCTCTCCACCAGCAGCAACGAATCGGAATGGTCCTTGCCCATCACGATGTCGATGTCGAGGTTCTTGTCGGTGCTGTATTTGCGCACGACCTGAACGTTGGTCGTGCCGGTCGTGATGGCGACCTTCTTGCCCTTGAGGTCCGGGTAGTCCTTGATGCCTGCGCCCTTCTTCACGAGCAGCCGCGTGCCGGTATAGAAATGGTTGATGGCAAAGGCGACGTCCTTGGCGCGCGCCGAGTTGTTGGTGGTGGAGCCGCACTCCAGATCGAGCGTGCCGTTGGTGATGAGCGGGATACGGTTTTGTGACGTCACCGCCATCAGTCCGACTTCCAGATTCGGCTTGCCCAGTTTTTGCTTGACCGCTGCGACGATGGCGTTCGTCAGATCGACCGAGAAACCGACGGGTTTCTCAGGACCGTCGAGGTAGCTGAAAGGCACCGACGATTCGCGGTAGGCCACAGTCATCTTGTTGGCTGCGGCAATCTTCGCAAGCGTGTCGGCAGCATGCGCGCCGGTGGTGGCGGCGAGTGCGGCGGCAACGGCCAGCACGGCGGTAGTGAGGGCAGAAAGTTTCATGGAGACCTCTTTGGAAAATTGAACGAACAAGAAACTTGGGAAGAGCTCGGCAGTACGCAAGGCGGGTGCCAACATGTCCCGTGACACTGCACACGCCAGATCCGCACTGCGTCGCAGCTCATCATTAGCCAAGCTCGCGAGGTCGAGCGCATCGGCATTTTCCAGAACGAAGGAACGAGGACTTCCATGCACATTTGCGTGCTCGGCGCAGGCATCGTCGGACTGGCCACGGCCTGGCAACTGCAGCGCGACGGCCATCAGGTCACGGTGATCGATCGTGCTGCGCCGGGCGAAGGCGCGAGTGCCGGCAACGGCGCGCAGCTGAGCTACTCGTATGTGGCGCCGCTGGCCGATCCGTCGATCTGGCGACAGTTGCCGCACTTGTTGTTCTCGCCTTCGTCGCCGCTGAAGCTGCGCCCGAAACTCGATCCGCAGCAGTGGCGTTGGGGCCTCGCGTTCCTGGCTGCCTGCAATGCCCCGATGGCCGCTGCCAGCACTGCGCGTGTGCTCGCGCTGGCCGCAGCGAGCCGCGCCGTGTTCGACAGCGTGCGCGCCGAGCTGACGGCCGACATCGACTTTTCTGCCACCGGCAAGCTGGTGCTGTACCGCAGTGCCGATGCGGGCGGTGCACACGCCCAGTGAGTGCGCGGCCGATTGCCTCAAGGTATGCCGGGCGCTCGAACAAGTGCTGCGCGCGCGTGGCGTGGTCTTCTCGTTGGGTGCGGACATCGAAGGCTTCGACCTGAATAGAGGGAGCCAGCAAGGCCGCGTGCAGGCTGTGCAAGCCGCCGGAGGCCCGGTGCAGGCAGACGCCTTCGTGATGGCCCTGGGAAGCGCCTCGGCGCGCTTTGGACGCCAGCTTGGCGCCTACCTGCCGGTGTACCCACTGAAGGGCTACAGCATCACCCTCGACGTCGACAACTCGCCCGGCGCAGCGCCGACAGTGAACGTGACCGACAGCGCGCGCAAGACGGTGTTCGCACGCATCGGCTCACGGCTGCGCGTGGCCGGCATGGCGGAGATCGTCGGCCACGACAGCCGCATCCCCGAAGGCCGCATCGACACGCTGGTCGCCGCGACGAGAGCACTGCTCCCGCACTGCAGCGACTTTCTTGAACTCGCGCCGTGGACCGGCATGCGCCCGGCTACACCGACCGGCGTGCCGATCATCGGCCGCGTCGATGGCGCACCCGACAACATGTTCTTCAACACCGGGCACGGCGCGTTGGGGTTCACGCTGGCTTTCGGCTCGGCGGCCGAACTTGCGTCGAGACTGTCTCCTGCGGCTGCGGCAAGAAGCTAAGCCGTCGGCGCACCATCTTCGGCTGCGCCATCCGCCGCCGCACGCGCCATCCGCTCGCTCTTCCAGTAGACATCGTCGCCGCCGTCCATCCGGTTCAAGACCCGCGACAGCACGAAGAGCAGGTCGCTGAGCCGGTTCAGGTACTGCCGCAGCGCATCGTTGATCTCGGTGGCCGCACCCAGTGAAACGACCGCACGCTCGGCGCGCCGCGCGACTGTGCGGCACACATGCGCAAGCGAGGCCGCGCGCGTGCCCGCCGGCAAGATGAACTCCGCCAATCGTGGCAACACCGCGTTGTGCTCGACCAGCGCGTTGTCGATCTGCAGCAGCGCCTCAGGCTTCAGCAGCGTGTAGCCCGGCATCGACAGCTCGCCGCCCAGGTTGAAGAGTTGGTGCTGGATGTCGACCAGCAGCGCTCGCACATCGGCCGGCATCGCCTCGCACAGCAGCACGCCGATCTGCGAATTCAGCTCGTCGACGTCGCCCATGGCGTGCACGCGCAGGTGGTCTTTGGGCACGCGCGTGTTGTCGCCCAAGCCGGTGGTGCCGTCGTCGCCAGTGCGAGTTGCGATCTGAGTGAGGCGGTTGCCCATGGTGGTGTCTTTCTGCTGTGGAGTTTGGCGGTAGGTTCATAGAATGGTAGACCGCCTCCGGAGACATCCATGAACGCACCCACCGCCCTCGCCCATCTGACGCCTGAATTGGCGTTGCGCAACACACCCGACGCATTGATCGACGCGTTGAAGGCGCGCTTCGGCACCAACTGTTCCACGGCGCTCGCCGTGCGAACGCAACATGGGCGCGACGAGTCGTCGTTCGAGGCGCCACCGCCGTCGGCAGTGGTGTTCGCCGAATCGACGCAGGACGTCGCCGACGCAGTCACGCTCGCGAGCGAATACAGCGTGCCGGTCATTCCGTTCGGCGTCGGCTCGTCGCTCGAAGGCCATCTGCTCGCCGTGCAGGGTGGCATCAGCATCGACGTGTCGCGCATGAACAAGGTGCTCTCGATCAACGCTGACGACCTGACGGTGACGGTGCAGCCGGGCGTCACGCGCAAGGCGCTCAACGAAGAGATCAAGAGCACCGGCCTTTTCTTTCCCATCGACCCGGGCGCCGACGCATCGATCGGCGGCATGACCGCCACCCGCGCCAGCGGCACCAACGCGGTCCGCTACGGCACGATGCGCGAGAACGTGCTGGCGCTCGAAGTGGTCACGGCCGGTGGCGAGGTCATTCGTACCGGCACGCGCGCAAAGAAATCATCTGCAGGCTACGACCTCACCCGCCTGATGGTCGGCAGCGAAGGCACGCTCGGCGTCATCACCGAAATCACGCTACGCATCTATCCGTTGCCCGAGGCGGTGTCGGCGGCGATCTGCTCGTTTCCGAGCATCGAGGCGGCTGTGCGCACGACCATCGAGATCATCCAGCTGGGCGTTCCGATCGCACGGGTCGAACTGATCGACGTGAACACGGTGCGCATGGTCAACGCGTACTCGAAGCTCACGCTGCGCGAAGAGCCGTTGCTGCTGATGGAATTTCATGGGTCCCCGGCCAGCGTAAAAGAACAGGCGGAGACGGTGCAGGAGCTCGCCAGCGGCCACGGCGGCAATGCCTTTGAATGGGCAAGCACGCCGGAAGAACGCACGCGGCTGTGGGCGGCGCGTCACAACAGCTACTTCGCGGCGATTCAGTCGCGGCCAGGCTGTCGGGCGATTTCGACCGATACCTGCGTGCCGATCTCCCGGCTGGCCGACTGCCTGCTCGAGTCGGTGGCCGAGGTCGACGCCAGCGGCATCCCCTACTTTCTGGTCGGTCACGTCGGCGATGGCAACTTCCACTTCGGCTATCTGATCGACCCCAACGATGCCGAAGAGCGCACCAAGGCCGAGGCGCTGAACCATGCGCTGGTGATGCGCGCGATCGAACTGGAAGGCACCTGCACCGGCGAGCACGGCATCGGGCTGCACAAGATGGACTTTCTCGTGACCGAGGCGGGCGCGGGAGCGGTGGACATGATGCGGACGATCAAGCGGGCGCTGGACCCGAAGAACATCATGAATCCAGGAAAAATCTTCCGCTAGGTTTCGCTCGCTTATCTTCTCCTTGCCGGAGCGGTTGTCGATGCGGGTCAGCAGCGCGCTGGCTTCCTTTCCTATGCCATTCGACGTAGGCGATCGATCAGCCCATTCAGCGCCTCGAGCGTGCCGAAGTGGATCGCAAGCTCACCGCTCTGCTCCACTTGCCCGCCGCGCTTGGTGCGTTTCTTGAGCCGGACTTCGACTTCGGCTGTGAGCAGGTCGGCCAGCTCTTCTTCGACGCGCTGCAAGTCGCGAGACTTCTCGCCCGCTGCGCTGCCGTGGCGCGGCGAAGGCGACAGGCTGAACTCGGCCGCCAGCTTTTTGACCAGGGCTTCAGCTTCCCTAACCGACATCTTCTTTGCGGCGATCTGGTTGGCAGCGGTGATCTGCGTGCCACGATCGAGCGACAGCAAAGCCCGCGCGTGACCCATGTCGATGTCGCCCGCCATCAGCATGGCCTGCGCCGGCTCGGCCAGATTAAGCAAGCGCAGCAAGTTGCTCGCCGCACTTCTTGAACGGCCTACAGCCTGCGCCGCAGCTTCGTGAGTGAGCCCAAACTCAGCCACCAGCCTTTGCAGGCCTTGAGCCTCTTCCAGCGGGTTGAGGTCTTCACGCTGAATGTTCTCGATGAGCGACATCGCCGCCGCCGCTTCGTTGGGCACGTCGCGCACCAGCACCGGCACGCTGTCGAGACCAGCCAGTTTGGCTGCGCGGTAGCGACGTTCACCCGCGATGATTTCGAATTCTGCGTTCTTCGCGTCTGCCGATTCGGCGTCTAGCCGACGTACGAGGATCGGCTGCATGATGCCTTGAACCTTGATGCTCTCGGCCAATTCGTACAGCGCGCCCTCGTCCATGCGCGTGCGTGGCTGGTAGACGCCGGGCACCATTTGATCGAGCCTTAGCACGGTCGGGTTGTGCGCAATGCCGTTTCCGTCGAGGCTATCGCTGGCTGAAGATGCGGTCGGACCGAGCAAGGCTTCGAGTCCGCGGCCAAGGCCTTTGAGTTTTTTGGTGACCATGGTCGCTATTCTTCTTTCGAAATTTCGTTGAGCAGGGCGCGCCCTTGGGGCCAATCACCCAATCCAGATTCGCTGTTGAGATGTCCGCCTTTACCGGCGATGCCAGCGTCCACTGAATCGACAAAGCGGACTCCCCAGTCGGCGGCCATGTCTCGTGAGCGGTCTATGGCGCAATACGGATCGTTGTCGGCAGCGATCATCAGAGCCTTGAAAGGCAAGGTCTGCCGAACGATCGGCGCCCAGCCAGGGATCATTTGCCTCAGGTCATCGCGCTCGACGTCGCCCGGCGCAACGAGCAGTGCCGCACGCACCTTCTGCGTGTTGCGTGAGTGCGCGGCCCAGGCGGCGACGAGGATGCAGCCGAGGCTGTGTGCAACGAGGATCACCCGGCTCGGCGCGGCCAGCACTTCTTCTTCAAGGCGCGCGGACCAGTCGCCGCGGCGCGGATGCATCCACTCGTGTTGCTCGACGCGGCGGTCGCCGTAGAGCGTTTCCCAGCGGCTTTGCCAATGACCAGAGTCGCTGTTCTGCCAACCCGGCAGCAGCAGGACCGTACCGTCCGCAGGACTAGCCGCCATTGTGGTTCTGCACTTCTGGTTGCACGCCGGAGGCCTTGTCTGCCACACCCGCGGCGCTGGCTGTACTCACGCCAACGACGAGCCCGTCATCGGGGGGTGCCGACGGAGATTGCAATGCGCTGGCCGGCGGCATCTTTTCAACGAGCTCTTTAGCGAAGGCGACGAAGGCCACGCTGCCCTTGGCTGACGGGTCGAACACCACGCCAGGCAGCCCATAGCTCGGTGCCTCGGCGAGGCGCACGTTGCGCGGGATCACCGTGTCGAAAACCTTGTCGCCGAAGTGCGCCTTCAGTTGATCACTCACCTGCTGCTGCAGCGTGATGCGCGGATCGAACATCACTCGCAGCAAGCCGATGATCTGCAAGTTCTTGTTGAGGTTGGCGTGTACCTGCTTGATGGTGTTGACCAAGTCGGTCAGACCTTCGAGCGCGAAGTACTCACATTGCATCGGCACGATGACGCCGTGGGCCGCACACAGGCCGTTGAGCGTGAGCAGGCTGAGGGAGGGAGGGCAATCGATCAGGATGAAGTCGTACTCGGCGCCGACGGAAGCCAGCGCGGTACGCAGGCGCTTTTCCCGGCGGTCGAGCGCGACCATCTCCACCTCTGCGCCGGCCAGTTCGCGATTGGCGCCCAGGATGTCATATCCGCAACCCGCCGCCTCCAGCTTTTCGGCTTTGACGCGAGCTTCGGCCACAGTCGCCGCCTCAAGCAGCACGTCGTACACCGAGAGTTCGAGCTGCCGCTTGTCGATGCCGGACCCCATGGTCGCGTTGCCCTGGGGATCGAGGTCGATCATGAGCACGCGCTGACCGACTTTGGCCAGGCCTGCCGCCAAGTTGACAGTGGTGGTCGTCTTGCCGACGCCGCCCTTTTGATTGGCAATGCAGAAAATTTTAGCCATGTGCTTGTTCGGTCGGCTAGCGGGACAGCGCCAGCTTGACGCCGAAGCCGATCAGAAAAGCGCCCGCCACTTTTTCAAGCGTCGACGACACGCGCGGATTGGCACGGAGCCTTTCGGCAAGAAAGTAAGTCAACAAGGTGGCGGCAAGTCCATAAGCGAGCGTCAACGTGGCGATCGTCGCAGCCATCACGCCGAAGGTCGTGAGCCCCTGGTGCTGCGCCGGATCGACAAACAGCGGGAAGAACGCCATGTAGAAGACGATGGCTTTGGGGTTCAACAGCGTGATCGCCATGGCCTGTCGAAAAAAGTGCCGCGGTCGGATGTTGAGAATCGGTGCGGCGCCGGGCTTGGCAAGCAACATCTTTAAGCCGAGCCACGCGAGATAAGCAGCGCCCAGCCATTGGACGGCATGAAAGGCCATCGGATATGCGGAGAGCAAAGCAGCGACGCCAGCGACAGCGGCCCACATCAATACCTGGTCACCAGCGATCACACCCAGCGTGGCAGCCAAGCCACCTCGAATTCCGCCCTTGCCCGTCGACGTGATCAATGCCAGATTGCCCGGGCCGGGGATCAGCAAAAACAGAATGATGGCGGCGACAAACGCACCGTAGTCAGCGATGCCGAACATGGAATTGGGGGCTGTAGGAAAACCCCGAGTGTACGCATGGCGTCGGCATTCCCCAATGGCGGGCTGCCGGCCCGCCGCCAGCGCTCCGGCGCAAAACTTCGCTCAGCTGACGACGCGTTCGCCCGCTTCCGACATATCGCACGCGACGCCGACCAGTTACAGCGTGTGCTTCCGGGCCTCGGGTATGTGGTGGAAAAGCAGGTGATCGACACGGACGCGCCCTTCTGTCTTGGACGTCACGGTAAACGCCGCGATCAAGATTTGTCTAGTCCTTCCGAAGCCAGACGATGCAACGCTCGGCGTCCAGGCCGGGAACAACCAGTTGTTCCACGTGAAACACTTCCGTCCCGGCAGGCAGATTTTTAATCTCTTCATCCGGCGTTCGACCCTTCATCGCAAGCCATATCCCATCGGGCCGCAGGGCGTTTGCTGAGCCACCGACAAAGTCTCCAAGTGAGGCAAATGCGCGTGAACTGACGACTTCGTAAGGATCTGTCATGGCCTCGATGCGGGCATGCAGACCTGTGAGATTGGGCAACTTGAGTTCAGCCGCAACTTGCTGAACGAATGCGATCTTCTTGGCAACGGCATCGAGACAAGTCACATCGACATTCGGACAAAGGATCGCGATAACCGCACCTGGCAGGCCGGCGCCCGATCCCACATCCAGAAGACGGACCTTCTCCCACCCTCTTTTTCTCAACTCGCGACGAAGGGCGGGAACGACAGCCATGCTGTCAAGCAAGTGGTGCGTCAAAATGCCGCCCGGGTCGCGCACCGCCGTCAGGTTGTAGACCTTGCTCCACTTCATCAGGAGCGCGCCGTAGTTTCCCAACTGCGCCGATTGGGCATCCGTCAGTTCAACATTCAATGCCTCCGCGCCGCTTCGCAGCGCAGCCTCCGTGAGCACAGCGGTCATTCGGCAGCGTGCGGCTCTGGCAGCCTGACCCCAAGCCCCGACGCATCCGCTGCAAAGGCGCGATGTCCGCCCTTACGCAGATGCACCAGCAGCAACGAAATCGCTGCCGGGGTCACGCCTGAAATGCGCGAGGCCAGCCCAAGAGTCTCCGGCCGATGCTTCGTCAATTTCTGCCTAACCTCAAAGCTCAGCGCCGGCACTTGGGTGTAATCGAACGCGTCCGGCAACTTCAGATTCTCGAAGTGGGACGCGCGCTCGACTTCATCGTGCTGACGTTCGATGTAGCCCGAGTATTTAGCGGCGATTTCAATCTGCTCTATTTCGGTCTCACCCAAAGGCAAATTCGCAACGTACTTGCCACCATCAAGCGACATCAATGAGGCATAGCTGACATCCGGACGTCGAAGCAAATCAGCCAAGTTGTATTCGTGATCGATTGCCTTGCCGAGGACGCGCTGCGACTCGGCCGACGGAAGATTTCGCGGATTGATCCAGATCGATTTCAACCGTTCTGTTTCACGTGAAACAACATCACGTTTTCGGCTGAACGCATCCCATCGCGCATCGTCGACCAATCCGAGCTTGCGACCAGCCTCCGTCAGACGCATGTCGGCGTTGTCCTCGCGAAGTTGGAGCCTGAACTCCGCTCGGCTGGTGAACATACGGTAGGGCTCGGTCACGCCCTTTGTGATCAAGTCGTCGACAAGCACGCCAAGGTAGGCCTCGTCACGACGCGGCAGCCATGCGTCGTCGCCCCGGCATTGCAGCGCGGCATTCACGCCCGCAAAAAGACCCTGCGCGGCCGCCTCTTCGTAGCCCGTAGTGCCGTTAATTTGCCCCGCAAAGAACAACCCCCGCACCGCCCGTGTCTCAAAATTACTCTTGAGCTCGCGTGGATCGAAGTAGTCATATTCGATGGCGTAGCCAGGTCGGAGAATGTGCGCGTTTTCCAAACCGACCATCGAGCGCACCAGCTGATACTGGATGTCGAAAGGCAAGCTCGTCGAGATTCCGTTCGGGTAGTACTCGTTCGTCGTCAGGCCTTCGGGCTCCAGAAAGATCTGGTGGCTTTCCTTGTCTGCAAAGCGATTGATCTTGTCTTCGACACTCGGGCAATAACGCGGACCTATGCCGTCGATCTTGCCGGTGAACATTGGACTGCGATCGAATCCGGATCGGATGATGTCGTGGGTGCGCGCGTTGGTGTGCGTGATCCAGCAGGCCATTTGCGCCGGATGCATTTCGGCGCGCCCCATGAAACTGAACACCGGCATTGGACCAGTGCCGCCTTCCATGCCATCGCCGGGCTGCGCGGTGCATTTCGAAAAATCAATCGTTCTACCGTCGAGTCGAGGCGGCGTGCCGGTCTTCAAGCGGCCCTGCGGCAGCTTGAGCTCCTTCAGACGCGCCGACAGGCTGATCGCGGGCGGGTCACCGGCGCGTCCAGCCTGGTAGTTGTCGAGGCCGACATGAATGCGGCCGTCGAGAAAGGTTCCGGCTGTCAGCACCACCGCCCGTGCGCGGAAGCCAATGCCCACTTGCGTGACAGCGCCCACCACGCGGTCACCTTCGATGATCAGGTCTTCGACGGCCTGTTGAAAAAGCCAGAGGTTGGGTTGGTTTTCGAGCCGATGCCGAATCGCGGCTTTGTACAAAACCCGATCGGCCTGCGCCCGCGTAGCTCGCACGGCGGGGCCCTTGCTGGAATTAAGAATACGAAATTGAATGCCTGATTCGTCGGTCGCCAGCGCCATCGCACCGCCCAGCGCATCGACCTCTTTAACCAGGTGGCCCTTGCCAATCCCGCCGATCGACGGGTTGCAACTCATCTGGCCCAAGGTTTCGATGTTGTGCGACAGGAGCAACGTGCGCGCGCCCATGCGCGCCGACGCCAGCGCGGCTTCAGTGCCGGCGTGACCGCCACCGACGACGATCACATCGAATTCTTCGGGGTACAGCATGAATGAGGCGCGACTTTGACGCGCTGCAGCAAAGTGGGGCATCGATTTTAATCGCCGCCTCGGACATTCGCACCATCCTTTGCCTATAGGCCTCTCGAATCAAGGCATCGGAAAAGCCTGATGCCATCTGCCTCAAACGCTATCCTATTGGTAGCACCGGCAGGTCAGTCTGCGACAGCAATGACATAGGCCCGCTGCACCGTCGCCTCGTAGCTGATCTTCGACGAGCCCCGCACAGCTCCAAAACGGATAAAGCGATGCCGCTCCCCTCGTCGCGGCACGACCGCATCTGCACCTGAGGCTTGATGACCAGATGCTCTCTGCAAGGAGCCTGCGTGCCAAAGCCCGCGGCCTCTCCGTTCAGCAACAGGTGGGAGGGTGCACGAATGAAAAACTAGTCGAGCGCTTTTCGGACAGCGCCCACACCCAGTGCGGCAAGCACCAGGAACACAACCGCGAGGATCAGGAACAAGCCGAACAGCACCTTTGCAATGCCGGCCGCGCCAGCAGCTACACCACCGAAGCCGAGAGCACCCGCGATAAGCGAAATCACGGCAAAAACAATCGCGTACTTCAACATGGAAACTCCTTTGCAGCAGGCCACCGCCCGCAGGGAAACAGAGATTAAATGCTGGCGCGAGCGGCAGCGAATAGTCGGCGCACGCGAGGGACCGTAGGATAAACACGCGGACAACCGCTAGATCCTCCGCACTCGCACCCGAAGTCCATGGACCCGCTAGCATCCGCCGTCTTGTCGACACAAATGAAAGCAACGGAGCCTTCCATGAAGCTGTATTTCTCTCCCGGCGCCTGCTCGCTGTCGCCGCACATCGCCCTGCATGAAGCCGGCCTCGCGTTCGAGCCCGTGCTCGCCAGCACCAAGAGCCACAAGCTGCAAGACGGCACCGACTACTACGGCATCAATCCGCTCGGCTACGTGCCTATGCTCGAACTCGACAATGGCACGCGCCTGCGCGAGGGCCCGGCCATCCTGCAATACATCGCCGACTTGGTGCCGCTGAAAAACCTTGCGCCCGCTGCGGGCACGATGCC
Source organism: Variovorax sp. GrIS 2.14 (assembly GCF_046115955.1). NCBI lineage: Bacteria > Pseudomonadati > Pseudomonadota > Betaproteobacteria > Burkholderiales > Comamonadaceae > Variovorax > Variovorax sp. GrIS 2.14. The sequence goes on from NZ_JBJXIA010000001.1 coordinate 131,750, forward strand.
GCGCTACCGCCTGCAAGAGTGGCTGAACTTCATCGGCACGGAGATGCACAAGGGCTTCAGCCCGCTCTTCAATCCGGCCACGCCGGACGAGTACAAAGCCGTGGTCAAGGCACGGCTCGCGTCGCGCTACACATGGCTGGAGAGCGAGCTCGCAGGCAAGGAGTACCTGATGGGTGAGCACTTCAACGTGGCCGACGGCTACCTGTTCACCATCACCAACTGGGCCAAGCCGCTGGGCATCGACCTGTCGCCGTACCCGACGGTCATGGCTTGGCATGCGCGCGTCGGTGCGCGGCCGGCTGTTCAGGAAGCCTTGAAGGCTGAAGCCGCGCTGAAGTAGCGCAATGACTGGAGCGCGTCCGGCTCGTCTCGCATGCGCTGCACTGTCTGCCGGATCGCCTCGACCTCGCCCTTGTCGAAGCGGCCGAGGTTCTTGACCATAGGGCGCCATGCCATCGACCGTGGTCATGTCGGCATTGCCAAAGGCTTCTGCCTCGACGCCAACGCAGCGCCGATCCACAAGGTGATCGCCGACATGACGAGCCCGCGCGCCAGGCCACCCGAACCATCGGAAATCCAGCCGGCCACCGTCGGTCCGACGATCTGCCCCAGCGCGAAAGCGATCGTGAATGCGCTGATGCCGGTGGCCCACTGCGCTTGCGGCAGGTTGTGCCGGACCAATGCCGTGGTCGATGCCACCACAGACAGAAACACCGCGCCGAAAAGCACACCGGACGCCAACGCCACAGGCCACGACGTGCTCAGCACCGGCAGCAAGGTCGCTATGCCCAGCAAGGTGTTCAGCAATGCCTGCGGTCGACCATCCCGATAGCGATCGAGCAGGCCAGCCCAGAGACGCGACGACGTGACGCATGCCACGCCGAGCAACGAATAAAACAACGTGACGCCGCCGGCGCTGGCGCCCTGCTCGCGCAGCAGCGCGATGACGAAGGTCATGTAGCCGATGTAGCCTGCGCCGAAGAAGGTGTAGCCACCGAGTGCCCAGCCGAAGCGGCGCACCGGCACGGGCCGCGGACCGGCTCGCACATCCGCCGTGTTCGCGGGCACGGTCGTTCAGCGTGCTGTATTGCGGTCCAGCGCACGCACCGTCACAGCCAACACCATCGTCGCCACGGCACTGACCGCCGCCAGCATCCACCACGCCCAGGCCCAACCGTGCGGCACGCCCGCCGCCGCATGCAGCACCGGCGGCACCAGCAACGCCGACAGCAAGATGCCGAAGCCAGTCCCGCCGTAATAGATGCCCAGCAACAAACCGGCGCGCGTCGGGTGCTCGGCACCGAGCCGCGCAGCCAGCAGCCCACCCGCCACGAAGACCCATGCGCTGGCCACGCCGGCGAGCCAGCGTTGCAACAACAGGGCAGGCGCCGCTTCGACGAAGCCGCTCGCGGCCATGAAGATGCTCGCCAGCACAGCGCCCCACACCAGCAAGCGCGTGGGGCCGACGCGCCGCATCAAGGCCGGCATCACCAGCGCGCCCATCAGGTAGCCAAAGGCATTGGCGGTGTTCATGCCGCCGGCCAGCGCATAGCTCCAACCCAGATCGGCGCGCATCGGTGGCAACAGCAGGCCGTATGCGAAGCGCGTGATGCCGAGCGACACCGCTGCACCCATCGACAACGCAAAGGCCATTCGAAGCGGGCTACGAACAGAGCGCGACGCCGCCGATGACAGCGCGGCCAGGGCTGGCGTGTCGGGTGGCTTGGACAAAAAAGTCATGGGCTCGTGGCGGTCGGCGGATCATTTTGCGACACCCGACCGACGCCGCACGACAACCCTGTCACAGCACGTTTGCGCGCGCGGCGCTAACCTTGCTGCCCTCTTCCCCTTTTGTCCAACTTAGACCTGATCCCGATGCACACACTTTTCGACCCCGTACAAGCCGGCGACCTGCACCTCGCCAACCGCATCGTGATGGCGCCGCTGACGCGCAATCGCTCGCCCAACGCCGTTCCGCCCGACATCGCCTCGACCTATTACGCGCAGCGTGCCAGCGCCGGACTGCTCATCACCGAAGCAACCGCGATCAGCCAGCAAGGCCAGGGCTACTCCGACGTACCGGGCCTCTACGGCACCGAGCAGCTCGACGCATGGAAGAAGGTGACCGACGCGGTGCATGCCGACGGCGGCAAGATCGTCGTGCAACTCTGGCACGTGGGCCGCGTGTCGCACATCGACTTGCAACCCGAAGGCGGCAAACCCGTCGCACCTTCGGCCATCACCGCCAAGACCAAGACCGTGCTCATCAAGGACGGCGTCGCAGGCTTCGTCGACACCTCGGAACCCCGCGCGCTCGACGCTGGAGAGATCCCCGGCATCGTTCACTCCTTTGCCACTGCAGCACGCAACGCAGTTGAAACGGCCGGCTTCGACGGTGTCGAAATTCACGGCGCCAACGGCTACCTGCTCGACCAGTTTCTGAAGACCAACAGCAACCAGCGCACCGACGACTACGGCGGCAGCATCGAGAACCGCGCCCGCTTCACGCTCGAAGTCACGCGCGCCGTAGTCGATGCCGTCGGCGGCGGCAAGACCGGCATCCGCCTTTCGCCGGTGACGCCAGCCAACGGCGTCGAAGACGCCGATCCACAACCGCTCTTCACCTACGTCGTGAAGCACCTGGCGACGCTCGGCCTGGCCTACATCCACATCATCGAAGGCGCCACCGGCGGCCCGCGTGAACTGGACGACAGGCCGTTCGACTACGAAGCGCTCAAGGCTGCTTACCGCCAGGCCGGCGGCAAGGGCGCTTGGATGGTGAACAACGGCTACGACAAGCCGATGGCCGAGATCGCGGTCAAGGAAGGCGACGATCTCGTGGCCTTCGGAAGACCCTTCATCGCCAACCCCGACCTGGTGCGCCGCATCCGCGAAAGCGCGCCATGGAACGAGCTCGACAAGGCCACGTTGTACGGCGGCGGCACCAAGGGCTACACCGACTATCCGGCTCTCGCATAACTCCCGGCAGCCTGGGCGAAGCCGAACTCGCGCCTTGAAAGTGGGCGCGTCTCAGGCGCCAACGAACGCGACGTTGACGCGCAAGCCACCGGTGGCCGCGTCGTTTTCCAGCGTGAGCTCGGCGCCGAGCAGCTTGGCGTAGCGCGCCACGATCGACAGTCCGAGTCCGGCACCCTGGCCCAGCTTCTGCCCCGCCGCACCTTGCGACCCGCGCTGCACCAGTTCACGTTGCGCATCAGCCGGAATTCCGGCGCCATCGTCCACCACACTGAGCGTGCTGCCTGAGAGTTCGATCGTGATCGTGCGCCCGCCATAGCGCATCGCGTTGTCGATGAGGTTGTCCAGGATGCCTTCGATCAATGCGGCATTGGCATCCACCGTGACAGGCTTCTCAAGCCCGATCGCACCGAGATCGACGCCCCTCGCATCGGCGCGCGTCAGGTGCCGCATGACAGCTTCTTCAGCGAGGCGATCGAGCCGAACCGGCTCTCGTTGCAATCCGGCGTGCGCCTCATCGGCCAATGCGAGGCCGAGCAGCTGATCGACGAGGCGGCTCGCGCGTGCCTGGCTCGCCGCAATGCGTTCCAGTTGCTCACGCCACACCACGGGGTTTGGCTGAGCGAGTCCGTACTCGGCCAGCGCACGAATGCCGGCCAGCGGCGTCCGCAACTCGTGCGCCACGTTGCCGGCAAATTCCCGCTGCGCCCGAACGCTTGAACCGAGCCGTTCGAACAGCGAGTTGACGGTATTGCCGAGCCTTTGCAACTCGCGCGACGTCTGCGCCACCGGCACCGGCGCGAGGTCGCGCGCATCGCGGCGGTCGAGTGCGCGTTGCAGCTCTCCCAACGGCCGCAGGTCGTTTCGGATACGCCGCCAGATCCACAGCGCCAACAACGCGAGCAGGATGAGTTGCGGTGTGAGCGCATAGCTGAGCAGGCGCGCAACCAGCGTGGCACGGGCGCGCGTGGTCTGCGCGATGATCACTTGATAGGCATTGGGCGAGTCATGCCTGAGCACCACGGCACGCAACGCATTGCCCTGAAAAACGATGTCCGAAAAGCGCAGCTGCGCGTTTTCGCCAGGCGCCGGCGCTTCCAGCCCGGCGTTGCCTGCCAGCAGCGAACCATCGGGCCGCAGCACCGCGAAGTACACGGTTTCGACCTGATCGAAAAGCACCGTGGTCACTTCGCGCGGCGACAGCAAAAGCTCGATGCCGCCATCGCTCACCTGCACGTTGGTCGACACCGAATACGCATCGTCGAGCATCGCGTGATCGAAGGCCTGCTCGGTCAATACGTTGGCGATGAAGATCGCCACCGCCGTGCCGATGAGCCATGTCAGGCCCAAGGGCAGCAGCACGCTGCGCAGCACACGCTGCGTCAGCGAGGGCGCGTTCACTGCTCGGCTTCCAGCAGGTAACCGATGCCTCGCAACGTACGGATGCTTGCACCGCTGCCCAGCAGCTTCTTGCGCAGGCGCGAGATGAAGGCTTCGAGCGCGTTGTCGCCGAGCGCCTCATCGAAGGTCGAGAGCTTGTCCGACAAGGAGCGCTTGCTTACCGCATGACCCGGCGGGCTCATGAGTTCCCACAGCACCTCGAACTCGCGCGCCGGCAAGTCGAGCGGCGTGCTGCCCATCGCAAAGCGCCGTGCCTTGCGATCGAGCTTGAGCTGGCCGAGCGTGACCATGTCTTCGGTGCCCTTGGCGCGTCGCACCAAGGCCCGCAAGCGCGCTTCGACTTCGGCCAGATCGAAGGGCTTGCCGAGGTAGTCGTCGGCGCCTGCATCGAGACCGGCGATGCGCTCTTCGGTGCGGTCGCGTGCGGTGAGTACCAGCACCGGCGTGCGGTCACCACGAGCCCGCGCATGGCGCAACGCGGTAAGGCCGCTGCCAGTCGCACTGCCCATCGCACCGGTCACCGGCAAGTTGAGATCGAGCAGCACCGCATCGAACGGCTGCACCCGCCACAGGTGATCGGCGTCATCGACATTCGATGCGACATCGACGCGATGCCCCGCATCCGCGAGGCTGCGCAGCATCACTTCGCGCAGTACGGCGTCGTCTTCGACAAGGAGTATTCGCATCGGTTTTAGCTGGAGAAAACGGTGGTCTAAAGTACGTGTTTATACGCAATCAGAGGGTCAGCGGCACGTCAGCCGCTCGGCGCGATAAACGGGGCATGAGCATACGACAGCAGGTGATTTTCAGGGAGTGGGTTATCAGCAAAAGGCCAGGGGTCCACCGTTGAGCGCGCGGCCCGCATTTGTCATTGGACACGACCACGGCTTAGATCATTCAACGGCCAGTCGCACAGCGGTCGTGCTACTGCACGGCTTGTGCAGCACGCCCGATGAATTGCAGGGCGTGCAAAGCGCGCTGCGCAGCGTGGGTTACTCGGTGCACCCGATGTCGATCGATGGCTACTCTTTCAATCCAAGCGTCGAGAAGCAGCAAGCAGCTCCGTTCGAGCAGTGGATAGATTCGATCGAACGTCGCATCGACGCACTGCGCGCATCGCACGAGCGCGTGATGCTGGTCGGTATTTCAGCCGGCGCATCGCTCGCGCTGGCCGCAGCCATCCGCTGCGAGCGCCGCGTCGATGCACTGCTGCTGATGTCGACCACTTTGCGCTTCGACGGCTGGGCCGTTCCGCGCTGGCAGTTCTTGCTGCCGTTGGCGCTGTACACGCCGCTCGGCCGTTTCTGGAAGTACCGTGAGCGCGCTCCTTATGGCGTCAAGAACGAGCGCGTGCGCGCATGGATCGAGCGCGAACTGCGCACGCGTCGCATTTCCAGTGCAGGTTCTTCGGTGATCGGAATCGCACACATGCGCGAACACCATCGCCTGATGCGCCACGTGCGCAGCCAGCTTGGCCGCGTGGTCTGCGATCACGTGCTCGCGCTGCATGCGCGGCAAGACGAAGTGGCCAGCGTGAGCAACCTCGATCTGCTTGCGCGCGGACTGCGCTCGGCTTCTTTTCGTGCCGTGGTGCTGGGTGACAGCTATCACATGATCACCATCGACAACGACCGCCATCAAGTAGTCCGGCACGCCCTCGAGTTCGCTTCGACCATCGCGTACAGTGCTGGCTGACGCACGGACTCTCACCATCGGCACACAGGAGATCCACATGACCGCAACGACAACCTCGACGACGTCCGCGACATCGCCCACATTCAACACCATCGCCGGCATTTTGCGGAGCGACTTCAAGGTCGAGGCTGCAGCCGTTCAACCGACGACGACGTTGACCGACCTCGGCCTCGACTCGCTGGCGTTGATGGAGTTCGTCTTCGCTGTCGAAGATGCGTTTCACCTGCGCATTCCGGAAGAGCGCCTCGACCCCCGCGAGGCCGGCATCACGTTGCAACGGCTGTGCGAAGTCATCGACGATCTGCCCGCGCCCGCAGCGCCCGCCGTGGCATCGCTTGCGAACGCGCAGAAGCCGGTGCTGAGCTCGGTACGCGCATGAGCAAGGGCCAGGGCGCACGCATCGGCGTGAGCGGCATCGGGCTCGTCACGCCGCTCGGCCATACGTTGGCGCAATTCGACGACGCGCTGTTCGCGGGTCGCTCTGCGGTGCGCGCTCTCACGCTTGAAATCGAAGGGCTCGACGCGATGCAGCTCGCCGTCGCATCGTGCGACTTCGACGACTCCGAACGCAGCACATCGCGCTTGCCGCTCGACCGCGGCACCGCCATGGCCATCGCTGCGGCACGCGATGCATTCATCATGGCGGGCCTGGCCGAAACGCCACCCGACGGCGAGCGCCTCGGCGTGTATTGGGGCAGCGGCATGGCCGGCTCGGCGAGCTTCGACGAAACGGCGATCGCGCTGTATCGCCACAAGCGACGCATCCGCCCGACCGCCGTGCTGACCACGATGCCAAACGCCGCCGCGGCCGAGCTCGGCCTGCTGTTCGGTGCGCGTGGTGCAGCGTTGAGCTATGCATGCGCATGCGCCTCATCGGCTGTCGCTATCGGCGAAGCGATGCGCGCGATAAGAGGCGGCTGGATCGATATCGCGATCGTCGGCGGCCACGAGGCCATGCTCACGTCCGGCACGATGGCTGGGTGGCATTCGATGCGCGTCACCGCGCAGCCACCGGCGGACGACCCGTCGACGGCATGCCGTCCGTTCTCGGCCGACCGCGTCGGCTTCGCGCTCGGCGAAGGCGCTGCTGCGCTGGTGATCGAATCGGAAGCGCACGCCTTGGCGCGCGGCATGAAGCCCACCACCTTCCTGAGCGGCTACGCCACCAACTGCGACAGCGTGCACATGACCAACCCCGATGCGGGCGGCCAGGTGCGTGCCATGCGCGCAGCGTTGCGCGATGCCGGCCTCGATGCGACCGACATCGGCTACATCAACGCGCATGGCACCGCGACCGGCGCCGGCGATGCGGCAGAGGCAATCTCGGTGAACGAGGTGTTCGGCGATGCCGTGCCGGTCAGCGCGACCAAGGCGATTCACGGCCATCTGCTGGGCGGTGGCGGTGCCGTCGAGCTGGTTGCCACGCTGCGCGCACTGGAGCGTCGCAGCGTGCCGCCGACGGCCAATCTGCAGACGCCCGACGCGGCGTTCGCGCTCGACTTCGTGCGCGGCACCGCGCGCGCGGCACCGCGGCTGCGGCACGCCATTTCGAACTCGTTCGCGTTCGGCGGTACCAACGCCGTACTGGTCGCGAGTCGCGCCAGCCTCACCGACTGAGCGAAGCATCTCGTGCATCGTCTGGTGGTGTTGGTGGTGCCGGTATTCGCGTTGCTCATGGCGCTCGAGTTCGCATGGGGTTGGCGAAAGCAGCGCAACACCTGGCGGCTCAACGACGGCATCAGCAGCCTGAGCCAGGGCTTGTTGAGCCAGGCCGCTGCGGTCTGCACGCAGCTCTTTCAAATCGGCCTCTACGCGATGGTGTTTCCGCTGGCGACGCGGTGGATCCATCCGCCCGGCGAAACTTTCTGGGACAGCGCCATCGGCTGGGTGCTGGCCGTCGTGCTGTTCGACTTTTGCGACTATTGGCTGCACCGTGCGGGGCACGAGTCGGCCGTGTTCTGGGCCGCGCACTCGGTGCATCACCAGAGCCAGGACTTCAACCTGTCGACCGCGTTGCGGCAAGAGAGCACGGTCGCGCTATTGGGCTGGCCGTTCTACCTGCCAATGGCCTTGCTCGGCGTGCCACCCGAGCAGTTCGGCGTGGCGGGGCTCATCGTGCTGGTCTACCAGTTCTGGATTCATACCGAGCACATCGGCAAGCTCGGCTGGTTCGATCGCGTGTTCTCGTCGCCCTCGAATCATCGCGTGCACCATGCCGTCAACGACGAATACATCGACCGCAACTACGGCGGCATGCTGGTTCTGTGGGACCGGATGTTCGGCACCTTCGCCGAAGAACGCACGCCCTGCGTGTACGGCACGCGCAAGCCGCTGGACAGCTGGAGTCCCATGCGCGCGGTGTTCGGGCCGTATGTACCTTTGCTGCGCGATGCCTGGCATGCACGGCGCTGGCGCGACAAGCTGCGCGTGTGGTTCAAGGCGCCGGGGTGGCGACCGCCCGATGTGGCGACGCGCTTTCCCGAAGCACCGTTCGCGCTCGATGCAGTGCGTCGCTTCGATCCTTCGCTTTCGCGTGTTCAGCAGTGGACCGGCGCCGCGCACTTCATGCTGTGGGTCGCCGCGATACTTGCCTTCCTGTGGCAGGCAGACGAGCTGTCGTTCGGTGTGGATGCCGCGCTCCTCGGCTGCGTGGCGGCGGGGTTGTGGGTGACCGGCGCAGTGCTTGGTGCAACCGTCGGTTTGCGACGGGCTTGGGTGGTGCAAACGGTGTTGCTGACCATATCGGTCGTGCTGCTAACGAAGGCTTGACGCGAAGAGCGCCAACTCACGCTTACCGTGGCGCAGCCCGCTCCGCCATCTGCCCGCGCCGCAATTCCCCCTGCCGCTCGAACATCCACCCCGGATACTCTGGCGCCAGTGCGCTGGCATCGCCGATCTTCTTCAGCTCGTCCTCGCTCAACGACACCTTCGTTGCAGCCATGTTGTCGGTCAGCTGATCGGGTCGCTTGGCGCCGAGGATCACGCTGGTCACTTGCGGTTGATGCAGCAGCCACGACAGCGCGATCTGCGCCACCGACACACCTCTTGCTTCAGCGATCGGCCGCATCGCATCGACGCAATCCCAGGCACGCTCCTTGTTCACCGGCGGAAAGTCGAACTCGACGCGGCGGCTGCCGGCTTCGCCTTTTTGCTCTCGGCCGAACTTGCCGCTGAGCAGACCGCCGGCCAGCGGGCTCCACACCATCAGGCCGACGCCTTCGCTCTTCAGCATCGGCACGATCTCGCGTTCGAGATCGCGGCCGGCGACTGTGTAGTACGCCTGCAGCGACTCGAAGCGCGCCAGCCCGAGCCGCTCGGAGATGCCGAGCGCCTTGACGATTTGCCACGCGGCCCAATTCGACACGCCGACATAGCGCACATGGCCGTGGCGCACCAGCTGGTCGAGCGCGCGCACCGTTTCCTCGATCGGCGTAGCCGGATCGAAGCCATGAATTTGATACAGGTCGATGTACTCCAGCTGCATCCGCTTCAGGCTCGCCTTGACGCCGTCCATGATGTGACCACGCGACGCACCACGCGCATTGGGGCCCTTGCCCACGTCGCTGAACACCTTGGTCGCGACCACGATGTTTTCGCGCGGGACCTTCAGGTTCTTCAGCGCCTGACCGGTAATCTGTTCCGACAGTCCGCCCGCGTACACGTCGGCCGTGTCGATGAAATTAATACCGCCGTCGATCGCCTGGCCGACCAGCCGCTCGGCATCGCTCTGCTGCAGGTCGCCGATCTTTCCCCAGATGCCGTCGCTGCCACCGAAGGTCATGGTGCCGAGGCAAAGTTCTGAAACGAAGAGGCCGGTTCGGCCCAGAGGGTTGTGTCGCATGAAAGGACTCCGTTGAAGGATTGAGAAGAAACCAGAAGGGAAACCGAGCTGGCGTACAGAGCAGAATACGCCGGATGAAAGCACCTCCCAGACTTCAGGTTTTGGTCGACGAAGGACTCATCGACACGGTCGTGCGCCAGTTGATGAGCGGCAAAGAGGCGATGGTCTACGTCGTACGCAGTGGCGACGAGACGCGCTGCGCGAAGATCTACAAGGAAGCGACGAACCGGAGCTTTCGCCAAGCCGTCGACTACACCGAGAACCGCAAGGTCAAGAACTCGCGGCAGGCCCGCGCCATGGCCAAGGGCACCAAGTTCGGCCGGCAAGCCACCGAAGCCGCCTGGCAAAGCGCCGAGGTCGACGCGCTCTACCGCCTGGCCGCGGCCGGCGTGCGCGTGCCCACGCCCTACAACTTCGCCGAAGGCGTGCTGCTGATGGAGTTGGTGACCGACGCCGACGGCGACGCCGCGCCGCGCCTCAACGACTGCGTGTTCACTGCTGACGAAGCGCGCGGACACCATGCGACGCTCGTGAAGGAAGTCGTGCGCATGCTGTGCGCCGGTGTCGTCCACGGCGACTTGTCGGAGTTCAACGTGTTGCTGGCAGCCGACGGCCCGGTCATCATCGACTTGCCGCAGGCGATCGACGCGGCCGGCAACAACCACGCCAACCGCATGCTGCTGCGCGACGTCGCCAATCTGCGCAATTTCTTCGGGCAGTTCGCGCCGGAGTTGCTGAAGACGAATTTCGGCGACGAGATCTGGTCCCTGTACGAAAGCGGCGCCCTACAGGTTGAGACGCCGCTCACCGGACGCTTCGCGCGCCAGACCGGCCCGGTCGATGTCGGCAACGTGCTGCGCGAAGTCGACGACGCGAAAGCTGAAGAAGCGGCGCGCCGCGTGCGGATGCAGTTGCAGCCGGTGCGCTGAAATCGACCTGCGCGCTATCGACCGCTGCGACGACCTTCGCGCTTGAGCAACAGCGCATTCGCCATCACGCTCAGGCTCGAAGCCGCCATCGCCGCCCCCGCCACCACCGGACTCAGCAAGCCGAAGGCAGCGAGCGGGATGCCGGCCACGTTGTAGGCGAAGGCCCAGAACAGGTTCTGCCGGATCTTGGCCACGGTGCGCGCCGACACGTCGAGCGCCTCGGCCACCAAGGCGAGATCACCGCGCATCAGCGTGATGCCGGCCGCCTCCATGGCGACGTCGGTGCCGCCGTCGGGGTTTGCCATCGCAATGCCGACATCCGCGGCGGCAAGCGCCGGCGCATCGTTGACGCCGTCGCCGACCATCGCGACGACATGGCCGCCTTGCTTCAGCGCGGTGACTTGCGCGGCCTTGTCGGCGGGCAATACGTCGGCGAAGACATCATCGACCGCGATGCCGAGGCGCGCCGCCATAGCGTGCGCAGAACCGGGGTTGTCACCGGAGATCATGACCACGCGCAGGCCCCGCCCATGCAGGGTGGCGATGGCCTCGGCAGCATGCGGCTTGGGCTCGTCGGTGAAGGCCAGCAACGCGACGGCATGGGCCGCGTCGCTGGCATCGAAGCGCAGCAAAGCAGACACAGTGGCGCCGTGTGCGTGCAACCGCTCGAGCGCGGTCGCATCGACCGCCACACCGAGCTCCGCACACCAGCGCAGGCTGGCAAGGGCCCAACTCTGACCGGCGATGTCGCCGCGCACACCGCGACCTGGCAATGACCTGAGCCCGTCGAGCGCGTACGCCGTGATGCCGCGCCGCGAAGCGGCATCGGTCACGGCGCGCGCAAGCGGATGCGCGTTGCCGCCTTGCAGGCCCCCAGCGAGGGCCAGCCATGTTGCTTCGTCTTGTGCAATGCCGTCTGCAGTGGATGCGCCCTTGTCCGCTTCGAGCGACACCAGCGCAGTCAGCGCGGGCCGCCCCAACGTCAACGTGCCGGTCTTGTCGAACGCCACCGTGTCGACACGGCGCGCCATCTCGAGCGCGCTCGCATCCTTCACCAGGATGCCCCGCTTCGCCGCCATGCCGGTGCCGGCCATCACCGCCACGGGCGTCGCCAGGCCAAGAGCGCACGGGCAGGCGATCACCAGCACCGCGACCGCATGGATCATCGCGATCTCCACGCCACTTCCATGCAGCATCCAGCCTGCGAGCGTTGCCAGCGCGATGAGCAACACCACCGGCACGAAGACCGCGGCGATCCGATCCACCAGTCGCTGAATCGGCGCCTTGGCCGCCTGCGCGTCTTCGACCAGCCGGATGATTCGCGCCAGCACGCTCTCGGCACCGACGGCGCGCACTTCGATCACCAGCCGACCATCGCCGTTGATCGAGCCGCCGGTCAGCGAATCTCCGGGCCGCTTGGGCACTGGCAGAGGCTCGCCGGTAAGCATCGCTTCGTCTACCTCCGACTCGCCTTCGAGCACGCGTGCATCGGCCGGAACGCGCTCACCGGAACGTACCGCAAGGCGATCGCCCTTCATGACCTCTGCGAGCGGTACGTCGTTCTCGACAATCCGGCCGCCGCGCGTACCGGGCTCGCCGAGCAGATGCGCTACCTCGGGCCGCAACTGCTGCAGCGCACGAATGGCAGACGTCGCCTGCCGCTTGGCACGCGCCTCCAACCACTTGCCGAGCAGCACCAGCGTGATGACCACGGCCGATGCCTCGAAGTACAGATGCGGCACGCCGCGCCACCACAACCACAGCGACAGCCCGAAGGCCGCACTGGTGCCGAGTGCGACCAGCAAGTCCATGTTGCCGGAGCGCGCGAGCACCGCATGCCAGCCTGCGCGATAGAAGCGAGCGCCCAGATAGAACTGCACCGGCGCAGCCAGCAACAGTTGCGCCCACGCCGGCAGCATGAGGTCGATGCCGAAAGGCATGAACAGCATGGGTGCCAGCAACGGCGCCGACAACAACATGCCCAGCGCGATCGGCGCGAAGCCTTGCCAGGGCGATGCCGCCGCCGCGTCGGACAGCGCAGCGGCCGCTTTCGCCGAGCGCGGCTCGTAGCCGGCCGAACGCACCGCTCGCCGCAACAATGCATCGAACTCGCCGACTCCCGAGGGCAACGACGATGCGACCACCCTCGCCGACTCCGTCGCGAGATTGACGCTGGCACTGAGCACGCCGGGCACCCGATCGAGCGCTTTCTCGACGCGCGCGACGCACGACGCGCAGGTCATGCCGCCGATGGCGATGTCGAAGGTTTGCGAGGGAGCCGGGGTAGCCATCGAAGAATCCATGCGTGGAGACTAAAGCCTCACACGATGGCAAGGTCAAGTTGCAATTGAGACCCTGCGCTGGACATTGACATCGTGAGAAGGTTCAAACTCGGCGCTCTGTTCAATCCTCGAATCCAAAGGAACATCAAGATGAGCCAGAAATTCAACGTCACCGGCATGAGCTGCGGCCACTGCGTGAGCACGGTGCAAAACGCGGTGCAGGCCGTCGATCCTGAAGCGCAAGTGACCGTCGATCTCGAGACCGGCCATGTCGACGTGCTGAGCCTGCAGCCGCGTCAGGACATCGTTGCCGCCATCGAGAACGCCGGCTACCGGGTGCAATAGGTGCGCCACGTCGACAGCAGCCCGGTCAATGTCGCGATAGGCGAAGCATCGCGGCGCTCCGGCGTGTCGGCACGCATGGTGCGGCACTACGAAGGCCTCGGATTGCTGCCTTCAGTCGCACGCACCGACAGCGGCTACCGACAATACAGCGAGGCCGATGTGCACAGCTTGCGCTTCATCAAGCGGGCGCGTGATCTCGGTTTCTCGATGGACGAGATCGGCGAGCTGGTCGGTCTGTGGCACAACCGCCGTCGGGCCAGTGCCAGTGTCAAGCGCATCGCACAGCAGCACCTGAACGAACTCGAACAGCGCATCGTCGACATGCAGGCCATGCACAGCACGCTGGCGCACCTAGTGCATTGCTGCCATGGCGATGCGCGGCCCGATTGCCCGATCCTTGAAGACCTTGCAGGGTCGGCCTGAACACTTCCGGACCGGAGACGAGCGCCTGGTGCAGCTACCGATTGGTCGCTTTGCATGCGAACGCTGCGTCTTCCGGTGCCGATCGCATCGATTTCTGCCGATGGCACCCCGACCCAGTGAGCGCAGGCCGCGAAGGCGCGGCTACGATGCCGGGCATGTCGTCTCCGCATCCGCCACCGATTCCAGCGCCGCCATCAGCGTCATCCAAACTCCGCATCCTGATCGCGGAAGACGAATCGGGCATTGCCGACACGCTGCAGTACGTGCTCAAGTCCGATGGCTTCGAGCCGGTGTGGTGTGCCACGGCGCAACAAGCCATCGCGCAATTCACCGCGCAGCCGCCCGCCCTGGCGATCCTCGACATTGGCCTGCCCGACCTCAACGGCTTCGAGCTCTTCAAGCGGTTGCAGGCCATCACGCAAAGCACCGGCGCACCGGAAGTGCCGATGATTTTTCTGACCGCGCGCAGCGACGAGATCGACCGCGTGGTCGGGCTCGAATTGGGTGCCGACGACTACATCGCCAAACCTTTTTCGCCACGCGAACTGGTGGCGCGGGTACGGACCGTGTTGCGGCGCAGCGTGCGGCATGTGGGCGCTGCGCCAACGGCGAACACGCCAGCCGCTCCTCTTGCACCGACTATTGCACCGACTATCGCATCGCCCGCAGCGATTGCGCCTGTCGTTGTAGGCACGACACCTTTCGCGCTCGACGCCGAGCGCATGCAGATTCGCTACTACGGGCGCCCGCTCGAACTCTCGCGCTACGAGTACGGCCTGCTGCGCCTGCTGGTGCAGCGGCCCGGCCGCGTCTTCACGCGCGACGAGCTGCTGCAGCACGTGTGGGACGACGCCAGCGACAGCTTCGACCGCACGGTCGATGCGCACGTCAAGACCTTGCGTGCCAAGCTCAAGGCCATCGCGCCCGACGTCGAGCCGATCCGCACGCTGCGCGGCACCGGCTATGCGCTGAACGAAGACCTGCCGCCAACACCGGTTTGAGCGCGTGAGCCGGAGAACCCGCATCTTCATCGGCGTCCTGCTGATCTACAGCGCAGGCATCGCGTTCCTGCTGTATCGCGTGGTGCTCGACATCGATCCACGCTACCGCGAGTCGGCCGAAGAGTCGCTGGTCGACACCACGCAACTCATGGCCAGCATGATCGAGCAGGACGTCATCGCCGGCGCCATCAACCCCGCACGTCTCGACCCAATTTTTAAGTCGGTCTACGCGCGCGAGTTCTCCGCGCAAATCTACAACCTGCACAAGAGTCGCGTCGAGTTGCGCGCCTACGTGACCGACCGCAACGGCCGCGTGCTGTTCGATTCGCTCGGGCGCAACCAGGGCGCCGACTACTCGCAATGGAACGACGTGACCCAATCGCTCGCCGGCCTCTACGGCGCCCGCACTTCACGCGACGTCGAGAGCGATCCGCGCACCTCGGTGATGTACGTCGGCGCGCCGATCCGCTGGAACAACGAGATCGTCGGCGTCGTCAGCCTTGGCAAGCCGGTGCAGAGCTTCGGCCAGTTCATCGAGGACGCACGGGCGCGCACCTTGTGGGTCGGTGCCGGATCGGCCGCGGCGCTGCTGCTCTTCACGCTCATCCTCTCGGTGTGGCTGGTGCGACCCTTCGGCCTTACCGCCGACTACATCGCATGGCTGCGCACGCAGCGCGGCTTTCATCCGGTGCGCATGGTGCGGCGCGCCATCGTCATGGTGCGCGGCGCGTTCGGAGAAATGCGCGACGCCCTCACCGGCCGCAACTATGTCGCCGACTACGTTCAGACCTTCACCCACGAGATCAAGAGCCCGCTCTCGGCGATTCGCGGTGCGGCCGAGCTGATGCAGGAAAGCAGCATGCCCGAGGCCGAACGCGAGCGCTTCCTCGGCAACATCGCGCAAGAGACCGAGCGCATCCAGCAGATCGTCGACCGCATGATGGAGCTCACCGCGCTGGAGACACGGCGCGTGCTGGACCGTACCGAGCCGGTCGCGCTCGGCGTGCTGCTGCGCGAAGTCGCCGACAGCGCACGCACGAGCGCCGCGGCGCGCGGCATCACCGTGCGTGTCGATGGTCCGCGTGAAGACCTCGGCGAGTTGTATTGCGATGGCGATCGATTCCTGCTGCAACAAGCCGTGAGCAATCTGCTCGCGAACGCGATCGACTTTTCACCCGATGCAGGCGAGGTCACGCTGGCGCTGCGTGTGGCAAGCCGCAACGCCATCGTCACGGTGCGCGATCACGGGGCGGGCATTCCCGACTACGCGCAATCCAAGGTGTTCGAGAAGTTCTATTCGCTGGCGCGCCCGCACACGCTGAAGAAGAGCACCGGACTGGGGCTGGCCTTCGTGAAGGAAATCGCCGCACTGCACAGCGGGCGCATCGAGTTGGCGAATGCGAAGGGCGCCGGGGCAGTGGCGACGTTGACGTTGCCGCTGTCTTATCTGGCGAGGGATACGAATCGGCTCGTCACTTGAACATATCCAGAATCCGATTGCGCTCCTCTACCGGCGCGACCGGCGCCACCTGCTCCCCGGCCAACGTCTCCACCGGCACCACCGGCGCCGCATCCAGTCCCAGGCTCGCCACACCTCGCCCCGGCCCATAGTCGTCGAAGAACACCTCGCCGTCCGCATGCATCAGACCGGCGGGCTCAGGCACTTCGGCGACCTTCACGCCCTTGAGCGCGGCCTGCATGTAGCCGACCCAGATCGGCAAGCTCAGGCTGCCGCCTGTCTCGCCGCGCACACCCAGCTTGCGCGGCGTGTCGTAGCCGACCCAGGCGATGCCGACCATCGTCGGCTGGAACGCCGCGAACCAAGTGTCGACCGAATCGTTGGTCGTGCCCGTCTTACCGTAGATGTCGTCGCGCTTCAGTGCCTGATAGGCCTTGGCGCCGGTGCCGCCTTTCATCACGCTCTGCAGCAAGCTGTCCATCAGATAGGCATTGCGCTCCGGAATGGCGCGGTTGCTTTCGTCGAGCACCGGCGGCGTCACTTCACTGAGCACCTTGCCATCGCGATCGGTGACGCGCATCACCAGATGCGGGTCGACACGGTGGCCACCGTTGGCGAACACCGAGTAGGCCGTCGCCATCTGCATCGGTGTCACCGAGCCCGCACCCAGACCCATCGGCAAGTACGCCGGATGCTTGTCCTTGTCGAAGCCGAAGCGCGTGATCCAGTCTTGCGCGTACTCCGTGCCGATCGACTGCAGCACACGGATCGTCACCAGGTTCTTCGACTCCTGCAGCGCATGCCGCAACGACATGGGACCGTCGTAGGTGCCTTCGAAATTCTTCGGCTCCCACGGCTGGCCGCCGGTGGTGGCCGCATCGAAGAAGAGCGGCGCATCGTTGACCACGGTCGCCGGCGTAAAACCTTTCTCGAGTGCGGCTGAATAGATGAAGGGCTTGAAGCTCGAGCCTGGCTGGCGCCACGCCTGCGTCACGCGGTTCATCTTGCTCTTGCCGAAGTCGAAGCCACCGACCATCGCCTTGATCGCGCCATCGCGTGGATCGACTGCGACGAACGCACCTTCGACCTCGGGCAGCTGCGCCATCTCCCACGTGTTGCGTGGCGTCTTCATGACGCGGATCACCGCGCCGCGACGCACCTTGATGCTGGGGCCGGCCTTGTCGGAAAGACCGACCTGGCCGAGACGCAGGCCATCGCCCGTGATCTGCAGGATGTCGCCGTTGCCGCGCACCGCAGTCACCAACTTCGGCGCCGCGGTGAGCACCACGGCGGACATCACGTCGTCGTTGTCCGGGTGATCGGCCAATGCGTCGTCGACTGCATCGTCGAGCGCCTTGGGGTCGTCGGGCAAGTCGGCGAAGGCCTCGGGGCCGCGGTAAGTCTGGCGTCGCTCGTAGTCCATGATGCCCTTGCGCAACGAGCGGTACGCCGCCTGTTGATCGGCCGCCACCAGCGTGGTCTGCACGGAAAGCCCGCGCGTGTAGATGCTGTCGCCGTACTGCGCGTACATGAGCTGGCGCACGGTCTCGGCCACGTACTCGGCGTGCGGCCGGTTCGGGTCCGACGCATCGCGCAGATGCAGCGGCTCCTGCCTCGCCTCATCGGCCTGTGCGGCGGTGATGAAGCCGGTGTCCTTCATGCGGTCGATCACATGGAGCTGCCGCGCGCGCGCGCGCGACGGGCTGTTGATCGGGTTGGCGGTGCCGGGCGACTTGGGCAGGCCGGCCAGCATCGCGGCCTCGGCCACCGTGATGTCTTGCAAGGGCTTGCCGAAATAGACCTCCGACGCGGCCGCGAAGCCATAGGCCCGGTTGCCGAGGTAGATCTGGTTCAGGTAGATCTCGAGGATCTGGTCCTTGCTCAATCGACTCTCCAGCTTGAAGGCGAGCAGCGCCTCATAGACCTTGCGGCTCAACGTGCGTTCGGAGCTTAGATAGACGTTGCGCGCCACCTGCTGCGTGATGGTGGAAGCGCCCTGGCGCATGCCGCCTCGTAGATTGGCTAGCACCGCGCGCATCAGGCCGAGCGAATCGACGCCGCCGTGCTCGTAGAAGCGCGCGTCTTCGACCGCCAGCACCGCGTCTTTCATCGACTTGGGGATGGATGCGATCGGCGTCAGCGTGCGTCGCTCTTCGCCGAACTCGCCTATCAGCGTGCCTTCGGCCGAGAAGATGCGCAGCGGCAGCTTGGGCCGGTAGTCGGACAGCGACGATACGTCCGGGAGCTTGGGATAGATGACGGCCAGCGCGACACCGCCCACGAGCAGCAGCGACACCGCGCCGGCCGCCGCGGTAACGGCAGTCCATTTCAAAAGCTTGCGAATCGGAACCATGCGAACCTCAATATCTGAATAAACGTGTCGACGCAGCCAGACGTCACGGAGTGCTGGTGTCCAGCTGGCCCGTTGTTGCGTTCGACAGCGCGTACCAGTCGACCTTGCGCGTCGCCAGCATCAGTATCGCCAGCATGCCGAACACCAGCAAGGCGCCGAGCAATAACGCATTGCTCTCGGAAGCGAGCAGCCCGTACAGCGCGCCATACAACAGCGCTACGAAGGCAGCGAAAGAAGCGCCGCGCCGCCAGCCGCCGAGCACCGAGCTGAAGTACACAGCGAGCAGTGACACGCTTGCTGTTGCAGCAACAGAATAGGCCTGCCAGAACAGGAGCTTTTCAGACAGCGCCAGCAGCAGCAGGAAGAACAGCGCGATCGAAAGGCCGACCAGACCGTATTGCACAGGATGGAGCCGCAACTTGCGAAAAAGTTCGAACATGAAGCCGGCCATCAGCACGAGTCCGACGAAAAGCGCTCCGTACTTTACGGCGCGTGTCGACATCGCGTAGACGTTGAGCGGCTCTGCCAGCGTCACGTCGAAAGTTTCCAACGCGTTGCCCTGGGGCCCGCCCACACCAGAGCGCACCTGCTCGCGCGCCGCGCTCACCAGCGAAGAAACGCGCCACTGTGCGTCGAAGCCCTGAGGCGTCACGCTGCGCTCCGATGCCAGAAAACGTCCACCGAAGCTCGGCGCGGCCCATGGCGAGGTGATATGCGCAGTCGTGTCGTCGGCGATCGGCGCGATGGACAGCGTCTCTTGCCCGACCAAGCCAAGCTTCAAAGTAAAGGGTAGCGCTTCTCTCGCGCTCCACGCTTTCAACGCGCCACCGGCCAGCGGCGCATGAATACCGCCAGCGAGCCATGCATCTTTTTTGCCAAGGCCCGGAACGCGCTGCATGAAGCGCAGCCTTTCGCCAGCCAGCGTAAGCGCCGGTGAGCCATCGAGGCCACGCAAATCGCTGACGCCGAGAGCGAGGTATGGCGTGCCCGCTTCAATCGTGGACCCGGTTTCGCTGCGCGGGATCGACGCTGGATCGAAGGCGGCAAAACGCCCTTCCATCCCGGCATTGAAGGTATAGAACAGCACGTTGAAGATGCCGCGATAGCGCTGCTGCGGCGCCATGGTGCCTTCGATGCGAAGTGTCTCTGGAAACACCATGTGCGTGAGCGCTTTGGTCTTCCCTACAGTGCCCGTTACGTTGCCGGCGCTGTTGCGCTGTTCCTCGGACCAGCGCTCGGTGTACGGGACGATGAGCAGCGGCGCGACCAGCGTCTGCGGACCGGCGTAAGTCTGTCCGAGCTCTTCTGCTGCTTCCCGTCGACTGCCACCGCGCTCGTTGATCAGCGATCCGATCTCGGCCAGCGGGATGCACAACAACAATGTCAGCAGCACGAGCACGCCGATCTTGAACAGCACTGAATTGCGAAGGTTCTTGAACATTTTTTCCTCTCCCTGGATGTGGAACGACCCGATGCTCGCCTCGCCATCCGAAGTCCGTGTGAAGTGCGTCGACAGCGTCACTTCACACAGACTTCACACCAGGCGTGCGGCCGTCGAAGTCACCGCGCGAAGGCTTCATTGCGGCTTCTCTTTCGGCTCCGACATTCGACTCCGTGCACCGTTGCACGCACCGGAGAAGAAGCTGTCATGGACACCTGCCACAACCTAAACAACAACAACAGCGCATCGACCCGTCCGGGCCGCTGGCTCTGGGCGACCACAGTGGGCCTCGCTACGCTGGGCTTCGTCGCCCTCGGCATGCGGCCATTGCATGCCCAAGAAGCACCCGGCCCGCGCCTCAAAACCGAGAGCCCGTATTTCTTCGTGAAGAGCGACGACCCGTCGGTCGACCGCCTGCCGCTGAAGGGCACTGAAGTCAAAGTGCACATAACGGGCGTCATCGCCGACGTCACGGTCACGCAGCACTACCGCAACGAAGGCCAGCGCGCCATCGAAGCCAAGTATGTGTTCCCCGGCTCGACCAAGGCGGCGGTGAACGGTCTCAACGTGCGGCTGGCCGATCGCCTAATCACCGCGCAGATCCGCGAGAAGCAGCAGGCGCAGATCGAGTACGACACCGCAAAGAAAGAAGGCAAGACGGCCGCGCTGCTCGAACAGCATCTGCCCAACGTGTTCCAGATGAACGTCGCCAACATCCTGCCGGGCGACGACATTCAGGTCGAGCTGCACTACACCGAGTTGCTGGTGCCGCAGTCCGGTAACTACCAGTTCGTCTTTCCGACGGTGGTCGGCCCGCGCTACAACAGCACGCAGTCGTCGCAAGCCAATGCGAGCTGGGTCGCGCAACCGGTGTTGCGTGCGGCCGTGGCGCCGGGCACGACCTTCGCCATGAAGGTGGCGATCGACACGCCGATGGGCATCAAGGAAGTGCGTTCGCGCACGCATGGCATCGACATGAAGAAGGGCGATGCAGACAAACACGCGGACGTCACCTTGACGCAAAGCGCCGAGCCGGCGGACAACCGCGACTTCGTACTCGACTACCGCCTGGCCGGCGAAAAGATCGAGTCGGGCCTGATGCTCTTCAAGGGCCAGGGCGGCGAAGGTGGTGCGACGGCGGAGAACTTCTTCCTCGCGATGGTCGAGCCGCCCAAGTCGGTCGCGGCCACCGCCATCACACCACGCGACTACATCTTCGTGGTCGACATCTCGGGTTCGATGCACGGCTTTCCGCTCGACACGGCCAAGGTCGTGCTGCGTGAACTCATCGGCGGGCTGCGCACCAGCGACACCTTCAATGTGTTGCTGTTTTCAGGCAGCAACAAGATGCTGTCGCCGCACTCGGTGCCGGCCACGCGCGCCAACATCGAGCAAGCGCTCGCGACGATCCAGAACTACAGCGGCAGCGGCAGCACCGAGCTGATCCCCGCGCTGAAGCGCGTCTACGCCGAGCCCAAGCAGCCCGACGTGTCGCGCACCGTGGTGGTCATCACCGACGGCTATGTGACGGTCGAACGCGAGGCTTTCGAGCTGGTGCGCAAGAACCTCTCGCAAGCCAACGTGTTCGCCTTCGGCATCGGCTCATCGGTCAACCGCGGCCTGATGGAAGGCATTGCGCGGGCGGGCATGGGCGAACCTTTCATCATCACCGACCCCATTCAGGCGACCGAGGAGGCTGCGCGCTTTCGCCGCATGGTCGAGTCGCCGGTGCTGACGAGCGTGAAGGCAAAGTTCGAAGGAATCGATGTGTACGACGTCGAGCCGGCCGCACTGCCCGACGTGATGGGCGAGCGCCCGGTGATCGTGTTCGGCAAGTGGCGCGCGAACGCGGATGGTGGAGCGCCCAAGGGCCGCATCGTCATCGAAGGCCGCAGCGCCAATGGCCCGTATCGGCAGGAGCTGAAGGTCGACGGCGCAGTGCGTCAAGACACCGCCGCACTGCGCAGCCTGTGGGCACGCCACCGCATCGCGTCTTTGAGCGACCAGGAGACGCTGGAAGGCGGCGACAGCTTCAAGCAGCGCATCACCGATCTCGGCCTGCAATACAGCCTGCTCACGCAGTACACCAGCTTCATCGCGGTCGACAAGGTGGTGCGCAACGTCGCGCCGCAAAACACGGTGGGCGTCAACCAGCCGGTGCCATTGCCCAAAGGCGTGAGCGAGCTGGCTGTCGGCGGCGCCACGCTCGGTGCCGAAGTGCCGAGCACACCGGAGCCAGAGACGCTCGGCGCCATCGCGGTGGTGCTGTCGATGCTCGCGATGTTGCGCCGCCGCGCGCGCCGGCACGACGACCGCCGCTTCACGGCTTGAACCGGATCGATCGAACACCATGACGCTCGCTCACCTCGCACAGCACCATCCCCGCTTCGTGGACTGGAGCATTCACGTCGATCGCCTGCCAGCTGCCAGCTGGCTCGCACTGCAGTTCGCTGCGCTCACGCCGACCTGGTGCTGGATGGTCATCCGCATGCGCGACGGCTCGGACGATCCGCTCGGCGCGCTGGCCCTGGCCTCGCTCGCTGTGCTGGTCGGGCACCTTCGACACCAACTGCGCGCGGCGCCACGTCTCGGCTGGATCGCGCTGGCGACGGGCGGTACCTTGCTCGCCACCCTGGCGCGCAACGGTCTCGGCGTGGTGCCTGCTCTGCCGCCGCTCGCGGCCGGTCTGCTGGCCGTGCTGGCGCTGGCCTGCGGCCTCGTCGCCTTCCTGCCGAAGCGCGTCGCCGCGTTGCCGGTGGCAGGGCTCGCAGTGCTGGCACTGCCCCTGCTCTCGTCGCTGCAGTTCTATGCGGGCTACCCGTTGCGCGTGGTCACGGCCGAAGCCAGTCGCTGGCTGCTGGCGCCGGGGTTCGAGGTGATGCGTGAAGGCAGCACGCTGCTGGTCGATGGCCGCATGGTCATCGTCGACGCGCCCTGCTCCGGTGTGCAGATGGTCTGGCTCGGTTACTTCACCGCCTGCGCTGTCGCACTGTGGGCGCACCGCACGGACAGGCAGTTCGCGACGCGGCTGCCCGTGGTCGGACTGCTGGTGCTGCTCGGCAACATCGTGCGCAATGCGGTGCTGGTGGCGTTCGAAGGTGCCGGGCACGCGCTGGCGCCCTGGGCGCACGACGCGTTCGGCTTGTTGCTGCTGGCGCTGGTCTGCGGTGGCATCGCCTGGGCCATGGCGAGTAGGACGGCCAAAGCCATCCCCGGCTTGATCACATCCCCAGGAGGCCGTCGTGTCGACACTGCTCTTTGACCGCTGGTTCGCCAATCGTTTCCTCCATCGCGCGGTGCACAAGAGCCTGTTCGGTGCGGCCATGCTGCTGTGTCTCGTGTGGAGCACGGCCGCCGCCCTGCGTGCCTCACCCGTCACGCCACAGCCGGTGGCCGCCTTCCACGAATGGCCGCGCGCATGGGACGGCGTGCCGCTGCGCCCGCTGGCTTTGAGCGAGGTCGAGCACCGCTTCGCCGACCGCTTTCCGGGCGCCATCGCGCGCATGACCGATGGCGAGCAGATGTTCGTGCTGCGGCAGGTCGTGGCGCCGACGCGCATGCTGCATCCGGCTGCCGATTGCTACCGTGCGCTCGGCTATCGGATCGTGCAGGCGCGGCTGGAACGTGATGCACAAGAACGGCTGTGGCGCTGCTTCAACGCCCAGCGAGGTGCCACACGCATTGCATCGAGCCACCCAAGCCAACAGGGACAAACCCTGCGTGTCTGCGAGCGCATCGTCGATGCGAAGGGCACTTCTTTCACCGACACTTCAGCCTGGTACTGGGCGGCGGCCAGCGGTCGCTCGACCGGGCCATGGGAGGCCGTGACCGTCGCCCGCGTCACAAGACCGACGTAAGGTCATCGAATAAAGAGAGGGCGGAAAAACCGTGAAGAAGACGCTGCGTTTCGTGCTGTTCGGGCTGCTGGCCCTGGTGATCACCACCTGTGTGGCGGCAGCGTTGATCGCGCGCTTTACCCTGGCACCGGCGGCCGGTGAGTGGCAGACGCGCATCACGTTCGGTCCGGTCGATTTCGATGTCAGCGTGCCCTCGGCCATCCGCGTGGCCACTTCGCCGTGGTTCGCACCGTGGCTCGACGGCCGCTCGCTCGACACGCGTTTCGGTACCGTGCATTTCGCCTGGAACGACAGCGTCGGCGCACTCGAACTGCGGTGTGCGCCGTGCAGTGCGTCGGTGCCAGCACTGGGCTCTGCACCGATCCGGCTGGACCGCCTGACCGCCACCGTGCGTCGAGATGGCAACGCGCTGGCCGGCACGCTCGAGGCAACACCTGCCGCCAATGCCGGGGCCACCGGTGCCACTCTTTTGCGCGGCAACTGGGACGGCCGCCTCACACCCAAGTCACTGCCCATCAACGTCGACCTGCCCGATGCGCCCATCGCACTCTGGTACGCGGTGCTCGCGCCGGCGTTGCCCGAGCTGCAACGTGCCCGCATTGGCGGCAGCGTGGCGATGCGCGGCCAGTTCACCCTGCCCGCCGGCACCTTCGCGCTGCAGCCGCGCATCGCGCAGTTCACTGTCGAAGGGCTCGGCACCGAAGCGATGCTCGGCGCCCGCACCAGTTGCGGCTCGCCCGCCAAACTGAGCAACGACAGTTGGCTGACACGCGCCGTCATCGCCGCCGAAGATCAGCGCTTCTTCACCCACACAGGCTACGACCTGACCGAACTCACCGCTTCCATCGACAGCAACCAGAAGAGTGGCCACGTGGAGCGCGGCGGGAGCACGCTGACCCAGCAGCTGGCGCGACTGCTCGTCACCGGCAGCGACCGCACCGCCGAACGCAAGCTGCGCGAGCTGCTCTACGCCGTCGAGATGGAGCAGACCCTCGGCAAGGCGCGCATCCTCCAGCTGTACCTCGACAACGCACCCTGGGGCACCGACCTGTGCGGTGCCGACTCGGCGGCCAGGCGATATTTCAAGCGCAGCGCCGTCAAGCTCGAACCCGCCCAAGCCGTCTGGATGGCCGCCATGCTGAACAACCCGCAGGTCGCCGTCGAGAAATGGCAACGCGATGGCAGCATCGACGCCGCTCGCGCCAAGTGGGTCGCCGAAGGAGTGCGTGGCGTGACCCGTTTTCAGCGCGAGTCGCTGCTCAAGAATGTGGCCGCCGCCAAGTTCGCACCGCCCTGAATTGGGTTTCTTCCGCCGCTGTCGATGCACGGTTTGGGGCACCGATCACTTCTGGCTCCCGTCAGCTTGCGAATACTTTGCGCTGCCGCTCTGCCCCATTTCGACGCCACTCGCGATCTTGCGGAATAACCTGGTGCACCAGTGATGTGCACAAGGCTCGCCGCACAACTGGCACATGTCTTGCACAACAGCACTCAATGGATGCTGTCACTGCCCTGCCGCCCGCGGCCGTCGAAATCGTCTCGCTGACCAAGCAATACGCTGCCGGCACGCCCGCCGCTGTCGACCAGATCGACCTGCGAATTGCCAGCGGAAGCTACTGCTGCTTGCTCGGCCCCTCAGGCTGCGGCAAGAGCACCACCTTGCGCATGATCGCCGGCCACGAGTCCGTGTCGAGCGGCGACATCCTGCTGGACAACCGCAACATCACCGACTTGCCCGCCGCAGCCCGCGGCACGGCCATGATGTTCCAGAGCTTCGCGCTCTTTCCGCACCTCTCCGCGCTCGACAACGTCGCCTTCAGCCTGAAGATGAAGGGCATCGGCAAGGTGAAGCGCCAGAGGCAGGCGCGCGACCTGCTGGAACGCGTGGCCATGGGTCATCTGGCCGAGCGCAAGCCCGCTGAACTCTCCGGCGGCCAGCAGCAACGCGTGGCGCTGGCGCGGGCGCTCATCACCGAACCGCGCGTGCTACTGCTCGACGAGCCACTCTCGGCACTCGACCCGTTCCTGCGCATCCAGATGCGCGCCGAGTTGCGCCGATGGCAAAAGGAACTGGGCCTGACCTTCATTCACGTCACGCATTCCCAGGAAGAAGCGATGGCACTGGCCGACACCATGGTCGTCATGAACCACGGGCTGATCGAACAGGTCGGCTCGCCGCACGATGTGTACAACCATCCGGCCAGCGAATTCGTCGCCCGCTTCATGGGAGGCCACAACGTGATCGACACGCCGAACGGGCCGATCGCGGTGCGCAACGACCACATGCTGATCACACCGGCCAGCGAGCCCATCCAAAGCGCGAACGCCGTGGCCGCGCAGATCACCGACGTGGAATACCAGGGCACCTATGTGCTGCTCGGCCTCGAGTTGCTGCAAGGCGCACCGGGCCGCAAGACCGTGTCGGTGTTGCTGGGCGAAGCGCCATTTTTGGCCCGTCTCTACGCGCAAGGCGAGCAGGTCACGCTGTCGTGGCATGAAGCCGATGCGCGCGTGCTCGGCCCCGGCGTCAAGCGGCCGTCGGAGCGCGGTGAACGCAGGGCGCCACCGTCTTCCAACGCGGCGCCGGCCGTCCGCGATGCGACCGAAGTGCTGACGGTCATTCCCGCCTGACGGCACGTCGGCAACGCTTCGACCACGCGTCCTCGACTCTTCCGATACCGCTCCCGATTCCCGCGATCCCGTTCTCTCAAACCACAAACCTGGAGGCCTCCTCATGTCCGACCCTATCGACAACTCTTCTGCCAATGGCGTCAAGCGCCGCGTCCTGCTACAAGGCGGCGCGGGCATGGCCGGCATCCTTGCTGCGGGCGTCGCGCCCTTCGTGCACGCACAGGAAAAAATCGTCTTGCGCTACCTCGGTACGGCGGTCAACCAGGACAAGGCCATCGGCGAGAAGTTCAAGGCCGACACCGGCATCGAGATCCAGTATGTGGCCGTGACCACCGACGATGTCACCAAGCGCGCCGTGACCGCGCCCAACAGCTTCGACCTGATCGACACCGAATTCTTCTCGCTCAAGAAGATCGTGCCGACCGGCAACCTGAAGGGCATCGACGTCAAGAAGATCAAGAACGCCGACAAGATCACCGCGCTCTTCACCAAGGGCGAAGTGGCCGGCAAGAAGGTCGGTGACCAGGGCACCGCACCCAAGAAGGTGATCTACCTCGAAAGCGAAAAGTCGAAGAAATTCTCGACCACGCCGACGCAGTTCATGTCGCTCATCCCCACGGTCTACAACGCCGACACGCTGGGGATTCGCCCGGACCTCATCAAGCGCCCCATCACCTCATGGGCCGAGCTGCTGAACCCGGAATTCAAGGGCAAGGCCGCCATCTTGAACATCCCGTCGATCGGCATCATGGACGCGGCCATGGTGGTGGAAGCCAAGGGCATCCACAAGTACGCCGACAAAGGCAACATGACCAAGGCCGAGATCGACCTGACGATCAAGACGCTGATCGAAGCCAAGAAGGCCGGTCAGTTCCGCGCACTGTGGAAAGACTTCAACGAGTCGGTCAACCTGATGGCCTCGGGCGAAGTGGTGATCCAGTCGATGTGGTCGCCGGCCGTCACGGCCGTGCGCACCAAGGGCATCGCCTGCAACTTCCAACCGCTGAAAGAAGGCTATCGCGCCTGGGCTGCCGGCTTCGGTCTGCCAGCCACCCTGAGCGGCAAGAAGCTCGACGGCGCCTACGAGTTCATCAACTGGTTCCTCGACGGCTGGGCCGGTGCGTACCTCAATCGTCAGGGCTACTACAGCGCCGTGCTCGACACCGCCAAGGCCAAGATGGAAGGCTACGAGTGGGCCTACTGGATGGAAGGCAAACCCGCTTCGCAAGACATCAAGAGCCCGAACGGCGATGTGCTGGCCAAGACCGGCGCAATCCGCGACGGCGGCAGTTATGAAGAACGCATGGGCGGCATCGCCTGCTGGAACGCGGTGATGGACGAGAACGAGTACATGGTCAAGAAGTGGAACGAGTTCGTAGCAGCCTGAACACTGTTGCTCGCCCCCAGGTCGCTGCGCACTGCGTGTCGCGACTCCCACCCCCTGACCGGGGGCGACACTCCTCTTCCAACATTGATTCATGAGCGCACCAGCAACTTCCGGTCACGCCGTATCCCTGCCCAGCCACACCGTGAAGGCATGGTGGCAGGCGGCGCCGTTCGCGCTGGTATTCCTGCTCTTCTTCTTGATTCCACTGGCGCTGATCGCGATGGTCAGCTTGTGGAACTTCAACGAATACGAGCTCATTCCTGCCATCTCGATTCGCAACTACATCAGCATCTTCGAAGGCTGCACGCACCTCACCGACAACGGTGATTACTGCGTCACGCTCAGCACCTACATCAGCACGCTCAAGTTCTGTCTGCTGGTCTGGGGCATCACGTTGCTCATCGGTTTTTCGGTCGCGTACTTTCTCGCGTTCCATGTGCGCTCGTCGACCATGCAGACGGTGCTGTTCGTGCTGTGCACGGTGCCTTTCTGGACCTCCAACGTCATCCGCATGATCTCGTGGGTTCCGCTGCTGGGTCGCAACGGCCTGGTCAACCAGGGACTGATGAGCCTGGGCGTGGTCCACGACCCGATCGAGTGGCTTCTGTTCTCCGATTTCTCGGTGGTGCTCGCTTTCGTGCACCTCTACACGATGTTCATGATCGTGCCGATTTTCAATTCGATGATGCGCATCGACCGCAATCTGCTCGAAGCAGCCAGCGACGCCGGAGCGTCCGGCTGGCAGACGCTGTGGAACGTCATCGTTCCGCTGTCGCGCACCGGCATCCTCATCGGTTCGATCTTCGTCATCACCATCGTGATGGGCGACTTCGTGACCATCGGCGTGATGGGCGGCCAGCAGATCGCCTCCATCGGCAAAATCATCCAGGTACAGACCTCGTACCTGCAGTTCCCGCTCGCCGCAGCCAACGCGATGATCCTGCTGGCAGTCGTGCTCATGATCATCTGGGGTCTGACCCGGCTCGTCGACATCCGGAAGGAACTGTGACGCCATGAGCAACCGCATAGGCGAACAACGCTCCCCGGGCTTCTGGCCGCTGGCCATCGTCTTCGCGCTTTTCGTTGTCTTTTTATACGGCCCGATGATCACGATCTTCGTGCTCAGCTTCCAGGGGCCCGAAGGCGGCCTCACGTTCCCGCTGCGCGGTGTCTCCCTGCACTGGTTCTACAAACTTGCAGAAGGCCTCGGCACGGTAGACATCGGCGCAGCGTTCAGGCGCTCGCTCGCTCTCGGCGCCGTCGTCATGGCCTTCACCGTCGTACTGTCGGTTTTGGCAGGCCTCGCATTCCGCAAGAAGCTCACTGGCAGCAACGCCCTCTTCTTTATCACGGTGGCAAGTTTGATCATGCCGTCGATCATTATTTCGCTCGGCATCGGACTGCAGTTCCGCCTCATAGACACTGGCATCAAGGAAGCACTGACGGCACTCGGCGCAACCGACATGCTCGAGGGTTATGGCACAGCCCTGGGCCTCTTTACTTCGGCGCTCGGCGCGCACCTGACGTGGACCTTGCCCTTCGGCCTGCTCATCATGTTCGCCGTGTTCAACCGCTTCGACCCGGCTTACGAAGAAGCCGCGCGCGACCTCGGCGCCACGCCGTGGCAAGCCTTCAGGTTCGTCGTGTTGCCGCTCATCGGCCCTTCGATCGTCGGCATCGGCATGTTCGGCTTCACGCTCAGCTGGGACGAGATCGCACGCACCTCGCAGGCCATCGGCGACGTCAATACCCTGCCACTCGAACTGCAGGGACTGACCTCGACGGTGACGACGCCGTCGATCTATGCGCTCGGTACCGTGACCACCATCGTGTCGTTCGGAGTGATGGCGATCGCGCTCGGCTCGGCCGCGCTGCTGCGTCGACGTGCCGCGCGGCCCCGCTGACCCGAACGACGCCAAGCGATCCGGGAACAACGCCGCGATGCCCAGCCTGCTCGTCATCAATCCGAACACCTCGGCGTCCGTCACCGCGCTGCTGCAGGGCCACGTGCAAGCCGCTGCCGGCCCGGCCTTGTCTGTGCACACGTTGACGGCGCGTTTCGGCGCACCCTACATCTCGGACGAAGCCAGCTACGCGGTCGCGAACCACGCAGTGCTCGACAGCTGGGCGGTGGCGCAAGCGCAAGGACTCAAGCCGGACGCGGTACTGATCGGGTGCTTCGGCGATCCCGGACTTTTTGCGTTGCGGGATGGCGCTGGCGTGCCGGTGGGCGGCCTGGCCGAGGCGTCTTTCACGGCCGCCGCGTGGCACGGGCGCTTCGCCATCGTGACCGGCGGCGACCGCTGGCGGCCGATGCTCTCGCGCCTGGCCAACGCGCTCGGCTACGGCCAGACGCTGGCTGGCATCCACACGGTAGCGCCCACCGGCGCGCAGCTCGCCGCCGATCCGGTCGGCGCTCGCAAGCTGCTGGCCGAGGCCTGCTGCCAGGCCGCCGATCGGTTCAAGGCACAGGCTGTGATCCTCGGCGGCGCGGGCCTCGCAGGCATCGCCGCCGACATCGCAGCCCAAGTGCCGGTCCCGCTGGTAGACAGCGTCACTGCCGGTGCCCAATGGGCACTTGAAGCGCTGCTGAATCCAGGGGCACGCAATGTCTCGCCAGCCGGTTTCGGCGTCGCGTGGCAGAACGTATCCTGGGAACTCGAAGCCCTGCCCTGATGCGCGAGCGAGGTCAATGCCGCGGTGCTAGCGCAAGAACACGCGCTGCATGAACTGCTCGACTGGCCACTGAACTATGGCCTGCAAGGCCGGCGGCAGCGCCAGCGGGCGCATCAGCATCTTGAGCGTGGTGCCCGGTCGCAAATTGCGGCGGATGGTCGCGTTCATGCGCGCGCTGATCTGCTGCAGATAAGCCGAGTCTTCGGCACGCTCCGGGGCGTGCGACCTGGCCACGTGCCTGATCGCGCAGTCCGCGTCTTCGCTCTTCAGCTCCAGCGTGCGCCGGCCGACCGTCGCCAACACGCGCGCGCGACCCGGCGCTTCCTGCGCGCGATACCGCTTGAAGAAGCGATAGAAGTTCTTGTAGTGGCTGACCTCGTCGGCAGCGATGCGCTCAGCCAGCTCGTGCAATAACGGCTCGTTCGTGCTCTGGGCGAGAGCGCTGTAGTACGTCGCCGTGCCGGTCTCGACGACGCAGCGCGCTGCCAGCTCCAGCGCCCGCGTCGGCGCCAGCAGTTCGACCTTGCAGTAGGTCGCGTACTCATGGAGGAACGCGTCGAAGGCCGGCTGCCACGCGAACTCAGGCCAGACGTGCTCGACATAGGCTCGCAAGGCACGCCCGTGCTTTAGCTCTTCCGGCTCCCAGCGATCGCGAAGCCAGTCGGCCACCTCGGTATCGCCACGGAAGAAGTCGATCAGGTTGTGCGTGTAGAGATCGGAGCCACTCTCTATGAAAGAGGCACAACTGATCAGATAAAAAAGGTTCTCGTCCTCGTGTACGTCGCCGAGCACGATGCGCGAGAAATCAAGATCCTCCGCTTCCCATCGAGCGGCTTCGTGCGCTGGCATGTGCGTTCCCTGACGTTGTTGATTCGACCCTTGCTTCATTCTTCGCCCGTTGCCCAATCCCCCCTGTAGGCGCGTGACCAATTCAACTTATGAATGAGTTAGGACGGCATGCCCCTAAAAAAGCAGACCGCCGATACGATGGCATCGCGCAGGCACAGAAAGCCCAGCGCCGCGATTTCCGCGAAGAACAGGAGCCTTCTCATGAACGAAGCGACCCCGCGCCACACCGCGGCGCCATCGAACCTGGCGCCGATCGATTTCGAGATCGAAGTCGGCCCGTTGCCCTTGCACGGGACATTGCCTGAAAGTCTGCGCGGCACGCTGGTCCGCAACGGTCCGAACCCGCGCGTGCCGGACGCCAAGGCCCATTGGTTTTCAGGCGACGGCATGCTCCACGCCTTTCACATCGCCGACGGCGCGGTGCACTACCGGAACCGCTGGGTCAAAACGGGCCCGTCGGACGGCGTCGCCAACACCAATGTCATCGGCCACGCAGGCCGAGTGCTCGCGCTCGAAGAAGCACACCTGCCGGTCGTGATCGATCTGGCCACCCTCGACACGCTGGGCCCCACGGACTTCGACGGCGGCCTGCAGCACCGCGTCACCGCCCATCCCAAGACCGATCCGCGCACCGGCGAGCTGCTCTTCTTCGGCTACGGCACGCCCGAGTCGCTCTCCAGCGGCATGAGCTTCGGCACCGTCTCGCGCGAAGGCCGCGTAACGCGGCGGGAACATTTCGAGGCGCCCTACGCGAGCATGGTCCACGACTTCGCGGTCAGTGCCGAGCACGTGATGTTCCCGGTCATGCCGCTCACCGCCAGCCGCGAGCGCGCCCAATCGGGCCGGCCGCCCTTCGCGTGGGAACCTGCGCACGGCACACGCGTCGGCATGATGCCGCGCAACGGCAGCACCAAAGACCTGGTCTGGTGGTCGGGTCCGGCCTGCTACGTGTTCCATGTGATGAACGCGTGGGAAGCCGGCAACAGCGTGTTCGTCGACGTCATGCAGTTCGACCTGCCGCCGCTTTTTCCGTACCCTGACGGCTCGCCCGCCGGCGACAGCCGCACGCCCTCACGCCTCACCCGGTGGACCTTCGACCTCGACAACCCGGCCCATGAGTTCACGCAGACCGTGCTGGAAGAAACCCGCGGCGAATTCCCGCGAATGGACGAGCGCTTCGCCGGGTTTGCGTATCACCACGGGTGGTTCGCCGGACACGTCGCGCTGGACGATGGCGAGGTGCGCATGTACGCGAGCGTCATCCATATCGACCACGCGACAGGGGCGCGCGACATGTTCACCTTCGATGCGCCCGACATGGTTTCCGAAGCCATCTTCGTGCCCCGCGCCGCTGATGCCGAAGAAGGCGATGGCTGGCTCCTGGCCACCGTGTGGCGCGGCCGCAGCAACACGAGCGACCTCGTCATCTTCGATGCGCAAGACGTCGCCAAGGGCCCGGTGTGCACCGCCGTCTTGCCGCATCGCGTGCCGGTAGGCTTTCACGGCAACTGGTTTCCGGAAGGATCGACCCGCCTGACGCCCGATTGAGGCGGCCGCGGCCCGAATGATTCACTGAACAGTTCATTGAACTTTACGCAAGCTCACGCTGCGCTCACGGAATCGATACGGACGGCTTCCACACTTGCCCTCACCTGCTGCCCTTCGGTCGCAGGCTCCAAAAGGAAGCAACGTCATGATCAAACTCCGCCATCGTGTTCTCTGGGCCAGCATGCTGGCCACCGCTACGCTCGTCACTGCAGGAGCCTTCGCGCAACCGGCGCCATCGGCGCCGACGACTGCGCCCGCTGCGCCCACTGCTCAGGCTCCCGTCGGCAAAGCCGACCCCGCGGCCGACCATCGCCGCATGGACCACGGAGACCCCGCCAAGCGCTTTGCCCGCATGCAGGAGCACCGGGCCAAACGCATGGCGGCATTGAAAGAAAAGCTCAAGCTCAGCCCGACGCAAGAAGCTGCCTGGACCAACTTCACCGCATCCACGCAGCCCCCTGCAGGCCCACCACCGCAGCGGCCCGACCGCGCTGAGTTTGCCAAGCTGACAACGCCGCAGCGTCTCGAGCGCATGCAAGCCCGCCAGAGCGAGCGCACCGCCATGTTCGCGAAGCGGGCGGAAGCAACGAAGACCTTCTACGCGGGCCTGAATCCCGAACAGCAAAAAACCTTCGATGCGGAAACTGCTCACATGGGCCACGACGGTCACCGCGGTCACCACGGTCAGGGCGGCCCGGATGGCCATCGCCCGCCGCCTCCTGTCAAGGGATGAGCCATCCACGCTGAGTGCATAAAGGCTCAGCCTCGACGTCCATAAAAAAGCCCGTAGCGCTCATCGCGCTACGGGCTTTTGTTTTGCCTCACGCCAGTGCCGAATTAATTCGGCGTACCGCCACCTGCAGCTGGATTGGTGGGAACGTCTGGACGTTCGACCTTGTCACCACGCACCGGCTTGGTCTTGCGCCCCGCCATGCTGACTTCCTTGCGGGACATGTCACCGGTCGCCTGCATCGTCTCGTTGGGCTGCTTGGTCATCGAGCCCATCGTGCTCGCTTCGCCGGTTGGAATGGTCTTCGCGCGGTTGGCAGCGCGCGTCTCTGCCTTCACAGCTTCGCGCGACACCGGATCGGTGCCGTCAGGTCGCTGAGGCGGGTTGGTTGTACCGTTCTTGAGCGAGATCGTGCTGCCTTCGCCGCCCTTGGACGGATTGGGTGCTGCAGGCTTGTCCTGGGCCATTGCGCTGATGCTGCCGACGCCCAACAAGGTGGCGGTGAGTACGGATAACAGACGTTGGTTTTTCATGGCGATGTCCTTTACTGAATTTCAGAATGGATGGTTGAGCCCTTCCGCTCGAAAAGCTCTGGCTCTACCGTAGCCCCTGTTGGCGCGCACCGTGTCGGGGCGCAGCAGCCAGAGTTGTAGGAGCGAGGAGGGGTCGCACGAAAGGTTTCGGCAAGCTTTGGCAGGGTCGGAAAGGAATGAGGGCGAAGGTGGCGCGTTCCTACAGCCCATCGAGCGCGTGACCGTTACAACTGAGATCTGTGACACCCGCACCCACATCCCTCAAGGTCATGACAGTGAACACCCACAAAGGGTTCACTGCGCTCAATCGCAAATTCATCCTGCCGGAGCTGCGCGATGCCGTTCGCACTGTCGGCGCGGACGTCGTGTTTTTGCAGGAGGTGCTGGGCACGCATTCGCGGCACTCGCGCAAAGTCGACAACTGGCCCGAGGCACCGCACTACGAATTCCTTGCAGACACCATGTGGCCGCAATTTGCCTATGGCCGCAATGCGGTGTATCCCAAGGGACATCACGGCAACGCGGTGCTTTCCAAATTCCCGATCGTGCATTTCAAGAACCACGACGTATCCATCACCGGACCGGAGAAACGCGGCCTGTTGCATTGCGTGCTGCGCCTGCCGGGTCGCCCGGTCGATGTGCATGTGATTTGCGCGCACCTGGGTCTGGCGGAGGCACATCGGCAGCAGCAACTCGAACTGCTGTGCCATATCGTGCGAGACGAAGTGCCATCCGATGCGGCGCTGATCGTCGCCGGTGATTTCAACGACTGGCGCGGCCGCGCGCACGAGATCCTGGAACAAGGCGCTGCGCTGCACGAAGTCTTCTTGCAGGCCAATGGCAGCGCCGCGCGCACGTTTCCGGCACGCTTTCCCGTGTTGCAACTGGACCGTATCTATGTGCGCAATGCCGGCGTGCATTCGCCCATCGTGTTGCCGCGCAAGCCTTGGTCGCATTTGTCCGACCATGCGCCGCTGGTCGCAGACATCTCGCTGTAAACGATCGGGGTCAAACCATGAGCGCGCATTGGATCGCCGGCAACACCATCGCGCTGCTGGAAAACGGCGAGGAGTTTTTTCCGCGCGTGTTCGGGCTTATTGCCAAGGCCGAGCGAGAAGTCATCATCGAGACCTTCATCCTGTTTGAAGATGAAGTCGGCCTGGGGCTGCGTGATGCGCTGGTGTCGGCCGCCAGCCGCGGCGTCAAGGTCGACCTGATGATCGACGGCTTCGGCTCACCCGATCTATCGCCGGAGTACATGGCGTCGCTCACCTCGGTCGGCGTCAGGGTGCGTGTGTTCGATCCGGGCAAGCGGTACTTCGGGCAGCGCCTCAACATCTTTCGTCGCATGCACCGAAAGCTCGTCGTTATCGACGGGGCGCGCGCCTTCGTCGGCGGCATCAACTATGCGGCCGATCACCTGATCGCGCACGGGCCCAAGTCCAAGCAGGACTATGTGGTCGAGTTGACGGGTCCGATCGTCGTGGAAATCCATCGCTTCGTGCTGCACGCCATCGCGGTGGGTGGCAAAGGCGCGGGCTGGTTCAGGCGGCGGCTTCGGGCCGCGAAAGAACATGTGGACGTCGCCATTGCGCAACCATCAGGCACAGCCGATGTGCTCTTCGTCAGCCGGGACAACCGGCGTCATACCAACGACATCGAGCGCCACTACCGCGCTGCGATTCGCGCGGCCAGGCAGCGTGTCGTGATTGCCAACGCGTACTTCTTTCCCGGCTATCTCCTGATCCAGGAGATGCGGCGCGCCGCTCGGCGCGGTGTCGATGTAAAGCTCATCCTGCAGGGCGAGCCCGATATGCCAATCGTCAAGACCGCCGCCAGCATGCTGTATCACCACCTGCTGAATGCCGGTGTGCGGGTCTACGAATACTGCGAGCGACCGCTGCATGGCAAGGTCGCCGTGATGGACGATCGCTGGAGCACGGTCGGCTCGAGCAACCTCGATCCGCTGAGCCTGTCGCTCAACCTCGAAGCCAACGTGATCGTGCGTGACCGTGAGTTCAACGGCGTGTTGGCCGATCGCCTCGACACGCTGATCGCACTCAGCTGCAAGCAGATCAAGACATCGGACCTTACCGAGTGGAGCGGATGGCGGCTGGTGCGCAGCTTTTTCATCTTTCACCTGCTGCGCTGGTATCCCGCGTGGATTCGCTGGCTGCCGCGCCATGCGCCGCGCCTGCAACGGGTCGAGTCCGGTGAGCAAGGCAGCGGCAGCGCAACGGCGGGCGCTACGCAGACGGACACAGCCGCATGACACCGGCCGCGGCCCGGTCTATCAGGTCACAGCCAATGCCTCCGCGCCGGTCATGGATCGTCAACATCACGAGCAAGCCATGGTGGCCTTGGGCCAAGCGCATCGTGGTGCTGGGCTTCCTGGCCTTCGTCATCACGCTGCTGGTCGTCCAGGCCCGGTCTATCGACTGGTCGGAAGTAATGACGACCCTGCGCGCCTACCCGCTGCACGTGCTGCTGCTGGGTGCCGCGCTGGCAGCGTCGAGTCACTTGATCTACAGCACCTTCGATCTCGTCGGCCGGCACTACACCGGCCACAAGTTGCCGGCGGCAACGGTGATGGCCATCGCTTTCGTAAGTTATGCGTTCAACCTGAACCTCGGAACTCTGGTCGGTGCACTGGGGATGCGCGTTCGCTTGTATTCGCGGCTCGGGCTCGAGCCGACGACCATCGCCCGCATCGTCGGCAGCAGCATGCTGACCAACTGGCTCGGCTACTTTCTGCTCGCGGGCGCGGCCTTTCTGTTCTGGCCGCTCAAGTTGCCGGACACATGGCATCTGGGGATGGCCGCGTTGAGAGCGGTCGGCGGTGTGCTGATGCTGATTGCGCTCGCGTACCTGCTGCTGTGCGCGTTTTCAAAACGCCGTGAGTGGACGATCCGCGACCACGAGATCGCATTGCCCGCGCTGCCCGTCGCGCTGGTGCAGCTGGCAATGTCGTGCGCCAACTGGGCGGTGATGGGCGCCACCATGTATGTGCTGCTGCTCGGCAAGGTGAGCTATCCGATGGCGCTCGGCGTGTTGCTGATCGGTGCCGTTGCAGGCTTGCTGTCGCGTGTACCGGCCGGGCTCGGCGTGCTGGAGGCGGTCTTCATTGCCGTGCTCTCGCCACCGCTCGGCAACAGCGTGTTGATCGCGGCAGTGCTTTGTTATCGGGCGGTGTACTACTGGGCGCCGCTCGCGATCGCCGGGGCGCTGTATCTGCTCATGGAACTCAACGCGAAGAAGCTGGCCGCGTCAAAACAAGCCGCCTGAGGCAGGCGGACGAGACGAACGGTATGGATTGAATCCGATAACCACTGTAGATTCATCCAGTGGATATTCAACAGAAACTCGCTGTGCTGGCCGACGCCGCCAAGTACGACGCCTCGTGTTCATCGAGCGGCACCAGCAAGCGCAATTCGGTCGGCGGCAAAGGCATCGGCTCGACCGAAGGTTCCGGCATTTGCCACAGCTATGCACCTGACGGCCGATGCATCTCGCTGCTCAAGATTCTGCTCACCAACTTCTGTACGTACGACTGTTTGTACTGCGTCAACCGCGTGACGAGCAACGTGCAGCGCGCGCGCTTTTCGGTGAACGAAGTGGTGACCTTGACGCTCGACTTCTATCGCCGCAATTGCATCGAAGGCCTGTTTCTTTCCAGCGGCATCATCCAGAGCCCCGACTACACGATGGAGCAGGTCGTCGAGGTCGCGCGCGTGCTGCGCGAAGACCACGACTTTCGCGGCTACATTCATCTGAAGACCATTCCCGACGCGTCGCCCGAGCTGCTGCAAAGAGCGGGCCGTTATGCCGACCGGCTCAGCATCAACATCGAACTGCCGACGTTGCAGGGCCTGGCATTGCTGGCACCGGAGAAAGACGGCACGGCGATCCGCAGATCGATGGCGCGGCTGGCCGTCCACATCGACGACGCCAAAGGTGCGGCACGCGACAGCAGCGTCACCTCGATCGTCTCGATGCCAAACGCCACACCGCGCCGCGCCAAGCCGCCCCGCTTCGCGCCCGCTGGGCAGAGCACGCAAATGATCGTCGGTGCAGACGCCGCCGACGACGTCGCCATCCTGTCGACCAGCGCCAATCTCTACGGCGCCTACAGCTTGCGCCGGGTGTACTACTCGGCGTTCAGCCCTATTCCGGATGCCTCGTCTTCGCTGCCGTTGAAGTCGCCGCCCATGGTGCGTGAGCACCGGCTCTATCAGGCCGACTGGTTGATGCGGTTCTATGGGTTCTCGCACGAAGAGATCGTGCCCAAAGCACAAGGCGGCATGCTGTCGCTCGATGTCGATCCCAAGCTGGCGTGGGCGCTGGCGCACGTCGAGCGCTTTCCGGTGGACCTCAATGTGGCGCCGCGCGCCATGCTGTTGCGCGTGCCGGGCCTGGGCGTGAAGGCGGTCGACCGGCTGCTCATCGCGCGGCGCGTGCGGCAATTGCGCAGCGACGATCTTTCGCGACTGCATGTGCCGCTCAAGAAAGTGATGCCTTTCGTCGTGACGGCCGATCATCGGCCCGACCCCACGCTCACCAGCCACCGGCTTGCGGCGCAGCTGCGCCCCGCGCACGTGCAAGGTTCTCTGTTCGACGCATGAGGCCCTGTGGTTGCGTGACCGCTGCCCATGGCGCGCGCTCAATCCCTACATCGACCGCGACCGCTGCGTCATAGCCTTGGTTCATGGCAGGTCTCACGGTCACGAACATCTCACTTGCAAGCGAAACGGACTGGCCGGGCTTTCGCAACGAAGCCCGCGCGCTGCTTGCGAAACTGATCGCTCCTGCAGAAGTCGCATGGCACACGCCTGCAAGCGGCGCGGCAGATTTGTTCTCGGATTCCGACGTATCGCCGACCAGTCCACTTGTCGCAGCGCATTCGCATGGTCCGATCAACCTGGTGGTGCCGTCGTCTTTCGTCACGCTGTGCGAAACGGTCATTCTGCACAACGACCCCGCTCGCTTCGGCCTGCTGTACAGCCTGCTGTGGAGACTTGTCCATGAGCCCGCGCTGCGTCACGACCCGCTCGATGCAGGCCGTGTCAAGGCGCAGCACATGGCTCAATCGGTGCGGCGCGACATGCACAAGATGAAAGCCTTCGTGCGCTTTCGCACCGTTGAGAGCGGAGAGGGAAAGCCGCCACTGCACGTCGCGTGGTTCGAGCCCGATCACCACATTGTCGAAGCCGTGGCGCCGTTCTTCATGCGACGTTTTACGCAGATGGAGTGGGCCATCCTGACACCGGAGCGTTCAGTGCACTGGGATGGCGAGCGCCTGCACTTCGGCCCTGGCGGCGAGCGTCGCCATGCACCCGCGCCCGACGCGGGCGAAGCCCTGTGGCTCACCTACTACGCCAACATCTTCAATCCAGCGCGCCTCAAGATGGCGATGATGAAAAAGGAGATGCCGGTCAAGTACTGGCACAACCTGCCGGAGGCCGAACTCATCAGCGGGCTGGCAGCCGACGCGATGGCACGTAGCGGGCGCATGGTCGAAGCCGCGCCGACGCAGCCTGCGCGGCGCATCGTGCCCGTGGCAAGTGAGACGGCGCCGAGGGTGTCGAATGCGCCGCACGAGGGCGTTGCCGGGCCAGAAGACGTTGGTCGCGGCGTCTTCGCAGAGCTCACTGTTGCCATCCACCCCGCGCAGGCGCTGACCGCCCTCAAGAAAGCGACCGACCGGTGCCGTGAATGCCCCATCGGTGAACACGCGACGCAATCGGTGTTCGGTGAAGGCCCGGTCCACGCCGCACTGATGGTGGTCGGAGAGCAACCCGGCGACCAGGAAGATCTGCGTGGTCGCCCGTTCGTCGGGCCTGCCGGGCGCCTGTTCGATCAAGCCATCGCGCAGCTCGGTTGGCCGCGCGAGCAGCTCTATGTGACCAACGCGGTCAAGCACTTCAAGTTCGAGCTTCGCGGCAAGCGGCGCATTCACAAAACGCCGACTCAACGTGAGGCCTCCGCCTGTCTGCATTGGCTTGAAAGCGAGATCGAACAGGTTCAGCCGCATGCCTTGATTGCGCTCGGTGCCACAGCGGCCAAGGCCTTGCTGGGCCGGCCCGTCGCCGTCACGCGTGAGCGCGGCCAGTGGCACGACGGTCCGCGCGGACGCAAGGTGCTGGTGACGTTGCATCCGTCCGCATTGCTTCGCGGCGACCCTGCCGAGCACGAGCAGGCCTACAAGGCGTGGCTGGACGATTTGGCACTCGCCACGGACTGGCTCAAGCACGCCGTCTAGAAACGGTACCCGTACCGAACCTTGTAGAAGTTTTCGCCCGGATTCGGCTCCTTGATACCGGCGTTGGAGAAGTGCTGCACCCGCAGCGAGACCTCGTGCTGGCCGCGATCGCCAAAGCTACGACCGACGCCCAGCGCCTCAGTCAACTGGAAAGCCGTACTGAACCGATGCTCCGGGGTGCGATAGAGGTGGTCCATGACGACCGCACCGATGCCGCTCTCGACAAACCAGGGCGAAGTGCCTTCGGCAAGGCGATATCGCAAACTCGGCATCACGCCGATCTGCAAATAGTTGTGATGACCATCCTGAACGACGGGCGTGGCATGCCAGTTGGTGACCGACAGGTCGAGGTAGGTCGACATTGCAGCGGTGTGCAGGGACTCTATGGGTGTCCAAGGAATCATCGTGCCGACCGTCGCAGAGTTGGTGCCGCCGGTTTCGCCACCACGAAAGGCCCGGCCACCTTCAACATAAATTCTGATGCCCTGACCGTCGAAGGCATGGGCCGAACCCCACAAAAGCAGAAAACTGGCCGCAAAGACGGCACGAAGATCAACTTTTGGGATGGTTTTCACTAATGAAAAGGATCTCTACGTGGTGGCCAGTCGGCCACGAGAACGTTTCCAAATGCAAAGTAGGACGCTTTCACCAATCGCAGCGCTGTTGAATGCTGCACCGCAGCAAAAGGTGTCGGCCGAGACTATAGTTATCAATCGAAATCAACGCCGTCACACTTCCCATGTCCTCTCGTTCTACTTCTGCTTCGCCACGCTTCGTCAACCCGCTGATGGTGTGGACCGATGTCGTGTTCAAGACCGGGGAGATGCTGATGTCCTCCGGCTCGGTCATTCAGATCCGCACGCAACGCATGGCCTCCGCCGGGCTTGCGCCCAGCGCCGCCGACATGGCCGAATTTCAATTGATGGGCAAGGAGAAGTTCGAGGCTGCCAACGAGTCGACCGCCGCCATGGCGGACGAGTTGGGCAACAAGCAATTCATGCTCATGAACAGCGTCGTCAAGCACTGGATCGGCAGCGTCACCGCACTCTTCGCGCTGGCAAGCAGCACCACGCCAGCTCAGGCGATGGCGCACCATTCCGCTTTTGTCGATGCCGCCACGCGTTCCGCTGCCACGGTGAGCCAGCTGTCGAGCGCCTCCGCCCTGGCGGCACAGCGCGGGCTGCACCCGATTCACGCCAAGGCGACGTCGAACGCCAAGCGCCTGGCGCCCTTCGTGGTCAAAGCCGCTCGGGCACCAATCGCAGCAGCGTAATTTCAGACGGCGCGCCAAAGCGCTTGGGCGGACCCCAATAGCCGGTGCCGCGACTCACATAGACCCACATGTCACTCAGCTTGTGCAGCCCCGCCGTAAAGGGTTGCTGCAGGGGCACAAAGAGGTTCCACGGAAAAAACTGGCCGCCGTGCGTGTGACCTGACAACTGAAGGTGAAAGCCCGCATCGGCCGCCGCCGCGGCACTGCGCGGCTGATGCGCCAACAACACGCGGGTAGTCGCCCCAAGCGGAGCGCCGACCAATGAAGCGCGTGGGTCGCTGGCATGTGCCGCGTCGAAGTGCCCGGCAGTGAAATCGGTCACCCCCGCCAGCACCAATGCATCGGCATTCACCTCTTCGTCGGTTTGTGCGCCTCGCGGCGGACGGCCCTGCAACACCACATGCTCGTTGAGCAGCACCGTGAGGCCGAGCCGGCGCAGCTCGACGATCCACGCGTGCGCGCCAGCGTAGTACTCG
The DNA here is from genome assembly GCF_046115955.1 of Variovorax sp. GrIS 2.14. Classification (NCBI taxonomy): domain Bacteria; kingdom Pseudomonadati; phylum Pseudomonadota; class Betaproteobacteria; order Burkholderiales; family Comamonadaceae; genus Variovorax; species Variovorax sp. GrIS 2.14. The sequence goes on from NZ_JBJXIA010000001.1 coordinate 174,115, forward strand.
TGGTTGCCTGTGACCACGAAGGTGCCGTGCCGCGCACGCAAGCCGGCGAGCGGCGCGATGTGGTCACGCAGCTCCGGGACCGTGCCGTCGACCAGGTCACCGGTGATGGCAACCACGTCGGCGTCGAGCCGGTTCACCGCCTCGACGATCCGGCTGATGTAGCCGCCCTTGATGGTCGGGCCTACGTGGATGTCGCTCAGCTGCGCGATCGTGAAGCCATCCAGTGCCGCCGGCAACCCGGTGATCGGCACGTCGACGCGCTTGATGCCTGCCGTGCGGCGCGCATTGACGAAGCCGATCAGAGAGGTCGCCGTCGCCACGCCCAAGACTGCCACAGCGCTCCATTGCCGCAACGCCAGCCAGTCGATCACCATGCCACTGGCCGCGCCGACAGCCCAGGTCAGCAACATGCCGACGTCTCTAAGGATCGTGAGCACGAACAGCGACGAGAACCAGCCCATGCTGATGAGCCCGATCCACTTCAGCACGTCGACGGCGGAAGTCTTTTTGGCGATGCCGCGCGACAGGAAAGGCAGCGGGATGGTGGCGGCTGAAACGAGCAGCGCGACGATCGCCAGCGCAGCGAGCGGCCACAACGGCCTCGACGATGCAAGCGCAGGCACAAGACGCAAGGCGATCAGCACATGCAACAGCGCTGTCAAAACACTCATGGAACGGAAAGGCATCGGGTCAGTCGGAACGGGCACGGCCCGGGAACAGACAACTGCAAGGGGCGTGCCGCACATTCAAGGCGCGGACACGGGTGGATATCGCTATGGCTTTGCTGTCGGCGCCGCGGCTGTCACAGAAGGGGCCACGTCGGCGCCCACGGGGAACAGAAACGTCGCCTTGGCAGGTGCGCCAGCCATGATTTGCAGCGGCTGCTTGAGGCTCTGGCCGCCGAGTTGGGCTTCGACCTCATACTCGCCGGGCTCGAGTCGAGCGACAAAGTACGGGCCACCCGACACCACGTTGTCGAGCAGCGCGGTGCCGCTTTTGTCGCGCACGGTCACGTGCACGTTGGCCGCTAAATCAGCACCTTTATGGTCCTTGACCGCGAACTCGAAGGTCGCTGCCCAGCGCGGTGACACGACTTGCATCAGCTCGGCCTCGTCGGCACCGATGCCGCCGCTCATGTACTCGACGCCATGCGTCATGAAGATCGGCGGATTGGCCGCGTTCGCCGATATCGCGCCCAGCAGCGCAACGCCACAAGCGGCCGCGACGAGCAGCGAACGGACCGGTGAGAAAAATGGTTTCATGATGAAAGTCCTTCGGTCTTCCTGGCGCGAATCGCACCGCTAACCACTGTGCTGCGCGCGCCTTAGGTGAGGCTGACTTCAGTCGGCGTCCAGGTCAGCGCTAAGGTCAACGTTACAACCAGCCGGCCTTGCGGAACCGCCAATACAAAACGCCGCACGTAGCAGCAATCAGGCCAAGGGCCATGAGATAGCCATAGCGCCACTTGAGCTCCGGCATCGCCTCAAAGTTCATGCCCCAAATGCCGGCAAAGGCCGTGCACACCGCGAAGATGCTGGCCCAGGCCGCCAGCCGCTTTGTGACCTCGCCATCCGAAATCGTCACCATCGAGAGATTGACGTGCACCGCGGTGCTGATGGTGTCGCGGATCGACTCGATCGAGCCGTTGATGCGACTCAGGTGGTCCACCACGTCGCGAAAGTATTCCTGCGAGCCGGCGCAAATCTGCGGCACGCGTCCGCCATGCAACTTGCCCGCGCCTTCCAGCAATGGCGCGACCGCGTGCTTGAGCACCATGGCGCGCTGCTTGAGTTCATAGAGCCGCTTGATACTCGCGCGCGGCTCACCCTGACTGAAGATCTGCTGCTCGACTTCTTCGAGCTCGACCTCCAGCGCGTCGATCACTGGAAAGTAGCGGTCGACCACCGCATCCATCAGTGCGTACAGCACGAAGCCGGAGCCATTGCGCAGCAGCTCTGGCTCACGTTCGCAACGCTCGCGCACGCCCAGAAACCCCGACCTGCTTCGGCTGCGCACCGACAGCACATAGTTCAGCCCCACAAACACATCCACCTCGCCGACGTTGAAGGTCGCCTCGCTATCAGCGGTCGCTGAGATCGGCTCAACGAGATGCATCACGACGAAGAGCGAGTCTCCGTACTCCTCGATCTTCGGCCGCTGATGGCCGTGGCTCGCGTCTTCGACTGCCAGCTCGTGCAAGCCGAACTCCGACTGCATCATCGCCAGCTCCTCAGGCTCCGGATCACTCAGTGCGACCCACACGAAACAGTCGGGCCGCGCGATGTAGTCGCTGATGCTGTCTACATCGATATCGGCTAGCTTGGCGCCGTGCTGGTAGGCAACGCAATTGATCAACATCGGCAGCTCGCATTGGAAAACGTGGGGATCCGATTGTCGGTACGCGGCCGCTTGCCTGCTGTTGCCACGCGGCTTTGCGGCCCGCGCCGCAACGGTGCAGAACCCCGGCGCAGCACGGTCAATGCTTGACCGACAACATCGCCGTGGTCCGCGATGCCTCCGTCACTTGCGGCGCGGGTGCCGGCAACGTCTGCGCCGTCACAGGTGCGGCGGCCTGAGTAGCGGCCACCATGTCGAAATTCGAAGGCCAGTTGAAAACTGCGTGCCCCGGCACATCGATGGAAACGCTGATCGATTGCGTAAGCGTGAGCCCGCCCACCGTCACGTCGACGTCGTAGGCGCCGGGCTCGAGCCGCGCCAGCATGACCGGGCCTGACGACAGCGCGTCCATGATCAGATCGCCATTCGACGCGTTGTGCACCACCACGCGTACCGGCGCCGGCAGCCTGGCGTTCTTCAAGCCGAATTCGAACGTGGCCGCCCAGCGCGGCGACACCATGGCCATGAAGGCCGCCTCGTCCTTGTTCGCACCACCGCTCATGTACTCGACGCCCTGTTGCGCGACGAGGATCGGCGGGTTGCTCGGGAGCGCATGCGCAGGCAGCGCGGCACAAAAGGCGAGACAGAGGCAAGCCAGCGCGCTGGATGCGTCGAACGAAGGTCGCGAATTCCTGGAAGGTGTGGTCACTGCCGAAGTCCTTGCCGCTGGAGGTGGTTAGAGAGGGTGTTGGGAGATTGCCAAGCGTTACCGCATGAGATTCTGCTTAGCAAGGAGCGGGCTAGCCACAGCGTTAACACCAGTGCGCTATGTTTTTTGTAGCGTCATCGTCAATGCGGGAGCGCTTTGCAGCAGCTTCAGGTGATTGATCACCCCTTCTATCTCTCGATCGACTACCCCTTTTTCCCGCCCATCTCTCGCCTGCGAATTTCGCCGACATCTACAGCGGTGCGCTCGCCGTCTTGATATGAACCAACATCAATCAATCTCACCCAAAACGGAGCCTCCACCATGGCTAACGCGCAATCCACCCTCGACGCAATCAAAGAAGCCCATGCCCGCCGGGCTGTTGCTGCTCATGGCGGCAGGAAGCGGTCGGGCGCGGGGCTGCGCTGCAATTTCTTCGAACGCGCGCGGCGGGGCCTGTTTTGAACGAAGACACTACGCCGCATGGCATTAAACGATCACGACCTTTTGCAAGACCGCCGAGAGGCGATGACAGTTTGGGAACGTGGCCTGCGACCAAAACAGGACAGCCACTGGGTGGTTTGGCTGGCGCTTGCAGCGGCAGTCGTATTCCTTGCATATAAAGGCGCCGAATGGTTGCTCGAGTGGCGCACTCCAACCCCCTGCCGCCACGACATCGAGTGCCCCGACGGCCGTCGCCACAGAACCAACACCCCCATCTGCATCAATTCAACCTGCGGCAAAACCAAACCCAAGCCCGACTGAAAGCTACGGGGTCACCAAGTGCATTTCCGCTTTGGGCACAACGGCGTACTCCGATGGCCCATGCCCGGAAGGCAGCCGCCCAACTATCGTCTGGGTGCAGCCTGATGTGAATCTCGCAGATGGGCTAAGTGCCGCAGACAAGGAAGCATCGACACGAAATAACAGTGCTGTCTTGGCCCAAATACATAGACAAGAACAACGTACCGCGCTGAGCGTTGAGAACGCTTCCAACGAGTGCACAACGCTCGATGCAAAGATAAAGTCGATCGATGCAATGGCGCGCCAGCCGCAGGGCGCATGGACGCAAGATCAACTGACCCGAGACCGGAAAGACGCGCGCGGTCGACAGTTTCGGTTGCAGTGCCGGCAATGATGCTGGCCATGAGCTTTTGGCTGCTTTCTTGCCGGCGCTATCAGTGCAATCAGGTGCGTTGCAGTTGCGCTTGAGCTGTAAGTAAAGCTACGCCCAAAAGATATTCAATGCCCCACACCGCCGTGCGACATAAATGGACCCCCGAAGAATTAATCGCCGCATTCAACCGTTATTGCTAATTGCATTTCGGCAAGCTGCACAAGACCTATCCTCAGATTGTTCAACTCGCTCGACTCTTAAACCGCACGCCCTCTTCGGTCGGATTGACCAAGTAAAACGCCACCCGAAGGTAGCGTCTTTGTCTAAATCAAGGCGCGTTAGTTACGATCAAACATCGATATTCGAAGCCCGCAGCGCATTCTGTTCAATGAAATTCCGCCGCGGCTCCACCTCGTCGCCCATCAGCATCGTGAACACGCGATCGGCCTCAATGGCATCGTCGATCTGCACGCGCAAGAGGCGACGCACGGTCGGGTCCATCGTGGTTTCCCACAGCTGCTCGGGGTTCATTTCGCCCAGGCCCTTGTAGCGCTGCCGTGAAGTGGTGCGCTCGGCTTCGCTGATCAGCCATTTCATGGCGATACGGAAGTCGGCTACCTTTTCTTCCTTTGCACGTTCGCCCTCACCACGTTTGACAACGGCGCCCTCGGAACTCAGCAGGTCGCGGAAGGTGTTGGCTGCCAAGGCCAGAGCTGCGTAGTCAGCGCCATGAACGAAGTCCTGCGTGATGACGCTGCTCTTGATATTGCCGTGATGCCGGCGGCTGATGCGCAGCAACGGTTTGTCGGTGCGCACGTCGAACTCGCTGGCAACTTCGGCAGGCACGCCGGTGCTGTTCAGCTCTCGCAGCTTGATCTGCAATGCGACGGCCGAGGCCTCAGCACTGCCCGGGTTGTCGAGGTCGAGCGCGACGCCGTCTGCAATGGCGCGCAGTGCCTCTGCATCCATGAAGTTTCGCAGCCGTGCGATCACGGCTTCGGCCACTTGGTGCTTGCGTGCCAGTTCAGACAACGTGTCGCCAGAGAGCGTGGTCGAGTTGGCGCCACCGGTTTCAATGCTCGCGTCTTTTAATGCGACCTTGAGCAGGAAGGCATCGAGTGCCGGACCGTCTTTCAGGTATTGCTCTTCCTTGCCGACCTTCACTTTGTAGAGCGGCGGCTGGGCAATGTAGATGTGGCCGCGTTCGACCAACTCGGGCATCTGGCGATAGAAGAAGGTGAGCAGCAATGTGCGGATGTGGGCACCGTCGACGTCGGCGTCGGTCATGATGATGATCCGGTGGTAGCGCAGCTTGGCGACGTTAAAGTCGTCCGCACCGCCGCCGGCACTGCTCCCACCTGCGCGGCCGATACCCGTACCGAGCGCAGTGATCATCACCAGGATTTCGTTGCTGGTCAGCAGCTTTTCGTAGCGTGCCTTTTCCACGTTCAGGATCTTGCCGCGCAGTGGAAGAATAGCCTGGAACTTGCGATCTCGCCCCTGCTTGGCAGAGCCGCCGGCTGAGTCACCCTCCACCAGGTAGACCTCGCAAAGTGCCGGATCTTTTTCCTGGCAGTCGGCCAGCTTTCCGGGCAAGCCCATGCCGTCTAGCACGCCCTTGCGGCGCGTCATTTCGCGCGCCTTGCGGGCGGCTTCGCGCGCTCGGGCCGCTTCGACAATCTTTCCGCAAATGATCTTGGCATCAGCCGGGCGTTCTTGCAGATAGTCGGCTAGCAACTTGCCAACGATGTCTTCGACCGGTGCACGCACTTCGCTGGACACCAGCTTGTCCTTGGTTTGGCTGGAAAATTTAGGCTCGGGCACCTTCACGCTCATGACGCAGCACAGACCTTCGCGCATGTCATCGCCAGTGACTTCAACCTTGGCCTTCTTGGCGAAATCGTTCTCGTCGATGTACTTGTTGATGACGCGGGTCATCGCGGCGCGAAGGCCGGTCAGGTGGGTGCCGCCGTCACGCTGTGGAATGTTGTTGGTGAAGCACAGGACTTGCTCGTTGTAGCCGCTGTTCCACTGCATCGCGACTTCGACGCCGATCTCCGTACCTGGGATGCCACCATAGGTTTCGGCCGGACGCCTGCCCTCTGCGTAGAAGACATTGGGGTGCAATACGGTCTTGCCTTTGTTGATGAATTCGACAAAGCCGCGCACACCGCCCGCGCCTGAGAAGTCGTCTTCCTTCCCTGTGCGTTCGTCGAGCAAACGAATGCGCACGCCGTTGTTCAGGAAGCTCAGCTCACGCAGACGCTTGCTCAGGATCTCGTAATGGAAGTCCGAGTTCTCGATGAAAATTGTCGTGTCGGGCAAAAAATGAACTTCGGTGCCGCGCTTGTCTGTCTCGCCGATGACCTTCATCGGTGACACCTCAACGCCGTTCACTATCTCGAGCAAACGGTTTTGCACGAAGCCACGGCTGAACTCCAGTTCGTGGATCTTGCCTTCACGACGAACCACCAGGCGCAGCTTCACGCTGAGCGCATTCACGCAGCTCACGCCCACACCGTGCAGGCCACCCGACACCTTGTAGCTGTTCTGGTTGAACTTGCCGCCTGCGTGCAGTTCGGTCAAGGCGATTTCAGCGGCAGAGCGCTTGGGCTCGTGCTTGTCGTCCATCTTCACGCCGGTCGGAATACCGCGACCGTTGTCAGTGACCGAAATCGAGTTGTCGGAATGGATGGTGACGACGATGTCGTCGCAATAGCCGGCCAGCGCTTCGTCGATCGAGTTGTCCACCACTTCGAAAACAAGATGGTGCAAACCGGTGCCGTCGGACGTGTCCCCGATGTACATGCCGGGGCGCTTACGCACCGCCTCCAAGCCCTCGAGGATCGTGATGGAGCCTTCGCCATACGAAGTGTCGGGCGCAATGATCTCAACCGGAATCGCACTTTCGATTTCAGGGGTGTAGACCGGTTCGGTATGCGGGGCTTCCGACGGAACTTTCGGCTTGTTTTCTTCGCTCATTGGGACTCTTTCCTCTCGCTCACTGACTCGCTAACTCGGGCAAACAGACTGGCTTATTTTTTTAAATTCGCATTGGCATCACGACGTACTTGAAACTCGCGTTGTCGGGAATGGTGAACAGGGCCGAGCTGTTCGAATCGGCCAAGTCCAACTTAACCATCTCCTGGCCCATGTTGGCCAATGCGTCGATAAGGTAGGTCACGTTGAAGCCGATCTCGATCGCGTCGCCACCGTAGTCGATGTCGAGTTCGTCTTGCGCTTCTTCCTGCTCTGCGTTGCTCGACGCAATGCGCAAAGTGCCGGGCTCGAGATTGAGGCGCACACCCTTGAACTTTTCGCTCGTCAGGATGGCGGTGCGTTGCAAGCTGGCGAGCAATGGTGCACGACCCAGCGTCACGCTGTTCTTGTGGTTCTTGGGGATCACGCGGTTGTAGTCGGGGAATTTGCCCTCGACCAGCTTGGTGACGAACTCCATGCCGCCAAAACTGAACTTCGCCTGGTTGTTGGCGAACTGCATTTCGATCGCGCCTTCGGCATCGGAGAGCAGGCGCTGCATCTCGAGCACCGTCTTGCGAGGAAGGATGACTTCTTGCCGTGGCACTTCGACGTCGAGCGTGGCTGATGCAAAAGCAAGGCGGTGACCATCGGTCGCGACCAGGCTCAATTGCTTGCCTTCGGCGACGAAAAGGATGCCGTTGAGGTAGTACCGGATGTCATGCACTGCCATCGCAAACGAAACCTGGCTGAGAAGGTCTTTAAGCGTCTTTTGCGGGACGCTGAACACGGGTCCGAAGTTGGCGGCTTCCTGCACCAGCGGAAAGTCTTCGGACGGCAGCGACTGCAACGTGAAGCGGCTTTTTCCGCCCTTCAGCACCAGCTTGCTCGCACTCGACTCCAAGCTCACGGTCTGGTCTGCCGGCATGGTGCGCAGGATGTCGATGAGCTTGCGCGCACCAATGGTCGTCGTGAAGTTGCCTTCGTCGCCACCAAGTTCTGATGTCGTGCGGATCTGGATTTCAAGATCACTGGTCGTGAGTTGCAACTGTCCGCCTGTCTTGCGGATCAACACGTTGGCCAGGATCGGCAGCGTATGCCGGCGCTCGACGATGCCCGCCACCGACTGCAGCGCGGAGAGGACTTTGTCTTGGTTTGCCTTCAGGACGATCATTTCTTACCTCTTCCTTATTTCTTTAATTTAATTTAGTAGTAGTAGATAAGGGCAGCGCTGCCCTGTGGAAAGAGGCATTTTCTCCTTTCCTGACAGGCACTTGCCTCGTCCCTCTGGCTGTGTGTAGCCGTGTTTTCTGCTGTCGTGCCAAAGCGCATAACTTTTCGGTTTGCGTCTGGCCTGTGGACAACTGCCCGCTTGTGCCGGAACTGTCCCCAGAGTTGTCCTTTGACAGTCTTGCTTGAATCTGTGATGACAAATAGATCATGGTTTCGATGCTCGCTTTTCAACCCTTGAGCGTCTGCTCGAGCACATGCAGCTGCTGATTGAGCTCGGTCAGTTGCTGGCGCTCTCCAGAGATCTTGCGCACAGCGTGCAGCACCGTCGTATGGTCACGCCCACCGAAGAGTTCTCCGATCTCAGGAAGGCTCTTCTGGGTCAGTTCCTTGGCCAGGTACATCGCGATCTGCCGTGGCCGCGCAATAGAGGCCGGGCGCTTCTTGCTGTACATGTCGGCGACCTTTATCTTGTAATAGTCGGCCACCGTCTTCTGGATGTTCTCGACAGAGATCTGCCGGTTCTGTATTGATAGCAAATCGCGCAGGGCTTCACGTGCCAGTGCGATCGAGATCTCTTTCTGGTTGAAGCGCGAGTAGGCGAGGATCTTGCGCAGCGCGCCTTCAAGTTCACGAACGTTGGAGCGCACGTTCTTCGCGACGAAGAATGCGACCTCTTCCGGCATTTCAGCTGACTCGGCACGGGCCTTGTTGATAAGGATGGCGACGCGCATCTCCAGTTCAGGTGGCTCGATGGCGACCGTCAAACCCGAATCGAATCGTGAAACAAGTCGCTCGTGAATGTCGGCCAGGCCCTTCGGATAAGTGTCGCTTGTCATCACGATGTGCGACTTCTTGGCAAGCAAGGCCTCGAATGCATTGAAGAACTCTTCTTGCGTTCGGTCCTTGTTGGCAAAGAACTGGACGTCGTCGATGAGCAGCAAGTCGAGCGAGTGATAGCGCTCCTTGAACTCGTCGAAAGTCTTGCGTTGATAGGCCTTAACCACATCCGACACGAACTGCTCGGCATGGATGTAGAGAACTTTGGCGTCGGACCGGTCGGCGAGCAGTTTGTTGCCGACAGCATGCATCAAGTGGGTCTTGCCCAAGCCAACGCCGCCGTAGATGAAAAGCGGGTTGTACAAGTGGCCCGGCATGCCGGCAACGTGCATGGCAGCGGCACGCGCCATTCGATTGGCGGTCCCTTCGACCAGCGTGTCGAAAGTGAGGCCGGAGTTGAGTCGGTTCTTGAAAGCAGCCGCGGCTGGATCTTCTCCCGGCCCAGCGACGTCGCGCGGTACATCGGTCTCGGACATCACCGCCATTGGCGTAGAGCGAACGGGCATTTCACGCGGAGCGAGCGCTAACTCAATAGCTACAGGCTGGCCATACATTTTCTCTGCCATCGACGCGATCTTGCCCGCGTACTGGGCACGAATCCAGTCCAGCTTGAAGCGGTTTGCGACGAACACCGTCATGCGCGAAAGATCGTCCGCAACCTGTGCAGTGAGCGGTTTAATCCAGGTATTGAATTGTTGCTCCGACAGCTCCTGGGCGAGCTGATCGACGCAGGCCTGCCACAGGCTTTCACCGATGTCGTCAGTCGACATGGGTGCTGTAAATGGTGGTGAATCCCTCGGGCATTCTCTTGTCTTTGTATTGTGGATATTCTCTGCGGCAAGCGCCCGACATTCTAACTTGTCAAAACCTTATCCACACTCCTGAAGACACCTGGAAAGGTCATGAGAAGGTGGTAAGGAATGCCGCTGGAGCGCAGGGACAGCACGCAGTTGTAGAGCGTCGAGAGCAACGCCAAACAAGCGATCATTGTTGCTTACAGAAATGTTTGCGATAATCGCGGGTTTCCCTGAAAACCCTTTTTGTGTTTCGGGGGGCTCGGCACCTGTCGGGCATATCAGGAAGAACCATCATGAAACGCACTTACCAAGCATCCAAAGTCCGCCGCGCCCGTACCCACGGTTTTCTGGTCCGCATGAAGACACGCGGTGGCCGCGCCGTCATCAACGCGCGCCGCGCCAAGGGCCGCAAGCGCCTGGCTGTCTGAAACCGGTCCGCGCGCCACTGCCGGACCGTCGAAATTTCGATCCGTCGGCCCCGGTTGCTGGTGCGTCGAGATTGCTTTCCATGCAGCGGCTCCAAACCCGCGCGCAATTCCAAGCCGTGCTCGCAGGTTCCACCGTGGCGCGCACTCCTCACTTTGCATTGCACCGTTGCCCGCTCGACGTGCCGGCCGGTGAAGTCGCGACCCTGTTCGACGTACAAGACGTCTGGCTCGGTGCCATGGTCCCCAAACGATGGGCAAAACGCGCGGTGACCCGCAACGCCATCAAACGCCAGATCTACAACGTGAGTGCAGCGCCGGAAGTTACCCTGCCGATAGCGGCGCACGTCGTTCGCTTGCGCTCCGGTTTCGATCGCAAGGAATTCGTCAGTGCGACCTCCGAAAAGCTCAAGGCCGCTGTGCGGCTAGAGCTGCAGCAGCTTTTGAAGCGGGCGGCAGGGGCACGCGCATGATTCGTGGTGTGCTGATCTGGCTGGTAAAGGCTTACCGTTTGCTGTTGAGCCCCTGGCTCGGCGCCTCGTGCCGCTTTACGCCCACTTGCTCCGTCTATGCGATCGAAGCGCTCGAGGTCCACGGTGCAGCGCATGGCAGCTATTTCACTTTGAAGCGTCTTGTTCGCTGCCAGCCTTTTTGCGCCGGCGGACACGACCCAGTTCCCACCAAAGGCAAGCGCCCATGTGACCCAACCAGGTCACTGTTCGCTGGTCTGTCTCCCGACAAGAAGTCTTCGCCATGAACATGCTCGATATCCGCCGAACCATCCTCTGGGTGATATTTGGCTTTTCACTGGTGTTGTTGTGGGACCAATGGCAAGTCTTCAACGGCAACAAGCCGACGTTTTTGCCCTCGGGTAAACCGACGGTGGCTGCAAATGCGCCTGCCACCGCCGGCGCAACCAATGGTGTGCCGACAGCCTCGTCTTCTACTTCGGGCGCGGCAGGCGCGGTGCCGACGCAAGCCGCAGCGCCGGCTGCGAGCGAACGCATTGCCATCACCACCGACCTCTTCAAGGCTGACATCGACAGCCAGGGCGCGACCGTCGATCACCTCGAGCTGCTCAAGTACGAAGACAACGGCGATCGCAGCAAGCATGTTGTGTTGTTCGAAGACGGCTCGCCAGCCACGCGTTACGTTGCCCAATCCGGCCTGATCAACCCCGTTGACAGTGGCGACAGGTTTCCGAACCATCTGACGCCGATGGCCGTTAAATCAGGCCCGCATGAGATGGCCGATGGCCAGAACGCGCTTGAAGTGACCTTCGAAAGCCAGCCCGTCGGTGGTCTGAAGTACATCAAGACCTACATCTTCAACCGCGGAAGCTATTCGATCGGCGTGCGCCACGAGGTCGTCAACATGAGCGATAAGCCACGTGACGCGCAGCTCTATCTGCAACTGGTGCGCCACGGCACGGTGGCCGCGGGCACGATGTTCGGCACCAATACGTTCACAGGCCCGGCTGCTTATACGAACGAAAAGAAGTTCCACAAGCTCGACTTCAAGGACATTGCCAAGGGGAAGGCAGAGCCACCGCCAGCCGCAAATGATGGTTGGGTCGCGATGGTCCAGCACTACTTCGTGTCGGCCTGGCTGTTGACGGGGGCAGGCAGCGACCAGTTGAAGCGTGAATTCCGTGTTCGCGATCTGGGCGACAACCTGTACTCGATCGCCATGGTGGCCGCCTTGCCAAAGATTGCTCCCGGGACCACGCAGGTCGTCAGCAGCAGCTTGTTCGCTGGCCCTGAAATCGAACGCACGCTTGAAGCGACTGCGCCTGGCTTGGACCTGGTCAAGGACTACGGCATCTTCGCCATCATCTCCAAGCCGCTCTACTGGTTGCTCAACGAGATCCACGCACTGCTGGGCAATTGGGGTTGGTCGATCGTCGCGCTGGTGGTGTTGCTGAAGGCAGCGTTCTATTGGCTCAATGCCAAAGCCTACGCCAGCATGGCCAAGATGAAGTCCATAAGCCCGAAGGTCACTGAAATGCGTGAGCGGCTGAAAGACAAGCCGCAGGAGATGCAGCAAGAGATGATGCGCATCTACCGCGAGGAAAAGGTCAATCCGATGGGTGGCTGCGTGCCGATCGTCATTCAGATCCCGGTGTTCATCGCGCTGTACTGGGTGCTGTTGTCGTCGGTCGAAATGCGCCATGCGCCGTGGATTGGCTGGATTCATGACCTTTCGGCGCCAGACCCCTGGTACATCCTTCCGGTCGTGATGACCGGCACCTCGTTGTTTCAGACCTGGCTCAACCCGACCCCGCCCGATCCGATGCAGGCCAAGTTGATGTGGATCATGCCGCTGGCCTTCAGCGTGATGTTCATATTCTTCCCGGCCGGCCTGGTGCTTTACTGGATCACCAACAACACTTTGTCCATCACACAGCAGTGGTTCATTAACAAGCGCCTCGGCGTATTGGGGAAAAAGTAGCCGCGGCGCATATACCCAACCTTGAAGGGCCGCAAAAGCGGCCCTTTTTTGTGAGCGCTCCGAACGTGCTCCAAGAACTGAAAGAATCGCGCCATGCTGTCTCGCACGAACGATCCGATCGTCGCCGTCGCCACTGCGCCGGGGCGCGGCGCTGTGGGGATCGTCCGCGTATCGGGCGCGCGCCTGGCGCCACTGATCAACGCGCTGTGCGGACGCGAACTCAAGCCGCGCGAAGCGACCTACCTGCCGTTTCGGGACGCGCGGGGTGAGCCGATCGATCGTGGCCTGGTGATTCATTTTCCGGCGCCGCACTCGTTCACCGGGGAAGACGTGCTGGAGCTGCAAGCGCATGGTGGCGCGGTGGTGCTGCAACTGCTGGTCGCGCGCTGTCTCGAAGCTGCGACGGAGATCGACGCGGCGACGAGTCTTCCGAGGCTGCCCCATCTTCGTATTGCAGAACCTGGCGAGTTCAGCCAGCGCGCCTTTTTGAACGGCAAGATCGATCTGGCGCAGGCCGAAGCGATTGCGGACCTGATCGACGCCAGCACTGAAGCGGCGGTGCGCAGCGCGTCGCGATCCCTTTCGGGCGAGTTCTCGCGCGAGATTCACAGCTTGCGCGATGCGCTGGTCAATCTGCGAATGCTGGTGGAGGCAACGCTGGACTTTCCGGAAGAAGAGATCGACTTTTTGCAGAAGGCAGATGCCACGGGGCAACTCGATTCATTGCGTGCACAAGTGACCGCAGTGCAACGGCGTGCACGCCAGGGCGCGTTGCTGCGAGAAGGGATTAAGGTGGTGATTGCCGGCCAGCCTAATGCAGGAAAAAGCTCGTTGTTGAATGCACTGGCGGGCGCCGAGCTTGCCATCGTGAGCGCGGTGCCTGGCACGACGCGGGACGTCGTCTCGCAAACGATTCAGATCCACGGCGTGCCCGTGCACGTTGCCGACACCGCGGGCCTGCGCGACAGCACCGACGAGGTCGAAAAGATCGGCGTCGCGCGTGCCTGGGGTCAGATCGAAGGCGCCGACGCGGTGCTTTTTCTGCACGACTTGACGCGCGCGGATACCGACATCTACGCAGCGGCGGACCATGAAATTCTTCAGGGCCTGCAAGCCAAGCTTTCATCGTCGGTACCCGTGGTCAATGTCTGGAACAAGCGGGATGCGGTCGCGAACACGCACCCTCGCTCCGGAATCATGTTGTCCGCCAAGACCGGCCTCGGCGTCGGGGCGCTGCGCGACAAACTGCTCGAAGTTGCCGGTTGGCAGGCGGTGCCCGAAGGGACCTATCTGGCACGCGCCCGACACGTGCAGGCGCTGGAGCGTGTGAGTGGGCACCTCGGCATCGCCAACGAGCATCTGCTTACGCGGGCGCAGCAACTCGATCTGTTGGCTGAAGAGCTGCGCCTTGCGCAAAATGCGTTGAACGAAATCACTGGCGAGTTTGGTCCTGACGATTTATTGGGTGTGATTTTTTCCCGCTTTTGCATTGGAAAGTAGTAGCAATCCGTATGCAAACGTGACATTTGTCGCTGTTCTGGCAGGCACTCCGCCATACTGCGCCACCTAACGCAGGTGTTGAAGCCATGTCATCGACCATCCAGGATTTGTGCCGCGCCGTCTCGCAAAACACGAGCTACGACGCCTTTGCGCCAGCGTTGACGCCGCCGCAATGGGAGATGCTTGCCAGCTATTTGCAAGTGTCCGACCTGGCCGTCGGCCAGGTCCTGATCGACCAGAACGCGCACGACCGAACTCTGTTCTTCATCGAGAGCGGTGCACTCAGTGTCCACCTCATCGGCGACAAGGGGCAGATGCAATTGGCCATCCTCAACCCCGGCTCGGTCGTGGGAGAGGGTTCGTTTTTCTCGCGCCTGCCACGCTCTGCCAACGTGGTGGCGACCGGTCCGGCTCGCGTTTGGAGACTGACGGCAATCCGCTTTTCCGAGATGTCGAATCGACAACCGGGACTGGCGCTGGAGCTGGTGCTGGCTTTGGGTGCAGTGATCGCCAGGCGCATGGTGAACAAGCCGAAGCGAGTCGCGGTCACCTGAGCGCATCAGGCCGGAGTCTTGCGCGGCCGGTGCGCGTCAGCAGTAACAAGCCGGAATCGGGTGATGACAGCCGACAGATCGCGGTTTAACATAGTTACAAAGATACTTTGGGGTGCGATATGGCTGTGGTATGTCCCGCGTGCGGCACCGAAAATAGAGACGGCGCCAGATTTTGTAAGGGTTGCGGCGGCAGGCTGACGTCGGGTTCCACGCTGCGCGCAGAAGCAGCGCACGTGAACGAATGGCCTGCTACCGAGCCCGCGCCGTTGGAGAAAGGGAAATTGCCACCCAGTCCGCTGGAACGTGGCAATCCTGCGCCCATACGACCGACTACCCCCGCTGTGCCATTCGAGGACGAAAGAACCGTCATCGTCAACCCCGCTGCGCGCTCGAAGCACCAGCCCGAGGACGTGACTCTTCTGAAGCCATCCATAGCGGAATCGACGCTGTTCCCTGCCTTGTCGCCTTCATCGCTTTCCTCCTCTCTACCTTCCTTGCAACCCGGCCCGCCTCGATCGACTTTCGTCGCAGCGGACGACGCCGTTTCGCGCCGTCATCCGGAGGCGCCGCTGACTTTGCCTGAGCCGAAATCTTCCAGCGGCGCCGGAATAGGCGTGATCGTGCTGTTGGCGGCCATCGTTGCAGGCGCTGGCTGGTACTGGTTTTCAGGCTGGGGTCCAGCAACAGAGGTTTTGTCAGTGGGGGTGCCAGCGGCAGGCAAACCGGCTGCTACGGGCGCTGTTGAACCGGCGCCGGCTGCCGAAATAACCACGGCCGTCGCATCCCCGGCAGCCTCGGCGACTGCGTCAGTCGCATCAACGGCGCAGCCGGCGCGTGGGACCTCCGAAACCCGCGCGGCACCCGCTCGCACCGCTGTAGCGACGGCATCTGCAAAGGCGAAGAAAGCTCAAGCACCCGCGCCTGTGGTGGCCGCCGCCGCGCCGGTCACGGCGGCGCCGACGCCGGTTCCGGCGCCTGAGCCACCCCCGCCACCGCCGGCCGCCCCGCAGACGGAATGCGCCGGGCGCAACTTCATCGCCATGGCGCAGTGCATGGTCAATCAATGTGCCAAGGCCGAATTCAAATCGCACCCGCAGTGCGATGCAGTAAGAAAGCAACAGCGGATCGACGAAGAAAAGCGTAACCCGAGCATGGCCAATTGAGCTGCGCTGACAACGCCTGCAAAACCGATCGCGCTGGTGCCGCTGGCGTACGGCCAGCATGTGCAAAGTAGCGAAGTCGATGTGGTGCGCAGCATGCTCGAAGCAGATCGATGACAAGGCGCCGTTTTGCGACGCATGCGGTGCTGCGCTGGGCCCCCGCTCGCAGCGCGCCCGGACGGTCGCTGCGTCTCTTGGTTCGTCTACAAATCAATCGACACCGCGTGGCACTGCCGACGGGAGGCGGCACGCAGCGTTTGGTGTTGCCACGACGCTGCTCGCCCTGTTTGTCGCGGTGCTTTGGTGGCCGAGGCCTCCCGAGGTTTCTGCGGATGCGCTGCAGACTGCCATGCGTATCGCCATAGCGCGAGGCGACAGCCCGGGTAGAGATCCGATTTGCGTAGCCAACGGCTTGGCCTACGACCAGGAGCCCGTCAATGTCGAGATCGACAATGCAGCCACGGTGTCGTGGATGAACATCCTCGTGGCGGCCGGCTTGTATGCGGCGCCTGCCAACGGCGTCTCCGGCGGTGCTGTGTCGCAGGCGCTCTTGGTGTACCAGCCGTTGCCCTCACTGGCCGACTGGGCCGGCGCGCGACGCCTGTGCATCGCGCGCGCAGTCAAGCTGGAAAGCGTGGCCAACATCGGTCGGGTCGACGACATGCGGCTGCGTGGCAAGCCGTACACCGGCGTTCCAGCCGACGTTCGGTGGGTGCTCGACCAACCCGCACCGTGGCTCGACAACCCGGGCGTCGCTGAGGCGTTGGCACGCGAGCTGCCGACCTGGCGCAGTGCACGCTGGCAACCGGCGGCGCAAGGATGGCAGTTGACCCAGCGCAAGAACTTCGTACGCATCGACGAGCAGTGGGTGCCGGGGGATATCGCGGATCTGCCGCCGACGCGCGCGGGCGCGGCGCTTTAAAGGCGTCGGTTTCCGTTCAACCCTTCTGCAGCCGTTCAACGGCCATCGCCAGATTCCCCGGTTTGCCCGACAGCACCAGCGTATCGCCGTCCAGCAGCACGGTGTCTTCCCCCGGTTCACTCGCCCGACCATCGTGCCGCCGAATGCTCGCCACTCGCACACCGAGCGCATGCAGCGCCAGCCGCGCCAGCGGCTGCCCGACCGCGCGCGCGCCTGAATTCAAAGTGAAGCTGTTGAGCCGCTCGTGGTCGAGTTCGTCCGCGTTGTCGTCGTCGGCGCCGTGGAAGTAGCCGCGCAGCAGGTTGTAGCGCGCGTCGCGCAGGTCTTGCACCACGCGGATCACGCGCCGCATCGGCACGCCGACCAGCGCCAGCGCATGGCTCGCCAGCATCAGCGAGCCTTCGATCGCTTCCGGCACCACCTCGGTCGCGCCGGCCGCCTGCAGCTTTTCGAGATCGTGGTCGTCTTGGGTGCGAACGATCACCGGCACCTGCGGCGCGTGCGCACGTGTGTTGGCCAGCACCTTGAGCGCCCCGGGTACGTCGAGGTAGGTCACCACCACAGCGCTTGCACGTGCCAGCCCCGCGGCCATCAGCGCCTGCAGCCGCGCCGCATCGCCGAACACGACCGAATCGCCAGCCGCGGCGGCCTGCCGAACGCGGTCGGGATCGAGGTCGAGCGCCATGTACGGGATGCCTTCTCGTTCCAGGATGCGCGCAAGGTTCTGGCCGCAACGGCCGTAGCCGCAGATGATCACGTGCTTGGCGGTGTTGATGGTTTTGCGCGCGATCGAGGTCATTTGTAACGACTGCTGCAGCCAGTCGCTGGCAACCAGTTTTCGCACGATCGCATCGCTGTACATGATGATGAACGGCGTGGCCAACATCGACAGCACCATCGACGCCAGCACCGGGCTGGCCAACTGCGGCGGCAACAGCCCACGGCCCTGCGCCAGTGTCAACAGGACAAAGCCGAACTCACCAGCCTGCGCGAGGTAAAGACCGGTTCGCAGCGACACGCCGGCAGTTGCGCCCAACAAGCGCGCCAACAGCATCACCAGACAGAGCTTGAAGAGCAGCGGCAGCACGAGCAGCACCGCGACCAACGTCCATTTGTCCAGCACGATGTGCCAGTCGAGCGCCATACCGATGGTGATGAAGAAGAGCCCGAGCAGTACGTCGTGGAACGGCCGGATGTCGGTTTCGACCTGGTGCTTGTATTCGGTTTCCGAGATGAGCATGCCGGCGATGAAGGCACCCAAAGCCAGCGACAGCCCGGCGAATTCAGTGATCCACGCGAGGCCGAGCGTGATCAGCAGCACGTTGAGGATGAACAGTTCTTCACTGCGCCGCCGCGCGACGATCGTGAGCCACCAACGCATCACGCGTGGGCCGCCGTAGAGCAGCACGCCGATCAAAAAGGTCGCTTTCGCCAGCGCGATGCCAAGGGCGGTGGCCAGCGCTTCGGGCGGCGCGCCCAATGCAGGAATCAGCACCAGCAAAGGCACTACCGCCAGATCCTGGAACAGCAGGACGCCCATCACGCGCGTGCCGTGTTCGCTCTCCAGCTCCAGCCGTTCGGCCATGAGCTTGACGACGATGGCGGTGCTGCTCATCGTGAGCGCGCCCGACAAGGCCAGCGCCGTTTGCCAGCCGAGTCGCCAGCCGACGGGTAACACCATGCTCAATACCAGCGTGCCGGCGGTCGCGATGGTCATCGTCAACAGCACCTGTAGCAACCCGAGCCCGAAGACGTGCTGCCGCATGGCCCGCAACTTGGGCAGGTTGAACTCGAGTCCGATGACGAACATCAGAAAGACCACGCCGAACTCGCCCAAGTGCTGGATGCCTTCGGTGTTTTGCGCAAAGGCGAACGCGTGTGGCCCGATCAAGACGCCTGCGCTCAGGTAGCCGAGCATCGGCGGCAGCTTTAGCATTCGGCAGGCCACCACGCCGATCACTGCGGCCAGCAAGTACAACAGGGCAAGCTCGAACGATGACATGGGCGGATGCTAGCAAGCACCATGCGCGCGGCCGATAAAATCCGGTCGATGAGTTCCCGCCCTCCCCTGGTCGCCCCGACCGACCCCGACAAGATGCTCGCGCGTGCCCGGACCACGTTCGACATCGAGGCCGCCGCCGTGCTCGGCCTGAAGAGCCGAATCGGCCCGAGCTTCGTCGAGGCGATCGACCTGATCCTGAACGTGCGCGGCCGCGTGGTTGTGATGGGCATGGGCAAGAGCGGCCACGTCGGCCGCAAGATCGCCGCCACGCTGGCATCGACCGGCACGCCGGCGATGTTCGTGCACCCGGCCGAAGCCAGTCATGGCGATCTCGGCATGATCAAGTCTGTCGACCTGGTGATCGCCATTTCGAACAGCGGCGAAAGCGATGAGCTCGCCGCCATCTTGCCGGTCGTCAAGCGCCAAGGCGTGCCGCTGATCGCCATGACCGGCCGCGCCGACAGCATGCTCGGCCGGCACGCCGACATCCTGCTGGACAGCGGTGTCGAGAAAGAAGCCTGCCCGCTCAACCTCGCACCGACCGCCAGCACCACCGCGCAAATGGCGCTGGGCGATGCCCTGGCGGTGGCCCTGCTCGACGCCCGCGGGTTCGGTACCGAAGACTTTGCGCGCTCGCATCCGGGCGGCGCGCTCGGCCGCAAGCTGCTCACGCATGTGGCCGACCTGATGCGCAGCGGCGACAACGTGCCACGCGTCACCCGCGACGCGAGCATGAGCGTGCTGATGCGCGAGATGAGTTCAAAGGGCCTGGGCGCTGCCGCCGTGGTGGATGCAGAGGGCCACGCCATCGGCGTCTTCACCGATGGCGATCTGCGCCGCCTGATCGAAACCGGCGCCGACCTGCGTGCGCTGACGGCGAGCGAGGTCATGCACCACACACCGCGCACAATCCGCGCCGATGCGCTGGGCGTCGAAGCGGCCGAACTGATGGAACAGCACCGCATTACCAGCGTGCTGGTCGTGGACGCCGACGGCTTGCTGATTGGCGCGCTCAGCATCAACGACCTGATGCGGGCGAAAGTCATCTGATGCCGTTCCCGTTCAAGGCCGAAACCCTGCTCGCCGCACAGGACATCCGCATCGCCTTCTTCGACGTCGACGGTGTGCTCACCGACGGCGGCGTTTACTTCACCGAAGAAGGAGAAACGCTCAAGCGTTTCAACACGCTCGACGGCTATGGCCTCAAGCTGTTGCGAATGGCCGGCATCACGCCGGTGGTGATCACCGGTCGCGACTCCAAGCCGTTGCGCGTGCGGCTGGCGGCACTCGGTATCGAACACGTACGCTTCGGCACCGAAGACAAATTGCCCGCGGCCGAGGCAATGCTCGCGGCGCTCGGATTCACTTGGTCGCAGGCCGCGGCCATCGGCGACGACTGGCCCGACTTGCCGGTGCTAGGTCGGGTCGCCCTTCCTGTCGCGCCAGCCAACGCGCACATCGAAGTTCTCGAGGTGGCGCTCTATGTCACCAAGGCACGCGGTGGAGAGGGCGCGGCGCGTGAGTTCTGCGATCTGCTGCTGACTGCAAACGGCCACTACCGCCGCTTGCTCGACGCCGCGCGCGGACCGGCCGCATGAAGTCGACCTGGGCGCTGCTGCGCGATGGTTTCGATCGCGTCACGATCTACCTGCCGATCATCCTGACTGCGGTGCTGGCACTCGGCACCTACTGGCTGGTGCGCAACGCGCCGCGCTTGATCGCCCCCACAGCCAAGGTGGCGCCGGTGCACGAACCGGACTACTTCATGCGCGGCTTCGTCATCAAGAACTACCTTGCCAACGGCGATTTGCGAAGCGAGTTGTTCGGCACTGAAGGCCGGCACTTCCCCGACACCGACACGCTCGAGGTCGACAAGGTCCGCTTGCGCTCGATTTCTCCGACCGGCTTTACCACGCGTGCCACTGCCAATCGCGGGCTCTCGAACGCCGACGGCAGCGAGGTCCAGCTCTTCGGCGACGCGATCGTCACCCGTGAACCGGGCAGCGCAGCCGGTGGTCAGCCGGTGCCCGAAATGCAGTTTCGTGGCGAGTTCCTTTACGCGTTTCTCGACACCGAACGCGTGACGTCGAACCAGCCCGTGACCCTCACGCGCGGCGCCGACAAGTTCACTGCCGACAACCTCGACTACGACAACATGACCGGCGTTGCCGTGCTGCGCGGCCGCGTGCGCGGTGTGCTGATGCCAGGCGCGAACCCGGCGTCGGCTGCCACCAAAAAACGCTGACCGTCTCTTGACCACCACTGGAGCCGCCATGGCACCCCTTGTTTTCATCACCGGTGCATCGAGCGGCATCGGCCAGGCGCTGGCAGCTCGCTTTTACGAAGCCGGCTACAACCTCGCGCTGGTGGCCCGCCGCACCTCCGAGATCGAATCGTGGGCGCAAACCCGGCAACTGGCTACCGACCGCTTTCAGATCTATGGCGCGGACGTAGCGCAAACCGACAGCATCGTGGCGGCGGGCGCGGATTGCATCGCCTGTCAGGGCTTGCCCGACGTGGTGATCGCCAATGCCGGCATCAGTGTCGGGATCGACACCGCGGAGCGGGGCGATATCGACGTGCTGGCCCGCACTTTCGCAGTGAACAACATCGGTCTGGCAGCGACCTTTCATCCGTTCGTCGCCGCCATGGCGAAGCGCGGCAGCGGGCGCCTGGTTGGCATCGGCAGCGTCGCGTCGATTCGTGGGTTGCCGGGGCATGGCGCCTACTGCGCCAGCAAGTCCGGCGTCGTGGCGTATTGCGAAAGTCTGCGCGGCGAATTGCGACCGAGCGGCGTTAAGGTCGTCACGCTGTGCCCCGGCTATATCGACACGCCACTGACGCAAGGCAACCGCTACGGCATGCCCTTTTTGATGCAGGCCAGCGAGTTCGCGGACGCGGCCTTCAAGACGATCGAGTCCGGTACCAGCTACCGGGTCATTCCCTGGCAAATGGGCATGATCGCCAAGCTCATGCGCTTGGTGCCCAACGCGCTGTACGACCGGCTCGTGCAAGGACGCGGGCGGAAAAAGCGGCAGACGGAGCACTAACCATTCAAAAAGGCTCCCGAGGAGCCTTTTAGTTCTGAGCAACTTGCTGCTCAGTAGCCGCCGTTCCCACCGCCTCCGTAGCCGCCACCACTGCCACCGCCGCTGCTACCGCCACCACCGCTGCGGCCACCACCGCTGCGGCCACCACCGCCACCGCGTGGGCCAGCACCGTAAGGGCTGCGGAAACCACCATCGCCACCACCGCCGCCGCTTCGGCCACCGCCGTAGCCTCCTCCGCCACCACTTCCACCGCCGCCGCCATATCCACCACCACCGGCGTAGCCGCCACCGCTGCGCGGAGGACGGGCTTCCATCGGCCGGGCTTCATTGACGACGACGCTGCGGCCGCCGAGCGGTTGGCCGTTCATGCCGTTGATGGCTGCTTGCGCTTCCGCGTCACTGCCCATTTCGACGAAACCGAAGCCCTTGGAACGGCCGGTGTCCCGTTCCATCATCACCTTGGCGCTGGTCACCGCGCCGAACTGACCGAAAGCCTGCTCCAGATCACCGTCGCGGACCGAATACGGCAGATTGCCGACGTACAGTTTGTTGCCCATCGATGGACTCCTGATATCAACACAAACACAAAAGCGATGGAACCCTGAAGGCGTGACCCAACGAACCGTTGTGTCGCGCGTAGCTGGCCGATCACCGAATTCGCCGCCCCGGAAGTTAGCGGGAAGCATTTTTATTATGAGTGAAATCTCATAAATGCAACGAAGAATTTGTGTTTGTGTCTTGCGCTGCAAGATTGGTGAAGTCAGCGCCCGCTTACAACATAGGCGTTTAGCGTGTTGCATGGTGCGACCGCCCTGATAGCGACGGCGTTGCTATACTTCGCCGACGCGCCGATTTGCTTCCAGCTTGCGGGCGCTTAACAAATACTGCTAAAGACGGATGCCGGATCCGGCTCGTTTTTGGCGACGCCGAGTTCTCACATGATCGTTATTTCTCAGTCGATGTTCTTCACGGGGCCGCTTGCTCTGCGAAGCGGCGCGTCGATCAGCGATTACTCGCTTGCCTGGGAAAGCTACGGCAAGCTCAATGCCGACAAGAGCAACGCGGTGCTGGTGTGCCATGCGCTCAATGCCTCGCACCACGTCGCGGGCGTGTACGAAGGTCAGGAGAAGTCGGAAGGCTGGTGGGACAACATGATCGGCCCGGGCAAGCCACTCGACACCGATCGCTTCTTCGTCATCGGCGTCAACAACCTGGGCTCGTGCTTCGGCTCGACCGGTCCCATGCACACCGACCCGGCGACCGGCCGCATCTACGGCGCCGACTTCCCCGTGGTGACGGTCGAAGACTGGGTCGATGCGCAAGCTGCGTTGCTCGACCGACTTGGCATTCAGCGGCTCGCTGCCGTCATGGGCGGCAGCCTGGGCGGCATGCAGGCCTTGTCGTGGACCTTGCAATATCCGGAGCGCGTT
The DNA here is from genome assembly GCF_046115955.1 of Variovorax sp. GrIS 2.14. NCBI lineage: Bacteria > Pseudomonadati > Pseudomonadota > Betaproteobacteria > Burkholderiales > Comamonadaceae > Variovorax > Variovorax sp. GrIS 2.14. Next base: position 197,612 of record NZ_JBJXIA010000001.1, read on the forward strand.
GGTCATGCCGTCGTCATCGCCAGCGCGCCCAACCTCACGGCCGAGAACATCGCCTTCAACGAGGTCGCTCGCCGCGCCATCGTGACCGACCCGGACTTCAATGGCGGCCACTTCTATGAGCACGGCGTCATCCCGAAGCGCGGTTTGCGGATCGCGCGAATGATCGGCCATATCACCTACCTCAGTGACGACGTGATGAACGAGAAGTTCGGGCGAATGCTGCAGCCGCGGGCCCCCACGCTACCCGCCGCGCGTGGGTCGCTGCCCCCCGAGAGGGCGCTCGCGCCTCCGGGCGGCCCAGCGGCGCTCGGCGCCGTCAAAGGCGAGGCCAACCCGACGACTTATCGCTATTCGACGCAAGAGGTCGAATTCCAGATCGAAAGTTATTTGCGCTATCAGGGCGACAAGTTCAGCGAGTACTTCGACGCCAATACCTATTTGCTCATCACCCGCGCGTTGGACTACTTCGATCCGGCACGTGACCACGGCGGCAACTTGAGCCTTGCCTTGGCTCAGGCCACGGCCAAGTTCTTGTTGGTCAGCTTCAAGACCGACTGGCGCTTTTCGCCGGCCCGGAGCCGCGAGATGCTGAAGGCCTTGCTCGACAACCGTCGCAACGTGAGCTACGCCGAGATCGATGCGCCGCACGGCCACGATGCCTTCCTGCTCGACGATGTGCGCTACGTCGGCGTCGTGCACTCCTACTTCGAGCGCGTCGCAACCGAGCTGGGGTCGCCGGCATGAGCGAACCTCTGAGCAACCCATGAGCGATAGCGACACCCAACAACTGATCGCCCGTCTGGTGCCTCACGGCGCGCGCGTGCTCGACTTGGGCTGCGGCGACGGTGCCCTGCTCGACCTGTTGCAACGCGAGCGTGGTTGCAGCGGCTATGGCGTCGAGATCGCCGACGGCAACGTGCTCAAGTGCATTCGCCGCGGTGTCGATGTCATCCAGCTCAACCTCGATGAAGGCCTGGCGATGTTCGACGACGCCTCCTTCGATGTGGTGCTTCAGATCGACACGCTGCAACATCTGCGCAATGCCGAAGTGATGCTGCGCGAGACCGCGCGCGTCGGGCGTATCGGCATCGTCGCCTTCCCAAATTTCGCGCATTGGCCGAATCGCTTGAGCGTGGCGCGTGGCCGCATGCCTGTGACGCGACGCCTGCCGTATCAGTGGTACGACACGCCCAATATCCGCGTTGGCACCTTCAAGGATTTCGAGATGCTTGCCGGGAAGAACCAGCTGCGCGTGCTCGACTCTTTTGGCGTGCAGGAGGACCGTAAGGTACGCTGGATGCCCAATGCGCGCGCCAGCACGGCGGTGTTCAAGTTCGAGCGCGCCTGAGGCGACGCCGGCACGAAGACCAGCCACTGAACAACAACGAGACAGGAGTTTTGCCATGCCGAAATTCGCGGCCAATCTGAGTTTTCTCTACAACGAGCTTCCGTTTCTCGATCGCTTCGAAGCAGCGGCGAAAGATGGCTTCAAAGCGGTCGAGTACCTCTTCCCGTACGAGTGGCCAGAGGCCGATCTGGCAGTTCGATTGCGCGACAACGACCTGCAGCAAGTGCTCTTCAACGCGCCGCCGGGCGACTGGGATGGCGGCGAACGCGGCATCGCCTGCTTGCCCGGGCGCGAGGCTGATTTTCGCGCTGGCATCCACAAGGCCTTGGGTTATGCAAAGGCGCTGTCGTGCCCACGCATCCACGTGATGGCCGGCCTGGTACCCGAAGGCATCGAGCGCGATACCTTGCAGCCGACCTACATCGCCAACCTGCATTGGGCCGCGGTCGAGGCGGCGAAACAGGGCACTGGGTTGTTGATCGAGCCCATCAACACGCGCGACATACCGCGTTTCTTCTTGAACCGACAAGACCATGCGCACGAGATCATCGATGCGGTCGGCGCGCTCAATCTGCAAGTGCAGATGGACCTGTACCACTGCCAGATCGTCGAGGGCGACGTCGCGATGAAGTTGCGCAAGTACCTGCCGACCGGGCGCGTCGGGCATCTTCAGATCGCCAGCGTGCCCGAGCGCAACGAGCCTGATCAGGGCGAGCTCAACTACGCCTATCTGTTCGCGCTCATCGACGAGTTGTCGGCCAATGGTGGCTGGGACGGCTGGCTGGGTTGCGAATACCGGCCGCGCACCACGGCGCACGAAGGGCTTGGCTGGAAGACGTCGATGAAAGTCGTCCGCTGAACCGCATCGATAAAGGCATACGCATGAAGGTTTCTCTCTCGTCGAACTGATGACGGCGTTCACGCTCGCATCGCCGGTCTACAGCGAGATGTTCGTCAAGAAGAGCCGCTTCGTGGGATGCGTGCAGCCCATGCCGGTTCGCAAGGCGGCGTTGGCAGTGATGCAGCGGCTCGGCGACGTATCGCAAGGTCGTATCGGGTGGATCGATCGTGTCGAGGATTGAGCTCAGGGCACTACCCATCGGCCGCAGCATGCGGGCCAGGCGGCCGAGGCATTCGATGGCAATCCCACGCAGCCGAAAGTATGCAGCGCACGCCGGTCGTTTTATTCAGTTACTCAAAATTTGTCCAAGAAGCGCCGAACCGCCCGACTGCGTTCTTACGATAGGGGATCTTTCTAGAGGAGCTACCCTTGGCCACACAGTCCCCCTTCTTCGGCAAACGCACCGGCGACACCGATTCGCTCACTTCCCGTCCTGCTCCATTGGTCGGCACGCCGACCAATCTGTCGGGCAGCCCCGTGCATCCTTCGTCTCTCGTCAACGCGCAAGCCGCCAATGCCGCAGCCGGCGGCTCGCCGATGAAGGAAGGCGGCAGCAAGCTCACCGTCGGCCCCAACATCAAGCTCAAGGGCGTCGAGATCACCGATTGCGATACGCTGATCGTCGAAGGTCTGGTCGAGGCCACGATGGACTCGCGGGTGATGCAGATCGCCGAGCAGGGCGCCTTCAAGGGCTCTGCCGAGATCGACATTGCCGAGATCCATGGCCTGTTCGACGGCAACCTCACGGTGCGTGAGAAGCTCGTGATCCACGCCACTGGCAAGGTCACCGGCAAGGTTCGCTACAGCAAGATCGTGATCGAAGAAGGCGGCCAGCTGTCTGGCGAAATCAGCTTCGGTGCCTCGGGTGCCAAGAGCGTCGAGACCAACAAGCCGCTGCAATCGGCCTGATCCGGAACGCTTTCACGAGCGTTCTCAGGCGGCGGGCTTCCATCCCAGACGCTCCAACAAAGCACCTGCCGCGGCCGGTGCTTTTTCTTTGGCGCCGTTGATGAAATAGACGAACACGTCACTCCTCTTTTTGGCCGACGGCGCTGCCCATTTCTGCGCTCGCTCGGCCCATGCATCGAGTGCTTTTGGCGCGTAGCCGGTCTTCAGTTTCGCATCGCTCATCATGAGCCGTGCATAGGTGAACTCGCCCTCGGGTTGTTCGAATGAAGGGAACTTGTCGGAGTCGGTGAAGACCGTCGTCACCTTGTATCTTTTCGCGAGCTTTTGGTACTCGGGCACGATGAAGCTCGGATGCCGTACGTCCATCACGTGGCGCAACGCATGGCTGCCTTCCTTCTTCGGCAGAAGGGCGAGAAAGGCTTCGAAGTCTTCCGGATCGAATTGCTTGGTTGGCATGAACTGCCAGACGATGGGTCCAAGCTTTTTACCCAATTCGGTGAGGCCGCTGCCGATGAATCGCTCGATCGATTCGCCCGCGGTCGAAAGCAGCTTGCGGTTGGTTGCGTAGCGCGTGGCCTTGAGCGAAAAGACGAAGTCGTCCGGCGCCTCGTCGTGCCACTTCCTGAAGCTTTCGGGCTTCATGGTGCTGTAGTAGGTGCCGTTGACCTCGATGGCGGTCGTGTGCCGGCTGGCGTGGCCGAGCTCTTTGGCATGCGACAGGCCCTTGGGATAGAAGTTGTCGCGCCAGGGTTCGAAGGTCCAGCCGCCGATGCCGACCCGTATGTTCGAGATGGTTGGTTTCGAAGTTGCCATGGGGTTGCATGGTGCGTTCGGCCTTTCGCTTTCGTCAACCTCTCCAAGCGGCGCAGAATAATGTTTTGCCCCTGCTCACCTTCAGCGGAGACCCCACATGAATGCACCCCTGCACCGCGAAATTCCCACCGGCCTGCTCGACGCTGGCCGCGCCCTGTCCGATGTCACTGTCAAATGGGACACCGACATCGTCAAGCAACTGACCGACTACATCGAGATCCCGGCCAAGTCGCCTGGTTTCGACAAAGACTGGTCAGCGCATGGCTATCTCGACACGGTGCTGCGCAACGCAGCGAACTGGGTCGAAGCGCAGAAGGTCGAAGGCCTCAAGCTCGAGATCGTCCGGCTCGAAGGCCGCACGCCCGTGCTGTTCTTCGAGGTACCCGCAACCGGCACCACGATGACCGACACCGTGCTCATGTACGGCCACCTCGACAAGCAACCCGAGTTCACCGGCTGGCGCAACGACCTCGGCCCCTGGACGCCCAAGTATCTGGACGGTCTGTTGTATGGCCGCGGTGGTGCGGACGATGGCTACGCGGTGTACGCCAGCGTCGCCGCGCTGCAGGCCCTGAAGGCGCAAGGCGCGGCGCACCCACGCATCGTCGGCCTGATCGAAACCTGCGAAGAAAGCGGCTCGTACGACCTGCTGCCTTACGTCACCGCGCTGAAAGATCGGCTCGGCGAAGTCGGGCTGGTGATCTGCCTGGATTCCGGCGCCGGCAACTACGACCAGCTCTGGCTGACCACGTCGCTGCGCGGCATGGCCAGCGGCACGCTCAAGGTCGAAGTGCTGACCGAAGGCATCCACTCCGGCGATGCGTCGGGCCTGGTGCCGTCGAGCTTTCGGATCATGCGGCAGGTACTCGACCGGCTCGAAGACAGCGCCACCGGTCGCATGTTGCCGGCCAGCTTTCATTGCGAAGTGCCGGCAGACCGGCTGGCGCAAGCCAAGGCGACAGCCGCGATCCTCGGCGAAGAAGTCTACAAGCGCTTTCCATGGGCGCACTACGACTGCGGTGGCTCTACCGCCTTCGCCCTGCCGACCACCACCGACCCGCTCGAGGCGCTGCTCAATCGCACCTGGAAGCCGACCTTGAGCGTGACCGGGGCCGAAGGCTTTCCGGCGCTCAAAGATGCGGGCAACGTGCTGCGTCCCTACACCGCGTTCAAGCTGTCGCTGCGCCTCCCGCCACTGGTCGATGCCGGTGCGGCGGTTGCGGAAATGAAGGCGCTGCTCGAAGACAACGCGCCGTACCAGGCCAAGGTGACCTTCGAGCACGGTGGCGGCGCCACCGGCTGGAACGCACCTGCCATCACGCCGTGGTTCGAGCAGGCGCTCAACGCGGCGAGCCAGGCGCACTTCGGCGCGCCGTGCGGCTACATCGGGCAGGGCGGCACCATCCCGCTTATGAACATGCTGAGTGCGGGCTTTCCGACCGCGCAGATGATGGTGTGCGGCGTGCTCGGCCCCAAGAGCAACGCGCACGGGCCCAACGAGTTCCTGCATGTGCCGTATGCGAAGAAGCTGACGGCAGCCGTGGCCGAAGTCATCGCCGCATTGCCTGTGGCGCATGCCGCGCATGCGGCAGGTGCCACTGCGACCGCCTGATCGCAATAGACAAAAAAAAGAGCGCCCTCCCGAGCGCTCAACTTGCGATGAAACCTGCAGGCTTCTTTGCTAGCCCTTTTGAAGCAATCCGCTCAACGATGACAGCAAATCGTCGTGCTCGCCTAAGCCCTGAGCGGGTACTTGTCCGTGCGGCGTCAGATGGTCGATCAACTGCGGCAGCATGGTCGCCAGCAGAGGCAACAGCGTCGCCGCGTTGATGCCCAACTTGCTGGCGATGCTCGCCACGGTGTCATTGCCGAGCACGTCGTTGAGCTGACCGCCAGAGATCGGCACGTTGTCGCCTTTGCCGATCCACGAGCCGACGACATCGCCGAGGCCGGCTTGCTCGAACTTGGAGACCAGGCCGCCGAGTCCGCCTTGCGACCCGTTGTTGGCGAGCAGGCCGCCGAGTGCACCGGCCAAACCGCCGAGGTCACCGATCCCGCCTAGGCCGCCACCCATGGGCATGCCACCGGCAGGCATGCCGCCCTGCGGTGCCGACTGCGACTGCGGCAACCCGCCCAACACCTGACCGACTATCGAATCGAACAATCCCATGAGTTTCCCCTCGTGCGTGTGACAGAACTGCTGGCATTGTCGGTTGACGCGCGGAATAAAGGAAACTGTCTTTTCCCTACCGGGCGCGCCGTCTTGCTGCAATTACTTCGGCGCCGTTGCCTGACCGACGACAGCCGTCCGGGGCGGGCGCTTTGCCAGCAGTGGTTCGCTCACGCCTTGCACGCCGACCAGCCCGAGCACGGTGAAGAGCGAGTTCTGCGCACCCTTCCACGCATCGGTGACGTCGATCCATTCCGACAGCGCATGAAAGTTGCCGGTCTTTCCACCGCCGCCGATGACGATGGCGGGAATGCCGAGAGACATCGGCACATTGGCGTCGGTGCTGGCACCTGACATCAGCGTCTTGAGGCCGAAGGCGGTGTTCGATCGCACTGCTGCTTCGACGATGACCGAATCGCCCGGTGTGCGGCCACCCGGGCGATCGCCGATGAGCTTGGTCGATGCGGTCAACGTGTCGACGTTCCAGCGCTTGTTCTCCGCAACGACGGCTTCGTCGATAGCGGTCAGGATTTTCTTCTCGGTTTCGAGCAGCGGCGCCATTGCATCGGAGCGGATGTCGATCGCCATGCGCGCGTCGGGCGCAATGGTGTTGACCGAGGTGCCGCCGCCCACGGTGCCAACAGTGAAGGTCGTCCGCGGCACGCTCGGCGTCTGGATGTCGGCGATCTTGGCGATGGCGCGGCCCATGCCGTGGATGGCACTCGGCACCTGCCCGAAGGCGCCGTAGCTGTGCCCACCCGGACCTTTGAAGGTCACTTCATAGCGATGGCTTCCGGTGCCCAGCACGAGCACAGCACCATCGGGTGCCGGCTCGAGGCCGACCATGCCGTCGATGTCGCGATGCTCGGCAAAAATGTGCTTCATGCCGCGCAGGTTGCCGAGCTCTTCTTCGCCGACATTGCCGACGAAGAGCAGGTCGCCGACGGTCTGCACCTTGTTGTCGTTGAGTACCTTGAGCCACGACAGCAGCACCGACAGGCCGCGTACGTCGTCTGAAATACCGGGCGCGTAGAGCTTGCCGTCGCGCTCTTTCACCTTGACGTCGGTGCCAGCCGGAAACACCGTGTCGAGGTGCGCCGAGATCAACAGCTTGGGACCGTTACTGGTGCCTTTGCGCAGGCCGACGACGTTGCCTTCGCTGTCGATGCGTGCATCGGCGAGGCCGAGTGCTTTCATGCGTGCGAGATAAGCCTCGGCGCGCTTCTGCTCCTTGAAGGGCGGCGCTTCAATCTCGGTCAGCATCTTCAGGTCTTCGATCGAGCGGGTGTGGTCGGCTTGCACCGCTTCGAGCAACTGCTTGATGACCTGTGAGGCCATCAGTTGTTCGAACGCCTTGTCGACGGCGGGTGACACCTGCAGCGGCGTTGGCGCCACGGCATTGAAGCCTTGGGCGTGAAGCGCGCTCGAGCAAAGGAGCGCGATTGCGGAAGTGACAGAAGCGAGGCGACGAAGTTTGAGGGCAAGCATCGGAGGAACGGGCGGAACAGGGTTGAGGGGCCTAGCGGGCTTCGGATGCGTCGGACAACAACATCAATGCCGCCAGCGCAGCGGTTTCAGCGCGCAGTACGCGGGCACCGAGCGTGGCCGGCATGAAGTCGTGCCCAATTGCCTCTTGCTCTTCGCTGCCGCTCAGGCCGCCTTCGGGCCCGCTCAAGACCAGTGCGTCGCGGCCACCGATCGTCGGAAGCACGGCGTTCAAGGGACGCGTCCCGTCCGCCAGGCTGAGGACGAAGCGTGCCGGTGCATCCGCCGGCGCCACTTCTGAAGGCATCGAACCGAGCCACGCAGCGAACGACCGGACCGGATGGATCACCGGCACGCGGTTGCGTCCACATTGCTCGCACGAGGCGATGGCGATGGCTTCCCAATGCGCGCGCTTCTTGTCGGCACGTTCACCGGCCAGGCGCAGCACGCCGTGCGCCGTCATCAGCGGCTGGATGCTCGCGACGCCCAATTCGGTTGCCTTTTCGACCAGCCAGTCCATGCGCTCGTTGGCTGGCATGCCGACGACAAGATGCACGGCACGCGCTGCTTCGCGCTCGATCGAACGATGGTCGCCGACCATGACTGCAACATCGCTGCGGCCCATGCGCTCGACCGTCGCGTCGTACTCGCCGCCGACGCCGTCGAACAGCGTCAGCGCATCGCCAGGCTGCATGCGCAGCACCTGCACATGGCGCGCAGCGCCTGCTGGCAGGTCCAGTGATACACGGGCACTCAACGGTACCGAACAATGAAACCGTGGCATCTCAGACGCGGCCGTACGCGAAGCCGGACAAAGCCGTGTTGCCTTCGACTTCGTCGATCACGCGCAGCAGTGGCGTCAGTTCCATGTACCGGGCCGCAGTGGCGCGAATGTAGGCAATGAAGCGGGGCGTGTCGGCCAGGTACTTCGGCTTGCCGTCGCGCAAGGTGAGGCGCGCGAAGATGCCAGCGACCTTCAGGTGGCGTTGCAGACCCATCCACTCGACCGCACGATAGAAGGCGCCGAAGTCGGCATCGACCGGCAACTTGGCCTTGCGGGCGGCGGTCCAATAGCGCACGGTGACATCGAGCACGAACGCTTCATCCCAGCTCAGGAAAGCATCGCGCAACAAGCTGGCGATGTCATAGGTGATCGGGCCGTAGACCGCGTCCTGAAAGTCCAGGACACCAAGGCGCGTACCGCCCTTGATGTCATTGGCAGCACCGAGCAAGCCGCCTGCTGCACCGTCGCGAACCATCAGGTTGCGCGGCATGAAGTCGCGGTGCACATAGACGTTGGGCGAGGCCAGGTTGCTCTCGACGATGAGCTTGAAGCTGCGTTCCAGCCGCTCCTGCAACTTGCCGGTGACCGCCATGCCGCGGTGCTGCGTGATGTACCACTGCGGAAAAAGGGCAAGCTCGCGTTCGAGCAAGGCGCGGTCGTAGGGCGGCAGTGCGTCAGGGCGCGATGCGAGCTGCCAGCGGATCAGCGCGTCGATCGCCTCGTCGTATAGCGGCCGGCTGGCGTTGGCATTCGCCGGGTCGACGACGTCTAGCATCGTGCGGTGGCCCAGATCGTCGAGCAGCAGAAAGCCGTACCTTTGATCCCACTCGAGCACCGCGGGCGCTGTCACGCCGGCCTCGCGCATCAGGGCAGCGACCTTCACGAAGGGGGCGCTGTCTTCTTTTTCGGGCGGTGCATCCATCACGATGCGTGTCGTGCCGTCGGCAGTGTCGACCCTGAAATACCGGCGAAAGCTCGCATCGGCGGATGCGAGGCGGACGGTGTCCGGACGCAACCGTTGTGTTGTCACCAGGCTCGCCAGCCAGCCGTCGAAGGCCGCGGACCGAGCCGTGTCTGGCCAGACGATCGCATCGACAGCTTCGAAGGGCTGCGACGGTTGTACCGGGGTCGTGTTTTCAGGGGCGGGAGACGAGGAGGCTGTCATGGATAATCGATTCTACAAATCCGACTCGCAGCCGCGCAGCCGCGCAGCCGACCTCCCTGCAACCACCGGCCCAGTTGCGCCGTTTCCCGACGAACCCTTGCACCGTGCCGATGCCTGAAATGAAACGAGCCATGTGGCGTCGTCGCCGCGCGCCGCTGCCTCTGGCCGCGCTGTCACTTGCGTTGCTGCATGCGCACGGCGCGCTGGCGCAGGATGCGCCCGCCGTCGATCCGCCGCTCATGCTCAAGCGCACGCCGCAGCTCACCGAAACATTGCCGCCAGCCGAGCGGGGCCAGCTCCCGAGCTTTGTCGATGGCGACAAGCTTTCGGGCCGACCCGATCTTGAAACGATCGTCGAAGGCCATGCCTCGATGCGACGGGGCGACACCGTCATCAACGCCGACCGCCTCGAGTACTACCAGCCGGACGATCTGGCCAAGGCTCGTGGCAATGTTCGCGTGAATCAGGCGGGCAATGTCTACGAGGGCCCCGAGCTCGAGTTGAAGCTCGAAACCTTCGAGGGTTTTTTCAACAACGTGCGTTATCGATTCCTCGCCACGGGTGCCCATGGCGACGCCGAGCGAATCGATTTCGTCGACAGCAACGTGTCGGTCGCTCGCCAGGCGACATACACCACGTGTCGGCGCGAGGACTATCCCGGCTGGATGCCGGCCTGGCTCCTAACCGCGGCAACGCTCACCACCGACTCCGAAGAAAACGTCGGCGTGGCGACCGATGCTCGGCTTAGCTTCATGGGCATCAGCACGCCGGCGCTGCCGTCCATGAGCTTCCCGCTCAACAACGATCGCAAGACCGGCTTCCTGCCGCCGACGGTGGGCATCAGCAGCGTCAACGGAATCGACATCACGGCGCCGTATTACTGGAACATCGCGCCCAACCGGGATGCGACCTTCTATCCGGACCTGATGAGCAAGCGCGGCGTCAATCTGGGCAGCGAATTTCGATACCTCGAGGACAAGTACTCCGGCCAAATCCGCTTCGACTACATGCCGACGGACGAGCTGCGCGATCGCAAGCGCTGGGGTCTTTGGACGCACCATGAGCAAACCTTCGATCCCAAGCCTTTCGGGCTCGATTCGCTCGGCATGGTGTTCAACATCAACCGCGTGAGCGACGACAACTATTGGCGCGATTTCACGCGCACTCCGTCGCTGACCTCGCGTCTGCTGGCGACCAATGGCGCGCTCAACTGGAGCAAGGACGACTGGAGCGGCGCTTTCGGCGCGACCAAGTACCAGACGCTGCAGTACGACGCCTCGACCATCACGCCCCCGTACGATCGACTGCCGCAGATCACCGCCAACTATGCCAAGTATGACTGGCACGGCTTGGACATCAAACTGGCGACCGACTACACGCGCTTCAGGGCCGATCCGTCGGTGCAGCTGCAGCCCAACGGCGACCGCGTGTTCGCCGAGGGCGAGATCAGCCGGCCGCTCTTGTCTTCGGGCGGTTTCATCATCCCCAAGCTCAAGCTGCACACCGCCAGCTACCAGCTCGACTCAGCGCTGGCCAACGGCTCGACCAGCGCGTCAAGTACGGTGCCGACCTTCAGCCTCGACAGCGGCCTCATCTTTGAGCGCGATGCCAATTTCTTCGGGCGCGCCTTCCGCCAGACGCTGGAACCGCGCGCTTATTACGTCTACACGCCGTACCGCAACCAGAGCAATTTGCCGATCTACGACAGTGCGTCCAACGACTTCAACTTTGCGACGGTCTACACCGAGAACGAGTTTTCAGGGCACGACCGGGTGTCGGCCACCAATGCGCTCACGGTCGGCCTGACCACGCGCCTGTACGACGCCGACACCGGTGCAGAGGCCGCGCGCTTCGGAATCGCACAGCGGTATCGCATCCGGGACCAGGACGTGACGCTGCCCGCCACCGGATCGACTGCTGCGTCTGTCGCCTCGCCGGCCGGGGTGAGCGATCTGCTGCTGGGCGCCCAGATCAACTGGACGTCGAAATGGAGCCTGGACACGACGTTCCAGTACAACGCCGACACGCACCGTTCGGTGCGCACCGCGGTCACGGCACGCTACAGCCCGGAGCAGTATCACAACCTCACTGCGTCATACCGCTTCCAGGCGCCGACGACGGCCGGCGGTAGCGACGGCAACAAGTCGATCGACGTCGGCTTTCAGTGGCCGCTGAACGACCTGTGGGGCGACAAGGGCAAAGACCTGGGGCCGGGGCGCGGTGCGGGTGGTGGGCGCTGGTATGCGGTCGGCCGCCTTAACTACAGCATCCAGGACAAGACCTTGACCGATGGCGTGCTCGGCTTCGAATACGACGGCTGCTGCTGGATCGGCCGCGTGGTGCTGGAACGTTTGAGCACCGGCCAAGTCTCAGCGGGTACGCGGCTCATGTTCCAGCTCGAGTTCGTCGGTTTTGCCAGTGTGGGCACCAGCCCGCTGCGCACGCTGACGCAAAACATTCAGCGTTATCAGCCCTTGCGCGCGCCCTATCCCGGCGCGAGCCGCTTCACCAATTACGACTGAGCCATCTGCCAGGACATCTGCCATGAACCACATCCGATCCACCCTTACTCTGGCCTGTTTTGCGACATTGGTCGTTACGTCCAGCGCACAGGCGCAAGGCTTTCGCCCAAGCGGTCGCGGCATCACCGACATCATGCGTACCGGCCCGCGTGTGGCTCCCGCACCGGGTGCGGCAGCACCTGCAGCGACGGCGTCCGGCCCGGCCGTGCAGCGCTCGGCGGAGTACATCGTGGCGCTGGTCAATTCGGAGCCGATCACCAACACCGAAGTGCAGTCGCGGATGTCTCGCGTGTTGAAAGAAAACGCTGAGGCCGAGCGCGTGCCGCGAGCTGAACTTGCGCGCCTGGTGCTGGAGCGGCTTGTCCTGGAGCGTGCGCAATTGCAGCTCGCGAAAGAGACACGAGTCAACGTCGACGATGTCGCGATCGAGCAGGCCGAGCAGACCGTGGCGCGCCAGAACCAGCTCAGCCTGAGCGAGTTGCGCGCCCGCGTCCAGGCCGATGGCATCACGCTCGACGAGTTCCGTAGCGACCTGCGCAATCAGCTGACGCTGACGCGCCTGCGCGACCGGGAAGTCGACAACAAGCTGAAGATCACCGACCTGGATGTCGACCAGTACCTGCGCGAGCAAAAGCTGAGCCCGAAAGCGAATGCACCCGATATCAATCTGGCTCAGGTCCTGGTCGCGGTGCCGGACGGTGCCAGCGCGGCGGATGTCGCCAAGGCACAGCAAAAGGCACAGGGCATTGCGCAGCGTGCCAAGGCGGGCGAAGACTTCGCCAAACTGGCACGCGACCTGTCGGATTCTCCGGAACGCGTGAATGGCGGCGCCATCGGCTTGCGCAGCGCCGACAAATACCCGCCGTTGTTCGTCGAGGCGACGCAATCGGTCGCGGTCAACGGCATTGCCGGGCCAGTTCGTTCGGGCGCTGGTTTTCATGTGATCAAGGTGCTTGCCAAGGGCGAGGCCGGGTCGGCCGAAGGCGTGGTCACGCAAACGCAAGTGCGCCACATCCTGCTGCGCAGCGACCCCAAGGTCCCAACGGCTGACGCGGTGGCCAAACTGGCCGAGTACAAGCGCCGCATCCAGAGCGGATCGGCTGATTTCGCGACCTTGGCGCGCGACAACTCACAAGATGGCAGCGCGAAGGACGGCGGCGAGCTGGGCTGGTCGCGACCGGGTCAGTTCGTGCCCGAGTTCGAAGAAGCGATGGATCGGTTGGCACCCGGCCAGATCAGCGACCCGCTGGTCTCGCGTTTTGGGGTGCACCTTATCCAGGTCGAGGGGCGTCGCGAATCCAAGCTCAGCCAGGCCGAGCAGCGTGAAACGGCGCGTGCCGAGTTGCGTGAGAAGAAGGCTGACGAAGCATTCGAAACCTGGGCGCAAGAAGTCCGTGCCCGCGCGTACGTCGAGTACCGCGAACCGCCGCAAAGTTGATGTGAAGCACATCCCGCGCAAGCGCTTCGGCCAGCACTTTCTGACCGACGGCGGGATCATCGATGCGATCGTGCACGAGATCGCGCCGCAGCCGGGTGACGCCATGGTCGAGATCGGCCCAGGTCTCGCTGCACTCACGCAGCCGCTGGTCGAGCGTCTCGGTCGTCTTACCGTGATCGAGCTCGATCGCGACCTGGCAGTGAGGTTGCGCGCTCATGGTCAGCTCGACGTCATCGAGTCGGATGTGTTGAAGGTCGATTTCGGTGCTTTGGCCGATCGCTTGGCGGTGCCGCCGGCAACGGGGCTTCGCGTGGTCGGCAACCTGCCGTACAACATCTCGACGCCGATCCTGTTTCACTTGCTTGATTCGGCGCATCGGGTGGTTGACCAGCACTTCATGCTGCAAAAGGAAGTGATCGATCGCATGGTCGCCAAGCCGGCAACGTCCGACTACAGCCGCCTGAGCGTGATGCTGCAGTGGCGCTACGAAATGGCCAACGTGCTGTTCGTACCGCCCGAGAGCTTCGATCCGCCGCCACGCGTCGACAGCGCCATCGTGCGCATGGTGCCGCTGGCCATTCCGCCGGCAGTCGATGTCAAGCGGCTCGGAGAGATCGTCCAGGTGGCCTTCAGCCAGCGTCGGAAAATCATGCGCCACACATTGGGCAAATGGCTGGAGACGCATGGCTTCGAAGGCGAGTTCGATGCGCAGCGCCGCGCTGAAGAAGTATCCGTCGCGGAATACGTGGCTTTAGCCCAGGCGGTGCCACCAAACTGCGCGACGAAAGTCACACAATGAGAAAAGCCCGCATTGCGGGCTTTTCTCTTGCTGCCTCTATGGCCGCCTTCAGGCAGCAGAAAGCCAATAGTTGGAGTTGAATGGGCTGCTCATGCGCAGCGCCAGTGGCGACACATCGACAAGTTTGTCGGTCGGCATCTTTTCCGCTGCGGGGTCGACGGTGAGGTCGATGCCCGAGAGCACGTCGGTGCCCTGCGAAGCCTCTTTCGCCCGTTCTGCTTGGCTGGTGTGTGCAGAACGGGCTACAGAAAAGAATAAAAGCACCTGAAGGGTATCTTTCGATCCCCCCAGTAGTCCGAGGCGTCCCGGAAGATATCGAGCAGTTGCTCGCGTGCTTCCTTGTCGAACTTGGCGTTGGCCGGAATCTGCTCGAGCACGATGATGAAACCGGGCTGCGGGCCCGATTTATGCAACGGATCTGTCATGCAGTCGTACAGCGCGTCGAAATTCTTCCCAAAATGCGCCGGGAAGGTGAACTGCTGGGCAATCAGGTCGAGCACGTCCTGCTTGGTCTGGGCGTTGCCCAGATTCGCATAGAGAAAGTGCTGGCCCGCCGCGTGCGCTGCTTCCTGCAGATCGTTGACGCGGAATGCGCGAATCGACTGCACGATGTTCGGTCGCACGGAACGAAGGGATAAGGTCATCTCCGTTGGTCTTTCCATAGTTGTCGTCAACATGTCTTCTTTCGTCATGACGCTTCGAGGCGTCGCTCCCCTCAACAGTTCATCGTTCATGCGGTCTTCATGGGACGATGCGCCGGAAACTTGCATAGTGGTCTGCCGTGTACCAGCAGGTGTCGGGCGTCCTGCGCTCGCCTGCGCAGACGATTCGTCTGGCGCCGCGATCACGCGACCCCGGGGTTTCGACCGTGTATTCGCGGTAGTTTCCGCGACGGGCTGTGGGTAACTGGCGTTCTCGGTTGCCGAAAACCATGCCGTCTTTGTCGTGAGCAAACGGGCCACCGTTCAAAATTGATTCGTAAGTTCGCTGACCCTGCGTCGGCAGTTCGGTCAGTGCAATCGATTCCTTCGCGGATTGACCAGCTGGGCGACTGAACCAGTCGCGGGCTTCGACATCAGATGTTCCCGTCGCCAACGCCGCCAGCAACAAGCCGGTGAACGCAAACTTCGAGGCAAAAAACGTGATCGAGGCCATTGACTGGACAGTGACCGCCAGGGGCACCAGAGGGAAAAGAGCGGGAGTTGAATTGGTGGATTAACCTTGGGGTTAACCCGAAAATTCAAGCCCGCCAGTGTGCACCAGCTCGGCACAAATAGCAAGTACCCTGCTCAAAGATTGAGCAGGGTACAAAGACTGCAGTGCGCCGCTAAGTTGGCGCCCGCTTTCGGTGCAGCGCCTTATCTTTCGACGTTGGCGTCGGCGACTGTCAGCGCCGTCATGTTGACGATGCGGCGCACCGTCGCGCTCGCCGTCAGAATATGCACAGGTTTGGCCGCACCCAGCAGGACCGGGCCGATGGCGATGTTGCCGCCTGCTGCCGTTTTAAGCAGGTTGTATGAAATGTTGGCTGCGTCGATGTTGGGGAACACCAGCAGATTGGCATTTCCCGCCAACGCGCTGTGGGGCATGACAGCGTCGCGCTGTTTGCCGTCCAGGGCCACGTCGCCGTGCATTTCGCCGTCGACTTCAAGCCAGGGCGCTTGCACGCGCAGCAGCGCGAGTGTTTTGCGCATCTTGAGGGCGCTGGGCTCGTTGCTGGTGCCGAAGTTCGAATGCGACAGCAGCGCGGCCTTGGGCTTGAGCCCGAAGCGCAGCATTTCCTCCGCCGCCATGGTCGTAATTTCGGCCAGTTCTTCCGGGCTCGGGTCGTAGTTGACGTGCGTGTCGACGAGGAACACCTGGCGATCCGGCAGCAGCAGGCCGTTCATGCAGGCATAGACCGGCACGTCCTGCGGCGTGCTCTCGCATCCGCCAGGTCGCTTGCCGATCACCTGGTCGATGTAATGCAGATGCGTGTGCGTCGTGCCCCAAGTGCCGCAGATCAGGCCATCGACCTCACCTTTGTGCAGCAGCATCGCGCCGATCAACGTCAGTCGGCGGCGCATCTCGATCTTCGCGGTTTGCACCGTCGTGCCTTCGCGCTCGGTCATGCGGTGATAGGTCTGCCAGAAGTCGCGGTAGCGGTGGTCTTGCTCGACGTTGACGATGTCGTAGTCGAGCTCTTCCTTCAGTCGCAACCCGAACTTCTCGATGCGTTGCGCGATGATCGACGGCCGGCCGATGAGCGTCGGCCGCGCCAAGCCTTCGTCGACCACGATCTGTACGGCGCGCAACACGCGCTCCTCTTCACCCTCCGAAAATGCCACGCGCTTTTTCGTCGCGCGCTTGGCGGCGTCGAAGATCGGCTTCATCGTCGTGCCCGACGCGTAGACGAAGCTTTGCAACTTGTCGCGGTAGGCGTCCATGTCCTTGATGGGGCGCGACGCGACGCCGCTGTCGGCCGCAGCTTGCGCCACGGCCGGTGCGATCTTCATCATCAGCCGCGGATCGAAGGGCTTGGGGATCAGGTACTCGGGGCCGAAGCTGAGCTTCTCGCCAACGTACGCTGCGGCCACGCGTTCGCTCTGCTCGGCTTGCGCCAGCTCGGCGATCGCGCGCACTGCGGCAATTTCCATCTCGTCGGTGATCGTCGTCGCGCCGCAGTCGAGCGCGCCACGAAAGATGTACGGGAAGCACAGGACGTTGTTGACCTGGTTCGGGTAGTCGGTGCGGCCGGTCGCCATGATCAGGTCGTCGCGCACCGCATGCGCGTCCTCAGGTGCGATCTCGGGGTTGGGATTGGCCAGCGCGAAGATCACCGGGCGGGGCGCCATCTTGGCGACCATCGCCGGCTTCAGCACGCCGCCTGCAGAGAGGCCCAGAAACACGTCCGCGCCTTCGATCACGTCCGACAGCGAGCGCGCTTCGGTGTTCTGCATGTACTGGCGCTTGTCGTCGTCCATCAGCTCGGTGCGGCCTTCGTAGACGACGCCCGCAAGGTCGGTCACGTAGACGTTCTCGCGCTTCAGGCCGACCTTGAGCAGCAAGTTCAAGCAGGCGAGCGCGGCGGCACCGGCGCCTGACGTGACGAGCTTGACCTGCCCGATGTCTTTGCCCGCGACCTTGAGGCCGTTGAGCATTGCGGCGGCAACCGTGATCGCGGTGCCGTGCTGGTCGTCGTGGAACACCGGGATCTTCATCCGCTTGCGCAGCTCGCGCTCGACGTAGAAGCAGTCGGGTGCCTTGATGTCTTCGAGGTTGATGGCGCCAAAGGTCGGCTCCAGCGACGCGATGATCTCGACCAGCTTGGCAGGGTCTTTCTCGTCGATCTCGATGTCGAACACGTCGACGCCTGCGAACTTCTTGAAGAGTACGCCCTTGCCCTCCATCACCGGCTTGGAAGCCAGCGCGCCGATGTCGCCGAGCCCGAGCACAGCGGTGCCGTTGGTGATCACGCCGACCAGGTTGCCGCGCGAGGTGTACTTGAAGGCGTTGAGTGGGTCTTTGACGATCTCTTCGCAAGGGGCGGCGACGCCTGGCGAATACGCCAGCGACAGGTCGCGCTGGTTGACCATTTGCTTGGTCGCCGCGATGGCGATCTTGCCGGGCACCGGGAACTCGTGATACTCCAGCGCGGCGCGCCGCAGCTCGGCGCGTTTGTCCTCGGCAGAAGGCGCGGACGGGGTGGCGGGGGTCGATTCGAACATGGGCCTGGGCTCCTTGGGCTGCGCTGCAATCGCGCTTCTTCTGGGGGCGCCGATTGTAGACCCCGACCCCGCCGGACATAGGCCGCATGGCAGAGCCGAGCACGCCCGAAATCCGTGTGGCCGTGCGGGGCAATGTGGCAATATCCCCAGGTCAAAAATCACCCCGGCATATTCCGGACGAGGAGCGACCATGGCGCTGATGGATTTCATCAAGAAACAGTTCATCGACATCATCCAGTGGGCCGAGACCGGCGATGGCACGCTGGCCTGGCGCTTCCCGATGGCGGAGATGGAAATCCAGAACGGCGGCTCGCTTACCGTGCGCGAATCGCAGATCGCACTGTTCGTGAACGAGGGCAAGGTCGCCGACGTCTTCGGGCCCGGCATGTACAAGCTCACCACGCAGACGCTGCCGGTGCTCACGTACCTGAAGAACTGGGACAAGCTCTTCGAGTCGCCATTCAAAAGCGACGTCTACTTTTTCAGCACGCGCCAGCAGATCGACCAGAAGTGGGGAACGCCGCAGCCCATCACGATCCGCGACAAGGACTTCGGCGCGGTGCGTGTGCGAGCCTTTGGCAACTACAGCTATCGGATTGCCGACCCCAAGCTGTTTTATAACGAGATTTCGGGCACGCGCGACATCTATAGCGTGACCGATCTAGATGGCCAGTTGCGCGGCATCGTGCTGCAGAACATCAGCAACGCTATCGCCTCCAGCGGCGTGCCGTTTCTCGACCTGGCGGCCAACCAGATCAGCTTTGCGCAAGCGTTGGCCGCGCAACTCGTGCCCGAGTTCGAGAAGATCGGCATCAAGCTCGAGAACATCACGGTGCAGAACGTGTCGCTGCCGGAAGAGCTGCAGAAGATCCTCGACCAGAAGATCGGCATGGGCATGGTCGGCAACGACATGGGAAAGTTCATGCAGTACCAGACCGCGCAGGCGATTCCGAAGTTTGCCGAGGGCTCGGCCAGCGGCGGTGGCATCGCGGGCGACGCGATGGGCCTGGGGGCCGGTGTGGCGCTCGGTCAGGTGATGGCGCAGAACCTGGCGCAGGGCCTGAATCCGAACAACAACGCCACAGCCGCCGCGAGCGCTGCCGCAGCGGCTGCGCAATCGTCGATCGCGGTCGTCAGCCCCGCCGATGTCATGACCACGCTCGAAAAGCTCGGCGAGCTCAAGACCAAGGGCATCCTCACGCAGGAAGAGTTCGACGCCAAGAAGGCCGACCTGCTCAAGAAGCTTGTCTAGACCCGCGACATGGTCCTGACAGCGCCCCCATGGCGCGTGTGCCGTGGCTGACGATACCGGCAGCCAGCGCTACTACCGCGCGCCGTGTCCCGGCTGCGGCGCGCCGGTCGAATTCCGGTCGGCGCAGTCGACGTTCGCCGTTTGCGCTTATTGCCAGAGCACTGTCGTGCGACAGGGCGAAACGCTGGCGCGCATCGGCAAAATGGCCGAGCTGTTCGACGACTTCAGCCCGCTGCAGCTCTTTTCCGCGGGCCGCATCCAGGACAAGCCCTTCACGCTGGTCGGTCGTCTGCAGTACGCCTACGAAGGCGGCCGCTGGACCGAGTGGATCGCGCAACTCGACGGCGACCGCACGGGCACGCTCAGCGAAGACAACGGCGCCCACGTCTTCACGCTGCCGTACGAACTGAAACAGCCGGCGCCGTCGGCCGGAGCATTGGTCGTCGGCGCGACCACCGCGTTCAACGGCCAGAACTACACCGTCGCGTCGAACCAGCAAGTGACGCTGGTGTCGGCGCAAGGCGAGCTGCCGAAGCTGCCCGATCTCGGCAAACCGTTCGCGATGGTCGAGCTGCGCAACGACCAGGGCCTGGTGCTGAGTCTGGACTACGGCAGCATGCCGCCCGCGGCCAGCCTGGGTCGGTCTGTGTTGCTCGACGACCTGAAGCTCACCGGCTTGCGGGACGAGTCGGGCAAGGAAGAAAAAGGCCGCGGCTTCAATTGCCCGAACTGCGGCGCGCCGGTCACCGTCAACTTCGCCGACAGCAAGACCATCACCTGCCGCGCGTGCAACAGCATCATCGACCTGACGCAGGGGATCGGCGGTGAACTGAAGCACGCCGAGCAAGCCGAGCCGGTGCGCCCGCTCATCGCGCTCGGTGCACTCGGGCAGCTGCAAGGCGCGTCGTGGCAGGTGGTTGGGTTTCAGCATCGAATGGGGCAGGAGCCCGGCGACGACGAGATGTTCGGCTGGGACGAATACCTGCTCTACAACAAGAAGCGTGGCTTCAGCTTTCTGGTCGACGCGACCGACGGCTGGAGCATGGTGCAGCCGACCACCGGCGCGCCCACCATGGCCGAAAGCGGTTCCGCTGCCACGTACATGGGCAAGCGCTTTCAGCAGCAGTACGCCTACAACGCCGAGACGACCTATGTGGCGGGCGAGTTCTACTGGAAGGTCGAGCGTGGACAAAAGACTTTCAACCGCGACTTCGCGGCCGGCGCCACGCTGCTGTCGATGGAACGCTCGGCCAACGAGCTGACATGGTCGTCCGGTGGCAAGCTCGACAGCGCGACGGTGGCCAGCGCGTTCAAGCTCGACGCGAAGAAGGACATGTTTAAGCGCGGCGACGTGCTGCCGGTGAGTGCTGCGTTGGGATCTGGCCTGGGCTGCGGCACCATCATCCTGATCGGTGTGGTGATCGTTGTTCTGTTGATCATCCTGAGCACTTGCAGCAGCTCGTCGGGCGGCTCACGCAGCTCGGGCGGCTCATACGGCGGTTTTTCGAGTGGTGGTGGCCACAAATGACACCCATTTTTTCCGGAAGTCCTCATCATGGGATTTGAATATTTGAAGCCGGGCGTGATCCTGTCGTCGCTGGTCTTCGCGCTGATCGGCGTGCTGATCTTCTGG
Organism: Variovorax sp. GrIS 2.14; assembly: GCF_046115955.1. Taxonomy (NCBI): domain Bacteria; kingdom Pseudomonadati; phylum Pseudomonadota; class Betaproteobacteria; order Burkholderiales; family Comamonadaceae; genus Variovorax; species Variovorax sp. GrIS 2.14. The sequence goes on from NZ_JBJXIA010000001.1 coordinate 218,538, forward strand.
CTGTGCTTTTTGATCATCGACAAGCTCACGCCCTACGACCTCTGGCACGAGATCGTCGAGAAGCACAACGTGGCCTTGGGGCTGGTGGTTGCCGCCATGAGCCTGGGCATCTGCATCATCGTTGCCGCTGCGATTCATTGACGGACAGTGCGTTGAACGGGCCTCGCTCGACTGGCCCGCAGCCCGTCGAAATCGCGCTGCTCGCCAGCGTCTTCGTCGTCGCGGCCTGCGGGCTGGTGTACGAGCTGAGCGCAGCAGCGCTGAGTTCCTACCTGCTGGGCGACTCGGTGCTGCAGTTCAGCACCATCATCGGCACCTATCTGTTTGCCATGGGCGTGGGCTCGTGGCTCTCGCGCTATTTCGATCGGCAGTTGCCCGCGCACTTTCTGCGCATCGAACTGCTGGTGGCGGTCGTCGGCGGCTCGTTGCCGGCCATCCTCTTTCTCGCCAACGCGTACCTGCCGGGTTCGTTTCGACTGCTGCTCTACGGGCTCGTGATGATTGTCGGCACGCTGGTCGGGCTGGAGATTCCGCTGGTCATGCGCATCCTTCGGCGCAACGTGCTGCTGAAAGATCTGGTGTCGCAGGTGCTGACCTTCGACTACCTCGGCGCATTGGCTGTGTCGATCGCTTTTCCGCTGTTGCTGGTGCCGCAGCTCGGCATGATCCGCACCGGCCTGCTGTTCGGCTTCATGAATGCGGCGGTGGCCGTGTGGGCGCTCTGGCTGTTCCGCCATGAGCTGCGCGGCATCGGTGCGCATGCAACGGCTTGTGCATTGGCGCTGATCGCGATCGGCACAGCCTTCGTGTTCGCCAACCACATCACGACGCTCGCCGAAGACAAGTTCTATCAAGACCGCATCGTGTTCAGCGACACGTCACCGTACCAGCGCATCGTCGTCACGCGCGGCCTGCTGGGGCATCGCCTGTTCCTGAACGGCAATCTGCAATTCGCCGAGCGCGACGAGTACCGTTATCACGAGGCGTTGGTGCATCCGGTGATGGCGGCGCAAGGTGCACCCAAGCGAGTCGCAGTCTTGGGCGGCGGCGACGGCATGGCCGTGCGCGAAATACTCAAATACCCGTCGGTCGAACAGGTGACATTGGTCGAGCTCGACCCGAACATGACCAAGCTCTTCACCGACCATGAAACGCTGGCCGCACTCAACGGCGGTTCGCTGAAATCGCCCAAGGTGAAGATCGTCAACACCGATGCCTTCCAATGGCTGCAGCAGCCGGGAGACATGTTCGATGTCATCGTCGTCGACTTCCCGGACCCGACCAACTTCGCGATCGGCAAGCTGTACACGAACAGCTTCTACGCGCTGCTCGAAAAGCGGCTTTCTGCGAGCGGCTATGCAGTGATCCAGACCACGTCCCCGCTGGTTGCGCGCAAGAGTTTCTGGACCGTCGCGACGACCATCGAATCGGTTGGGCTCACTGCCACGCCGTATCACGTGCATGTGCCTAGCTTTGGCGAATGGGGTTTCATCATTGCGAGCCGGCGGCCGTGGCGCGCACCCGATACGTTGCCTGGCGGCTTGCGCTTTCTGTCGGCGGCGACCTTGCCGCTGATGTTCGACTTTCCACTCGACATGGCACGCGTGCCGACCGAGGTCAATCGACTGTCGAATCAGATCCTGGTTACCACCTACGAAAGCGAGTGGGGCAAGGTGGTCGCGCATTGAAACGCCGGGATTTCATCGCTGCGACGGCGGGTGCGCTGACGCTCGCGGGCTGCGCCGCGCCGCTGTCGATCGAGGGCGGCTTCACCGGCATCGACGTGGCACGGGGCCATGCGCTGCGCGATGGCGCGCTGAAGAATGCGGCGCCGACAACGGTGCGCCGCACGCGCGTGGTGATCGCTGGCGGCGGCGTGGCGGGCCTGGCCGCCGCGCGCGCACTGCGACTTTCCGGCATCGATGACTTCGTGCTGCTCGAACTCGAAGACAGCGCTGGCGGCAACAGCCGCGGCGGCATGGTGGAAGGCATCGCCTGCCCACTCGGTGCCCACTACCTGCCGGTGCCCGGCGATGACGCGAGCGAAGTGCAAGACCTGCTCGAAGAACTCGGCCTGCGCAAGCGCGTGAGTGGCCGTTGGGAATACGACGAGCGCAACTTGTGCCACAGCCCACAGGAGCGGCTGTTCTTTCAAGGCGAGTGGCAAGAAGGCCTGCTGCCGGTGCATGGCGTGACCGAGTCGACGCTCGCGCAGTACAGACTCTTTGCTTCACGCGTCGAAGCGTTGCAGCGCAAGACGCGGTTCGCCATCCCCATGGCAAAGATCGCAGCGACGCCCGAGATGCTGGCGCTCGATGCGGTCAGCTTCGCGGCATGGCTCGACCCCGAAGGCCTCGTTGACGCGCATCTGCGCTGGTACCTCGACTATTGCTGCCGCGACGACTACGGCGCTGGCCTCGCACACGTCTCGGCCTGGGCTGGCATCCATTACTTCGCGAGTCGACATGGCTTCCATGCGCCAGGCGACGACAGCGGAGAACGCGACGCTGTGTTGACATGGCCCGAAGGCAATGCCTGGCTCGCGCGTCGTTTGGTCGCGCCACTCGGCGACCGGATCAAAGTGGCACATGCTGTCACGCGCATTGCCGAATCGCGATCCGGCGTCGAGGTCGATGCATTCGATGCCGCGACGAAAACGATGGTGCGCTGGGAGGCCGAACGTTGCATCGTCGCGTTGCCGGTTTTCATCGCGGCACGTGTGGTCGAGAACCCGCCTGCCGTTCTTCGCAACGCAGCGGCGAACGTGCGCTATGCGCCGTGGCTCGTCGCCAACATGCACCTGCGCGCGCCGTTGGCGGACAACGGCCACGGGGCCGCGCCAAGCTGGGATAACCTCGTCTACGGCACGCCCGGCCTGGGCTACGTCGACGCGCGCCATCAAACGCTGGACCCGACACCGGCACCGACCGTGCTGAGCTGGTACCGGCCGCTGGGCCCTAGCGCGAGCGATACCGACGACGGTCGAAAGCTGCTGCTCGAGCGGCCGTGGTCCGGGTGGCGCGACGACTTGCTGACGGAGTTGTCGGTGCCCCATCCCGATTTGCCGGCGCTCACGACGCGCATCGACATCACGCGCTACGGGCATGCCATGGCAATGCCGACGCCGGGGCTGCTGACCCAATTGGGTGCCGCGCAAAGAAGAGAACGCATCGTGAGCGGCCGACTGGCCTTCGCGCACGCGGACTGGTCGGGCTATTCGATCTTCGAAGAGGCTTTCACGCGCGGTCACTTCGCAGGACTCGACTCTTGAAGACAGTGGCTCTTCAGGCGTCTTTCAAAGTCTCAGCGTTGGGAGCGCTGCGGTTGTAGCACCGCACTTCGTGGCCTTTTTTGTGGACGGTCAGCCCCACCCCGGTACCCATGACGCCGGTGCCGATGATCGCAATTTTCATTTCGTGCTTTCGTCTTGCGTGGCGAAGGCCCGCAGCGTGTCGATGAGCAGGAACCCTACCGTCGCGCCCGCATCCTGCAGGCCCAGCGATTGCTCCTGGAAGCAGGCGGCTTTGCCATGCTGAGCCACCATGGTGCGGGTCGCTTCTAGTGCTTGCGCCGCGACCTCGGTTGCCAGCGTCAGCGCATCCGGCAGCGGCGATTGCGTCTTTGCTGACGATTCGAGCGAGGCTGCAATCGGACCGAGCACATCGACCACCGTCTTGTCGCCCGGCTGCGCCTTGCCGCGTTGCGCCACGGCATCGTGATAGGCCCGCCAGAACACACTCCATTCGGCAGTGGAAAGCGTGAGGCACTCGCTCAGAGCCTTGCCGCCACTCATGAAACCGGTCGCGGTCAACGTGCCCATGGTCGATGGCGCTGCCTTGGCGATCGCCATACCGGCAAGCTGCAGTGTCTTGCCGATTGAATCGCCCGTGTTGGCCTGGACCGAGACGAAGGCAGCGGCAAAGGCCTTGTTCATCGTGATGCCCAAGTCGCTGTCGCCGACCTTTCCATCGAGCTCGATCAGGAATGCGCGTTGCTGGGCAAAAACGTCACGCAGGCGTTCGAACAGTCCGGCCAGATCGGTCTTTCCAATGCTCTGCATCATGCAAGCCTCACAACGGGTTCTGCATGAAGAATGGAGACTGCGCTGGCGCCGCAATCAGTCGCTTGAGTTCATCGTCCAAATAGAGCAGAGAGATCGATGCACCCGCCATTTCCATCGCGGTGGCGAACTCGCCTACGTAGGCGTGAAAGATTGAAACTCCGCGCTCTTTCAGAATCCCCGAGACTCGCCGAAAGAGGATGTACAACTCCTCCTTGGGCGTCGCTCCGAGACCGTTCACCAGCACGACGACTTCGTCGCCTTTGCCCAGAGGACGTTCAGCCAGGATGGGTCGCATCATCTCGTCGACCACCGCGTCGGCCGACAACAACGGGCCGCGCCGAATGCCTGGCTCGCCATGAATTCCCATACCGATTTCCATCTCCTCTTCACCGATGGAAAACGTCGCGTGGCCGACCTCCGGCACGATGCAGCTGCTCAGTGCCACGCCCATGGTGCGTGTATTGGCCTTGGCCTTTTCGGCAACGCGCTTGACTTCGTCCAAGGCCATGCCTTCGCTCGCTGCGGCGCCAGCTGCCTTGAACACGAAGAATGTGCCGGCAACACCACGCCGCTTGTGTTCCTGCCCTGGCGGCGAAGAAGCGACGTCGTCGTTGCCGACCACAGACAACACCCGAATATTTTCCATTTCGGCCATTTCGGTGGCCATGTCGAAGTTCAGGATATCGCCGGTGTAATTGCCGTAGATATAGAGCACACCGGCACCCTGATCGATGGCTTTGGTAACTTCGTACATCTGGTCGGCGCTCGGCGATTGGAAGACGCCGCCGACAGCGGCGCCGTCCAGCAGACCCGCGCCCACGAAGCCCAGGAACAACGGCAAGTGCCCCGAGCCACCGCCGGTCGCAAGGCCGACCTTGCCCTTGATACGCGGCTGCGTTGACACCAGGCATCGGCGGTCCTGCGCCACGAAGCCGACCTGCTTTGGGTGAGCGGTGTAGATGCCGTCGAGCATTTCGTCGACGAAGTCTTCGGCTTGGTTTAAAAACTTCTTCATATTCTTCTCCTTATGTTTTTCGTTCTTGCGCTTGGCACGGTCAACGCCGGCGGCGCACCACAAAGAACGCACCTGCAACCAGAATGAAGGCGCCGACAACGAGGCGTTGCCAAGTGCTCGGCACGCCCGCCATGATCAGTACGTTGTTGATGACCACGACCAGCACCACGCCCAGCACAGTGCCCGTAACTGTCCCGGTACCACCGGTGATGCGCGCACCGCCCAACACGACCGCGGCGATGACGTCGATCTCCATCCCGACCAGGTCGAACGGGTTGGCCATTCGGCTGCTGCAGACATGGATCATTCCCGCCACCCCGGCCAGAGCGCCGGTGTAGGCAAAGATGAAGAAGTGCACCGCGCGCAAGTTATAGCCCAGGCGCTCTGCCACGTCGCGACTGCCGCCAGTGGCAAAGATGGCGCGCCCCATGAGGGTCCGATTGAGGATCCACCAAGTGAGGCCGGCGGCTGCAGGCAACGCCAGGAAGAACGCCGGCAACATGGCTTTGGTGCCGCGTACGGAGACGAACTCGATCAAGGCGAGTTTGCCGAAATGGTCCATTTGATCGGGTAACGAAGCGACCCATGCCGTACCGATGAAGGTCAGAAGAAATCCTCTGAACAAGTACTGAGTGCCGATGGTGACGATGAGCGATGGCGCTTTGAGTTCGTGGACCAGGAAGCCGTTGATCAGGCCGAGCACGCCGCCGCCCAGCGCTGCGGCGGCGAACACCAGTATCAGTGGCGCGCTCGGGAAGTGCGTCACCACCAGTTGCGTGACCGAATACATCGAGAGTGCGGCGATTGCCGTGAAGGACACATCGATGCCACCCGCCGCCAAAATAACGAACACGCCCAGCGCAAACAGCCCGGTGACCACGCTCGAGCGTGCGAGGTCGAAAAGAGTCGCGGCCTGGAAGAAGTCCGGATTGGCAATCCCGACGAATGCACACAGACACACCAGCAGGAACAAGGTGAAAAGCTCGGGACGCCGGTCGAGGCGCAACCGCAACCGGATCGGCCACGGCAAGCGTGTCGGCGGAGCGACGATCACGATGTTGGCCGATGTCATGAAGCGGTCTCTTGTTGCGCAGCCACCATGGTGTCGTACAGGCTTTCCTCGTCGGCATCGGCGGCCGCAAATTCCCGCGCGACCTGGCCGTGACGCATCACCAGAATGCGGTCGCAGTTTTGCAGCAGTTCCGGGAGATCGTCGCTGATGACGATGAGCGCCATTCCTTTTTCGGCCAGCGCCTGGATGGCTTTGTAGATCGTGTCTTTGGAGCCGACGTCGACACCGACAGTCGGGCCGTGGAGCAGCAGCAGTTTGGGCTGGATCGTGAGCCATCGTCCGATCAGAACGCGTTGCTGGTTGCCGCCTGAAAGCGATTGCACCGGGAGATCGACACTCGGCGTCATGACGCGCAGCTCGGCGACCAGCCCTTCGGCAATCGATCGCGCCTTGGGTCTGTTGAGCAGCCCCAGGCGGTTTTTCAATCGGTCCAGGATCAGTGCGCTCATGTTGATCAGGATGGGCTTGTCCAGGAACAGTCCTTCAGCCAGTCGATCCTCCGGCACGTAACCGATCCCGTGTTCGATCGCGTCCGACGGTTGGTTCAATGCGACACGCGTTCCTTCCATGCTGATGGTGCCGGAAGTTGCACCGAGCACGCCGGCAATGGCCAATGCGAGCTCGTTTCGCCCGGAGTCCATCAATCCTGTAATGCCAAGCACTTCGCCGCGGGCCAATTGAAAACTCACGCCCCGAAAAGAGTCTCCATAACCAAGGTTATCGACTCTCAACAAAAGCTGCCCATCTGGACTGCCGCGCCGGTATCGGCTTCCGTCGATGACCTTGCCGGTCATCAGCTGGCCGAGCTCGGACTTCGAGTAGCTATGGACGGGCCCTTGGGCCACGCATTGCCCATCACGAAAAACGATTGCGTTGCCGCCAATTCGATAGCACTCGTCGAGCTTGTGGGTCACAAATAGAACCGCCACCCGTTCTCGCCGAAGTTCGTCCACCACGCGGATCAGGTTGTCCACTTCCTTTCGGGTCAGCGAGGTGGTGGGCTCGTCCATGATGACCAGCTTGGCCCGCGTGGCAATGGCGCGCGCGATGGCCAGGAGTTGCCGAACGGCCAGTGGCAAGTCGGCGACGATCGTGTCCAGAAACACGTCGTCCGTCGCCAGGTCGACCGAGGCGAGGGCGCGGCGCGCTGTCGATCGCATCGCATTGCGATCCAGACGCCGTGCCAGCCGGCCGCCGTAGCGCACCAATTGCTCCGACAAGGCCACATTTTCGGCGACCGTCATATTGGGTATCAGCGACAAGTCCTGATATACCGTTTCGATGCCCGCCGTCAGCGACTCGATCGGCGTCAGTGAGCTGAAAGCCGTGCCATCGAGCCAGATGACGCCTTCATCGGGCGGCTGCGCGCCCGAGATGATCTTGATCAGCGTGCTCTTGCCGCAGCCGTTTTCACCGAGCAGGTGATAAATCTCACCCCGTTCAATGCGAAGGTCGATGCCACGCAGTGCATGCACGCCCCCAAACCGTTTGTGGATGCCTTGTACTTTAAGAAATGCGGGCGCAGTCGCAACCTCGTCTGAGCTTTGCCGTGGTTCCATCGTCTGGCCCGCTTCGCTTCTACCGGATCAGAACAGGTAGTTCTTGTAAGTCACCTTGTCGGCAATGACCATGGCGTTACCGACGAGCAGTAATCCTGTTCCGGGTCCCTTGGTGACCGAGACTTTTTCGTAGCCTTTCACGCCAAGGTTGATGCCATCGGTCAGAGCCTTCTTTTCAAGCAGCATCTTGGCAACGGTGTTCATCGCGATGCCGGCATCTTTTGGATCCCAGAAGCCAATTGCCGTGATGGCGCCGGAGTCGAGCAATTTGGCAGAGGGGTTGGGCAGACCAGTCCCGACCAGGCAGACCTTGCCTTGCAGACCAGCCTCCTCGATCGCGCGTCCGATGCCGAGCACGTCGTTGCCCGCAGAGCTTTGGAAGCCGCGAATATCGGGGTGCTTGCGAAGGATCTCCTTGGCTTTCTCATAGGTCTTGTTGGCGTCGTCGAATGACTCGTTCTTGGCGTCGACCAGTGTCATGCCCGGGTAGCTCTTGGCATTCGCGGCCCCCGCATCGACCCACTGCAGATGGGTGCGGCTTCCCAGCGATCCGACAAACGATGTCCACTTGCCCTGCTTGCCCATGCAGTTGGCGAGCTTCTCGTTCAACGCGGTGCCGTAGGCGGCGTTGTCGAACGCTTCGATGTTGGCGTTGGTGTTCTTCTGGTTATCGGCTTCGTGAGTGACCACGACGATGCCGCGGTCCATGGCGCGCTTGAGCACGCCTTCGATGACGGCCGGGTCCATCGGCACCACGGCCAGCGCACTGACTTTTTTGGCGACCAGATCGTCGATGATCTTTAGCTGTTGTGCGGCGTCGGCCGTAGCGGGGCCGCTCTGGCTTGCCATGACCGTTGGGTTCGACGAGGCAAATTCCTTGACGCCTACGTCCATCCGGTTGAACCATGGAATCCCGCTGATCTTGACCACGGTCGCGATCACGGGCTTGTCTTGCGCGTTAAGCACGCCGACGGTGGCAACCAATGCCGCTCCGATGACGGAAGCCTTGAAAGAAATGCGTTTCATGCGAGTCTCCAATTTCTAAACCCTCAGGACAGATTCTTCGATGCAGGAGGGGTCTGCATCGAGGAGGTGACAGATCGAATCGGTCGTCTGAAAAGGCTGCCGATGTCGTAGCGGCTGATGGCGAGAAACGCCAGAAGCAGAGCGCCCCAGGCGCAGTCGCGAAAGAAGTTCGAAACGTCGGCAAAATTGAGCATGCTCGACAGCAATTGCAGCGCCGTCGCAGACAGGAAGAGGCAAGTCATCCGGCCATAGCCACCTTCCGGCTTCACGCCCGCCATGACGGTGATCAAAATCGCGATCAGCAGATACGACTGGCCGTAGTCCCACTTCACGTTGACGTTTCTCGAAGCGATCAGCACACCCGCGACTCCGGCAAGCACACCGCAAAGACCGTAGGTCGTGACGAGCAGGCGGGTCAGTCCGAACCCTGCGTACCGCGCCGCCTTGGGATTCGTGCCCATGAGAAACAAGCGGATGCCAAAGGGACTGAACTTCAGAACCGCGCCAACCGACACCATGACGGCGCAGAAGATGAGAAACGAAATCGGCACCCCGAAAACCAATCCGTTGCCGATTTCCATCAATGGACCGGCACTCCCGACCCTGACCGACGGCCCGCCCGACAAGACCACGGCCAGCCCGGTGAACACGAGTTGGGTACCCAGCGTGCACAGAATCGGAGTCAGGCCGATTCGTGCGATCAGAAGCCCGTTGACGATGCCGCCGACCAATCCGACCACGAGGGCGACCGCTGCAAAGGCTGCCGTGAAGAGCATCGGGGCGTCATCGGCTGAGACCAGCGGCGACACCAACAACGCCGAAGTGACGCCAGCCAGATTGGCCAACGAGATGCCCGACAGATCGATGCCGCCGTTGCCGGAGCTCATTGCCAGCATCACGCCCATTGCGAGCAAGCCGAGCTCGGGCAACTGACCGGCCATCGACTGAAGGTTGTACGGATCGATGAAAGCCCCGCGCGACATGACGGCTCCGGCCAGCAACACAACGAGGTTGATGCCGACGAGGAACAGCAGTTGCGGATCGCGCTTGGCACTCACTTTGCTAAAACCTATTGACGTTTAGTTAATATCCTAGGATGTCGAGCTACGTCAAGAATCGGTAAAAACCCTTGTGAATTACCAATGGAGATGCTCAAACTATCAGCCGACTGAAAACACAGTCAATTGGAAAATTGGTGAGAAGAGTTAGTTGATAACGGGGTCGTTCAGCTACTATTTACTAAAACAAAGTTGTGTTCGCGAGAAGTCGCGGACACGGAAAGTACCGATCGCATGACCCCGACCATCAAAGACATTGCCCTGTCTGCACATGTTTCACCGGCCACCGTATCGCTCGTCCTGAACGGCAAAGGTGCAATCTCGGACGAGACCCGCGCGAAAGTTTTGGTGGCTGCGGCAGGGCTGAACTACATGCCGAAACCGGCCAAAGCCGCGAAGGCGGGTCACGTCGGCACCTTGCGTTTTTTAAAGATCGCCAAGCACGGCCACACCGTGAACCGCGACCACAACACCTTTATCTCCGACTACATCGATGGCATGTCCCAACACGCGACCGAACGTGGCTTCAAGCTGGAGGTCGTGAGCCATGAGGGCCAGCCGATCAAGGACGTCGTGGCCTCGCTTGCGGGCGCAAACCTGAGTGGCGTCGTGGTGTTGGGCACGGAGTTGACGCAAGGGGATATTCAGCTATTTCAGGCCACAGAGATTCCGCTCGTCGTCATCGACACCTTCTATGACGTGCTCGAGTGCAATTTCGTCAACATGAACAACAAGGACGCGGTCTACAAGATCCTGTCGCACTTCGTGGAGCGTGGGTTCCGGCGAATCGGCTTCATTGCAAGCAATGTCAAGACGATCAATTTTCATTTGCGCCGCGAAGCATTCGTGGAGGGTATGAAAGCGTTCGGCCTCAAGTTCAGTCCGCGCGATATCGTCACGGTCGATTCGACCTACGAGGGCGCCTACCAAGACATGTTGCGAAAGCTGCAGGACGGCCTGACGGTTCCGGAGTGCTACTTCTGCACCAACGACATCATTGCGTACGGGTGCATCAAGGCATTGCGCGAGTTCGACATCCGGATTCCCCAGGACCTTTCCCTGATCGGCTTCGACAACCTGCCGATGAGCGCAACCATGGACCCGCCGTTGACGACCATCGACGTGTCCAAGCAAAAGATCGGCTATCTCGCCATCACGCTGCTCGCCGAGCAAACCCGGTCTCAGATGAACAATCCTGCCGTCAAGATACTGGTCGGCGCCGACCTGATCGTCCGGGGGAGCGTGCTGCTTAAGGCGGTTGATCCCGTAACGGTCGCAGCACGGGTGAAAGCCGCATTGGCGGCCTGACCTAAGCCCGCATCAAAGCCTCGATCTCGTCCCCGTTCACAGGCACGCCGCGCGAGATTAATTCGCAGCCCGTCGCGGTGACGATCGCATCGTCCTCGATGCGGATGCCGATGTTGTGGAAGCGCTCGGGCACGCCTTCGCCCGGCCGCACGTAGATGCCGGGCTCGATGGTCAGCACCATGCCCGGATGCAGGATGCGGCTCGGCCGGTTCTTGATGATTTCGTTCGACAGCGGGTCTTTGCGTTCGCTCACTTCGCCGACCTGCGTGGGTTCGACGTAGCTGCCGCTGTCGTGCACGTCCATGCCGAGCCAGTGGCTGGTGCGGTGCATGTAGAACGGAAAGTAGGCACGCTTTTCGATCACGTCGTCGACGCTGCCGACCTTGTTGGCGTCGAGCAGGCCGACATCGAGCATGCCTTGCGCGAGCACCTTCACTGTCGCCTCGTGCGGGTCGTTGAAGCGGTTGCCGGCTTTGGTTGCGGCAACGGCCGCGTCCTGGCTGGCCAGGACCAGGTCGTACAGCGCGCGCTGCGGGCCGGTGAATTTGCCGTTGGCCGGAAAGGTGCGGGTGATGTCGCTGGCATAGCTGTCGAGTTCGCAGCCGGCGTCGATGAGGACGAGGTCGCCGGCATGCACGGGCGCCACGTCGGCGCGGTAGTGCAGCACGCAGGCGTTGGCGCCGGCGGCCACGATCGAGCCGTACGCCGGGTACTGCGAACCGCTAAGCCGGAACTCGTGCAACAGCTCGGCGTCGAGGTGGTATTCGCGCACCTCCTTGCCTTCGCGCAACATGCGGGCACTGAGCTGCATCGCGCGGATGTGCGCACGCGCGCTGATCTGCGCGGCGCGGCGCATCACGTCCTGCTCATGCGCATCCTTGACCAGTCGCATTTCGTCGAGCGGGCCACACAGATCGCGTTGTTCTTCGGGGCACAGCGCGCCGAATCGGACACGGGCGCGCACCGACTGCAGCCAGCCGTCGACTCGGGTTTCGAGTCCTTTGTGCGTCGCGAACGGATACCAGACCGTCGATTTGTTTTCGAGCAGCTTGGGCAGCTTGGCGTCGAGATCGGTGACCGAAAAAGCCTCGTCGATGCCGAGCGCGGACGGCGCGGCGTCGGGGCCGAGGCGAAAGCCGTCCCAGATCTCGCGCTCCAGGTCTTTGGGCGCGCTGAACAGCGTGGCACGACCGTCGCCAGCCAGCAGCAGCCAGCCGTTGGGTTCGGTGAAACCGGTCAAATAATAAAAGTAGCTGTCGTGCCGAAACAGAAAGTCGCTGTCGCGGTTGCGCTGGCGTTCAGGTGCGGTCGGGATGATGGCGATGCCGTCGCGGCCGAGTTGGGCGGCAAGGCGGGCGCGGCGGCCGGCGTAGATCGAGGTGTCTGTCATGGCGTGTCTTTCGTCATCTCGTGTGGTCGTCAGCGGTTCAACCCGGCGGTGCAATTCAGCGGTTCAAAACAGCGAGTCGCTCGGGCGTGCCTACGTCGGCCCAGGGTCCGGTGTAGAGCTCTGCGCTCGCTTGGTCATTGTCCATCGCGGCACGCAGGATCGGGGCCAGCGGGGCTTTGATGCCGGCCGGATTCCCGGCGGGGATGCCGCAGTACGGTGGTGCGAAGAGTGCGGCCCGATAGAGGGCGATGGTAGAGAAGGTGTACGCAGCGTCGGGGGCGATGGCTCGATTCAACGCTCGGCCGTCGGGGGCGATGCCGAAGTCGCCCTTCGGGTTGTGTGCGGGATTCGGCACGAGCCACAGATGCGCGAGCTTCCCGCTGGCGACGAACCGATCGAAGGCCTGCCGGGTGAACGCGAACTCTGGCGCGAAGACGTCGCCCGCGGCCACCCAGAAGACATCGCCGAGAAGCGGCAGCGCACGAACGATGCCGCCGGCTGTTTCGAGCGCGCCGCCGAAGTCGTGGCCCTCGTCGGAGTACGCGATCGATGCGGTGCCGACAGCGTCGAACAACGACTGTGATCCGAAGCGGCGTGCAATCTGTTCGCCAAGCCAGTCGGTGTTGACCACCATGTCGCCGAACCCCCCGCGCGTCAGCGCTTCCATTGGCCATTGCATCAGCGGCTTGCCATGCACCTCGAGCAGCGGCTTGGGTGTGTGATCGGTCAAAGGCCGCATGCGCTCACCACGGCCGGCTGCCAGGATCATGGCCGCCGCTCTGGGCGCAGCGTTCGCCTTCGGGATATCGGTTTTCGCGTTCACGAGGAAAGGGCCATTACTTCGCCGCGCTGCAGTGCGTGGCGTTCGACATGGCGCGGCGCCATCAAGGTGACCAGCGCGTTCAGCAGCGCGTGCGCCTTGGTCGAATGATCGCCGCCGAAATTGCAGACGTAGACGTCGAGCGTCACGGCGCGTTGCTCGGGCCAGGTATGAAGGCACAAGTGCGATTCGGCCAGGAGCAGTGTGGCAGTCACGCCGCCCGGGCCGTGCTCGGTGGCAGGAAAGGTGTGGAACAGCCGGGCCACGCACTGCAGCCCCGCCGCTTCGACGGCCTCGACGCATGCCGCCCCCAATGCTTCGGCGTCGAGCAGCCAGTGCGCGGTGCACTGGCAATCGTGGAGGTCGGCGGTGAGGTGCATGCCCTGCATGGGCTTGAATGTAGCGCGCCTATGCGTCTTTAAGACCGCCCGACGAGATTGGAAGTTTGCGTACGCGCTGTCCGGTCGCCGCATACACCGCGTTTGCAAGCGCTGGAGCCAAGGCTGCCGTGCCCGGCTCACCGAGGCCACCGGGGGCTTCTGTGCTGGGCACGATGTAGACCTCCACGACCGGCGCTTCGCTCATGCGGAGCACCCGGTAGTTATGGAAGTTGCTTTGCAGCACGCGGCCCTTGTCGAGCGTAATTTCACCCCACAGCGCGGCGCTGATCCCGAACATCACACCGCCCTGGATTTGCGCCTGGACCGTGTCGGGGTTGACCACCTGACCGCAGTCGACCGCACAGACCACACGATGCACGAACACCTCGCCGTCTTTGTCGACCGAGGCTTCCACGACCTGCGACATATACGAGCCAAATGCGAACTGCACCGACACGCCGCGTCCCACACGCCGGCCTTCGATGGACTTCATCGGCTGGCCCCAGCCTGCCTTGCTGGCAGCCAGTTGCAGCACGGCCTTTTCGCGCGGCGATTTGCTCAGCAGATCGACTCGGTATTGCACGGGGTCCTTGCCCGCCTTCGCCGCCAATTCGTCGATGAAGCTCTCGACGACAAAGATGTTGTGCGTCGGCCCCACTCCGCGCCAGAACGCCGTCGGAATTCCAGGCGGTTCGTGGCGCACGTAATCGACATGCACATTCGGAATCGTGTAGGGCAGATCCTTGGCGCCTTCCACCGCGTCGGGGTCAACGCCGTTGACCACGGCAGGCGGCGCGAAACGCGCCATGATCGATGAGCCGGTGACCCGATGCGTCCACGCAGTGGGCTGGCCCTTGTCATCGAGCGAGGCCGACAAGCGGTCGTAGTAGTAAGGGCGGTACATGTCGTGCTGGACATCTTCCTCACGGCTCCAGACGAACTTCACCGGACCATCGATCTGCTTGGCGAACATCACCGCCTGCACCACCGAGTCCACTTCCAGGCGACGCCCAAAGCCTCCCCCGATCAGGTGGTTGTGGATTTGCACCTTGTCCAGAGGCAACCCCGACACCTTGGACGCTGCGCCCTCGGCGAACGTCGGCACCTGGGTTCCACACCAGATCTGACAGCTGTCCTTTTTCAGGTCGACCGTGATGTTGATCGGCTCCATCGGCGCATGGGCCAGAAACGGCAATTCATAGATCGCCTCGATCTTGTTCGCGCTGGCCGCCACGGTGGCGGCTGCATTGCCGTCGTTGCGGGCCACGGCACCAGCGACCATCGATGCGGCAGCCATCTGCTTGTTCAGCTCGGCGCTCGACAAATCGGCATTGGGCCCATCGGTCCACGTCGGTGCGAGTGCGGCCAGACCTTGCTTGGCAGCCCACATGTGGTCGCCGACCACCGCCACCGCGTTGTCGATCTTCACGATCTGACGCACGCCCTTGACCGCCAGTGCCTTCGCATCGTCGGTGGTTGCCAGCTTGCCGCCGAACACCGGCGAAGCCGCGACGGTCGCCACCCGGAGACCTTTCATTTGCACGTCGATGCCGAACCGCGCCGTACCGTTGATCTTGCCGGTGGTGTCCAGCCGATGGTGTGCCTTGCCGATCAGCTTGAAATCTTTGGCGTCCTTGAGTTTGACGTTGGTCGGCACAGGCAGCGTGGCTGCCTTGTCAACCAGTTGGCCGTAGTTGAGTTTGCGCCCGCTGCCCGCGTGCGTGACCACGCCGTTGCTTGCGGAGCAAGTGGATTCGTCGACCTTCCAGCTTTGCGCGGCGGCACTGATCAGCATCAGCCGAACGGTCGCGCCAGCCGTGCGCAGGGGCACATAGGCACCGCGCACCGATGTCGAACCGCCCGTGACCTGACCGCCCAACAGGGGGTCACTGTAGAGTTGTCCGTTCGGCGCGGCTTGTTCCAGCTTGACCTTGTCGATGTCCACTTCCAGCTCCTCGGCCAGCAGCATCGGCATGGAAGTGAAGGTGCCCTGTCCCATTTCGACCTTGTGCATGACGAAGGTCACGACACCCGTGCGGTCGATCCGGATGAAACCGTTAGGGGCAAAGCCTGTGCTTTCGGACGCGGCCTCGGCGACGCTCATAAAGGCGGGCAGCACGAAGGTCGCCAACAGCCCACCACCGGTGGCAGCGCCAACCTTCATGAACGAGCGGCGGGAAGGCCCTGCGCTGGGCTCGACACTTGGTGACGCATCGACGGTGTGGGCGGACGACATAGCCTGCAAGGCGTTGAGGGAGGTCATGACTCAGACTCCCTTCACCGCGACGACCGGAATACCGGCTGCATGTCGGATGGCCGCCTTGATTCGCGGGTAGGTACCGCAGCGGCAAATGTTGCCACTCATGGCGGCATCGATGTCCGCATCGCTCGGCTTGGCGTTGGTCGTGAGCAGCGAGGTGGCCGACATGATCTGGCCCGACTGGCAGTACCCGCACTGCACCACGTCCAACTCGCGCCAGGCGGCTTGTATCCGCTTGCCCACGGCGCTCTGGTCGATGGCTTCGATGGTCGTGATCTTTTTACCGACCACTTGAGACACAGGCGTGACGCATGAGCGTGTCGGTTGACCGTCGACATGGACAGTGCATGCACCGCACAGCGCCATGCCGCATCCAAACTTGGTGCCGGTAAGACCCACGACGTCGCGCACGGCCCATAACAGCGGCATGTCGTCCGTCACATCGAGCTGGTGAGGTTTTCCGTTGATGGTCAAACTGATCATTGGGATTGTTTTTTCTTTAGTGGGAGTCAGAAGTACGGAGCTCGAACTGCGCGCTCGAAACCGCCGGTGCGAGACTGTAGCGCTGCCTTCGATTCTTCACCGGCGGACGGATCGTTGCGCCCCCTTTCGGGCGACAACTTAAAATCCGGACTTTCTCCACACTCTCCCCGAAAGCCCCCCGACATGGCCAACAAAGCCCTGATGGCCAACGCGATTCGCGCGTTGGCAATGGACGCCGTCCAACAAGCCAACTCGGGGCACCCGGGCGCGCCCATGGGCATGGCCGACATGGCGGTCGCGTTGTGGAGCGAGCACCTGCGCTACAACCCGGCCAATCCGCACTGGTTCGACCGCGATCGCTTCGTGCTGTCGAACGGCCACGCGTCGATGATGTTGTATTCGGTGCTGCACCTGACCGGCTACGACCTCCCGATGTCGGAGATCAAGAACTTCCGGCAGCTGCACAGCAAGACGCCCGGTCATCCGGAAATCGACGTCACGCCGGGCGTTGAAACCACCACCGGACCGCTGGGCCAGGGCATTACCAACGCGGTCGGCATGGCGCTGGCTGAAAAGCTGCTCGCGGCCGAGTTCAACCGCACGGGCCACACCATCGTCGACCATCACACCTACGCCTTCCTGGGCGACGGTTGCATGATGGAAGGCATCAGCCACGAAGCCGCCGGTCTCGCCGGTGCCTGGCGGCTCGGCAAGCTGATCGCGCTGTACGACGACAACGGCATCAGCATCGACGGCCAGGTCAAGCCCTGGTTCATCGACAACACGCGCGAGCGTTTCGAGGCGCATGGCTGGAACGTCATCGGCCCACTCGACGGCAACGACGAGAAGGACGTGTCCAAGGCCATTGCCAAGGCAAAGAAGAACGGCGCTGACGACAACAAGCCCACGCTGATCATCTGCAAGACGATCATCGGCAAGGGCAGCCCGCACCGCCAGGGCACCGCCAAGGCGCATGGTGAGGCGCTCGGCGCCGAAGAGATCAAGCTCACGCGCGAGGCCCTTCACTGGCCCTACCCTGCGTTCGAGATTCCCAAAGAGGTCTACGACGATTGGAACCACAAGGCGGCTGGCGCCGAAGTCGAAGCCGACTGGAACAACCGCTTCGTCGCCTACGCCGCGGCGTTCCCGGCGCTGGCATCGGAGTTCACCCGCCGCATGAAAGGCGAGCTGCCGAAGGACTTCAACCAGACCGCCTTCGACACCGTCGTCGCTGCGCACACCAAGGCCGAGACCGTGGCCAGCCGCAAGGCCAGCCAGCTCGCGCTCGAATCGTTCACAGCGGCGCTGCCCGAAATGCTCGGCGGCAGCGCCGACCTGACCGGATCCAACCTCACGAACACGAAGAGCACACCGCCGCTGCGCTTCGACCCGAAGACCGGTGCCGTGGTGCTCGGCGCGATTCCGCAGCCCGCCAAGCAGGGTGCCGAAGACGAAGCCAAGCCCGCCAGCTCGGCAGACAGCGTCGTCGCCGTTGCGTCCGCCGAGCCGTTGAACATCATCGGTCGCCACATCAACTACGGGGTGCGCGAGTTCGGCATGGCCGCAGTCATGAACGGCGTCACCGCGCACGGCGGCTACATCCCTTACGGCGGCACCTTCCTCACGTTCAGCGACTACAGCCGCAACGCGATTCGCATGGCCGCGCTGATGAAGCGCCGCGTGATCCACGTCTTCACGCATGACTCCATCGGTCTCGGCGAAGACGGCCCGACGCACCAGTCGATCGAACACGCATGGTCGCTGCGCCTGATCCCCAACCTCGACGTCTGGCGTCCGGGCGACACGGCCGAAACCGCGGTCGCATGGGCCGTTGCGCTGCAGAACGCCACGCGCCCGACGGCCCTGTTGCTGAGCCGCCAGAACATCGCCTACGCACCCAAGACCGACCTCGGCGACATCAGCCGCGGTGCTTACGTGGTGTCCGAGCCGGAAGCGGTCGGCATGAAGAACAAGAAGACCGCCGCGGTCATCATCGCGACCGGCTCCGAAGTGCAACTCGCGCTGGCCGCGCAGAAACTGCTCGCTGCAAAGAAGATCGCAGTGCGCGTCGTGTCGATGCCTTCGACCACCACCTTCGACCGCCAAGACGTCGCTTACAAGAAGGACGTGCTGCCGAAGAAGCTGCCGCGCATCGCCGTCGAAATGGGCGTGACCGCCGGCTGGTGGAAGTACGGGTGCGCGGCCGTGGTCGGCATCGACACCTTCGGCGAATCGGCGCCTGCGCCCGAGCTTTTCAAGTACTTCGGCTTCACGGCGGAGAACGTTGCAGCCACGGTAGAGGCGGTTCTCAAGCGCTGAGCCTGGCGCAGTCGAGAACCAAAGAACACAGTCGTTTTTTCAACCTTCAGGAGCAAGTCAACATGGCCATCAAACTCGGCATCAACGGCTTCGGCCGCATCGGTCGCAACGTGCTGCGCGCAGCGGTGCAGAATTTCAGAAACGAGATCGAGATCGTCGCCATCAACGACTTGCTCGAGCCCGACTATCTGGCCTACATGCTGCAGTACGACTCGGTGCACGGCCGGTTCCAGGGCGAGATCGCGGTCGACGGCAACACGCTTATCGTCAACGGCAAGAAGATCCGCCTGACGCAAGAGCGCGACCCGGCCAACCTGAAGTGGAGCGACGTCGGCGCCGACATCGTGCTCGAATCGACTGGCCTGTTCCTCACCAAGGAAACGTGTCAGAAGCACATCGACGCGGGTGCCAAGAAGGTCATCATGTCGGCGCCCTGCAAGGACGACACGCCGATGTTCGTCTATGGCGTCAATGACAAGAAGTACGCGGGCGAAGCCATCATCAGCAACGCCAGCTGCACCACCAACGCACTGGCCCCGCTGGCCAAGGTGCTGAACGACAAGTGGGGCATCAAGCGCGGCCTGATGACCACGGTGCACGCCACCACAGCGACGCAGAAGACGGTCGACGGCCCAAGCAACAAGGACTGGCGCGGCGGCCGCGGCATCTTGGAAAACATCATTCCTTCGAGCACCGGCGCCGCCAAGGCGGTGGGCGTGGTGATCCCCGAGCTCAACAAGAAGCTGACGGGCATGAGCTTTCGCGTGCCGACCTCCGACGTGTCGGTGGTCGACTTGACGGTCGAGCTGATCAAGGAAGCGACTTACAAGGAAATCTGCGCCGAGATGAAGGCGCAGAGCGAAGGCGCCCTGAAAGGCGTGCTGGGCTACACCGAAGACAAGGTCGTCGCGACCGACTTCCGTGGCGACCCGCGCACCTCGATCTTCGACGCCGACGCCGGCCTGGCGCTCGACAGCACCTTCGTCAAGCTGGTGAGCTGGTACGACAACGAATGGGGCTATTCGAACAAATGCTTGGAGATGGTGAAGGTCGTCTCCAAGTAAAAACACGCGCGGACCGGCGACCGCGAAAGCGAAGCCGCTCCTCGCAAGCCAGCGCACCCTTCGGGGTCTGCTGGCTTTTTTTGCGCCCGGCTCGCCCGCTCGGTTCAGTTCAGCTCAGTTGGGTGTGTTGCGCCGCGCTTCGTCATGCTGCCGTTGCAGGCGCGCGACCTGGCATTGCGGGTGGCTGGCAAAGACCGGATCGGCACACACGTTGTTGACGCAGATGGCACGCGAGAAGAAGTTCAGCTCCGCGCATTGCACTGTCGGGTCGCGCCCCGAAACCCGTGCCGGCGATGGCGCTGAAGTGCGCGCAGCCGTGGTCTTCTCGGGCGGTGTCGAAGCCACCCAGGGCGTGTCCGGCGCTGCCCGCTCCGGGGGTCTGGACAACAGCGCGATCGCGGCGTCGGCTGCGGCAAGCGCTGCGGTGTCGCGTTCGCTGCGCTGGCTCGGCACGGCGGCTGGTGAGGCAGCCAGCTTTGCTGTCTCCTTTGCACCGCCACCGCCACCGTTCGCCATGGCCGCCTGGGCCGTACCAACCGATGCGCCGGCGCGAATGCGCGCCGCTGCCGACTGCCCGAGGTACCACATAAGCCCTATGGCGAGCACCAGCGCCAGCACGAGTCCACTCGTCAACGAAAGGCCGATCGGCGTCACACGGATCTTCGATTTGCGATGGGTCGAAAGCGCCGATTCGGCGGGCGGTCGTTGTGATACGCGCCCGCGATTCGAGCCGTTGGCACCGGTCTGCGCCAGCCGACCGCTCAAGCTCGCAGGCGCTGTCGCGCGGCCGGGCACCGCGTAGAACGCCGGCAGCTTGCCACTGCAGCCGTGACAGTACTGGGCCGCGTCCCGATTCGACGTTCCGCACGTTTCGCAAACCACAGCCATCCGGAAATTCCTCGCCGCGCGTACCGTACGCCTAACGATTGTCTTCGGTAGCCGTCCATGCTGCGTCGGATCTTGGCTACAAAAGTACTCAGCATGGACCGACTGCCGCACGCCGCCAAACCGATGGCCGAGACAGCGGCCAGCGCAATCTGCGCAGCAGCCAGCGCATCAAAGCCGGCGATCGAAACCGCCCCGCCGAGCCCCAGCACGACCAGGGCGTCGACTCCGGTAGCTGCGAGCCTGCGTTCTCCCGGTGAGAGGCGGCGCAAACGATGCTCGCCGCCGGCTTCGGTGCGGGCGACCCACGCCACGCTCCATGCGCCGCCATGCACCAGCGCCAGCCACCACCCCGCCGCTGCGCCCGGTGCGAGGGCCCAAGCGGTCCCGCCAAGCACCAGCAGCCCGGCACAGCAGGCGGGCGCTCTGGCGGTGACCGGCACGTGACCCCACTTAAAGAGTACGGCCGGACCGAACATGGCGGCAAGGTGCAGACCCAGCACGACCTCGGGCGACACACCGGTGCCACGACACCAGCCGACCATCAGCGGCAGGCTGCACATCATCGGCAGCATGACGAGCGACGCCGCCTTCACCGGCCAGCGCGGTGATGAACCGAAGGCACCGTGCGCCCACACCGGCCGTGAGCCATTGAGCAGTGCGCTGCGGCCTCTGCTCGATGCGACGGCGCCACGTGGCATGAGCGCGGCGAGGAGCAGCGCAGCGATCAGCGCGCCGTTCGCCAGACGGGCGCCCATGGCGTTCACAGCCGTCGGATCACCGATGCACCAGAGTGCCAGCGCCGCGCCCATGGCGCCTGCTACGACGGGCGACGCCTGCTGCGGCCTGTCCGGCCCGCGGCAGGCTCGGACCGTGGCCGACGCCAATGCAAAGAGCAGCGCCCAGCTTATCGCTGCAGCGATGACGACGCCCATGCCTCCCCCCTGCAATGCGACGTGGAGCGCTGACGCTGCGGACAGCGCGGCGGCGAACAGCAGCACAACGGCCAGCCATCGTTGCGGCGGAAATCGGCGCAGCGCTTCAGTGAACAAGCCGATCGACAGCAGCCATACCGCGAGCACTGCGAAGGCCTGCAGAGGCCCAGACGTCAGCGTCTGCGCCACGGTTCCGAGGCCGATCCAGCCCGTCAGCAAAATGGTCCAGGCGAGTGCTCGGGCCGTGTGCAGACGTGCTGTCGCCCCATCGACGCGCGCGAAAGTGGAGGCGGGAGCCATCATGGCGTGTGCCGGTGCGAATCCAGCGAGGTGTCAGTCGGTCGTCGCCAGCGCTGCCGGCCAGCGCAGACCGTGCCCGGTGCGCTCGACGAAGCGCGCGATGTCTTCCGGCGTGTCGATGTCAACGCGGTAGCGCTGGTTGTCGGTGTCGAACCAGAGCACGCGCTCGGGGTTGGCGTCGCGCCAGCGACGGCATGCGGCATCGACGTCGCCGGCCAGCCATTGTTCTCGCAGCTCGGCCTCGAAGATCACCGGGTTGCCGGGCTCGCCCGCCACGCGCGGTACCACCATCGACGCGTCGCCGCGTTTCTTGAAGGCGCCGATCAGCGCGGTGATGTCCTGTGCATTGATCATCGGCTGGTCCGCCAGCGCGACGATGACGGCATCGAGTTTGCCGGCGAGCGCCTGCAGGCCGATTCGTACCGAAGAGGCCTGACCATCGTCGGGGGAAGGATTGCGCGCGAGCGTCACCGGGAAGTCGCGCACCGAGGCTTCGATCGCATCCGCGTGGTGGCCGAGCACGACGACCACCTCGTCGACGCCGGCGCCCGACAGCGCGATCAGTTGCCGCCGGATCAGCGGCACGCCGCCCAGTTCGAGCAACGACTTGGGTCGCCCGCCGAGCCGGCTGCCCGAGCCGGCCGCCAGCAGCACCGCGCCGACCACCACGCGCGAATAGAGCCCGCCACCGCCTTTGAGGATGCAGCCCATGTCAGCCTCCTCCGCAGCAGGAGGCCTTGGCCGGCACTGCGCCCGGTGCAACGGCCGCAACCGTCGGAACCGCAGCGGAAAGCACTTCCACCGCTGCTCGTGCGGCGCCCCGCCGGTTCGACACCACTGCGGCCAGTACCGACAGTGCGATCTCTTCAGCCGTCGAAGCCGATATCGGATAACCGGCCGGCGCGACGATGGCGGCCACCGCCTCGGCATCGGCTCCCGCGGTGATCAGCGAGTCTTTCAGCACCTGTGCCTTGCGCGCACTCGCGACAAACGACACCTGCCGGGCATTCAGCGAAAGCGCCAGGCCCAGCGCCTGCAAATCGCGCCGCCCCTGCGTCGCGATCACGACCCACGCATCCGCACCGACTTGCGGTGCCACCGTGGCGGCGTCGTCACGATCGATCACGCGGTATGCATCCGGATAGTCGGCCACCTTCGCGCCTTGCGCCACCAGCGTCACCGCGAAGCCGACACGCGGCGCAAGCTGCACCAGGCTGGCAGCGACCGGCGAGCTGCCGATGACGACCATTTCGGCGCGCGGCAACAGCGGGTCGACGAACAGCTCCAGCGTGCCGCCCGAGTGGCACGCCATGCCGAACTCGAGCACGTCGCCGAGGTCGCGTTCGTGGCCTTCTTCGGCCGGCGCGATGCGGATCATGCGGGCGCGGCCGTCCTGCAAGGCTTGCCGCACGGTGCGGATGACGGCCGGTTGCGCACAGCCGCCGCCGACCCATCCGTGCATCTCGCCATCGGCGGTGACGATGGCCTTGTCGCCGACGTGCGCCGATGCCGGCGCCAGGGCCTTGACCACGCTGACCAGCGCGCAGGGTGTGCCGGTCTGCCGCATCCGGCGCGCTGCTTCGAAGACGGTGTCTGCATTGCTCATGTCGAATTCCTCGGTTGTCTCTTTGGGTGCGTCGATGCCGATGGCCTATGCCGTCAGCGCAGATGATGTGAAAGGTCTGCCAGGTCGCGCAGGCTGTTGAGCCGGGAGAAGCCTTCGACCAGCCCGTGCTGCGCGGCCACCATTTCCATTGCCGCCGAAGCCGGCTGCGCTTCCGACGGATGAAACCAGTGCACCCGCGCGCCACGTGCGCGCACACGCGCCAACTCCTGGGCCAGCCGCTCGGGCGCATCGGCATCGAAGCCATCCGACAGCACCCACACCCGCGCGTTGCGCGTGAGTTGCGCGCGTGCATGTACCGCGTGGAAGTCGGAGAAGCTGGTCGCGATACGCGTGCCGCCGCCGAAACCCGCGGTGACGGCGTTGACCTTTTCCTGTACTGCGGCCGAGTCGCTGCGCAACAGCGGCGTGACCTCCGCAAGGCGTGTGTGGAACACGAATACGCGGGCGTTCAGGGTCGAGACGAAGGCACGTGCGATGCGCAGAAAGAGTTGCGCGTGCGTTTCCATCGAACGGCTGACGTCGACCAGGATGAAGAGGCGCGGCCATTCGCGGCGCGGCGCACGCCAGACCGGGTGCACCGGCAAGCCGCCGGTGCGCAAGCTCGCACGCAAGGTGCGGCGCATGTCGAGCCGGCGGCCGTGCGTATCGTCGTGCCAGCGGCGCGTCAGGCGCTTGCGCAACCGGCGCGCGATCTGCTCGGCCAGGCGCTGCAGCAGCGCAAGGTCTTGCGGTTGCCACTGCGACAGACTGCGGTCGTGCAAGGCATCGGTGCGCGTCGCGCCGCCCTGAGCACGTTGCAACGCCCCGTCATCGTCGATGGCCAGCGGCACATCGAGTGCGGTGTCTGCGCTGCGGGGGCGCGACGAAGGCACGCCGCCGTCCATGCTGTCGTGCAGGCTCTGCACCACTTGCTGCAGATTGCGGCTCGGCCGGGTTTGCCCGCCGACCTTGGCGCGCCCTTTGACACGTTGTGGATACCAGTAGCTTTCGAACAGATCAGGCCAGCGCTTCCAGTCGCGCGCGTCGTGACAGGCGATGGCACGCCATGCCGGATCGAGCCTGGCCGCGCGCTCGACCGGCAGTCGCAACGCCGCCTGTACGAAAGCCTGCTGCTCGCCAATGCCGACTTTCATGCCGTGGTCGCGCAGCAGCGCCGCAAAGCCGGCGATGCTTTCGAGGGGGCGCGCGAGCGTGGTCATGCGAAGGTCAAGCGGACGTCGACGTCGAAGAAGAAGCGACATCGGCCGTCGGCTGCGGCGCCTTCTCGGCCACGCCCACCGTGCGTCGTCCTTCGATGAGGTGCCGCACGCGGTCTTCGCCCATCTGGAAGCGGTCTTCGCGTGTCTTGATGAGACACGCCAGCGTGGCGGTGAGCGCATGCGGATCGTCGGGCAGCGCCTTGAACGACAGCCGGTGCAGCGCCCGGACCCAGTCGAGCGTTTCGGCGACGCCCGGCGTCTTGCCCAGGTCTTCGCGGCGCAGGCGCTGCACGAAGGCCACCGCCTGTTCGATCAGCGCGCCTTCGGCGTGCGGCAAGGTCGCGCGCACGATGGCGATTTCGCGCGCCAGCGTCGGATAGTCGAGGTAGTGATACAGGCAGCGGCGCCGCAACGCATCGGACAACTCGCGCGTGCCGTTGCTGGTCAACACCACCTGCGGAATGTGTTTGGCATGCAACGTGCCGAGCTCGGGCACGGTGATCTGGTAGTCGGCCAGCACCTCGAGCAGGAAGGCCTCGAAGGCTTCATCGGCGCGATCGATTTCGTCGATCAGCAGCACGCATGGCTGCTCGCTGGAAATGGCCTGGAGCAAGGGGCGCTCCAGCAGGTAGTCGCGCGCGAAAAGGTCGGCTTCCTTTAAGCCTTGCGCGCCCGCCGGATGTGACTCGCTCAACCGGATCGCCATCAGCTGGCGGCCGTAATTCCATTCGTACGCAGCCTGCGAGAGGTCGAGGCCTTCATGGCATTGCAGCCGCACCAATCCGTGTCCGCGCGCCTTTGCCAACGCGCTGGCCAGCGCGGTTTTTCCGACACCGGCATCGCCCTCGATCAGCAGCGGTCGCTGCAACTCGCCGGCCAGCCACAGCGTCGTCACCAAGCCTTCGTCGGCGATGTAGCCGGCGCGGTAGAGCGACTCTCGCAGTTCGGCTTCGCTCGTCATAGGCTCAGGCGCGCTTGCCGCCGAACAGGCCCGAGAACCAGCCCTTGACCAGATGCCAGAAGATCGCCAGCGCGTTGATCTCGTTGGCCTTGGCGGGCGCTGCAGGAACGAAGGGTGTCGCGGTTGGCGCGGGTGAAATCGCGGGGGCCGCGGCAGTCATCGCTGCCGTCTGCGCTGGCTCTGTTGCTGCTTCTGTCGCTGTCGCAACACCCTCCATGGGCAGCGCCGCCGCCGCCACCCGAAAGTTGTCGACGAACTGCCCTAGCAGCATGTCCGACACCTGCACCATCAGCCGCCCGCCGAACTGCGCGAACTTCCCGTTGACGATCACTTCGGCATGGCCCACCAGCACCGATGTCGCGGGCGTGTCGCCGGGCTCGATGGTGGCCGTGAGGTTCATCGATGCCGACGAGCCGCCGCGGTCGGCGCCCTTGCCGAGCAATTGCAAGGTCATGGCAGCTGCGTCGAGTGCCAGCACTTCGATGTCGCCGGCAAAGGCGGCGCTGGCCGGACCCACCTTCACCTTCACGCTGCCCTTGTAGTGCGTATCGTCGAGCTTGTCGGTGATGGCCGCACCGGGCATGCAGCCCGCGGTGGCCGGCACGTCGCTGAGGACCTTCCAGGCGCGCGCGCTATCGACGTCGAGCGGATAGCGTTTGTCGAGTTTGACTTCCATCTTGGTGTTCGATTCGGCACGCGCCCGTCAGAGCGCGACACCGCTTTCCTTGAGTTGTTGCCAGACGCGGTAGGCGCTGTGCGGCATGACCATGTGCTTGACGCCGAGGTGCGCGAAGGCATCGACCACCGCAGAAGTGAAGGTCGGGATCGATCCCACGTGCGGCGATTCGGCGACGCCCTTGGCGCCCAGCGGATGGTGCGGCGACGGCGTCACGGTGAAGTCGGTTTCCCACTTCGGCGTCTCGACGGCGGTCGGCAAAAAGTAATCCATCAACGTGTTGCCCAGCAGGTTGCCCTGCGCATCGAACGGCATCTGCTGGCCCATCGCGACGGCATAGCCTTCGGTCAGGCCGCCGTGGATCTGGCCCTCGATGATCATCGGGTTGATGCGCGTGCCGCAGTCGTCCAGCGCGTAGAAGCGACGCACTTTCGTCTCGCCGGTGCCGCGGTCGATGTCGACCACGCACAGGTAGACGCCGAAGGGAAACGTGAAGTTGGGTGGGTCGTAGTAATGCACCGCCTCCAGCCCAGGTTCGAGTCCCGGTGGCGCCTGGTGATAGGCGGCCCAGGCGATGTCTTTCATCGACTTGAAGCGCGTGTCGTCGCCCTTGACCTTGAAGCGATCGATCTCCCAGTCGAGATCGTTCTCGCCGACTTCGAGCAGGTGCGCGGCGATCTTGCGCGCCTTGGCGTGGATCTTTCGGGAGGCCAGTGCAATGGCCGCACCGGCTACCGGTGTCGAGCGCGAGCCGTAGGTGCCGAGACCGTACGGCGCCGTGCTGGTGTCGCCTTCTTCGATCTGGATAATTTCCGACGGAATGCCCAACTCGGTCGCGATGATCTGCGCATACGTGGTCTGGTGACCCTGCCCCTGCGAGATGGTGCCCATGCGTGCGATGGCGCTGCCGGTCGGATGGATGCGGATCTCGCAACTGTCGAACATGCCGACGCCCAGGATGTCGCACATCTTGCTCGGGCCTGCACCCACCACTTCGGTGAAGGCGACCAGGCCGATGCCCATCAAGGTCGGGCAGTTCGGGTCGGCGCGCTTGGCCGCCTGTTCGGCCCGCAGGCCCTTGTAGTCGACAGCGGCGAGCACCTTGTCGAGCGCGGGCTGGTAGTCGCCCGAGTCGTATTCGAAGCCGAAGGCCGAGGTGTACGGAAACTGCTCTTTCCGGATGAAGTTTCTCGCACGGATCTCGGCTTTATCGATGCCCAGCTTCTGCGCCAGGATGTCGACCATGCGCTCGATCACGTACACCGCCTCGGTCACGCGGAACGAGCAGCGGTAGCTCACGCCGCCGGGCGCCTTGTTGGTGTAGACGCCCTTCACGCTGCACCAAGCGGCCGGGATGTCGTAGGAGCCCGAGCAGATGTGGAACATGCCGGCCGGGTACTTGGTCGGGTCGGCGCAGGCGTCGAAGGCGCCGTGGTCGGCAATCACGTTCACGCGCAGCCCGAGGATCTTGCCGTCGGCGGTGGCGGCGATCTCGCCGTCCATGTGATAGTCCCGCGCAAAGGCGGTGCTCGAGATGTTCTCGATCCGGTCTTCGATCCATTTGACCGGTTTGCCCAGCACGATGCTCGCGACGATCGCGCACACATACCCGGGATAGATGCCCACCTTGTTGCCGAAGCCGCCGCCAATGTCGGGCGACACGATGCGGACTTTCGATTCCGGAATGCCCGACAGCAGCGACACCACGGTGCGCACCACGTGCGGCGCCTGCGAGGTGATGTAGGTGGTGAGCTCACCGCGGATCGGATCGAACGAGGCGACGCAACCGCAGGTTTCGAGCGGGCACGGATGCACGCGCGGATAGAAGATGCGCTCTTTGACCGTCACCGGTGCGTTGTCGAACGCGGCGTCGGCGGCAGCCTTGTCGCCGGCCTCCCAGGTGAAGATGTGATTGGGATGGTCGCGCTTGCCGTGCGCGCCTTCGGTCTTGCCGGCTAGGTCTTCGCGCAGCACCGGCGCGTCGGGCTCAAGGGCCGCGAAGGGGTCGAGCACCACCGGCAGTTCGTCGTATTCGACGATCACCGCCTCGACACCATCGGCCGCCGCATAGCGATCTTCGGCGACGACGACGGCCACTTCCTGCATCTGGAAGTGCACCTTCTCGTCTGCCAGCACCGCTTGCACGTCGCCGGCGAGCGTCGGCATCCAGTGCAGCTTGAGCGGTTTCAGGTCTTCGGCCGTCAACACCGCGATCACGCCGGGGATCTTCAGCGCTTCGCTCTTGTCGATGCGCTTGATGCGCGCATGCGCCACCGGCGAGCGCACGATGGCCATGTGCAGCATGCCGGGCATCTTGATGTCGTCGACATAGTTGCCCTTGCCTTGAATGAAGCGCGCGTCTTCCTTGCGCAGACGGCTGTCGCCCAGCCCTTGCAAGGCGGCCGAACGCTCCAGCAATTTGGGATCGATCGGTGCGTTCATGCGGCCGCCTTTTCGGTTTGTTGGAGCTTGGCCGCCGCATACATCACGGCCTTCACGATGTTCTGGTAGCCGGTGCAGCGGCACAGGTTGCCGCCGATGCCGGCGCGCACTTCGTCTTCGCTCGGATTCGGGTTCTCTTGCAGGAAGCGGTAGGAACGCATCAGCATGCCCGGCGTGCAGAAGCCGCATTGCAGGCCATGCTCCTTGTAGAAGCCCTCCTGCACAGCGTGCAGCAGCGGACCTTTGGCGAGCCCTTCGACTGTCAGTACCTCGGCGCCGTCGCACTGGATCGCCAGGTGCGTGCAGCTCTTGACCGACTCGCCATCGAGGTCGACCGTGCAGGCGCCGCAGTGGCTGGTTTCGCAGCCGATGTGCGCACCGGTCAGATGGCACTCTTCGCGCAGAAAGTGAATGAGCAGCGTGCGCGGCTCGACCGCTTTTTCAAGCCGTTTGCCGTTCACGCTGACGTTGATGATTTGCTTGCCCATGGGGTTGTTTCCTTGCTTCTCGTTCGGCTATTTGCAACGGGCCAGCGCCAGACGCAGCGCGCGCTGGACCATCTGCCCGGCCATCGCGGTCTTGTATTCGACGTTGCCGCGAAGGTCTTCCGCGGGATCGCAGATGGCCATGGCACGGGCACCTGCATCGGCAATGGCCGCGTCGGTCAGCGGCTTGCCGAGCAGCGCTGCTTCGGCATCTGTCGCACGCAAGGCGGTCGGCGCCAGATTGGTCAGCGCGATGCGAATGTGGCTCACGTTGCCGCCGTCCATGCGCAGCACGACCGCGGCGGCGGCGGTGGCCCAGTCACCGGTCTTGCGTTTGAGCTTTTCGTAGGCGTAGCCGGTGCCGGGCGCAAAGACGGGCACGCGGATCGCGACCATCACTTCGTCCTCGGCCATGTCGGTCATGTAGGTGCCCTGGAAGAAGCCATCGGCCTTCACCTGTCGGGTGCCGTTCGGGCCTTCGAGCACGAACACCGCGTCGAGCGCGATCGACAGGGCAGGGTGGTCGTTGCCCGGATCGCCGTGTGCGATGTCGCCGCCGATGGTGCCGCGGTTGCGCACCTGCGGGTCGGCGATGTGCTGCGCAGCCATTGGCAGCAGCGGCACTTTTTGCTGCAGCAAGGTCGAGTTGACGAGGTCGCGCTCGACGGTCATCGCACCGATCACGATCGTGTCGCCCTCTTCGCGAATGCCGCGCATCGACTCGATCCGGTTGAGGTCGATCAGGTGGGCCGGTTGTGCGAAGCGCAGCTTCATCATCGGCAGCAGGCTGTGGCCGCCGGCCAGCAGCTTGGCGTCGCCGCCGTACCGGCCGAGCAGCGCGATAGCGTCGGCGACGGAGCGCGGCGCGTGATAGTCGAATCCGGAAGGGATCATCTTTTTTGTCTCCAGTCGTGGGTGCCTGGAGACGGTAAGACGCGCTGCCTGCGCCGGACGAATCCCACGCACGAACGACGGCTGCGTATGCACGAAGTGCGGCGCTGCGCGCATGAACGGCGGGTGCCGAAGCCCCGCTTCGGGTTATCCCGAATCAGTTGCGGAGGTCGGCTTTGAGTGCGTCGGCTTCGCCGATACCGAGCTGTTCGAGCAGCTTGGCAACGCTGGTGCGCGCCACCGGCAATGCAGTCGTTTCACCGCGCAGCTTGAGGCTGACCTTGCCATCGTCACGCAGGATCTGCTCGGCGAAATCGAGGTTCGCGAGGTAGCTGCGATGGATGCGAAAGAACGAAGCGCCATCCAGCCGATCGGCCAGATCGCCGATGTTCAGGTTGCAGAAGCTGGAGCCCAGCGCGGTGCTCACCCAGGTGTAGTGGCCTTCGGAGCGGATGTACGTCACCGCCTCGACATCGACCAGCACGATGCGGTTTTGCGAGACGGTCGGGATCTTGTTCAGCTGCCGCTTGGCCTGTGGCTTGAGCGTCGGTTCGGTCGAGATTGCCGGCACTTCGCCACTGACCAGTTCGGTGATGTCGTAGAAGATCAGCGTGTACCCCGCCGTGTCGCCGCGCAGGTCGCCGAGCTTGGTGACCTTGATGAGCAGCACCCGCTCGGGGATGTTGATGATCATCGTCATCGGCGGCGGATTGCTCACCGGGCACTCGGCCTGGTCGAGCAGGAACTTGACCTTGGCGACCGAGCGCTCTGGATGAAACGACAGCACCATTTTTTCGAACGGCTGCTTGTCCTCGACCGGCAGGAGGCGCCGCGCGAGGCTGTTCATCGCCACCACGCGCAGCTCGCGATCGAGGTGCACCACGCCCGGATCGAACCGTTCGAGCAGGTACAAGGGGCTGCGGCTTTGCATGGATGTCTCCGGTGCGCTTTTTTTTAGATCCTCGCCCTGGAGCGCGATTGAAGCACTGATTTCGCCGCCGCGCCTGCTGGGGGGAAACGGGCTCGGCCCGCGTCTCTCAAACCGGATCGAGTACGTGAATCATCCGGCTGGCCAGCATGTCCTTGGTCTTTGCCCCGTAGGCGACCATGTGCGGCGCGACGGCGTGCGCCTGCAATGCGGCCAGGCTCTCCCACTTCTCGATCACTACGAAGGTGTCGGGTCCGAAGGTGGCCTTCGAAGTCGGCAAGCCGGCTGCGTCGATGGCCGCGGCGTACTCGATACAGCCGGCCTCGGCCAGCACGTCAGGTCGGTTGGCGGCGGCAAGTTCGAGCACCTGGGCGCGCAGGCCGGGCTTGGTGACGATGATGGCGATGACGTTGATCATGAGGAAAGGTCTCCGTTGGATGGTTGTTGTCGAAGGTGTTGTGTCAGGGCTGAATCTAAACGGGAATCCAAAAATTCGTGAAGCAATGCCGCTCGGCCCGATTTGTCGGCACTGACAATCGACCTCCCCACAAAGCGCTCTGTCACGCGCATTGCGGGAGGATGGCTGCAGGTGCGGCTGTTCTATGAGTCGAGTCGCGCAAGGGAGGGCCAAGAAATGACCAAGAAAAATTCGCACCGCGCCGGGAAATGGCGCTCCACGCTGGTGGGCGCGTTGCTCGGCGTGCTCGTCGTCCAGGTATTTCTGGTGCGCTGGCTGGCCCAGTCACAGGTCGATTCGGCGCAAGAACGCAATGTGGCCGAAGCTGCTGCCCGGGTGGCCGAGGCTCGATGCCTGGAGACGGCGTCGCCCCGAACCAGGGACGCCTGTCGCGTGGTCACTGCACGCTGACCGACCGGAAACGCGGGCAGAAACGCGGCCTTTGTGCGGCCCCTATCATCCCGCCATGTTTTCGCTTCCCCGTACCGCCACCGCGCCGTTTTGCCCCTCTGAAGTCAAAGGCAGCGTCGCCGTCGACCCTGGTCTGCCGTTCTTCAAGAAACTGCTGCGCTACGCCGGTCCGGGCCTGCTGGTGTCGGTCGGCTATATGGACCCGGGCAACTGGGCGACCGACATCGAGGCCGGCTCCAAGTTCGGCTACGGGCTGCTATTCGTTGTGCTGCTCGCAAGCCTTACGGCCATGTTGCTGCAGACGCTGTGCGTGCGGCTGGGCGTGGTCGCGCAGACAGACCTGGCGCGTGCCTGTCGCGAGCGCTACTCACCAGCCGTCAACCGCTTCCTGTGGCTCGGCGCCGAGCTCGCCATCGTCGCTTGCGACCTGGCCGAAGTGCTCGGCAGTGCGCTGGCATTGCACCTGTTGTTCGGCGTGTCGATCCCGGTGGGCATCGCTATCACTGCGTTCGATACGTTGCTCGTGCTGGGCTTGCAGGGCGCCGGATTCCGCCGCGTCGAAGCGATCGTGCTCGGGCTGGTCGTCACCATCGCGGGTTGCTTTGCGGTCGAGCTGGCGATGTCGCAACCCAACTGGTTCGGCGTGGCAATGGGCTTCGTGCCGAGCTTCGAACGCTTGCAGCAACCGGGCGCGTTGTACCTGGCGATCGGCATCGTCGGCGCCACGGTGATGCCGCACAACCTGTACCTTCATTCGTCGATCGTGCAGACACGGCTGTCGGCACGCAACGAGGCCGGTCGTCGCGAGGCGGTGCGCTTCTGCACCATCGACGCCATCGTGTCGTTGTCGCTCGCGCTGTTGGTCAACGCGGCCATCATGGTGCTGGCGGCCAGTGCCTTCAACAGCAACGGCCATCGCGACGTGAGCGACATCGGCGATGCCTATCGGCTGATCGAACCGGTCGTCGGCAGCGCACTGGCTGCGACGCTGTTCGGCGTCGCGTTGCTGGCATCGGGGCAAAGCTCGACCTTCACCGGCACCATCGCTGGTCAGATCATTATGGAAGGCTTCCTCGACCTGAAGATCCCGTGCTGGCAGCGCCGCCTCATCACGCGCGGGCTGGCGCTGGTGCCGGCCTTCATCGGCGTCTGGTGGTTCGGCGAAAGCGGCGTCGGCAAGATGCTGGTGTTGAGCCAGGTGGTGCTGAGCTTTCAGCTGCCGTTTGCGATCTGGCCGTTGATCCGGTTCACCAGCGACCGCCGTTTGATGGGCGGTTTTGCCAACGGGCCTGTGATGAAGGTCACCGCGTGGGGCCTGTTCGGCGTCATCAGCGTCGCCAACGTGTGGCTGGTCGCTACCGTCTTTCAATAAGAGCGGTCAGCGCGCTGCGCGCATCATGAAAGTCCGGTCGTTCACCTGCACTTCCATGCGCGCGGCGCTGTCGTGGTGATCAACGTCACGCGCACATGTGCTCGTCAATAGTGGGGCGGCAATTCGTCCCGCGCGGTGCGAGGGCCTGCGGCGTCGTCGGGGGTTTGCTGCCGCAATTCGGTCAGCTGGTGCACCAGGCCGTCGATCCGCTGCTGCTGCCGGTAGATCGTCATGTTCAGCTGCTCCAGCAGGTCTTCGGTGTAGCTGACCTTGATCTCCAAAGCCTCGAGGCGGCGGTCGATGTCTTGCGTGGCGTCCATGCCGCTATTGGACACGAGGCGCCGGCCGTTCCTGGCGCCCATCCGGGTGCTTCGCAAAGCGCGCCGGGTCGCGGCCATGCACCGGCGCGTCGTCCTTCCACGGCCAGCCGCCGAACTGGGTGCGGCGGTAATCCTGCATCGTCTGCGCAATCTCGGCCTGCGTGTTCATGACGAACGGGCCGTACTGAACGACCGCCTCGCCGATCGGGCGGCCCTGCATCACGAGGAATTCGGCCACGTCATCACCAGCGTTGACCAGCTCGACCGGCGCATCGCCGCGCAGCTCGATCGCCGCGTGGTTGTCCACGGCCTGGCCCGCCACCGACACCGACGCACCCTTGAAGAAATACAGCATGCGGCGCGTTCCCTCGCCGCGCGCGGCTGGCAGCGTCCAGCGGGCGCCGGGCTGCATCTTCAATGTCCAGATCGCCAGTTCGGCGTCGGGTTGCGAGGCCCATGAATCCGGCGGCGGCGCCAGCGGCCCGCCTTCACCAGGCGCGCCTTCGACCGGGCCGATGCGGCCCGCGATGCTCGCCACCTCGGTGCTGCGTCCATCGGCATCGGTCGCGGTAAAGCGCGGAATGTCTTCCGACCAGAACATGGTGAAGTGCGGCGCCACCATCTTGTTGCGCGCCGGCAGGTTGAGCCAGATCTGGAACAGCTCCAACGGATTGGCCGCAGTGGAGTCGAGCAGCGGGAACATCTCCGAATGCACGATGCCCTTGCCGGCCGTGAGCCACTGCACGTCGCCGCCGCCGAAGCGCGCGGTGGCGCCCAGCGAATCGGAGTGGTCGATCAGGCCCTTGCGCACGATGGTCACCGTCTCGAAGCCGCGGTGCGGGTGCCCCGGAAAACCCGGCACCGGGTTGCCGTGGTACATGCTCCAGCCGTCCTTGCGGCTGAAGTCGTGGCCCAGCTCGCGGCCTTCGAGCGGCGCATCGGGGCCCATGGCGGCGTTGGCCTGCGGATAGGCATCGTCGTGATAGACGCAGAACAAAAACGGGTCGATCGTCTGCCACGGGAAGCCGAGCGGCTGGACCGAGACGATGGGATGGGCAAGAGCGGCGGGCATCGCAGACATGGCGGATTCCTTCATTTGGTGACTCGAATATGAGGCCATCCCCCGGCGATGAAAGGGCGCCGGGGTAGGACGCAGCGGCTCACCGATGGAACGATGCGCGCCGCGGTGGCTGCGCGTATCGAATTTCGCCTACTTCGCTTCGCAGCTTTGGCGCATGAATCTTCCAGCGCGGGTGCGCATAGTCGTGCGGTTCCTGGAGGGGAAAACATGATCAAACCAAAGCACCTGTTCGATCTTTGTCGCAAGGCTGTCACGGCCTGGGTGGACGACTTTGCACCAAGCATGGGCGCGGCCATTTCGTACTACACGATGTTCTCGCTGGCGCCGTTGCTGATCATCGTCATCGCCGTGGCGGGCGCGCTGTTCGGGCGTGAGGCAGTGCAGGGGCAGATTGCGGCGCAGTTATCGGGTCTCATCGGGCAAGACGGAGCGACTGCTGTGCAGGGGCTCATCAAGAGCGCGAGTTCGCCGTCGCGCGGGCTCATTGCTGGAGGTATCAGCATCGTCGTGCTGATCGTCGGCGCAACCACAGTTTTTGCTGAACTTCAGAGTGCACTCGACCGCATCTGGCACGTGCCCGAGAAAGAAAAGCCGACCGGCGTCTGGGGCATCCTGCGCGCGCGGGTGCTGTCGTTCGGGCTCATTCTGGGGCTGGCGTTTTTGCTCATGGTGTCGTTGGTCGTGAGCGCCGGCGTCGCGGCTTTCGGCAGCTGGACTTCCGGCCTGCTGCCGGGCTGGGAACTGCTGCTGCAGGGCGTGAATGTGCTGGTGTCGATCGGCATCACGACGGTCCTGTTCGCGATGATCTTCAAGTTCATGCCGACCGTGCCGATCCGCTGGCACGACGTGTGGATCGGCGCCATCGTCACCGCAGTGCTCTTCGAGATCGGCAAGATCGCCATCGGCATCTATCTGGGCAAGAGCGGGGTCAACGAATCGTTTGCGGCGGCCGGTTCGTTGGTGGTGCTGCTGGCTTGGGTCTATTACGCGGCGCAGATCTTTTTGCTGGGCGCGGAGTTCACCAAGGTGTACGCCGACGAGCATGGCTCGGTCGCCGGTGCCAAAGCGGTGATGGCGACCAAGGTCGCGGCGGCCACGTCGGATGCAGGGACGGACCTTCACGCCGCACCGGCCCTGGCGTCCGCTGCGGCACGCAAGGCGGGTGGAAATTTGCCGGTCGCTGCGTTCGCCGCAACGGGTGCGAAGGCAAAGTCGAATATGGACATGGACACCGCTGCAGAGCCCGCCGACCTGGCCCGCGCTGCCAAGGCAAACCGGGAGGTCGACCAGCGCATCAACCTCGCCGTCACCACGTTGGCACGCAAAGTCGTGCTGCTGGTGGTGGCCACGGCGGTCAGCGCCGCGGTCGGACGTTGGCAAAAGCGGCAGCTCAAAAGCGATCGCAAGTTGCAAAGCAAGGGCCAGCGCGAGCGCGCGCGCGGGCGGGGCGCCCGAGCGTAACGACGCCGACAGTTCGTTCCTGTACAAAGCGGAATGGCCGAACCCATCCTGCTCACTACCGCCCGCGTCTCCACCTATGACGGAGACAAGTTGATGACCGGGGCCAGCGGCTTCTTCTTCGAGCGCGACGACAAGCTCTTTTTTGTGACCAGCCGGCATGTCGTCATCGACACGCCGACCAAGCACTTTCCCAACCGCATCGACATCGAGCTGCACACCGACGCGGTCAACCTCACGCTGTCGACCCAGTTCACGCTCTGGCTCTACAAAGACGGCAAGAGCGTCTGGCGCCAGGGCAGCGACCCCGGCGGCGAGATCGACGTGGCGGCGATCGAGATCGACCGCGCGCTGCTGCCGCCCTCGGTCGCGATCCAGTGCTTCACGACCCAACACCTGCAAAGTACGCTCGACGAAGTCGAGGTCGGCAGCGCACTGCTGGTCGTTGGCTACCCGCTGGGCTTTCACGACGTCGTCTATCACCTCCCGGTGGTACGACACGCGGTCATCGCATCGTCGTTCGGCATCCGTTTCCAGGGCCAGGGGTTCTTCTTGACCGATGCGCGCACGCACCGCGGCACCAGCGGTGCGCCGGTCGTCATGCGCGCGCCGGGCGGTGATCCCAAGCTGCCCTGGAAGTTGCTGGGCGTGCACTCGGCGCGCATGGACATGGGCACGCGCGATCTGGTGCTAGACGAATCGCTGGGGCTCAACTGCGCCTGGTACGCCGACATCCTGCTGACCTTGACGGCCGATGTGCCTGCCGGACTTCAGACGGCGTCGCCTCCTATTGACGGAGCCGCGGGCAGCACTAAATTGGGGAAATGAATTCCGATCGAAACCTTGAGTCCTCGAATCCCGCATCGACTCCGACTTCGCCTAGCGTCCCGCGCATACTGTGGGCCGCCATCGCAGTACTGGCGGTCGCCGTCATTGCGATGGGCGGTGTATTGCTGAAGCAAAGCGCCGGCGACGCTGCCAGGATGGCGACGCCAGCTGCCACCACCGCCACTGCCAATCTCGCGAGCCTGCAGCCCGCACCTGACGATGGCATTCGGCCGCCGCTGCCAGTTGCGCCCCCGTCGGCGACGGCGGCGCCCGGGCCCGCCGGGTCCGCGCCGTCAGCCTCGCGGGTACCGATGTTGGTGGGCGCGGCGCCGCAGGCCGCCCCTTCGGTGGCCTTCGCCGCAGCGCCCCCCGCGCCCCCGCTCTGCACCGTCTGCGGGCACGTCGAATCGGTCCGTACCGTGCAGAGCGAGCAGCCCACCAGCGGTGTCGGCGCCGTGGCGGGCGGTGTCGTCGGTGGTGTGGTCGGCAACCAGATCGGGCATGGCGGCGGGCGCACTGCGGCCACCGTGCTGGGCGCGGTCGGCGGTGGATTTCTGGGCAACCACATCGAGCGCCGCACGCATACGCTGACGCGCTACGAAGTGACGGTGCGGATGGACGACGGCTCGCGTCGTACCGTCGAGACGCGCAGCGCGCCGCCCGTTGGCAAAGACGTCACGTTGAAGGGTCAGGTGCTGCAGCCTGCCAACCGACACCTCTGATGTGCCGGTGTCGAGACGTCGAAACCTCGGGCGCGGGTTTAATGCGTTCATGCGCACCCTCTTGCTCTTCGTCGCCACCGCTTTGGCAGAAATCGTCGGCTGCTACCTGCCGTGGCTCTGGTTGAAGCAAGATAAATCGGCCTGGCTGCTTGTGCCTGCCGCCTTGTCGCTGGCGCTCTTCGCATGGTTGCTTACGTTGCATGGCGCGGCAGCCGGGCGCGTGTATGCGGCGTATGGCGGTGTGTACATCGGGGTCGCCATCGTGTGGCTCTGGGTAGTCGACGGCATCCGGCCGACGCCGTGGGACTGGGCTGGCAGCGCGGTCGCGTTGGCGGGCATGGCGATCATCAGTTTTCAGCCGCCACAGGTCTCGCCATGAGCCACGATCCACACGACGGTCAACACGATCAGTTGAACGTGCAGCCTGCACATGACGTCCACGCTGCACATCCCGCATTCAGAGGCGGCTTGCTGGCCTTGCTTGCCGCCGTGTTGTTCGGCATCAGCACGCCGCTGGTCCAGCGGGCCGGCGCGCATGCCGGAGCCTTCACGACAGCGGCGCTTTTGTATGGCGGTGCGGCGCTCATGGGCGCTTGGTTGCGACGGCCGCCCACACAAGAAGCTGCGCTGCGTCGCACTGACTTGAAGCGACTCGCATGGATGGCGATCTTCGGTGCCGCCATCGGCCCCGTCGCGCTCGCATGGGGCCTGCAGCACACGAGTGGCACCAGCGCATCGTTGATGCTCGCGCTCGAAGCGTTGTTCACGGCAGTGCTGGCGCGAGCGCTCTACCGCGAGTCGATGGACCGCCGTGTCGCCAGCGCGATGGGCTTGCTGCTACTCGGGGGCATCGTGCTCGTGCTCGACCGTGGTTTGAGCGGCGGCACGCAATTGCTCGGTCTGCTCGCGGTGCTGGCTGCGACGGCCGCTTGGGGCATCGACAACACGCTGTCGCGCGCGCTCGCCGAGCGTGACCCGGGCCAGGTCGTGCTCGGCAAATCGCTGCTCGGTGTCGGGGCCACGGCGCTGATCGCGGTGGTGGCCGGCGAGTCGCTGCCGGGCTGGGCGGCTGCGGTCGCTTTGCTTGTCATCGGCGCGTGCGGCTATGGTCTGAGTCTGCGACTCTATCTGCTGGCGCAGCGGGCTTTCGGGGCGGCACGCACGGGCTCGGTGTTCGCGTTCGCGCCCTTCATCGGCGCGCTGCTCGCGATGGCGCTGGGTGATCGGTCTTTGAGTTGGGGTATGGCGATCGGTGGCGCGTTGATGCTCGCTGGCGTGGCGTTGCACTTGGCCGAATCGCATGCGCACACACATGACCATGCGGTGCTCGACCATGAGCATGCGCACACGCACGACGATGGGCATCACGATCACTCGCACGATAGCGCTGAAGACCCGGTGCCGCCCGGCGCCCACAGCCATCCGCATTGGCACACGCCGTTGCGCCATGCCCACTCGCATGTGCCCGACGCGCACCATGCGCATCCGCACTAGGACCCAACGAAAAGTCGGGAAGCGGTGATTGCTGCGGCTCGGCAGCAAACCTCAATGATGGTGTCCGTGCGCCCCGTGCACATGCCTGTGCTCGATTTCCACCGGCAACGCCGCGCGCACTTCCATCACCTTCAGGTTGAAGCGCACTTCCATGCCCGCCAATGGATGGTTGCCGTCGAGCAGCACCTTGTCGCCCTTGACCTTCATGACTGTGAAGACGTGCTCGGTGCCATCTTCGGTGCGGCCCGACAGCTTGCCGCCGACTTTCACGCCCGGCGGAAATTCGCTCTTGGGGATGGCTTGTGTCAGCGTCTCATCGCGCATACCGAAGGCGTCTTCGGGTTGCAGCTGCAGCACGACCTGGTAGCCGGGCTCCTTGCCATCGAGCGCTGCTTCGATCTTGGGCAGCGTGTTGTCGTAGCCGCCATGCAGATAGACCATCGGGTCTTTGCTTTCTTCGATGAGCTTGCCCTTGGCGTCGAAGACTTTGTAGAGGAGGGTGACGACGGTGTCTTTGGTGATTTTCATGACACCATTTTCTCCATTCCTGGAGATGGCGTCTGCGTCAGGCTGCCGCCGGTTGCAAGACCTTCGAACTGCTCGCAGTCATCAGAAGCTTGCTCCTCGCCCGCGTTGCCGCCACGTAGAAAAGTCGCGCCTCATCCGGATCGGCGACCGCATTGCCGACGATTTCTCCCACGCCCATCAACGCCACGATGCCAAATTCCAGCCCCTTGCTCGCATGCATCGACATCACCTTGATCGTGTCTGCCTCCGGGTCGAAGGTGCCGAGTCCTTTGCGCACCTGGTGCGGCAGCATCCGCTCTTCCAGCACCTTGGCGCATTCGTCCATCACCGTGTGATGGCGGCAGATCACGGCCATGTCGCCCCAGGCGTGGCCTTCGAAGTGGGCGGCACTCAACAGCTCGGCAATCTTCAAGGCCTCGGCCTGCAGGTTGGGCATGCGGACGACGGTCGGCTCGTCGCCGACGCGGCCACTGCTCACCGGATGCAGCAACGGGATGCCGTCGTCTTCGTCACCGCTGCCGTTGTCTGATTTGTCTGCCATCAATAACGTGCCGGCGATGCGGCTCGCGGTGTCGAGAATCTGCTTCGTGTTGCGGTAGTTGACCTTGAGCATCGATGTGCGCCCTTGCGCATGGATGCCGACGCTCCTGAAGCTGAACTTGCGAGTGCGGTGCCGTTCGTAGATGCTCTGCGCGTCGTCGTACAGCAGCAGCAAACTGTTGGTGTCGGGGTCGACCATTTGCACCACCAGCTTCAACCACTCGTGCTTAAAGTCATGACCTTCGTCGATGAGCACCGCCATGTACTGCCCCGACGGCACCTGCTTCTTGTCGACCGCGCGAATGAGTCGCTGCACGAAGGCTTCCATCAGCTTGGCGGTGCTCAGCTTTTCGGTTTCCGTCGACACCGGTAGCGCTTGCCCGTAGCTGACGAGCTGCTCCCGGCACCACTTGTGAAAGTGGCGCACATGCACCTTGCCGGCGAGGCCCTTGCCCGCGATGACCGATGCGAGCTGTACGGCCAGCGGCTCGTTGTAGCAAAGCACGAGCACCGGCTTGGTGGTAACGCGCTTGGCCAGTTGCACGGCGCGGCGCGCGAGGATCAGCGTTTTGCCGGAGCCCGCCACGCCATGGATCACACGGTGGCCGTCGCCGAGGCAACGGGACAGCCGCTCCTGCTGGATGTCGAGCACTGTCATCGTGTCGGGCAGGTCGAGCGGGATGTCCAGGCTGACCTGGATGTCGGCATCGGCGTCCACACGCACTTCAGGAAAAAGAATCCAGCGCACGCGATCGATGTTGGGGATCGACAGCATGCCGTGCATCAGCGCCGGGAACATGTTCCACAACCGGCTCTTGAGTGTTTGCGGGTCGACGTTCTCGGTCATTTCGTCGCTGCAGATGACGCGCTGCGAATCGATCACGCAGTCGAGCTCTGCCGTGACGAACTGGCGCCGCGTGATGTGCGTCAGCACCAGACCATAGCTCCACGGAAAGCTCAGCATGCCCCGCCATTTGCCTTCGTCCTGAACCAGCTGCGGGTCTTGCGTGAGGGCCGCCACCATCTGGTGCGCGTACTGGCGCGCCTGCTCCAGCGGATTGATGACGCTGCGCGGCACGCCTTCGGGCGCCACCTCGAAGCTCAGCTTGCCGGCCTGGCGGATGTCGTCGAGCTTCCAGTCTTTGACCTCCAGCACCAGCAGGCCGCGGCGCGGATGCAGCACGATGAAGTCGGGGTGCAGCCGCTTGGGGCCGACCGGCACGTCGTACCAGACGAGGTAGTTGCTGCCGAGCTTTTGCTCGAGCCTTTCAGCAAGACGCCGCTCGCCCGTCGTCATGCGCGACACGCAGGTGTTCAGGGCAGGAATCAGGGTGGACATGAGAGGAGGTCTGCTGGTGGCGTCGGGGAAAAATGACATTTGTTTGCAAAGCATCATGCCCAGCGCCGCGGCGCTTGAACATGCCTCTGGCCCCGCGTTCGGGGCTGCTGTGACTTACTTGACAACGCATGTCGGCATTTGTGCAAGCGGTGAATAAAAAAGGCTTACAGCGTGATGGTCGAATCGGGCGAATCTGTGAAATCGACATGCGATTCAGCCTCACATCGAGGGATTGCATGCGTTCAGGTTTGGCACCATCGAGCGCAAGCCTATGTACGCACTCCATCCATCCGACTACGCGCCCGATGCCTTCGAGGTGCGAGTTTCCGAATTGCTCGTTGCTACCTCCGAAGGTGGCGATCCGCTGGTGAGCAGCGCCGTGTCGGAGGTGCTCAAGTTGCTGCGCGAGAAGCTCGACATGGACGTCGTGTTCGTCTCGGAGTTCGTCGATGGCCGGCGTGTGTTTCGCCGCATCGAGGCCGATGCCGACAAGCGCATGTTCGAAGAAGGTCAGTCGCATCCGCTGGAGTCGACCTTCTGCCAGCGCGTGGTCGACGGCCGTATGCCCAACATGATCAAGGACTTTCCCAACTACGCCGGCGCAAAAGACTTGCCGAAGGTGCCGTTTCAGCTCGGAAGTTTTATGAGCGTGCCGGTGGTGCTGAGCGACGGACGCATTTACGGCACGCTGTGCTGCTTCAGCTTTGCGGTGAACGAAGAGTTGACGCAGCGCGACCTGAAAAAGCTCGAGATGTCGGCGCAGCTCACTGCGCGCCGAATCGACGAAGTGCGAGCGCGTGAGGCCGACATGGCGATGGCCAACTGGTCGCTGGAGCCCACCGACAACTTGGTGTTGTCGCGCCGAGCGCACTGAACGCCAGGGCCATGGTCATGGATCACCGCACGTTCGCCGGCTTCAGCAATGCATCGCTTCACGATGACGGGCTGAAGTTCAACCTCACCATCGACACGCTCGAAGGCCCCGTGCCGATCGAAGCGTCGGTCGCCGACATCGGCAAGATGATTCACCTGCTATCGAAGGTCTCTTGGGCCGCAGGTCACATCCAGCGATTGCCGCAGCACTTCGAGAGCGACGGCACGCTGAGCTTGCGACCGGTAGACGCCACCGCGTTGGCAGTGGCTGCCGGCGAACCCGGCAAGACGCTGGTGATGATGCTGGTCGGTGCCACGACGCTGGCCTACGCGTTGGACACGCCGAAGCTCAAAGGTTTTTCGCAGCAGCTGCAGGCGACGGTCGAAGGGCTGGTGTAGCCTGAGTCGAGCACCCACCATGTCATCCCGATCACCGTCCGTCATCGATTTCGACGCATCCCCCGAAGAGGTCGCGCAGCACCTCATCGGGGTCACTTTGCTGGTCGACGGCGTGGGCGGGCGAATCGTCGAAACCGAGGCCTACGACCGGGACGACCCGGCCTCGCACAGCTTCAGCGGACCGACCTCGCGCAATGCCTCGATGTTCGGTTCGCCGGGTCGGGCCTACGTGTATCGCTCGTACGGCATTCACTGGTGCCTCAACATCGTGTGCCGCGAAAAAGGGCATGGCGCCGCCGTGCTGATTCGTGCGATCGAGCCGACGATAGGACTCGACCGAATGCGCGAGCGACGCGGGCTCGACGAGGCGCGACTGCTGTGTGCCGGGCCGGGGCGCGTTGCGCAGGCACTGGGCATCGACGTGGGCTTCAACGGCAAGCCGGTGGACCAGCCGCCGTTTCTGCTGATCGCGCCGGCTGATGGCGAGCCCGAAGTGGTCATCGACGTCGGGCCGCGCATCGGCATCTCGAAGGCGAACGACGTGCCGTGGCGCTTCGGGGAAAAAGGCTCGCGCTTCTTGAGCAAGCCGTTCCGCCGCGCCCCCTGATCAGCGCGGCGCTGGGCCTGTCGCGTTTGGAGTGGGCGGTTGCGGCAGCCACTTAAACGCCGCCGCCCCGAGCAGCAGCATCATCGAGATGGTCATTAGCACCGCCAGAAAAGTGTCGATGCCGCGCGCGGCCGCCGCCGATGCGACGAGGCCCGTCAACCACTGCATCACCGCCACACCGAGGAACATCGCCATCGTGAAGACGGCCATCGCGCGGCCCGTCATGCTGGCCGGGTAGGCGGCCTTCACGTCCGGGTACTCCAGCACGATGTAGCCCGACACCACGCCGACCAGCACCGATGCACACACGTCGAACGTGACGCCGAGGTTGAAGGCCATGGCCGCGAAGATCGCCGCGGTCAGCAAGGTGAAGCCGATGATCCAGCGCCGCCGCTTGGCCGGGCCGGGGTCGATGCGGCCGAACAGCGGCGCGCCGAACATGCCGACCACGGACAGTGCCAGGGCGACGTTGCCGCTTTGCACCAGCGACATCCCGTGGCGCTCGATCAGCAAAGGCCCGAGCCACAGCCCGCGCAACGAAAGGAAGGAGGCATACGTGACGCTCGCCAGTGCCACGATGCCGATCGTGTGCGGCAGCCTGAACAATTCACCGTAGCTCCTCAAGGCGGCCAGCACTGACAGCCGCGGCAGGGGCGGTGCGCCATCGGACGATGTGGGGGCCTTGGGTTCATGCACGAGAAAGAAGATGGCGAGCCAAGCCAGTGCCGACATCGCACCCAATGCCAGAAAGCCGGCGCGCCACGACTGCTGCTCGATGAGCCAGGCCAGCGGCGTGCCGGTGAGCAGCAGGCCTGCCGAACCGATGCCGAGCGCCGTGCCCGATACCGACGCGAAGCGCTCGCCCGCAAACTGGCGCGCGATGAACACCGTGCACACCAGAAACGCCGGCGCGCAGCCGATGCCGATGAGTACCTGGCCCAGCACCAGCGGCAAAAAGCTGTGCGACATCGCCGCGACGAGCGCGCCGACCATCGCCAGCGGAAAGGCGGTGAGCACCGTACGCCGCACGCCGTACAGGTCGATGCCGATACCCATGAAGAGTTGCAGCGCTCCGAAGGCGAAATGAAACGAGCCGGCGAACAGGCCGAGCGCCTGCGCCGACAGCCCGAACTCCTTTTGCAGCGGCGGCGCCATGATCGCCGCGATCGTCCGAAACGACTGGCTCAGGCCAAAGGCCGTGGTCAGCGCCATCAGCATGATCCAGGGCGACGTTGTCTTGTTGTGCGAAAGCGCCGCAGAGGAGGTCATGCAGACGGTTTTAGACGAAAACACGCACCGTATTGGTCCGATATGCGACCGGCACGTTGGCCCATATTTTGCTAAAACGTGTTCAACGTTGACTGTCGACAGTTCGCATCAGCGACTTGGCAGCGACGCAATATCGACCCCGAAGGAGCAAA
Organism: Variovorax sp. GrIS 2.14; assembly: GCF_046115955.1. NCBI lineage: Bacteria > Pseudomonadati > Pseudomonadota > Betaproteobacteria > Burkholderiales > Comamonadaceae > Variovorax > Variovorax sp. GrIS 2.14. The sequence continues at coordinate 263,534 of NZ_JBJXIA010000001.1, forward strand.
AGTCATGTCATCGAAAGATGTCTCCCACGCCGAACGCCAAGTCCGCGAAGACCTCGCCGCCGCCTACCGCTTGGTCGCGTACTACGGCATGGACGACAGCATCTACACCCACATCTCGGCGCGGGTGCCGGGCACCGAAGACCAGTTTCTGATCAACCCGTTCGGCATGCTTTTCAGGGACATCACGGCGTCGTCGCTCGTCAAGATCGACCTCGAAGGCCGCATCCTCGACGACTCGCCTTTCGATGTGAACCCGGCCGGCTTCACCATCCACAGCGCCGTGCATTCGGCGCGGCACGACGCGGCATGCGTGCTGCATACACACACGGTGGCGGGCGTGGCGGTGTCGTCGCTGGCGTGTGGGTTGCAGCCTTGCAACCAGTGGGCGCTGCAGTTTCACGAGCGCGTGGTCTATCACGACTTCGAGGGCATCGCGCTCGATGCGGACGAGTGCAGCCGGCTGGTCGCCGACCTGGGCCCGACCGCGCGCGCGCTCATCCTGCGCAACCACGGGCTGGTCACGCTGGGACGCAACGTGCCCGAAGCGTTCATCCTGATGCTGAACCTGGAGCGGGCCTGCCGCGTGCAGGTTGCGATCCAGTCGACCGGCTTGCCGACCCATCCGGTGTCGCCCGAGGTCTGCGAGAAGACCGCGCGGCAATACGAAAGCGGCGACAGCGTGCGCGAGGCCGGCCAGCCCGACCCCAACGGCCGGGAATGGCGCGCGATGCTGCAGCGCATCGAGCCGGCCGCGCCGTCGTCGTTCCGCGATTGATCCACTCGCCTTCGCTCTTTCCCTTATCCGAGCCTTCAGGAGTCTTCATGAAACGTCGCAACCTTATTCAAATGGGCGTCGCTGTGGCACGACGGCAAGCCCTTCACCGACGACGACGTGGTGTTCTCGGCCGACGTGTTTTTGCGCAAGACCCATGCGCGGCTGCGGGCCAACCTGGCATCGGTCGAAAGCATCAGGGCGATCGATCCACGCCGCGCTTCATTGTCGGGAATGGCGGCGATCAATTTCAGCGTGTAGGCATGCATCACGACAACGTGGTCCGTAATCTCCGACACCTCGCCGAAGTCGTGTGTGATGAAAAGCACTGCCACATCGCGGTGCTGCAACGCGGCGTGGTGGTCGAGTACGGCGAAACGCATAAGGTGCTGCGCGAGCCGCAGCACGACTACACCCGCAAGCCGATCGATGCGGTGGTCAGTGCAATGGAGGCGATCTGATGACCTGCGTCGCGTTGTTGAGCGAAGTGCTCGACATGGAATACCTCGCTACGGCGTTTCGCGAAGTCAGCCCCGGCATCGACGTGCGGCAGGGTGCCGACCTCGGTGCGCTCGACGAGATCGACATCGCGGTCTGCTGGTTTCCGCCGCACGGACAGCTGGCGCAACTACCCAGGCTGCGGCTCGCGCAGTCGCTTGCCGCTGGCGTCGACCACATGCTGGCCGACGCGCAACTGCCGCGCGACGTGCCGCTGTGCCGCATCGTCGATTCGGGCATGGCCGCGGGTATGAATGCGTACGTCAGTTGGGCCGTCGTGCAGCAGCATCGCGGCATGCGCGCGTACGTCGCCAGTTCGGCAAATGGGCTTTGGCAGGAGCAGCCGGTGGTGTCACCGCGCAAGCACCGCGTCGGCATCGCGGGCATGGGCACGCTCGGCATGGCCTGCGCCGGGGCGCTCGCGACCATCGGCTACGCCGTGCGCGGCTGGAGTCGCAGTGCCAAGGCCGACTTGCCCGAGGGCGTGACCGGCTACCACGGCGCCGGTGGGCTCGACGCGTTCCTCTCGGGCTGCGACACGCTGGTCTGCCTGCTGCCGCTGACCCCGGAGACGCATGGCTTTCTCAACGCAGACCTGTTCTCGAAGTTGCCGCACGGCGCACACTTGATCAATGTCGGGCGCGGTGATCACCTGGTCGAAGCCGACCTGTTGCAAGCCTTGGAGCGGGGACAGCTCTCTGCGGCGACGCTCGATGCGTTCTCGCAGGAACCGTTGCCCGCGTCGCACCCGTTCTGGAAAGACCCGCGCATTCTCGTCACGCCGCACATCGCGACACGCACCGACCGCCTGGTCATCGCGCAACAGACGCTGGCCAATCTGGCGGCGCTTGAACAAGGGATTCGTCCCGTCAATCAGGTCGATATCGACCGCGGCTACTGAGCACACACCATGAATGCATTCACATTGAACACCGCAACGCATGCTGAAAACGCAGCGCACGACATCGCCTCGGTGCTGCACCCGTTTACCAATCTGGCGACGCATCCGCAGGTCGGGCCTTTCATGATCGCGCGCGGCGATGGCGTGTATGTCGAGGACGACCAGGGTCACCGTTATCTCGAAGCCATGTCGGCGCTGTGGTGCGCCTCGCTCGGCTTCAGCAACGAGCGCCTGGCCAAGGCCGGCAGCGACGCGCTGCGCACCTTGCCGTACTACCACACGTTCAACGGCCGCTCGAATGCGGCCGCCATCGCGCTCGCCGAAAAGCTGCTTGCCATGGCCCCCGTACCGATGTCGAAAGTGTTCTTCGCCAACTCCGGTTCGGAGGCCAATGACACTGCCGTCAAGCTGGTCTGGTACTACCACAATGCCATCGGAAAGCCGGCAAAGAAAAAGATCATCGCGCGCAAGAACGCGTACCACGGCGTCACGGTTGCGGCCGCTAGCCTGAGCGGCTTGATTTCCAACCATCGCGACTTCGACCTGCCGATCGATCGCATCCTGCACGTCGATTGCCCGCACCACTGGCGCTATGCCGAAGCCGGAGAAAGCGAAGAAGACTTCGCGACACGGCTGGCCGATTCGCTCGAAAAACGCATCCTCGAAGAAGGCCCTGAAACGGTCGGCGCCTTCATTGCCGAACCGGTGATGGGCGCGGGCGGCGTCATCGTGCCGCCGGCGACGTACTTCGAGAAAATCCAGAAGGTACTGGCGAAGTACGACGTGCTGCTGATCGCCGACGAAGTGATCTGCGGGTTTTGCCGCACCGGTGAAATGTTCGGCTCGACCACCTACGGCATGAAGCCGGACATACTCACTTCGGCCAAAGCGCTGTCCTCGGGCTACGTACCGATCTCGGCAGTGCTGGTCAATGACAGGGTGCATGCCGCGGTGGCGGCCAACAGCGGAAAGATCGGCACCTTCGGCCACGGGTTCACTTACTCGGGACATCCGGTCGCGTGCGCCATCGCACTCGAAACGCTGAAGGTCTACGAAGACGAAAAGATCCTCGCGCACGTGCAGTCGCTGGTGCCGCAGTTCCAGCAAGGCTTGCAGCGTTTTGCAGCACGGCCTTTCGTCGGCGAAGTGCGAGGCGTGGGGTTCATCGGCGCCATCGAGCTGGTGCCCGATCCGGCAAAGCGCACGGCATTCGATCCCGCGAAGAAGGCGGGCGCCCGCCTGGCCCAGCTGGCGCTGGAGCAAGGACTCATCGTGCGCGCGCTGGCCGACGCGGTGGCGTTCTGCCCGCCGCTCATCATGACGCCGGTGCAGGTCGACGAGATGTTCGAGCGCTTCGATCGCGCGATGACACGCTTCGAAGCCGAGCAGGCATGAAGGCCTTCTTCACCGAAGACCAGCTGCTGCACGATCCGCAGCAGTTCATGCGGCTCGGCCGCATCATGAAGCCGACCGATCTGCCGAGTCGTGCGCATGCCTTGCGCGATGCCTTGCAGGCGCGCGGCGTCACTGTCGAAGAGCCAGCCGACTACGGCCGAGCGCCGCTCGAAGGCGTGCACAGCGTCGACTATCTGGACTACCTGGAAAGCGCCTACGGCCTGTGGCGCGCGTTGAAGATGCCGGGCGTGGAGCCGGGCATCGAGGTGCTGCCGAATCTGTCGCCGTTCTACAGCGGCGTACCCGGCGTGGCGCGGCCGCCGTGCCCGTCGCCGTCGATCGTGGCGCGCACCGGTTATTACATCAGCGACCTGTCGTGCCCCATCGGCCCTGACACCTGGCGCTCGATCCTGCGCTCGGCGCACACCGCCGTCGCCGCCGCAGATTCGGTACTCACCACCGGCGATGCGGCCTACGCGCTGTGTCGGCCCTCGGGACATCACGCGCATCGCGACCGCGCCGGTGGCTTCTGCTATGTCAACAACAGCGCGGCCGCAGCGCACCGGTTGTGGGAGCGCCATGGCCGGGTCGCAGTGCTCGATGTCGATGCGCACCACGGCGACGGTACGCAGAACATCTTCTATGCACGCAACGACGTGCTGACCGTGTCGACCCACGCCGACCCGGCTGGCTACTACCCGTTCTATACCGGCTATGCGCACGAGCGCGGTGCCGGCGCGGGCGAAGGCTTCAACCTGAACCTGCCGCTGCCCCACGGCACTGGCAACGACGTGTTTATGCAAGCGGTGAGCGAAGGCGTGAAAGCGGTGAGTGACTTCGCGCCCGAAGCGCTGGTGCTCGCGCTCGGCTTCGACAGCTACAAGGACGATCCGATCAGCGTGCTCAGGCTCGACCTCGAAGGCTATCGCCTGATCGGCGAGAAAGTCGGCGCGCTGCGTCTGCCGACAGTGATCGTGCAGGAAGGCGGCTACCTGGTCGAAGCCATCGGGCCGGCGCTCGAGATGTTCCTCCGCGGTTTCGAGTCGGCGCGATGACGGCTTCGGTGCTGCCTTCTCGAGGTCGTGCCCCAGCAACGGGCGGCAGCAGGGCCGCGGGCATCGGCCTGTTCCTCTGCGCGCTGGTCGCGTTCGCCTCCTACGACGCGTTCTGCAAGTTCATGCTGCAGTTCTATTCGGCGCCGTTCGTCAACGTCATGCGCTATGTGTCCGTGTCGAGCATCGCGCTGGTGATGCTGCTGCGCCACGGCGACCTGCGACTGTGGCGCGCGCCACGCAAAGGCTTGTTGCTGTTGCGCGGCGCCATGCTCGCAACGGTCGCGACCTGCTTCATGACGGCGCTGATCTGGATGCCGCTGGCCGAGGCGACCGCCATCTATTTCACCGCGCCCCTGCTGATGGTCGCGCTGTCGCCCTGGCTGCTCGGCGAGCAGGTGCACCGCGCCAAGTGGATCGCAGTCATCGTCGGCTTCGGCGGCATGCTGCTCATCGTGCGGCCGGGCGGCAACTTGCCGGTGCTCGGCACCGTGCTGATGGCAGTGTCTGCCGTTTGCTACGCCATCTTCCAGTTGCTGACGCGGCGGCTTGCGGGCCTGGTGCCGAGCCCGGTGCAATACGCCTACACCGCGCTGGTCTGCTTCGTGGTGACGCTGATCCCCGCCCCGTTCTTCCTGCCGGCACAGTGGCCACCGCTTGGCGACGTGCTGTTGCTGCTGGCCGGCGGTGCCTGCAGCGGCGCGGCGCAATGGCTGCTGCTCGCTGCGTTCGAGCGCGTCGAAGCCTCGACACTCGCTCCGCTCAACTACTTCCAGCTGCTGCTGGCGGTGGCGTTCAGCACCTTCTGGTTTCACCGCCCGCCGGACGGTCTGGCCTCCGTGGGCATCGCGCTGATCATGGCGGCGGGCATCTACATCGCGCGCACGCGGGCCGTCGCGGTCGCTCCTGCGGCGTAGCCAAGACGAAGCACCTGGAACAAAAGACAAGACATGGCCCTCTCCACCTCCCCCGACACCGCGTTCTTCGAGTCGGTTGAAGCCACCGACCTGGTCGGCCTGGTCGAAGCGCAACTGACGCGTGCCATCGTCGAAGGAAAGCTTGCGCCGGGCAGCCGCATCGTCGAAGCCGAGATAGCGCGCCGCATGGGGGTGAGCCGCGCGCCGGTGCGCGAGGCGGCGCGCCGGCTCGAACGGCAAGGCGTGCTGGTCGCGCGACCACGCCACGGCTTCGCGGTGCGCAGCATCAGCGCGCAGGAAATCGACAACCTTTACGAAGTGCGGCTGAGCCTGGAACTCACCGCGATCGAGCTGGCCTGCCGCAAGGCCGACGATGCCGGGCTGGCCCGCGTCAAGGCGTTGGTCGACGCGATGGTGCGGCACGCGCCGAGGCAGCCGCAGCACGAGCGCATCGCCAGCGACTTCGAGCTGCACACGCTCATCTGCGAGCTGTCCGGCAATGCGCACCTGCACCGCATCTTCCTGAACACGCAGACCGAGATGCGCATGGTGATGGCGCTGATCGATGCGGTCTACGACGATCCGGCCACCATCGCGGCCACGCACAACCCCATCGTCGATGCGCTGCTGCGTCGCGATGCCGATGCCGCCAAGGCCGCGATGCGCGTTCACCTCAAAGACGCGTGGACGCACGTGCGCGCGCTGTTCGTGCGAAAGCACGGCGACGTTCCGGCGCCCGCCACCGCCTGACAACGAAAGAGGCTCCGATGAAAGTCGTCTACACCGACACGCACAAGGATCACGATCCGCGGGTGTTCTCGGAGGCCAACGTCGACCTGTTGGTCGAGACGCTGGACGACGTGTTGAAGACGTTGTAAACACAAACCCACGTTAAGAGACAACCCCATGTCCAACACCGACTCATCCGAAATCTGGCGCCTCTCCGCGTCGCGCGTCGCCACGCTCGTGCGGCAACGCAAGCTCTCTGCGCTCGAAGCCGCGCAGTCGGCACTGGCCCGGCTCGATGCCGTCAATCCCAAGCTCAACGCGGTGGTAGACCATCGGCCCGACGAAGTGCTGGCCCAGGCGCGCGCCGTCGATGCCGCCCTGGCGCGTGGTGAAGATCCCGGTCCGCTCGCGGGCGTGCCGGTCACCGTCAAGATCAACATCGACCAGCAAGGCTTCGCGACCAGCAACGGCGTGAACCTTCAGAAAGAGTGGATCGCCGCCAGTAACAGCCCGGTCGTCGACAACCTGCTGAAGGCCGGCGCCGTCATCGTCGGGCGCACCAACGCGCCGGCGTTCAGCTACCGCTGGTTTACCGACAACCGCTTGCACGGGCGTACCGTCAACCCGCGCGACGCAGCGTTGACGCCGGGTGGGTCGTCCGGCGGCGCTGCATCTTCGATCGCGGCCGGCATCGGTCACATCGCCCACGGCACCGACATCGCAGGCTCGATCCGCTACCCGGCGTACGCGTGCGGCATCCACGGCTTGCGGCCGTCGCTCGGTCGCGTCGCGGCCTACAACGCGGTGACGCCGGAGCGGGTCATCAGCGGACAGATCACGGCGGTGTCGGGGCCGCTGGCACGGACTGTCGACGACCTGCGGCTCGCGCTCGCCGCCATGTCGGCGCCTGACCCGCGAGATCCGTGGTGGGTGCCCGCACCGCTTGTCGGGCCGGCCGCTCCGCGTTGCGTCGCGTTGTGCGTAGCGCCCGACGGCATGACGACGCAGCCCGAGGTGGTGGCCGCGTTGCGCGATGCAGCCGAGCGTTTGCGCGACGCCGGCTGGACCGTGGACGAGGTCGATGCGCTGCCGCCGATCCGCGATGCGGTGCAGGTGCAGATCGCCTTGTGGATGGGGGATGGCTACGCGGGCATGGTCGCTGCGGCGGAGCGCGAAGGCGATGCGGGCGCCATCGCTGCGCTCGCTGGGCAAGCGACCCTCGCGCAATCGATGACGCTCGAGAAGTTCTCCACCGCGCTGGTGCGGCGGGCCGCCGTCACGCGGCAGTGGCAAGTATTCCTGGAGCGCTATCCGGTCGTGCTGCTGCCTGCCTGTGCAGAGTTGCCGTTCACCGACGATCTGGATTTGCAGGGGCAGGACGCATATGCCCGCGTGTGGGAAGCCCAGATGACCATGATCGGCCTGCCGCTGACCGGACTTCCGTCGCTGGTGGTGTCGACCGGCATGGTCGGGCGTACGCCGGTCGGCGTGCAACTCGTGTCTGGACGCTATCGCGAAGACCTGTGCCTGGCGGCTGGCGAAGCGATCGAGGCACGCGGTGTGCCACCGATGCCGATCGACCCGCAATGAGCTAAGCCGAGCCGAGTTCGCCGAGCAACGTTCGGCCCGACCCGGCAGCTACTTCAATTCGATCTCGATGAATACGAACTCATGCTCGTTCGGGTTGACCACGTTGTGCTCGACGCCGGTGAGCCGCGTGTACGAAACGCCGGCCGTCAGCGGGCTGCGTAATTCTCCTTGCGGCGTTTCGAGCAGCAGCGACGCGGTGGTCATCGGCACCACCACGTAGTCCATGCCGTGGCGGTGCCAACCGGTTTCAGCGCCGGGTGCGAAGCGCCATTCGGTGACCTTGACGCGGTCGTTCTCGAGTTGAACCGTGGGGACCGCCTGGGGTCGTGAAGAGGTTGAAGTCATGTCGTCGATCGGTTGCAAGCTTCATGCCTCCCAGGCGAAGCTCACCCGTTACGCGGTGACGGGCGAAGCCGCGACCAGATGCTCTGTCAGGAACCAGACCTGCAACTCATTGGTACGCAGCACGTTCGACACGAACACGTCGTTGCTGCCGTCGTCGCCCGCATCGTCGACCTTCTTGGCCGCGTCACGTGCGCCGATGATGATCATCTCGTGCGCTTCGGCCAGACGGCGAATCTGCACTGCAGCCGGCTCGCGACCGCGTGGTGGACGCGCAATCTTCGTGCTCTCGGCGACGTCGGCGGCCATGGCCAGCGCAATGCCGCCGAGCAGCTGGATGCGCTCGGCCAGGATGTCGACCAGCAGCACCTGTGCTTCGAAATGCTGGTCGTACATCAGGTGCAGCTGGTTGAAGGTCGGGCCGACAACTTGCCAGTGATGTTTCTTGTACATGTCACGCAAGGTGATGGTGTCCGCCAGGCACTGGTTCAGCAGCGCAACACTTTCCTTGCAAACCTTTTCGCTCAAGCCGTTAGGCAGCTTGACGATCTCTCCATACTTTTGCGTCTCGTGCGATTGCTGATGCAGATTGGGTTGCACGGCGGTAGCGCGCGCGGTAACGGGTGCGGGAGGCAGGGATTTGGAAGTTGGACTTTTGCTGGCCATGAAAATCTCCGAAGGGCGGTTTGGAACGACTTCAGTTTTTAGACGGCCGCCTCGATGGCTGGCGTAGGCGGGCGGGCCGACCACGCGCACGATGAAACGCAAGCCTCGCGTCGTCAGCGCTTCACGCATGCCACGGCCACCGCTGCCACCGTGTTGTGGCCGCCCTTCAGGACGTTTGCTGATCTTGCAGTTGCAGTTGCGGTTGCGGTTGCGGTTGCGGTTGCGGTTGCGGTTGATGGTGCTGCGTTCCGTCGCCCAGGTCGACCTGCTCGACAGTGACCACCATCTCACCCATCTCGAGCGGCCCGTAGTTGGAGATGAAAGCCACGTCGGCCGCATCGCGTCCGTAGGCCACCACGATGCGGCCGCCGCGTGGTGCGTCCTGCGTCGCGTCGAAGGTGTACCAGCGACCGCCGACGAAGGCCTCGAACCAGGCGTGCATGTCCATGGGATGGAGGCGGTAAAGATAGCCGACTACCAGCCGTGCAGGGATGCGCAGGCTGCGCGTCAGGCCGATGCCGACATGCGAGAAATCCCGGCACACGCCCGCGCCGTCGTTCAGCGTGTCGAGCGCATCCGTGGCGCCGTTGCTCACGCCGTAGCGATACTGGAGGTTGGTGTGAATCCAAGAGCGAATCGCCTCGACCTGCGCATAGCCGGGCTCGGCGTTACCGACGATCTGGCGTGCACGATCTTCCATCTTGTCGGACGGGCAATAGCGGCTTTGCAGCAGGTACTGCAGCGCGTCGAAGGGAAGGTCCTCAATGGGCGTGACCATCGCGTCGGGCGCCACCGCGATGTGGTCCTCGGCCTCCATCACCATCTCGACTTCGATGCGCATGTCGCCCTGCGGTATCTTCATGCGCTGGCAGAGGTTTCCGTAGTTGTCGACGTACTCGGTGGTCGGCACCCACGGGTGCAGGTCGTAGCGCTCGCTGACCATCCATTGCGCATCACCGCTGCGGGGCCGCAGCATGGCGACCACCGGGCAGTCGCCTTCGGTGGCAGTCACGGTCATCTTGCAGATGGCTTGGAGCCTCATCGGTCGCTTTCATTGGACGCTGGGATTGGGGAGGCGATGACTATCGTCGGGCTGCGCCCGCGCCTGCGTAGTAGGCGGTCAACCGGCGCCGTAGGCTTCCGGCGCGCGCCAGCCGAGCAGCTCGGCCAAGCGATGCACGATCCAGCCGGCCTCTGGCGCCGACACACCCGATTCAGGCGTGGCCAGCCCCGCCTGAATGCGTCGCAGGATGTCGGCCTCGTCGGGGACTTCGGTGTGGTGCTGGATCTGCGCATGCCCGACGAGATGGTTCGCCAGGTCCTCGCAGATGTCGTAGCGCTGCCTCAATACGCCGATCGGCTCGCGCAGGCGCCGCCTCGCGTCGGTGTAAATCCCGAAGAAGGAGGCAGGAATATCGATCTGGTAGTCGTCTGACATCAGGGGGTTATAGCCTCGTTCTGGCGCCGTACTCGGGCGTTCCGTGAACTAGGTCCTATCGCGGCGAGCCGGTCAGGAATACAAATACAACCTTCCTTATCGAAATGTAAAAAGAACATGGTCGACGCCAACGGCATTGCACTCGTCGTGAATGAGCCCGCCCCCGGACGGTTCTATTGGGTCCTGCAAAAGCAGGACATCGACGACGGCTCGGCCGTCGACACCGCCTCGGCGCCGCTGCCCAGCTATGGCCTGGCCATGATGGCCGGCATGTTCGCCCTGCAGCGCCGGCGTGGCTTCTTCAGCCGCCGCCCGGCCCGAGAGTCCTACGAATCGCGAACCGACTTCGGGCCGACGACGATCCAATGACGAAACGCGCCCGTGGGCGCGTTTCGAAGGGTTTGCAGCAAGACTGCAAAAGGTCGGTTTAGCCGCCCTTTTTGGCCCGCTTGCCCGGGTTCTTTTTGCTGCGCGTGGCCTTGCCGCGCTCGAGGCTGACCTTTTGGCCGCCACCGGTTTTAGGCAAGGTCGAGCCGGCCACCGGGGTCGGCTTGGGAGTGGCGACGCGGTCGGCTTCGGTGCGAATGATCTTGGGCATGAAAAGCTCAGGTAAAAAGTGTTCGAGGCGTGATTAGGCCACACTGGGGGAATGCACCCTGTGACCGGGTGGGCTCAGCCTTCCAGCAGCCGCACCCTGACGCTCTTGCCCTTGACGCGGCCACCCGACAGCTTCTGCGCCGCCTCGTGAGCGATGCCGCGCTCGACCGCGACGTAAGTCGAGAATTCGTTGACGTTGATCTTGCCGATCTGCTCCTTGGCATAGCCGCAGTCTCCCGTCAGCGCGCCGAGCACGTCGCCGGCGCGGATCTTCTCCTTGCGGCCGCCGACGATCTGCAGCGTGGCCATGGGCGGCCGCAGCGCTGCACCGACGCCGGGAGTGAGTTCCGACAGCGGATGCCATTCGGACTCGCGTCCCTGCAGTTGCTCGATCTTTCCGACGCTGCCCATCTCGCTCATGCTGGCGAGATTGAGCGCCAAGCCCTCGGCGCCGGCGCGGCCAGTGCGGCCGACGCGATGGATATGGATCTCCGAATCGGGCGTCACGTCGACGTTGATCACCGCTTCGAGCTGCGCGATGTCGAGGCCGCGCGCGGCCACATCGGTCGCGACCAGTATCGAGGCGCTGCGGTTCGAAAACTGCACCAGCACCTGGTCGCGCTCGCGTTGCTCCAACTCGCCGAACAGGGCCAGCGCACTGAAGCCTTGCGCCTGCAGCACCTGAACCAGATCGCGGCATTGCTGCTTGGTGTTGCAGAAAGCGAGCGTGCTTTGCGGCCGGAAATGGTCGAGCAGCAAGCTCACCGCATGCAGCCGGTCGCTGTCCTTGACTTCGTACCAGCGCTGGCGGATTTGCGTGCCTTCATGCTGTGCCTGCACCGTGATCTGCAGCGGCGCCTTCATGAACTGGGCGCTGAGCTTGGCGATGCCTTCAGGGTAGGTCGCTGAAAAGAGCAGCGTCTGGCGCTCTTTCGGGCATTGCCGCACGACCTTGGCGATGTCTTCGAAAAAGCCCATGTCGAGCATGCGATCGGCCTCGTCGAGCACCAGCGTGTTCAGCGCGTCGAGACTCAGGTTGCCACGGTCCAGATGGTCCATGATCCGGCCCGGCGTGCCGACCACGATGTGCGCGCCGTGCTCCAGACTGGCGATCTGCCCGCGCAATGCAACACCGCCGCAAAGCGTGACCACCTTGATGTTCTCTTCGGCGCGCGCCAACCGGCGGATTTCGGTCGTGACCTGGTCTGCGAGTTCGCGCGTCGGGCACAGCACCATCGCCTGGATGGCGAAGCGTCGCGGATTGAGATTGGCGAGGAGTGCGAGGGCAAAGGCGGCTGTCTTGCCGCTGCCGGTCTTGGCCTGAGCGATCAGGTCTTTGCCGAGGAGCGCCGGAGGCAGGCTGGCCGCCTGGATCGGCGTCATTTCCGTGTAGCCGAGCTGGTCGAGATTCGCCAGCATCTGCGGCGTAAGCGGCAGGGTGGCGAACCCGGTGGACGGATTCGTCACTTGGGTCACGGTGGTTAGCGGCGCTGCGCGCCGTTGTTGACGGGCGGTGGACCGCGACGTTCCAGGTGGCGGAACGTGATCCGGCCCTTGGTCAGATCGTACGGCGACAGCTCGAGCGACACCTTGTCGCCCGCCAGAATGCGGATGTGGTGCTTGCGCATCTTGCCGCCGCTGTAGGCGATCAATTGATGACCGTTGTCCAGCGTTACGCGATAGCGCGAGTCGGGCAGCACTTCGGTCACTGCGCCGTTCATTTCGATGAGTTCTTCTTTGGCCATTGATTTACCTCAAAAAACGGTGTCTGTTGGAGATGGAAAACGGTTGTCCGGCGATGGTCGGGCTCAGCTTGCGAAGTGACCCGGCGCAGGCTGATGAATTGGCCGTGCCGGATGTCGCTCGCTGACCCAGCCGAGGCCCTGGTCGACGGCATAGCGAACGGCGGCGGCATGGCTGGCAAATCGTGGCGTGAAGCGCATGACGCGGTCATGCATACCGCTTCCGCGGCCCGAACGAATAGAAACCGACGCGGCGAAACGCCCGTCGTCTTGAGAGTGAATCAGCGGTGAAACGAGGTACTTGCCCACTGCAATATTATGTTGAACGATGTCCATGAAGCCTTGACGACACGCAACATCGCGTGCGCCGAAAAAATTGAAAAACGAGGCGTAGGCCGGCCGGAAATGACGCGGCGGACGCGCAATTCGCTTCAACAAGAACGAAGGCAGTGGTGGCAATCATGGGCGCCGGGTCTGGCGCTCCAACACACTGTAGAGCCGGCTTGAGATGAGGGCCTTGGCGAGTCCGGAGATCAATTCCATGAACTCCGGGAACGCGCGGGGCCAGCCAGCAAGATGACGAGAGTGCTTCGTCGTGGTATCGAAACGAACTCACCATTATAGGCGAATGGCCAACATTGCTGCTTGACTTGCTACGGAACTTGGGGTTTGGGGCGGGTTCCATGACGGATGGCACGCATTGGTGTGGCGCTCCTACATCGCATCGCATACCGCGTCGGTCGAATAGGCAGCGCCTAGCTGGTTAGCGACACCCAACGAAAAGCCATCGATGAACGATTTCTCCACCTTGTCTATCAAGCCGGTTCTTTTTTCACCTGCCGTCGAGGTTCCGAAATCAGACGAGCCGCAAACGCAGGCCGATCTGGTTGACACCTTGCTCGGCATGTCGAAAACCATGGCAGACAGCACGGGCCATGCGATGCGCGCCGTGCACGCCAAGAGCCACGGGCTGCTCCGCGGTGAACTGCATGTTGTCGAGGGCCTGCCTCCTGAGTTGGCTCAGGGCATCTTTTCAGCGCCGCGCAGCTACCCGGTGGTGCTCAGAATTTCGACGCCCCCCGCTGAAGTGCTCGACGACCGCGTGTCCCTGCCGCGCGGCATGGCGATCAAGGTGATCGGCGTCGAGGGCGAGCGCGTCGCGGGGTCTGAAGGTGACAGCACCCAGGACTTTCTGTTCGTCGACGGCCCGGTGTTTGCCGCGCCGGACGCCAAAGGCTTTCTTAAAAACCTCAAGCTGCTTGCTGGCACCACCGACAAGGCGCCGACGGCCAAGCGAGTTTTGTCGAGCGTATTGCAGGGTGTCGAGAAAGCGATCGAAGCGGTCGGCGGCCAGAGCAGCACGCTCATTTCGATGGGCGGCCATGCCGAAACGCACCCGCTCGGCGCGACGTTCTTTACGCAGGTGCCGATCCGCTATGGTGCCTACATCGCCAAGCTGCAATTGGCGCCCGTGTCGCCGGACCTGCGCGCGCTCGAAAACGCACCGATGGACCTTGACGGCAAGCCGGATGGCACACGTGAAGCGGTCGCCGGTTTTTTGCGGGCTCATACGGGCGAGCCAGCCGAATGGGAGTTGCGCGTGCAGCTGTGTACCGATCTCGAGAAGATGCCGATCGAAGATGCGTCAATCGAATGGCCGCAGGACTTGAGCCCTTTCATTGCCGTTGCACGACTGACGCTCGATGCGCAAGAGGGATGGAGCGCCGCGCTGTCCCGCGAGATCGACGATGGCATGGCGTTCAACCCGTGGCACGCACTCGCTGCGCACCAGCCGCTCGGGGGCGTGATGCGGGCACGCAAGGTGGCTTATGCCGCCTCGTCGCAATTTCGTGGCGAGCGCACCGGATGCCCTATGCACGAGCCGCGCATTCCGAATTCCACGAGCGCTTCGTGATCGACCGGGCCTGCGGTCAGTCTCCTTCAGACTTCTGCTGCCCTGCGGTCGACAGGCGCTGCATCTCGGGCTTGAGGGTCCGATAGAGCCGCTGATATTGCGCATGGCGCTCGGCCAGTTCGGCGGTGCGCGCCGGGTTCGGCGCGAAGCTGTCTTGCAAGGCCGGTGCGACACAGATATCGGCGACCGCCTCCCCCGTTCTCGCCAGGCGTGCGAGTCGTGCCGCACCCAACGCGGCACCCACTTCACCGCCGCTGCGTCGATCCAGCGTGCGACCGAGCACATCGGCGAGCAGTTGTGCCCACGCGGCGCTGCGCGAGCCGCCCCCGACCAGCGTCACGCTGTCGATCTGCGCGCCGCCGGCCAGCAGCGCCTGTTGCCCATCTAGAAACGAGAAGGCCACGCCCTCCAGCACGGCATAGGCGAGGTGGCCGCGGGTGTGATCGTGCGTCAGACCGAAGAAAACACCCGACGCGTACGGATCGTTGTGCGGTGTGCGCTCGCCAGACAGGTATGGCAAGAACAGCGGCGTGGCGGCGCCATCCGGAAGCGCCTCGGCTTCGCTGACAAGCTGCGCTTCGTCGGTCGCGTGCGTGAGGCGCCGTAGCCAGCCGAGGCAACTCGCCGCCGACAGCATCACGCTCATCTGATGCCAGGTGCCCGGAAACGCGTGGCAGAAGGCGTGCACCGCACTTTCGGGGTTGGGGGAGTAAGCCGCGTTCGCCACGAAGTAGACCCCCGAGGTGCCCAGAGACAGGAACGCAGTGCCAGGTGCCGTCACTCCCAGGCCGGCCGCGCTTGCCGCGTTGTCGCCCGCGCCGCCCGCCACCACCACATCGGCCTGCAGACCGAGCTGCGAGGCGACGGTGGGCAGCAACGTACCACTGGCCTCGCTGCCTTCGACGAGGCGCGGCATCTGCGATCGATCGAGGTGCGTGGCGGACAGCATGGTGTCGGACCAGTCGCGTGCCGCCACGTCGAGCCACAGCGTGCCTGCCGAATCCGACATGTCGGACACCGCTTGGCCAGTGAGCTTCAGTCGAACGAAGTCTTTCGGCAGCAGCACCCGGGCTACCTGCGCAAATATCTCCGGCTCGTTCTGTTCGACCCAAATGAGCTTCGGTGCGGTGAAGCCCGGCATCGCGATGTTGCCCGTGATGCGACGGCTCTCGGGCGCGCGGCGTTCAAGTTCGGCGCATTGCGCGTGGCTTCGGCCGTCGTTCCACAAGATGGCCGGACGCAGCACGCGGTCTTGCGCGTCGAGCAGCGTGGCGCCATGCATGTGACCCGACAACCCGATTCCGCGCGTGGCCGCGTACTCCTTCGGGTGGTGCTCCCTGAGCTTGCCCAGCGCGACCTGCGTGGCGCTCCACCAGTCTTCGGGCGCCTGCTCAGACCACAGCGGATGCGGTCGAGAAATAGCCACTGCCGCGCTAGCCTGACCGATCACGCGCTGCGCGTCGTCGACCAGGACGACCTTGACCTCCGACGTGCCGATGTCGATGCCGATATCCATGCTTTGCCTCCGTGATTCGAAACGTTGTCCGCGCGCCTGTCTTCGCACAGGAGCGCTCGCGCGTTGGAAGGATACTTGGCGTGTCGTCCGACCCCGGGCGAGAGGCCGCATCGGCAGAATATTTTCGATGGCCCAACCTGTTTCCGCCCGGCTCAAGATCGGTCTGTCGGCCTGCTTTTCGCATGCCGATCCGTCTCGTGCGATGTTCAGCAACAAGACCCTGCAGTACGTCGAGCAGTCGATCGCGCACTGGTTGATGTCCGCGGGTGCGATGGTCGTGATGGTGCCTTGCCCGACGGGTGAAACTGCGCGCGGCGACACCAAGCTGTCGCACTACGCCGAGTGGCTCGATGGCGTCGTCATGCATGGCGGCGCCGACATGTGGCCCGGCAGCTATGGCGAGGTGCCGCTGAAAGACGCCTGGCTCGGTGACCGCGTACGTGACCTGTACGACCTCGCGCTGGTCGAGGCTTTCGAGCAGGCCGGCAAGCCGATCTTCGGTGTGTGCCGGGGGCTGCAGCTCATCAACGTGGCGTTCGGCGGCACGCTGTACCAGGACATCGAAGAGCAGCATGGCCATCCCGAGACGCTTCGCCATCGCGACCCGGTGGCCTACGACCAGAACTTTCACGCGCTCGAGATCGTTCCCGGCACACGGCTCGCCAAGCTCTATCCGGGCGTCGACACGGCGCGCGTCAACAGCATCCACCATCAGGGTGTGAAGGCGCTGGCGCCGGGCTTCGACATCGAGGCATGGAGCCTGCCCGACCGCGTGCCCGAAGCGATCCGCCGACGCGCCGACCGCGGCCGCAGCTACATCGCGGCGACGCAATGGCACCCGGAGTTCCACAAGTTCGGCAGCAAGGAAACGTTGGACGACAGCGCCATCCTCCACGACTTTCTGTGGGCCTGCGCCACCACCAAGGTAACGGCCAAATCTACCTTGCGTGCAGCCCCCGGCAAGATACGGAACCGAGCCGCGCGGCTGTTGCGGCAGGCGCTGCTCAGGCGCTAACCGTCGAGCCTCTGCGGTTCTTAGCGGCTTGGGATCGACTTGGTCGTGGTGTGGGAGACGCTGGCGTCGATCACGCCGAACACCTGGATGCCGCTGCCGCCGCTGGCACTTGTCGCGGCGCTGCTTTCCTGCGATGTGTTGCCTGACGCGCAGCCCGCAGCAGCGCACAGGGCGACGATGGAGACGAAGGCGGAAAGGATGTATTTCATGAGACGGTTACTGAAGGTTCGTTTCATTACGGCGCCAAGGCGCTCAGGTGTTTGCCCACGATACCCGCCAGTTCGAACATCGTCACCTGGTCTTTGCCGAATACTGGCTTGAGCTTGGCGTCGGCATTGATGGCGCGCTTGTTGGTTGCATCCTGCAGGCCGTTGGCCTTGATGTAATCCCACAGCTTCTTGATGACTTCGGTGCGCGCGACCGGCTCGGCGCCGATAACGGCAGCCAGCGCATCGCTCGGCTTCAGGCCGGTGCCCGGCTTGCGTGGTGCCTTGGGCGCCGCCTTTTTGGCGGCAGTCGTCGTGCCTGCAGCCTTCTTCGCCGGTGCCTTTGCTGCCTTTGCTGCCTTGGCCGCAGCGCCTGCTGTGGCTTTCTTCGCAGCCGGTGCCGCCTTGGCAAAAGTCTTGCGCGGCGGAAACTTCGACGTGCGGGGCTCGAACTCGAAGCTCACTTTGCCCTCTTCCTTGTTCCACGACAGGAAAGCCTTGAAGGCGCGGCGCGTGCGCATGCTGACGAACTTGTCGAGCAAGTCGGTCTTGCCGGTAGCGAGCAGCTTCTCGATCTGCGCGCGTTCCACCGGTTGCTGCAGGATGATCTTGCCGCTCTTGAAAGTGCAGCTCGGTGTCGGCTGTTCGACGGTCGGCACCGACTTTTCGCAGACGTAATTGGTGCCGTACTCGAACACGCGCGACGCACAGATCGGGCACGGCCCGAGCGACTCCTGGCCGCTGAAGTCCACGATCTCGCCGGTCTCCGCATTCTTGTCGTCGCCGAAGTCGAATTCCAGCTTCCAGTTCTTCGTTTCTTCTTCGTCGAACTTCAGGATGATTTCGGCAGTGAACGGCCAGCCAGCCTTCGACCGGAAGCCTTCCAGCGGGCCAATATGCTTGTCGCAGAGCAGTGCTTCGGCCTCGACCACTTCGAAGGTGCGCCCTGCCGGCGACTTGCCGAAAGAGAAGCCGCAAGGCTCTTTGCCGGGGAGCCCCGTGCAGGTGTAGCGGCGGTAGTTTTCTTTGACCACGCCGCCGCAGTTGGGACAGGGCGTCGCGAGTGTCGCGTAGTCGCCTGGGACGGTGTCGCGGTCGTACTCCTTGGCCTTCTTGACGATGTGCTGCGTCATCTCGGCGATCTCGAGCATGAACGCGGCACGCGTCAGCGCGCCCTTTTCCATCTGGGCCAGTTTGTATTCCCACTCGCCGGTCAGCGCCGCCTTCGAAAGCTCCTCGACACCGAGGCCACGCAGCAGCGTCATCAGCTGGAACGCCTTGGCGGTCGGGATCAGCTCCCGGCCTTCACGCAGCATGTACTTCTCGGCGATCAGTCCTTCGATCGTGGCCGCCCGCGTGGCAGGCGTGCCGAGGCCTTTCTCCTGCATCGCTTCCCGTAGTTCGTCGTCGTCGATGGTCTTGCCGGCGCCTTCCATCGCGCCCAGCAACGTGGCTTCGGAGTAGCGCGCCGGTGGCCGCGTCTTGAGCGCCTTGGCGTCGCACGATTCGGTTCGCACGACTTCGCCGGGCTTCACGATCACCAGGTTCTTGCCGTCTTTTTCGTCTGTGTCTTGAACGGCTTCCTTGCCGTAGATGGCAAGCCAGCCGGGCTTCACCAGCACCTTGCCGTCGGAACGGAATGCGTATTTCTTGCCGGCTTCGGTCACGGTGCTGATGCGCGTGGTGATCTGGTACTCAGCGCTCGGGAAGAACACCGACAGAAAACGCCGCACCACGAAGTCGTACAGCTTTTGTTCGGCGTCCGACAGGCCGCTCGGTGCCTGCAGCGTCGGGATGATCGCGAAGTGATCCGACACCTTGGCGTTGTCGAAGATGCGCTTGCTCGGCTTGACATAGTTGCCGTCGATCGCCTGCTTGGCGAATGGCGCGAGGTGCTTCATGCCGCTGTTGGCGAGCATCGCCATCGTGTCCTTCACGACGGGCAGATAGTCCTCGGGCAAGGCGCGCGAGTCGGTCCGCGGATAGGTGAGTGCCTTGTGGCGCTCGTACAGCGACTGCGCCAGCGACAACGTGGTCTTCGCGCTGAAGCCGAAGCGGCTGTTGGCTTCCCGCTGCAACGAGGTCAGGTCGAACAACATGCCGCTGGCGGTCGTGCTCGGCTTGCTTTCTTCGGTGACCGTGGCCGGCTTGCCGCGCGCCGCCTGGGCGATGGCCAGCGCGTCGCGCTCGTTCCACACGCGATCGGCGCGCTGCTCTGCATCCGGCTCGCCGCTGGGCAGGAGCGGCGCGTTCGCCTTCTTCCACGCCGGATCGAAGTACTTGCCGGGGTAGTCGCCGGCCTCGGCCGCAAAGCTCGCGTGCACTTCCCAGTAGTCGCGCGAGACGAACTTGCGGATCTGTTCTTCGCGCTCGACCACCACCGACAGCGTGGGCGTCTGCACGCGGCCCACGGTTGTCAGAAAGAACCCGCCGTCGCGCGAGTTGAACGCTGTCATCGCCCGCGTGCCGTTGATGCCGACGAGCCAGTCGGCCTCGGAGCGCGAACGTGCGGCGTCGGCCAGGCCCTGCATCTGCTTTTCAGTTCGCAGGTGGTCGAAGCCATCGCGAATGGCTTGCGGCGTCATGGACTGCAGCCACAGCCGGCGCACCGGCTTGTTCAAAGGCGTCTTGCCGCCGGCGTACTGCTCGATCAACCGGAAGATCAGTTCGCCCTCGCGGCCCGCGTCGCAGGCGTTGATGAGCTGCGTCACGTCTTTGCGCTTGGCCTGCTTCACGACCGCGTTCAGGCGCGTCTTGGTCTTGTCGACCGGCTTCAGGTCGAAGTGCGGCGGAATCACCGGCAGGTTGGCAAAGCTCCACTTGCCGCGCTTCACGTCGAACTCCTCCGGCGCCTGGATCTCGACCAGATGGCCGACCGCGCTGGTCACCACGTAGGTGTCGTTCTCGAAGTGTTCGTCGTGCTTGTCGAACTTGCCGGCCACGGGCGTGAGCGCGCGGACGATGTCCTGAGCCACCGAAGGCTTTTCTGCAATAACCAGTGTCTTTGTCATATGAGTGCTCTCTATACTCGGCGCCTCGCGTGCGTACGCACGCATGCGCATGTGTGCCTATTCAAACTATCAGACTTCGGCGATGCCCACCAAATCCCCCGTTTCAACCTCTGGCCGCCGCATACAAACGCGCCGCTCGGGCATTCATGGCAACGGCGTGTTCGCCGTGCAGGACATCGCGGAGGGCGAGACGCTGATCGAATACAAGGGCGAAGTCATCAGCTGGAAAGAAGCGCTCCGGCGCCACCCTCACGACCCCAGCCAGCCGCAGCACACGTTCTACTTTCATATCGATGACGGCCATGTGATCGACGGCAAGATCAACGGCAACGCATCCAAGTGGATCAACCACTCGTGTGCGCCGAACTGCGAGGCCGATGAAACCGATGGCCGAGTTTTCATCAAGGCGTTGCAAAACATCGCGGCGGGCGAAGAGCTCAACTACGACTACGGGCTGATGATCGACGAGCCGTACACGGCCGAGTTGCTGGCGGAATTCCCGTGCTGGTGTGGTGCCGAGGCGTGCCGTGGCACCTTGCTCGCGCCAAAGGAAGACGAGAAAAAGAAGAAGAAAAAGAAGGCGAAGAAGAAGGCCAAAGCTGACAAGGTCAAGGCAGAAAAAAAGGTCAGGAGGGCGAAGGGATCCGGCAAAAAGGACAAGTCCACCAAGGACTGATGACATGGCGCTGAGCCACGCGTGGAATCCGGATCAGCTGGCGGCCGCCACGGCGCCGTTGCGGCCCGACATGGCCATCGAGGTGGTCGAAGAGATCGATTCGAGCAACACCGAGTTGATGCGCCGTGGCCGCGCCGGACAACTGGCGCCCGTGTTGCTTGTCGCCGAACGCCAGACCGCCGGCCGCGGCCGCCTCGGACGCCCTTGGCAAAGCGCGCAGATGGCTGAAGAACCCGCGTCGCTGACCTTCTCGATCGGCTTGCCGCTGGCACCGCGCGACTGGTCGGGCCTGTCGTTGGCGATCGGGGTCAGCGTGGCGGAAAGCCTCGATCCGCAGCGCGCTGCACGGCTCGCCCTCAAGTGGCCCAACGACCTCTGGATCGATGACCGCAAGCTCGGTGGCATCCTGATCGAGACCGCGTTGCCGCAGGCCACGATCGGTGATGCGGCCTCGCGCTGGCTGGTGATCGGCATCGGCCTGAACGTCGGCCCCAGAGACGCAACCGGTCTCAGCACAGCGCCGGCCTGGGCGCAGCAATGGCTGCCCGACGCCACACCACCCACCGTGTTGCAGATGCTGGTCGCGCCGTTGTTGCGCGACGTGCTGGCTTTCGAGGCGCAGGGCTTTGCGCTCTTCGCCGAACGCTTCGCGGCGCGCGATGCGTTGCAGGGGCGCGAAGTGCAACTCAGCGATGGCACCGTCGGCCGCTGCGAAGGCGTCGGCTGGGGTGGCGAACTGCGCGTGCATACTGAGAACGGCATGCAATCCATCTCCAGTTCCGAAGTCAGCGTGCGCCCGCGTGGGCCGGCGGTCTGAAGTCCATGTTGCGCTGGGTCTTCTTCGCGTTGGTCGCTATCAACCTCGGCTATTTCATATGGTCTGGCGACGGTGGGCCGTCTGCCGGAACCGAACGCGAACCGCAGCGGCTCAGCCAGCAAGTGCGGCCCGAAATGCTGCAGATTCGCAAGGGTGATACGGCGGCGCCATCGACCCCTGCGTCGAAGACTGACAGCAACGTCGCGCGCTGAGCCCGTCAGGGCTTGGCGGTGTCGAAGCGCACGCTGAAGAGCGCACCCGGCGACTGCACGCCCGGATGCGCGTCCTCCAGCGTGACGGTGGCCAGATGCTGCCGCGCGATTTCCCGCACGATCGGCAAGCCCAGCCCCGAGCCGTCGGCCTCGTTGCCCAGCACGCGATAAAAGGGCTCGAACACCAGTTCGCGCGCCGACTCGGCAATACCCGGTCCCGAGTCCTCCACCTGCAGCAGCACGATGTGCCCGAACGGATCGGCCAGCACCCGCGCGGTGATCACGCCGGGCCGGTCGGGCGACGACGGCGTGTACGCGATCGCGTTGTCGACCAGGTTGCGCACCAGCTCTTTCAACAGCGTTGCGTTGCCTTCGAGCATGACACCTGGCGCACCCGGCTCGACGCCGTCGTACCCGAGGTCGATGCGCTTTTCGATCGCGCGCGGCACCGCCTCGCGCACGACCTCGACGGTGAGTCGCGCCAGGTCGCACGGTTGCCACGCCAGCGCACCGGCGCCGCCTTCGGCGCGGGCCAACGCGAGCAGCTGGTTCACCGTGTGCGTCGCGCGAATGCTCGAGCGGCCTATCTGCTTGAGCGACTGTTTCAGTTCGTCGGCATTGGCGCCTTCGCGTTGCGCCAGATCGGCCTGCATGCGCAGTCCGGCGAGCGGCGTCTTGAGCTGGTGCGCGGCGTCGGCCAGAAAGCGCTTTTGCGTGGCGATCGATTCCTTGAGTTTCGTCAGCAGTCCGTTCACCGAAGCGACCAAAGGCGCGACTTCGTAAGGCACCAGCCGATCGTCTAGCGGGCTCAGGTCATCGGGCTTGCGCTCGCGGATTCGCTCTTCCAGTTCCGAAAGCGGCTTGATGGCGCGCACGAGTGCGAGCCAGATCAAGAGGATGGCGAGCGGCAGGATGGCGAACTGCGGCAGCAGCACGCCCTTGATGATTTCAGTCGCCAGCACCTGCTGTTTTTCGCGGGTCTCTGCCACCTGCACGAGCACCAGCGGTGCCGTTTCGAGCGGCGGCTGGACCCAGGTGTAGGCCACGCGCACCGTCGCGCCCCGCATCTCGGCATCTCGCATGTGCACCGAGCCGATGGTGGCGGATTCGTCTTCGGGTGGGGGTGGTATGTCGTGGTCGCCACCGAGCGATTCGCCGCTCGACGTCAGCACCTGGTAGTAGACGTGGTCGGTGTCGTCGGCTCGCAGGATCTCGCGTGCCGGCTGCGGCAGGTTGAACAGCACGTGGTCGCCCTGCACCGTGACCAGCTTGGCCAGCGTCTGCACGTTGTACTCCAGCGCGCGATCGAAGGGCGCGTTGGCGATGCCCTGCGCCACCAGCCATGTGAGGCCGATGCTGACCGGCACCAGCAGCAGCAGCGGGGTCAGCATCCAGTCGAGGATTTCCCCGAACAGGGAGCGCTGGCCGCGCTGGAAGAGCTTCACGCCGGAATCTTCTCCAGGCAATAACCGAGGCCGCGAACGGTCGCGATGCGCACCGGACCTTTCTCGATCTTCTTGCGCAGGCGATGGATGTAAACCTCGATGGCGTTGAGGCTCACTTCTTCGCCCCATTCGCACAGCCGTTCGACCAGTTGGTCTTTGCTCACCAGGCGCCCCGCCCGCTGCAGTAGCACTTCGAGCAGGCCAAGCTCGCGCGCCGAGAGTTCGACCGTCTTGCCGTCGATGGTCGCCACGCGACCTGCCTGGTCGTACACCAGCGGGCCGTGCTTGATGGCGTTGCTGGTGGCGCCCATTCCGCGCCGCGTGAGGGCGCGCACGCGGGCTTCGAGCTCCTGCAACGAGAACGGCTTGGCCATGTAATCGTCGGCCCCGTAGTCGAGGCCCTTGACGCGCTCTTCGACGCTGTCGGCCGCGGTGAGCACCAGCACCGGGAGCTGTGAGCCACGGGCGCGCAGGCGCTTGAGGATTTCAAGGCCGTGCATGTTTGGCAGGCCTAGGTCGAGGATCAACAGGTCGAATTCGCTGTTGGTCATCAACGCCGCATCGGCTTGCGAGCCGGTGGCCACGTGGTCGACTGCCGCACCCGAGGTGCGCAGGCTGCGCAGCAGGGCATCGGCCAGCACCTGGTCATCTTCTGCAATCAGAATCCGCATCGCCACCTCCGGCTTGTTGCGCAAATTCTAGGCTGCGGCATAAGCTTCGAGGCCAATGGTTACCACGGTGGCGATGTCGTTTCCGACGCTGGCACGAAACTCGTCTTCCGCTTGCGCGACGGCTTTGCGAAAAGCTTCGAGCCAGGCCAGCCCGTCGGCGGTGAACTGCACGCGGCGTGCACGCGCGTCGAGCGGGTCAGGGCCACGGGTGACCAGGCCCCAGGCTTCGCATTGATCGACCAGCGTGCCCATGGCCTGCTTCGTCATGCCGGCGCTCGCGGCCAGCGCAGTGAGCCGCGCGCCATCGCGTGCCAAGTGACGCGTGATGTGGATGTGCGCCGCGCTGATCTGCGAGCGCGCAGCCAGATTCGAGAGCGCCAGCGGCACGTCGACGTCGTGCGCCATGAGTGCCAGCACGCGTTCGTCGAAGCGGCGCATCGCATGGCCGAGCAGTCGGCCCAAATGGGTTTGGCGCCATGCGTTTTCGGGGTCGAGAGTCATGGCTTTAATGGTAACTCAAACTGACTAAAAAACGGGTTTACTTAAACCAATGAGCCTCTACACTACTGTTCAAGCATCCAGCCTGTAGTTAAAAGCAGATGGATCGAAGTCATTCCAACCCGTTGATATTCAAGGAGATTCTCAAATGGACGCACTCGTCAAAGGCACCAGCATTTCAGTCGCAGGCAGCGAAAAGGCCAAGGCACTGCAGGCTGCACTCGCTCAAATCGAGAAGCAGTTCGGCAAGGGAACGATCATGCGGCTCGGTGAAGGCGAGGCGCTGGAAGACGTGCAGGTTGTGTCGACCGGCTCGCTCGGCCTTGACATCGCGTTGGGCGTCGGCGGCCTGCCGCGCGGCCGGGTCATCGAAATCTACGGCCCTGAATCCTCGGGCAAGACCACGCTCACGCTTCAGGTGATCGCCGAAATGCAAAAGCAGTCAGGCACCTGCGCCTTCGTCGACGCCGAACACGCGCTCGACGTGCAGTACGCGCAAAAGCTGGGCGTGAACCTGTCCGACCTGCTGATCAGCCAGCCCGACACCGGCGAGCAGGCGCTCGAAATCGTCGATTCACTGGTGCGTTCAGGTGCCGTCGATTTGATCGTGATCGACTCGGTCGCCGCGCTCACGCCGCGTGCCGAAATCGAAGGCGACATGGGCGACTCGTTGCCCGGTCTCCAGGCCCGCCTGATGAGCCAGGCGCTGCGCAAGCTGACCGCCAGCATCAAGAAGACCAACTGCATGGTCATCTTCATCAACCAGATCCGCATGAAGATCGGCGTGATGTTCGGCTCGCCCGAAACCACCACTGGCGGCAATGCGCTCAAGTTCTACGCGTCAGTCCGGCTCGACATTCGTCGCATCGGCACCATCAAGAAGGGCGAAGAAGCGATCGGCAACGAGACCAAGGTCAAGGTCGTCAAGAACAAGGTCAGCCCGCCTTTCAAGACGGCGGAGTTCGACATCCTGTTCGGCGAGGGCATCAGCCGCGAAGGCGAAATCATCGACATGGGCGTGACCGCCAAGATCGTCGACAAGTCGGGCGCCTGGTACGCCTACAACGGCGAAAAAATCGGTCAGGGCCGAGACAACGCGCGCGAGTTCCTGCGCGAGAACCCCACGCTGTCGCGCGAGATCGAGAACAAGGTGCGCGAATCGCTGGGCATCCCTGTCCTGGCCGAGCTGGTAGAGGCCAAGCCGGTGAAGGCGCCCAAGGCTGAAAAGGCCGAAAAAGCCGAGCAAGCCGACAAGTAAGAAGCAGAGCGACGCGACGCAGGTTCCGCATGGCCTTTGCTGCCCCGTCTCTCAAGGGCCGCGCCCTGCGTTTGCTGAGTCAGCGCGAACACTCGCGGCCGGAACTCGAACGCAAGCTGAAGAAGTACGAAGAAGAGCCCGGCCTGCTGGCGACGGCGCTCGACGAGCTTCAGGCCAAAGACTTCATCAGCGAGCCGCGCGTGGTTCAGTCGGTCTTGAACCAGCGGGCGCCGCGCATGGGCGCGATGCGCTTGCGCCAGGAGCTGCAGAAAAAGGGCATCGGTTCAGAAGCAATCACGCAGGCCGTCGCTGGGCTGCAAGACACCGAGCTGGCCCGCGCCCGCGACGTTTGGGGGCGCCGCTTCGATGCCGTACCGCTCGACGCCAAAGAGCGCGGCAAGCAGATGCGATTTTTGATGGCGCGGGGCTTTGCCGGCGGCGTCGTGGCCAAGGTCCTGAAAGGGACCGTCGATGAGTGAGTTCCTCCGGGCATGATCCGCGTCGTCACACATCGGAATGCAGCTCATGTCGAAAACAAAAACACCCTTCTCCCAGTCCATCGCCCGAACGGGCTTTAAAGCAGGTGCGGCATTTGCCGGGTCCGTTGCCATCGGCGTGGCGCTGGCATTGCTGCTGGGCGGCGGTTTGTTCTTTGTGTATGTCGGCCGGCTCAACGGGCCCGGCATGGCGGGGGCTCGGGCTGGCGGCGCCGGTGCCCTGCTCGCGCTGCTCACCTCTCCGGCCTTGCTGGTGGCGGTGCTGCTCGTCGCTTTTGTGCCGCTGTACGTGATGCTCGGCGTGGCGCAGGGGCGCCGCAGGGCGCTCAGGCATGTCGTCGCGGCGCATGGCGACAGCTTGAGCGAGCGGCTGTCGGCAGCCATCGCTGGCCGCATCGAGGCCATGCCTCGCGCCCATGGTGCGCTTGAGCGCGCGGGCGAGGCGCTGTCGGCCAACGCGTTGGCTGACCAGCTCGCACCGGCGCTCGGCACCAGTCGCGCGGTGCGCCGCATCATCGCCTTCGTGGTCAAGCGTCTACCGCTGTCTGACTTGCTGCGGCAGTGGCGGGCGCAGAGAGAAACGAGCGTACCTGCAGAAGCCGGCAGAGAAGATCCGGCTTTGCGCGCGATGCTGCATCAGCAGGTCGGCGATGCGTTGCGCGACATGGCCATGCCTTCGCACACGCTGCTGTGGATTGCGCTCGGCGCGCACGCGATGCTGTTCGGCGTCGGGCTCTGGCTCACCCGCTAATTGCTCGGCAGAGCCGAGCGCCCGGCTCAAAGCCCCAGCATCAACTTCAGGTTTTGCACCGCCGCACCGCTGGCACCCTTGCCAAGGTTGTCGAGCCGCGCAATGACCACCGCATGCCGATGGTCCTCGTTCGGAAACACCCGAATCTCCAGCGCGTTGGTGTCGTTGAGCGCGGTCGGCTCCAGCTTGCCGTCGATGGTCGGCGGCAGCACTTTCACGAACTTCTCGGGCGTGTTGCTCGCCGCGTAGTGCGTGGCGAGCGCGTCGTGGAGATCACCCGCTTTCGGTTTGCCCGGCAGGTCGTCCAGATGCAACGGCAACTGCACCAGCATGCCCTGCTTGAAGTTGCCTACCGACGGAATGAACACCGGCCGACGCGTAAGTCCCGTGTACTTCATGATTTCCGGGATGTGCTTGTGCTTCAGGCCCAGCGCGTAGATCTCGTAGGGCGGCGCGTCGCCTGTTTCATACGCTTCGATCATGGTCCGGCCACCACCCGAGTAGCCGCTCACCGATGGCAGCGCGATCGCGAAGTCAGCCGGCAAGATGCCCGCATCGACCAGTGGACGCACGATGGCGATCGACCCGGTCGCATAGCAGCCCGGGTTGGCCACGCGGTCTGCCTTGGCCACGACCTGCCAATGCCCCGCCACCAATTCCGGAAAGCCGAATGCCCACGCCGGATTCGTCCGGTGTGCGGTCGAGGCATCGATGATCTTCGGCTTCTTGCCCGGCAACTGGTCGATCAGCGCGACCGATTCGATGGCCGCGTCGTCGTGCAGGCAGAGCACCACCAGATCGACGCCGCCCATCAGGTCCCGCTTGGCGTTCACGTCTTTTCGGAGCTCCGGCGCGATGCTCACGACCTCGATTTGCGGCATCTTCTGGAGCCGCTCGCGAATCTGCAAACCGGTGGTACCGGCTTCACCGTCGATAAAGACTTTGGCCATAGCTTTTGTCAGGAGAAAGTACGTATTGACCGCAGCGCAAAGTGCGCGTTGGTGCGGCGCACCATGATACAGTCCGCGGTTGTTCGCCGCCCCCAGCCGTCAGGTTGCCGTCGCCTGCGGACAACAGCCGATTCAGTCTCCAGATCTCCCCGTTCGCAACCTCCTTCCGAGAAACACCCTCATGAAGATTCACGAGTACCAGGGCAAGGAAATTCTTGCCAAGTTCGGCGTGCCGGTCCCCCGCGGCATTCCGGCCTACACGGTCCAGGAAGCGGTGGAAGCCGCTCAAAAATTGGGCGGCCCGGTTTGGGTCGTCAAGGCACAGATTCACGCCGGCGGCCGCGGCAAGGGTGGCGGCGTCAAGCTGGCCCGCTCGATCGATGAAGTGAAAAAGCTCGCCGGCGAAATCCTCGGTATGCAGCTCATCACGCATCAGACCGGCCCTGAAGGCCAGAAGGTCCGCCGCCTGCTCATCGAAGACGGCGCCGACATCAAGAAAGAGTATTACGTCTCGGCCGTGACCGACCGCTCCACGCAGCGGGTCGCTTTCATCGTGTCGAGCGAAGGCGGCATGGACATCGAAGGCGTCGCACACGACACGCCTGAAAAAATCCACACCGACTTCGTCGATCCGGCCCTCGGCCTGACCGTCGAGCAAGGCACCAAGCTGGCCGCCAGCATCGGCGTGCCGGAAGCATCGCAGGCGCAAGCGGTCGACGTGATGCAGAAGCTCTACAAGATCTACATGGAGACCGACGCATCGCTCGTCGAGATCAACCCGTTGATCCTCGAAGGCAACGGCAACATCAAGGCGCTCGACGCCAAGTTCAACTTCGACCCGAACGCGCTGTTCCGTCACCCTGAACTGGTCGCCCTGCGCGACCTCGACGAAGAAGACCCGGCCGAAGTCGAAGCCAGCAAGTTCGACCTGGCCTACATCAGCCTCGACGGCAACATCGGCTGCCTGGTCAACGGTGCCGGTCTGGCGATGGCCACCATGGACACCATCAAGCTGTTCGGCGGCGAGCCGGCCAACTTCCTGGACGTGGGCGGCGGTGCCACCCCCGAGAAGGTGACCGAAGCCTTCAAGATCATGTTGAAGAACAAGAACGTCAAGGGCATCTTGGTCAACATCTTCGGCGGCATCATGAAGTGCGACACCATCGCCACCGGCGTGATTGCAGCCTGCAAGGCAGTGAACTTGAGCGTTCCGCTCGTCGTGCGCATGAAGGGCACCAACGAAGTCGAAGGCAAGAAACTGCTGGCCGACTCGGGCCTGCCCATCATCAGCGCCGACACCATGGCGGACGCGGCCCAAAAGGTCGTGGCAGCAGTCAAGAAAGTCTAAGGAAACGTCATGTCGATCTACATCAACAAAGACACCAAAGTCATCACCCAAGGCATTACCGGCAAGACTGGTCAGTTCCACACTGAAAAGTGCCAGGAATATGCCAACGGCAAGAACTGCTTCGTCGCCGGCGTGAACCCGAAGAAGGCCGGCGAGTCGATCTTCGGCATCCCGATTTTCGGCTCGGTGAAGGAAGCCGCATCGCAGACCGGCGCGACCGTGTCTGTGATCTACGTGCCGCCACCGGGCGCCGCCGCCGCGATCTGGGAAGCTGTCGAAGCCGACCTCGACATGGCGATCTGCATCACCGAAGGCATTCCTGTCCGCGACATGCTCGAAGTGCGCAACAAGATGCGCGCCAAGGAAGCCGCCGGCGGCAAGAAGACGCTGCTGCTCGGCCCCAACTGCCCCGGCCTCATCACGCCGGACGAAATCAAGATCGGCATCATGCCGGGTCACATTCACCGCAAGGGACGCATCGGCGTGGTATCCCGTTCGGGCACGCTGACCTATGAAGCCGTGGCGCAACTGACCGAAATCGGCTTGGGCCAATCGTCGGCAGTCGGCATCGGCGGCGACCCGATCAACGGCCTGAAGCACATCGATGTGATGAAAGCCTTCAACGACGATCCCGACACCGACGCGGTCATCATGATCGGCGAAATCGGCGGTCCGGACGAGGCCGACGCGGCCCGCTGGTGCAAGGACAACATGAAGAAGCCGATCGTCGGTTTCATCGCCGGTGTCACCGCGCCCCCCGGCAAGCGCATGGGCCACGCCGGCGCGCTGATCTCCGGCGGTGCCGACACGGCAGACGCCAAGCTCGCCATCATGGAAGAGTGCGGTTTTACCGTGACGCGCAATTTCTCCGAACTGGCCAAGCTGCTGAAGGCTCGCCTGTAAAAAGCCTCTGCTTTTTGCAGCGACCCGACGAACTAAGCGCTCGCAATTCAGGTTGCGAGCGCTTTTTTCGATTTACAAAAGACGAGACAACACATGGAATTGCTTCAAAGCGCTGATTTCTGGATCGGCTTGCTCAAGATTGTGTGGATCAACATCATCTTGTCGGGCGACAACGCCGTGGTCATCGCCATGGCTGCCCGATCGCTGCCGCCGGCGCAGCAAAAGAAGGCCGTGTTGTTCGGCTCGGGCGCCGCAGTCGTGTTGCGCATCGCACTCACCGTGGTCGCTGCAAAGCTGCTCGCATTGCCGTATCTGCAGATCGTCGGCGGGCTGCTGCTGCTCTACATTGGCGTCCAATTGTTAAGCGAAGGTGACGAAGAAGAGGGAGAAGGTAAGGAATATGGCACGATGATGACTGCCGTTCGCACCATCCTCATCGCCGATCTGGTCATGAGCTTGGACAATGTGATCGCGGTGGCCGCTGCTGCACAGGGCGACACCACGCTGCTGATCTTGGGCCTGGCCATCAGCATTCCACTCGTCATATTCGGCAGTACGCTCATGATCAAACTGATGGAACGCTTCCCGATCATCGTCATGCTCGGCGCCGCCCTCATCGGCTGGGTCGGCGGCGAAACCATCGTCAGTGACGTCACGTTGCGCGACACGCTGGCCGGGATGCCCTGGTTGCACTACGTCGGCGCCGCTTTGGGGGCGGCTTTCGTTGTCCTTGCCGGACGATTTTTGCAAAAGCGGACGCACGTCGCCGCCCACTGATTTCGGAGCCTGAATCCTGTTTATGGTGACCATTGCTGCCACTTCTTCCACCGCCGCCAGCACGCTGACCTGGGACTACGCCTCGCTGACCGATTCCGGCCGTGTGCGCGCCAACAACGAAGACGCGATCGCATTCGACGCGGCCCTGGGCCTCACGATCCTGGCGGACGGCATGGGCGGCTACAACGGCGGCGAAGTCGCCAGCGGCATGTCGATCGCGCTGCTGCAAGCCAGCTTCGGGCGCTGGTTGGCGCATTCCGGCCCTTCAGCGCATCCGCGCGCGATGCGCCGGGCGATGCAGGTGGGCGTCGACGAGGCAAACCAGGCCATTCTGGAAGCGGGTGTTGCTAATGTGCAACTGCAGGGGATGGGCACGACATTGGTCGTTTCGGTGTTCGGACCCAGCCGCGCCATCGTTGGCCACATCGGCGATTCACGCTGTTATCGGCTCCGCGAAGAGCAACTCCATCTGCTCACACGCGACCACTCTTTGCTGCAGGAACAACTCGACGCCGGAGCCATCACGCCAGAGCAGGCAGCGCAGTCGCCGCACCGCAATCTGGTGACCCGCGCGCTCGGCATCGAACGGCACGTGGAACTTGAAATGCATGAGCACGACGCCCTGCCCGGCGACCTGTTCCTGCTGTGTTCCGATGGTCTCAGCGAGATGGTTTCCGACGCGCAGATTTTCACGCTTCTGTCACGAGATATCGGACTGTCGGAGAAAGCAACACTTTTGGTTGCAACTGCAAACGACAATGGCGGACGGGATAACATTTCAGTTGTTCTGGCCCGTGCAAACGGCGTTGCGGCGCCAGAAGCTGCGGATTGACGGTTCCCCAAGAGTTCAGCGTCCTTCATTCAGGAGTCGGCCATGCCGAAAGTGATCGTTTCGATCGATGGTGTCGTAATCAAGGAAGTGACGCTCGCCAAAGACCGCACTACCCTGGGTCGGCGACCGTACAACGACATCGTCATCGACAATCTGGCGATCAGCGGTGAGCACGCCGTGCTCCACATGATCGGCGCCGATGTCTATCTTGAAGACCTCAACAGCACCAACGGAACCTACGTCAACGCGCGCGCCATCAAAAAGCAGGCGCTGGAGCACAACGACGTCGTCGAAGTCGGCAAGTACAAGATCCGCTACCTGTCGGCTGCCGGCGCCGCTGAAGCCGTTGCGCCGACCAAGCCAGCGTCCATTTCTCACCCGTCTGCCCCGATTCCGCTCAGCTCCGCGCCGACGGTTTCAGCGCCACTCGGTGGCGGTGCGGTCAACTCTGCAGTCATCCGCGTGCTGTCTGGCACCGGTGCCGGCCGCGAACTTTCGCTGGCAAAGGTCGTCACCACCATCGGCAAACCTGGCGTTGCTGTCGCCGCTGTCACGCGCCGCATTCAGGGCTACGTGGTGGCTCCGATCGATGGCGGCACCACGCTCAATGGCGAACCCCTCGGCACCGAAGCCGTCGCATTGCAAGACGGCGACGTGCTCGAGCTCGGCGGCACCAAGATGCAGTTCGTCCACGCCTGACTTTCATCAGGCCTCGCGGTGACCGCCAAAAGCGCGGTCGCAGCGGTAGGGCAACACTGGCCGCGCGTTGCCATCACGCTGTTGCCTGTTTTGTTGGCGCTGATTCACGCCACCGGCGTCTACAAGTTTTCCTTTGTCGAGCGGCTGGATCTGTCGATCTATGACGTTCGGCTCCGCGCGACGCTGCCGCGCACGCTCGACCCGCGCGTCGTCATCGTCGACATCGACGACCCCAGCCTGCAGGCATACGGCCAGTGGCCCTGGAGCCGCGACAAGCTCGCCGCGCTGACGACAGAACTGATCGATCGTCAGCAAGCTTCAGTTCTCGGGTTCGACGTCATGTTCGCCGAGCCCGACGGCAGCTCCGGACTGGCTGCACTGCGGCAGATTGCAGCCGGTCCCCTGCGCGACGTTGCGGGGTTGAAAGAGCAAGTCGATCAACTCGCGCCCGAGCTGGACCACGACGCGATTTTTGCCAACGTGCTCAAAGGCAGGCCCGTCGCGCTCGGTTACTACTTCACGCAGACCACCCAGCCACGCGGCATGGGCTGGTTGCCCAGTCCGGTCTTTGCGCTCGATGCCTTCCCTCCCGGCGCGCAGCGCGCGACATCCTGGAACGGATTTGGCGGCAGCATCGCACTGCTCGCAGATGCAACCGCACACGCCGGCTTTCTCAACGTGCTGATCGAAACCGATGCAGACGGCATCGTGCGCGCCGCCCCGGTTCTTGCGCAGTACCAAGGCACCGCCGCCAAAGCGGGCTACTACGAATCGCTAGGGCTTGCCGTGTATCGCCGGGCCAACGGCATGCCCGCGCTCTTGGTCAAGGATGGCGCGCTGGTCCTTGCGAATGGTTCGAAAGGGCCAATTGGCAAGTCGTTCTTGCGTCTTCCGGTCGATGCCAGGGGCAGCTTGCAGGTGCCCTACCGCGGACCGGGTGGCGCCCACGGCGGATCGTTCAAATACGTACCGGCAGCCGACGTGCTCAGCGGCAAACTCGCCACGGGCGAACTCAAGGGAAAGATCGTGCTGATCGGCGCCACCGCGCCCGGCCTGCAAGACCTCCGCTCGACACCGGTAGGTGCCGCCTTCCCTGGCGTGGAAGTGCATGCCAACATCATTTCAGGATTGCTCGATCGCCGATTGCCCGAAAAGCCGGACTACGCCGCCGGCTACGACGTGCTGTTGATCGCAATCACCGGTCTCATCCTCGCGCTGGGGTTGTCGATCGTTTCGGCCGCGCGGGCGGTGTTCATCGCCGCCGCCACGGTGGCGGTCGTGGTCGGGCTCAACACATGGCTTTACGTCGATGCCGGGCTCGTGCTGCCCCTCGCGGCAACGCTGGTCATGTGCGCGGTCGCTTTCGTGCTCAACCTGAGCTGGGGCTACTTTGTCGAAGCGCGGGAGCGGCGCAACCTGGCGCAACTCTTCGGCACCTACGTGCCGCCGCAGCTCGTGCAGGAGATGCTGGCCTCGCCCGGCAGCTACAGCATGCGAGCCGTCAGCAAGGAACTCACGGTGCTGTTCTGCGACATGCGCGGCTTCACTGAAATGTCGGAGCGCATGGCCCCGACCGAGCTGCAGCAATTCCTGAACGGCGTCTTCAGCCGGCTCACAGAAATCATCAGCGCACACCGCGGTACCGTCGACAAGTACATGGGCGATTGCGTCATGGCCTTTTGGGGAGCGCCCGTCGACACGCCCGACCATGCCGACCTGGCCGTGGCGGCCGCGCTCGAAATGGCGGCTGCCGTACACGCCATCAACGATGCGCACCGCGCAACCGGCCAGCCGGCCATCAGCGTGGGCATCGGCATCAACACCGGCGTGATGAGCGTCGGCGACATGGGCTCGGCCGTGCGTCGCAGCTACACGGTGGTCGGCGATGCCGTCAACCTGGCGTCGCGGCTCGAGAGCCAGAGCGGCATCTACGGTGCCGAAGTCGTGGTGAGCGATGCGACGCGCCATGCCGCCCCCGCCTACGTCTGGCAAGAGCTCGACCGCGTGCGCGTCAAGGGCAAGGCCCAGAGCGTGACTATCTTCGCGCCCCTGGGCCGGGCCACTGCGGCAGCCAAAACGAGCCGCGCCGGGCTCGACGTCTGGCAGCAGGTATTGACCGCCTACCGCGCGCAAGACTGGGCCGGGGGCCGCTCGCTTTTGACGCCGCTGCTCGCTCCCGGCGTCAAAAAAGTCCTTTACCAGCTGTACGCCGAGCGTTTAGCCTCGATGGCGTTGCGCCCCAAAGATCCCGACTGGGACGGTGCAACCCGGTTCGAATCCAAATGACGGCAAAAATCTAGAGGACCTCAAAAAATGCAAGTGCGCGTGTTGGGCTGCTCGGGCGCTATTGCCAAAGGCTGCCGCACGACCTCATTTTTGATCGACGACGACCTGCTCGTCGATGCCGGCACCGGCGTAGGAGACCTCACCCTCGAAGAAATGGCGGCCATCGACGACGTCGTGCTGACCCATTCGCACCTCGACCACGTCGCTGCACTCCCGTTGATGATCGATGCCGTTGCCAGCCGCAGAAGCCAGCCCCTGCGCGTGCATGCGCTGCGCGCCACCATCGAGGCCCTGCGCGCCCACATGTTCAACAACGTCATCTGGCCCGACTTTGCCAACATACCGAGCACCGAGTCGCCCTTCGTCACGTTCCACGATCTCAATGTCGGTCAGACCTTGGCGCTGGGCACACGGCGACCTAAACACATCGAAGTCTTGCCGGCCGTGCACACCGTACCGGCCTGCGGCTACGCCATTCGCTCCGTCGAAGGCAGCAAGCACTGGGTCTTCAGCGGCGACACAGAACGAAACGCCCAGTTCTGGAAGCGCGTGAACGAACTCGACGTTGCCATGCTGGTCATTGAAACCGCCTTCAGCAACCGCGAGCAGGCACTGGCCCAACGCAGCCTGCACTTGTCGCCCGCCACGCTGGCCGACGAACTGGCCCAGATCGCCAGAGGCAAAACCTACCCGATCTACATCACCCACACCAAGCCCGCCGAGACCGAAGAAATCATGAGCCAGATCGGCGCCTTTGCCGAGGGCTGGGAAATGCATGGGTTGGAGCAGCGGGATATTCGGTGGCTGGAGGCTGAGGCGCTTCTGACGCTTTGAGGCCGACAGATCTGGTCACGGTGACAAAATTTGTCATGCGACCGTAAGGCAAAAGCAACAAGTTCTGTCACACGTTGTAACCCGGGCGTGAACAAGTACTCAGATTTTGGCTGTCGGACGAGGCTGACAGGGTGGCACAGATGCTGCGGATAGATAAGCGCACCGGGGAGGTTCCCGGGCCTTATTAACTAACCTGGAGTTTCTCAAATGAACCGTCGCAATATTGCTCGCCGCGCACAAGCAGGCTTCACCCTTATTGAATTGATGATCGTCGTGGCGATCATTGGTATCTTGGCTGCTGTGGCTCTGCCGGCCTACCAGGATTACACGACCCGTTCGAAGATGACGGAAGTGCTCATCATGGGTGCTCCTGCGAAGCTAGCGGTGTCTGAAACGACTTCGTCCCTGGGCTCGCTTGCCTCGGTCACTGCAGCAAACAGTGGTTACAGCTTCCCGGGCGCTACTAAATACGTCTCCGGTGTCGTAATCACTGACGCAACCGGCGTTGTGACGATTACTTCAACTGTCCCGAACGCGTCCGGTACTGTGACGTTGACCCCAGCAACCGTGGGAACCAACACCGGGCAACTGACATGGCTGTGCCGTGCCGGTACCGGTACCGTGGCTATCGCCTCTAAGTACCTGCCTTCGGAATGCCGCAGCTAAGCTTGACGAGCCTTACATAAGCCGCCTTCGGGCGGTTTTTTGTTCGCCAGACAACGCGTCGGACGCAACATGCTCGCATCGTTCCTAACCTGCTACCCCACTGCGGGAAGGTCGATGAGGAGTGAACGCATAGGCGCCTACGTCTTGTGCACCGTTCTCGCGATTGCATGGACCTTATTTGCCGGTAAGGATGTGCCGTGGGACGCTCTGCACTACCACCTGTACGCTGGCTACAGCGTTTTTCACGACCGCGTTGCCATTGACTATTTTCCGGCCGGCCCTCAGACGTATTTCGTTCCCTACGCGCATGCCCCGCTGGCCCTGATGGTGCAAGCTGGCTGGCCCTCGCTGGCTATCGGCATAACGCTTGCGTGTATGCACGCCACAGCGTTGTGGCTTACGTGGGAATTGGCACGTGCCGTCAGCCAGGGTGCAGACGGCCGCAGTCCGGCGCTGGTAACTTGGGGCGCCGTAGCGCTGGCCTTGGCCAATCCAGTGCTGTTGCAGGCCTTGGGCTCATCCTTCACTGACATCACGACCGGCGCGTTGGCCTTAGGGGGATATGTGGCCTTGGTCAACAACTTCCATGGTGTTCAGCGGCTTCACCGAGTAGCCCTTGCAGGCGTTCTGCTTGGCACTGCTGCTGCGCTCAAGATGTCGAACGCCGTCTTTGCCTTGCTGCCCGCGCTGCCACTGGTGGTGGGTTCCGCGCCGAGTTGGCGCATGCGCTGGCAGGGCATATTGCTATTTGCAGGGTGCGCCGGTGGCGCGCTTATCCTGGTTGGTGGCCCGTGGGCGTATTCGCTTTGGCAAGCTTTCGGCAACCCGCTGTTTCCGATGCTGGACGGTCTGTTCAACCCGGCCGCACCAGTCGGCGGCGCGGTCGCTAGCGCATCAGCATCAGCGTCACCACTTGCCAAATTACTGGGCGCTATGGATGTCATGCGCGACCCGCGCTTCCTTCCCTCTTCATTGGTCGAGGCGCTGATGCGCCCCCTCGACATCTTGGCCGCGCAGCGCAGGATACACACAGAGACCTTGGCCGCGGACGCCCGCTATGCAGCGTTGCTGTGCTTGCCCGCGCTATGGCTGGTTGCCGCAATATGGAGACGTTCTGGGCCGGCTACCGTTGTCGGCAACAGAGCAAGCCAGCGTGCGTGGGCCAGCCTGGCCGTCTCCTTTGTGGTTGCGTGGGTGCTGTGGCTGCTTATCAGTGGCAACAGCAGGTATTTTCTTCCCATGGCATGTGTTGCTGCGGTTGTCCTTGTGGCCGGCGTGTACCGCGCTCTGGCCGGCATGCCTCGCGCCCAGGTCGGCGTCGTGGGCATGTTGCTGGCTGTGCAAGCGGTCATGCTCTCCCAAGCTGCCGAATTCCGATGGAGTGCACAACCTTGGGATGGTGTCTGGATCCAGACCACAGTTTCGAAGAAGCTTCAGACGGAGCCGTTTTTGTATCTGTCGATGGACGCTCAGTCGCAGTCCTTCCTGTTGCCTTATTTGGCGACGGGCTCGGCCTTCGTCGGCATGGGCGTCGACATCGATCCTGATAGTCGCGACGGCCGGCGCGTCCTCGCACTGATCAAAGCCCACTCGCCGCAACTTCGGATGCTCGCCCCCGTGCGGGCCATCGAATCAGACGGTCGGCCGATCGCCCCGGCCGCTGCCACGTTCGACTACGCATTGCGGCGTCTCGGTTTGCGCGTCGACGTTGGTGACTGCGAGTACATCCACTTCAGGGGAAACTCAGACGTGCTAGAGCGCGCAGGCCCCAAATCCGG
Organism: Variovorax sp. GrIS 2.14; assembly: GCF_046115955.1. Taxonomy (NCBI): domain Bacteria; kingdom Pseudomonadati; phylum Pseudomonadota; class Betaproteobacteria; order Burkholderiales; family Comamonadaceae; genus Variovorax; species Variovorax sp. GrIS 2.14. Next base: position 301,734 of record NZ_JBJXIA010000001.1, read on the forward strand.
CTCGCGCGATCAGGTCCATATCTATACCTGCCGCCTGATACCCGGGGGTGCACTTAGCGAGGCCGAGGTGGCCGGCAAGCGTTGGGCGGATCAGGTGCTGGATCAGGTCGAAGACGCCTGTCCTGAACTGTTTCGCTCGCGGCACACGACCAGCGTCCGCAACGGCTCCATCTGGCGGCGCGGTTACCCTGACTTCGCCACTTGGGTCAACGACGACGGATTTGTGCGGTTTGCAGATCTCTTTCGGGGAGGTGGCGACATCTCTGGTTTGGGCACTGTGAAGGAATGGATCGAATCACCGCGAGCGCTGAAGTGCTGGCGACAAGGAGGGCGACTTCATGTGGAACGAAGTGATTTCTGAAAACAAGGTTCAGGTCGAGGCTTCGAGAAAGACAGGCTCGGACATCGAACTGACCATCCTGATGCCCTGCCTCAACGAGGCACGTACTCTGCCGGCTTGCATCGCCAAGGCCCATGGCTTCCTCAACAGCAGCGGCATTCGAGGTGAAGTCGTTGTAGCGGACAACGGCTCGAGCGACGGCTCGCAAACGCTGGCCGCGGCGTGCGGAGCGCGCGTGGTATCAGTGCCGGTGCGCGGCTACGGCGCGGCGTTAATCGCAGGCATCGCGGCAGCCAAGGGGCGCTACGTCGTAATGGGCGATGCCGACGAGAGCTACGATTTCGGTGCCCTGGAATCCTTTGTGGCTGAACTGCGGCTTGGCAGCCAATTGGTGATGGGCAACCGCTTTCGCGGCGCAATCCTGCCTGGTGCCATGCCTCCGCTTCATCGCTACTTGGGCAACCCCGTGCTGAGCTTTGTGGGCCGACTTTTCTTCAAGTCGCCGATCGGTGACTTTCACTGCGGCTTGCGCGGCTTCGAGCGTCAGGCCATCCTGCAACTGGGGCTGTGTTGCGAAGGCATGGAGTTCGCCAGTGAGATGGTCGTTAAGGCATCTTTAAGCCACCTTCGAATTGCTGAGGTTCCGACCACTTTGTCTCCCGACGGGCGTGACAGGCCGCCGCACCTGCGTACATGGCGAGATGGTTGGCGCCATCTGCGTTTTTTGCTGCTGTTCACGCCTCGATGGCTGTTCCTCTATCCGGGCGCCGCGCTCGCTTTATTGGGCTTAGCCCAGTTGGTGCTCGCGCATTTTCACGCCGATGGTTGGGGTCGGTGGCCGGTCGGCATCCACACGCAGTTGCTGGCCTCGGCCGGAATGGTGCTGGGCTACCAGACGATGCTCTTCGCCATGGGCGCAGTGCTTGCACGTCACTGCGCTCACCTGAACACCATTCACCCTCGCGATCGATGGGCGCTTTACGTGGCTAGCGGGTCGTTGCTGCCTGTCGGCGGCGGGATCGCAACCGTGGCAGGTTTGGCGCTGTGTGCAAGCCTGACCTGGCAATGGGGAAGCAGCGGATTTGGCGCATTGGACCCAGAAGCGGCAATGCGTCAGATCATTCCCGGCGTGGCGTTGCTGCTGATGGGAACGCAATCGGTGCTCGCATCTATCTTCTTCGCCGCGCTACGCAGTGCATTCGACTCGCGCCGACCGGCGGCAACAGGACAAACAAGTGGAAGCTGATGTGGGTGCGGTTCAGGATCTACCCGATGCGACGCCAGCAACGAAAAGCCTGGGAACTGCTGCAAACGTGCCGTGTGTGGTCGTGATCATGTCGACCTACCAAGGCGAGCGCTATGTGCGGGAGCAAATGCAGTCCGTGTTGTCGCAGCTCCCCGCGCGAGGCACCGTGCTCGTACGAGACGATGGATCTACCGACAGAACGGTGGACGAGATAGTGGCGCTGGCCGATCCGCGGATCACCATCACCACCGGCCGAAATTTGGGTTTTGGGCCGAGCTTTCTCACTTTGCTGACACTTGTACCAAAAGACGTAGACATGGTCATGCTTGCCGACCAGGATGACGTCTGGCTTCCTGACAAGCTTCAGCGCGCTTGGGAGCAACTCAGCCCGCTTGACAGCAAGCCTGGCCTGTACGGAAGTGCGCAGACCTTCGTGGACCAGGATCTGCGTCCGCTAGGTCGGACGCCGCTTCTGCCACGCGGCCCCTCGTTTGCGAACGCATTGACCGAGAACATCATCGTTGGCTGCACTGCGGCGCTCAATCGTGCTGCGCTGCAGCTGTTGCAGCGAGCCGGCGTACCGAGCGCCGTTCGCTTTCACGATTGGTGGATCTATCTGGTCGTGAGCGCTTTTGGTGTCGTTGTGTATGACGAAGAGCCCGCGCTTTTGTATCGCCAACACGGAGCCAATGTTATTGGGAGACACCCCGGGCGAGTAAAGCGTCTGCAACGAGCCTGGAAAGTGATCGTGCGCGACGATTGGGTCGGCAGTCTTCTAAGCCAGATTCATGCGTTCTTCGGCCACTACGGGGAGCTGCTTTCCTCCCATGACAGAAGTTTGATCACGCAGCATTTCGCCAACTATAAAAATGTGGCCGTGCCTCGCTGGGCTGGGGTTTTCAGCCTTCATCGGCGGCATCAGTCTTTGATTGACGATGTGGTCGTGAGATGCTTGCTCGCGCTACGCAAAATGCGGCCTCACCATCCATCACGGAGCGCGCTGTGACTTTGAAATATCGGCCAGCATGCAGAGTGCAAAGGGATCATTGATGCTGATGGAAATTCTGAGATCGGCTCAGCTATTTGCCCGTCGCTTTGGCGTCGATGTCATTCCCTACAAGCCGGGGTCGCATCCTATTGCCCGCCGGCGGCGCCTGATCGAACACCATCGAATAGACACAGTGCTGGATGTCGGCGCGAATATCGGACAGTTCGGATTGGAGCTGCGTCGACAATTCGGATATCGAGGCCGCATCGTGTCGTTTGAGCCGCTCAGTGCCGCATACGCCAAGTTGCAGCGGGCAGCACTTGGAGACGTCGACTGGCAGGTATTGCAAATGGCATTGGGCGATGCTCAGGGCACTCAAACGATTCACGTGGCGGGCAACTCCGAGAGTAGTTCGATTCTGGAGATGCTGCAGCTGCATGAAGAGGCCGCGCCGCATTCTCGCTACACCGGCGAGGAAACTATTCGGGTCGAAACGCTTGATGCCATGTTCGATAAGACCTGCGGCAATGCGCGCAATATTTACCTCAAGGTTGATACGCAAGGCTACGAGGCCCAGGTCCTTCGAGGTGCGGTTCGCAGCCTGGAGCGAATCGATACGATACAAGTGGAGATGTCGTTGGCGCCGTTGTATGCGGGTCAGGTGCTGTTCGATGACCTGTACGCCGACCTTCGTTGCAAGGGGTACGTGCTGGTCGGAGTCGAGAATAATTTTGGCAATGCCGAGACGGGGCAGCTGCTGCAGATCGACGGCATTTTCCGCCGTGAGTCAGCAGCGCAGTCGTGATGCCGCTGTTGAGCATCATCATCCCGACACTCGATGTAGACGTCGAATTGCGTCGCTGCGTGGACTCGGTGTGTCTGGCGATTCCCGACTCAGAAATGCGCGAGATCGTGCTCGTGCTGCCCAGCAGCAAAGCGGCCGACGCGGCCGAGCGGTTTCCAGATGCTCGCGTTGTCGCCGAGTCGCGGCCGAGTGTGTACTCGGCCATGAACGACGGAGTAGCTGCCAGTACGGGACGCTACCTCTACTTTCTGGGCAAGGACGACATCCTTCTGCCCGCGGTGCATCGAGTTTTAAGTTTGTTGGCGGCCGAGTCACCTTCGGCCGTGTTCTCCGATGTTTATTGGGGTTCGAAGGGGCGCCATCGGGCTCGACCCTGCCGCTTCCAGATCCTGGTCTTCAACGTCTGCCATCAGGGAATTGTTTATTCGCGCGAGGCAATCACCACGCACGGTCCCTTCATGCGTCGCTTTCGCACACATGCCGACCATCTACTGAACATTCGTCTGTTGTGGGATCCGAATCTGCGACGGCGTGTTCGATATCTAGCGGTTCCAATTGCTTGGTACGCCGCCACGGGGTTGTCCTCCCGTACCTTCGATGTCAATTTCGTCCGAGCACAGCCAGCAATCATTGGGCGGTACCTGGGGCCGATCGCAGCAGCACTTTGGCAACCATTCAAATGGTTCCGACTTCGATGGCACAGGAGCAGCTAGTGCATCCCCAAGGCAAGCAAGAGATTCAAATGGCCGCGTCCTTTTTCTCGCATTGGTGAATAGCGAATGACATGGAAGCGCCCGCGCTTGAGTCCGTACGCTCACTCAGCGGCATGGTCGATCGTCGAACTGTTGTGCTCGACGGGTGCTCAGTTCGTTCTCACACCTCTGCTGTTGCACCGCTTGGGTGCCGAGCAATTCAGTGTTTGGGTGATTGCCCAAACCGTGCTTGTCGGCTCGGCGACGCTGTCACTTGGCGCGAGCACGGCGCTCATGCCGGTACTGGCGCATGCTAGGACAAGAGGCGACCTCTCGGGTATTCAAGAAGCCATCCGCCTGTTTATACGGCGCACGCTGCTGATGTCGGCCGTGTTGTTCGCAACGGTGAGTACCACCAGCGGATTGGGATGGGCGCCAGCGACTCTTTCCGGTTGGTCGCGATGGAACCTCTGGGCTATTGCGAGCACGGCGCTACTCTGGGCGGCGGTTACCGAGCTCGACAATGGGCTTTCATCGGCGTTGAAGGCGCAAGAGCGATTCGATACATGCGCACTGATGGAAGCGGCAGCCCGCACGGCGCAGATTGCGCTTACGTTCTGGTTGGTCGTTTCGGACGGTTCTGCCCTTGTGCCCATCATTCTGGCGGTAGTCGTGACAGCGACTAAAGCTGTAGTCAAGTTCGCAGCGCTTCGACCCAACGGATTGATTCAAGATCCTCCTATTGATATCGAGAAATTCGAGCGCCTCTCCGTCGCCAATGAATTGAAGTCGAACGGCTTGTGGATCTGGCTTAGCGTGCTGAGCGGTTTGATGTTCAATGCCTTCGACCGCTGGTTCGTCGGTGCGCAGCTAGGCTCGGCCGTGCTTGTGGCCTATGCGGCCTGCACCCAGATTGCTCAGATGCCGCATGCCTTGGTGGCTGCGGCAGGCCAGACGCTTGGGCCATGGGCAGCGAAGCGGCGGGACCGCCTGGCGCAAGTCGACGTGCGTCGCAATATTCGCAAGGTTCTGGTGATAGCGACTGCTGCTGCAGCGCTGCCTTCCTTGTTGCTCCTGCTGGTACTCGAACCGCTGCTGAGCTTGTGGATCTCAACGGAGTTCGCTGTGGAGCATCTGGCGATGGCCCGCGGCATGACTTTGGCTTTCTGCTTGCTTTCGTTAAATGTGCCTGCGTATTTCTTGCTGCTTGGCTTGGGCCGAGTGCGCTCTTCGACTTTGCTGGTTGCGGTCGCTGGTGTCGTGTTCGTGGTCGGCTGTCTGCTGTTGCCGCCTAGCTTGCCGGGCTTCGTATTCATGAAAGGCCTGTTCGCCGCACTGACCATAAGTCTCGTGGTCCTTCTATTGATGCTTTCGCGGGCTCGGTCGAAATGGTGACATCTGCGATCATTTGTCGGACCTGTGGTGGACACGATACGGAAGATCTAGGCGCACTGCCCGACGTGGCCTCATTTGCTGGCGTGCGGCTGAAGGCTGCTTTGCATGGCGGGCACCTGCATCTCTGTCGTCATTGTGGCTTCGTATTTCGCGACCCGATCTTGAAAGACGACATCTACTTCGGGCTTTATTCGGCCGGAAACACGGATGTCTGGGAGTCGCAGGGCAAGCGAAAAGATTTCGAAATGGTGCGTCAGCTTATTCCCGACGCGCCCATAGATGTGCTCGACGTGGGCTGCTACACGGGGCAGCTGCTGGCTGGGCTACCAGCAGCCTGTCGTTTGCACGGTGTAGAGCCTAACGCTGCGGCTGCCGCCAAAGCGGAAGCGCGCGGCGTGCGTATTGCGGCAGACCACTGGGAGCATGCGGACAACGTGCTGTGCTACGACCTGATCACCGCGTGTGACGTGATCGAACATGTTGGCAACCCGCTCGAGTTTCTCGCTTGCTTGGCATCTCGCTTGAAGCCCGGCGGCCGGGTGATCTTGACGACAGGCAATTCAGAGGCTTGGTTGTGGAAGCAAATGCGGTCGAGGTTTTGGTATTGCCATTACCCGGAACACATCAGCTTCATTGGCCCTCGCTGGCTTTCTTTAATGTCAACGCATGCCGGGTTGCGCGTTACTCGCATTGAGCGCTTCTGCCATGCCGGTAATCTAGGACTTCTGAGCACTCTGAGCGCACTGGCACAGATGGCGATCTTCCTCGTGTCACCACTGGCCTATCGAAACTTACATCGACTGGCCACCGGTATGCATGGCGATGTGGTGCCGCCGCCGGGCGGGCGTCTGACAAAAGACCACATTTTGTGTGAGATGGTCAAAATCTGAATTGCCAAAGTAACTGCACGGTTAGCTAGTCGTCAAGCTGCAATGGCTTGTTCCCGAGCATGTGGCATGCAAGTTGAGAATTCACTTTCAATTAAACACAATGTTGGGAAGCAACTTACCAACAGCCGCTACTCGTCAGTGGACTGCCGCCGCTGTCAAGATTGGTCTGAGCGCCTGACTGGTCGACTTGGAACGAATAACATTTTGTGTCTGCCACCTGGGACGAAGTCGGAGTAGCTGTGGCTACAAAACCTGCCGGCGTCGCAGAAAATGTCGCGCTCAAAGTGTAGTAGCTCTGTCCACTGACGTTCACACTGATGGGAAATGCGGAACTACCACCGTAACCAAGTGCGGTAGGAAGATTTGTGTAGGCATTGTTAACGCTGAAATACCTCTCCTGCCGACTTGCAAGATCCAGCACTGCATTCCTAGCGTCGGCCCGACGCGATTTCAAAACGTACTGGTTGTATGAGGGATATGCAATACCTGCAAGTATTCCGACAACAGCCACGACGATCATTAATTCGATGAGCGTAAAGCCGCTTGCGCCTTTCAAGGCGCAGTTGCGGCGGTGACTGAAGTTACGCATCAGATTCATCTGTATTCCTTTTGACACTTTCTCGGAAGTCATGATCAGCGCAGCTTGATCCACGTCAACCGTCCGCCTTTGCTATTGGCGCCGGGATTGACTTGAGTGACCGATCCGACGCCACTGACAGTTTGATTGACGAGATATTTCTTGGTCGCAGTTGTCACGAACGATGGCGAACCCACTGCGCTTAATCCCACACCACTCAATACCAATCCGTTGGTGGTGACGTAATTGTTGCTGGCGTCTGCGAAGTAAGACGATGTCGCAGCCGCGCCAGTGTCTGCAGTAATCGCCATGGTGTAGCCGGAAGCCGGCTGCGAACCACAGGTCAGCGCCTGCGTGGCGCCGGGGATGGCGGTGTTGACCACGAACATCCCGTCCGAAAGAACCGGGTTGTAGACGACTTGCTCATTGGTACCGGGCAGCGCGAGCTTCCAGCCGAACTGGGTATTGCCGCCCGCACAGGTGGTGGCGCCTTTCCAGCAGATTGGATATTGCGTCACGGTCCGGACGCCCGAGATGCCACCGGAGGTGTAGGCGAGGGTCGCAGTAGTCTGTGTTTGCAATACGCCGGCGTTCACATTTTGCGGAGCGGTCAAGCTGCTGTATTGAACACCGCTGAGCGAATTCCAGCTGGCCATATCCCAGTCCCAGATGCCGAATATGTATTGGGTGCCGCTGACGGGAGTCGCAGCGGCAGTCTGTGTTTGCGGAAAGATCTGGCCGGTCCCAAAACCTACGATGACCCGTGCCGTGCCTGAAGACGTGGCTGCGGTATTGACCGTCGCGCGCGTGGTGATGGGAAGTCCACCAGTGTTGAAGATCGGCGTCGATCGCGCTGACCAGCTACCCCCGGTTGCACCGGTCACATCGAAGCGCCACATGTTGCCGAGCACGTCGCCGGCGTAGAAATAGTCCGTGACGTGGTCGCCATCGAGGTCGGCAGACGCGACGTAGGCGATGCCGTTGCGCGCAGTAGCGGTGCCCACACCGGTGTCGAGGTAGCGAAAGCTCTTCGCACCGGTGGTCTGGTCGACCGTCATTACGAAAACGCCCGCCTTGCCGCTTTTGCTGTTGAGGCCGTTGCCAAAAATTACAGCCCAGTTGCCGTCGTGAAGGCGGCGGATGATGGGAGTGCCGAAAGTACTCCCCAGGTTGTCGCGGCAAAAGGTGCTTGCCGTGTCGGTCGGGCAGGTCAAGCTCGCAGAGGTGGAAGTCCAGTCGCCGATGACCAGGCTGGCGGCATTCGCCTCGCTGAAATTTCCTGGGTTGGTGACGTCGAGGACGTAAAGGCCGCCGGTTGCCACCGTGGTGTTGTCGCCGATGACGCCACCGGCATTGCCGCCGTCGCCCAGGCCACCTGCGAGCCAGGTGTGCCAGCCCCCCTGATAGTAGAGATCGCCCGTGCCGGGCGTGGCATCCACGAAGGCGTTGTGGCTGTACTGGGGCGAGGAGTAGTCGAGCGAGGCGGCTGTGGGTGGGGTGGCGTGGATGGTGTTGAGGACCTGCGCCGGCATGTATGCCAGTAGCTCATTGCCATCGTTGGCCGCTGCCGTGTTGAAGTTGCCGCTCGAGTCGTAGGCACCGGCCCGGAACCCATGCAGCAGGCCGTCGTTGGCGCCCGCGTACACGACGTTGGTTCGGGTCGCATTGCTTGTCGCGTAGGCGCCGTAGCTCGATCCTTCGGGCATGGTGGTGGTCGGGCGAAGCGCGTCTTTCCAGATGCCTTTGTAGGGCAGGTTGGGTGCTCCGACCCATGTCGGGCTGCTGCTGACGATGTCGCCAAGCACGCTGTTTCGCGCGCGGAAAGGACCCCCGGGCGTGCCACCTACTTCTTGGGTTCGATCACCTCGAAGGTAGTCCAGGCGCGTCGAGCTGGTGGCTGTTGTTCCAGCCGTCGGGTCCAGTGCACTTTTCTGCGCGGCGGAGAGGCCGAGCCACAGCAGCGGAATGCCTGCGCTGCCGTTCCAGGTCAGAACGTTGCGTGACGAGGATCCCTGCACCGGGGTGCTGGCAGCACCCGTGGCGCTGCAGGCGCCGCCTGTGAGGACGCAACTCGCGTCCCAATTGGCGACCGGATTGATCGAGACTGTCGACGTCGTTGCGTCTTCGACAAGATTTTGCGCGGTCAGTTGGCCCCACCAGTTCACCGGGTGGTAATAGGCAAGGTAGACCTGCGTGCCGACTTGCACCTTGGCCGATTGCTGGATATTGATGCCGGCCGAGCTCGCAGCCGCGTTGATCTGCGCTGCCTTGAAGCACATGATTTCGTGCACGTTGTTGGAGCCGCCGGTGCCTGCGGAGAAGCCGAATCTGAAAGACGCAGGTAGCGGGCCGTTCGAAGCAGTGATGGACTGGTTTGTCAGTACGTTTTGCGCAATGCCACCGTTGACGCTGTAAGAGAGACTGAGCAGTCCGTCCTGCGTAAGCTTCAGTCCGTATGTGATGGGCGTAGCGTTGCCACGAAGGGGCATGTTCATGCCCTGCTGATTTGACAGGCTGAACCCTGCGGGGAGATTTGTACTTCCCCCCGGCAGCAACGGATAGTTGTATGCGAGCTCTATCGTCGTTTGAGTGCGGTTCGCGAAGCCACCCATCGTGCCGCCGCTGTAGTTCCAGACATATCCAGTTTTGCAGGTGTTCTGCACCGCAGACTGCTGGTCGCTCGCGTTGAGAGTCGTGGGGTAATAGGCGCTCGTCGCTGGCGAGGTCGACAGCGATGCGAACGCTGTCGAACCGGCGCCGCGGAGACTGATGCGCCCAGGCTGGAAGCCAGTCCCGCTGCTCGTGTTGTCGTATGAATTTGAGAAGTTGCCGTACTCGTCGATGCCAACGCCGATGTAGGCCCCGACGACGCCGTTGTACGAGCCGTTCACGTTGGAGCAGCTGTAGCCCAGGCTGCCACCCAGGCCGCCCACCGAGGGCGCCTGGCTGCCGTCGGACAGAAAGAAACTGATGCCGTCCGCTCCGGTGCCGCCGTCGCCGCCATACGTGGCCGTGGTAAAGGTGACCTGCAGTCCTTGCGTGGTGGGAAAGGTGAAGTTGGACACGATGGCGCCGGTCTGGTTGTCGCCATTGGAGCCGCCGTTTTGCGTGTCGCCATTGGTCAGGCGAAGGGCGCCGCTGCCTGCTGCATCCGGCAACCTGCCGCTCACACCGCCAACCTGTGTCTTGCCGCTGTAGTAGGTCAACCCGACACACGCGGGGATGATGGGCGAAGTCGCCGGCGGTATCACCGAGTTGTTTCCGGCAGTGAGGCACGCCCCATTCAAGCTCTTCCAGTTATAGGAAGAGGATGTTCCTGTGAGCGTGTCGCTGATCACGAGCTGTGCTTGGGCACTGAATGACAGCGCGCCGAGCGCGGCCAGTGCCAGTGCGAGGCGGAAGTATTTTGAGGTCATGTGGTCTCCTTGAACTACGGCTGACCGATGTCAGTCACGCTGAACTTCATTGCATAGGTACTTTGAACGACGCTGGCAGTCGCAGTGCTGCCGCCGTAGCCGGCACCGGTCACCTGATAAAGCATGGTCTTGCCGTCCGGAGCGAGGCCGAGGTACGACACATAGACGCTCGGCAGGGTGGCGTAGTTGATGTCGTTGGCAATCCCGGTGCTTCCGGTATTAAGGCCGCCGCCGCTCTGCACCGTCATGCTCGGCGGCTGGTAGTTGCCTCTTACGGCCCAGGGAAGTGTGCTGGACGTGGCGATGCTCATCGGCACGTTGCAGATTTTCATGGCGGTCTGATCGTTGGCGCTGAACACGCCGCTGCAGGCCGATCCACCACCGCCACTGCCGCGGCCGATCCACCATTCGCCGTATTGGAGTGCGCTTTCCGCCGCCTGTAGCGAGCGCTGCTTTTCGAGCGTGTTGCCGGCAATTTTTTCTTGCAGACCAAAACTGCGATACATGCTCACAGCCAACAACGAAACGATCACCAGAATCAACAGTGAAGTGATGAGTGCGATGCCTCGTTGGGGACGAGACCCATGGGGGTGTTGGCGTGTCACGGATTGTTCTTGAAATTGATGCTCTGGACGATGCCGGGGCCGGTCAGGAGCACGGGCGCGCTCGGCGTGGAGCTGAGCGTGTTCAGAAATCTGAGCGTGATCTGTGCGGTATGTACCCGGGCCCACAGACCGGCAGCGGCAACACCCGAGCCGGGCATGTAGGTGTCGGTGCTGTTATTCGCGTCTCCGTCGGTGTCGACGCCATAGACGATGCTCATCTGTCCGACGTTGCTGGCCAGAGCGACCGGCGTTCCCGTGCCGACCGTGCAGGTGAGTTCGTTACTCGCATTGATGGAAAAGCTGTTGATCCACACCTGCTTCACCCCAGATGTCGCGGGGTTGGTCTGACCCTGGCAGTTCATCAAGCCGTCGCCACTGGCGGTCTGGTATTGCACAGCAATGGTGTCGCTGCCCGTACCTGTGCCTAAAGTGTTGCCAGCACCGACCACGCCTTGGCCTGCTGCCAGCGCTGAGACGGTGCCGCTGGGCCAGGTCACGTTGGCCGCTGGCAGTGAAGTGATGGCGGTGCTGTTAACGGGATCGGAGAAATAGCCGGCCGATTGAATCGTCGTGGTCAGCATGGTCAGTGCGAGGCGCTCGCTGTCCTGAAGCTGTGCCAATTCGTCTTGCGCCACGAAGGTGGCCTTCATGTTGACGTAGATCGCGACGATGGCCGCCAGCATGAAAAGCGCGATCGTCAGCGAGATCATCAGCTCGATCAACGTGAAGCCGGCCTGTTGCATGCGACGGCCTCCAGACGGTGTTGAAGCAACGGAGTTCATGGTTCGACGTAGAGCGTGTAGGTTCTGGTGCCGGCGGTGGAGGCACTGTTGGACGCGGTGTTCTGGTTGGAAGACACGTACTTCTCAGTCCAGGAAACCGTCACCGTGCAGCTGATGGGCGTGCTTGCCGACACCGTGCACGTCCCTGCCGACGTGTAGGTGGGGAAAAGGCTGGCCATGCTGGCAGCCCACAACTGCAGGTCGTAGGCTGCGAGTTGTGCGGGCGTGCAAAGCGGAGCCGAAGGCAACGTCGCCGCCCGGCAAACAGGAGGCGTCGCGCTCAGCACACCGGTGGCGTCGGTGACAGTGAGTCCCGACGTACTGAATGCGGCCGGGGCGACTCCGCCCGCCCAGTAGGTCTTGTTTCCATGCATCGCCGCAGCGAGGCTCGCGCTCTGCAGTGCAATCATCGAACGACTGCTGGCAACTTGCGTGCTTGAGATTGCCAGTGCCTGCATCTTGGCGAAGCCCAGCAGGCCGACTGTCACCACGAGGACGGCAATCATCACTTCGATAAGTGTGAAGCCTTGCTGTCGACGATAAAGCGTTTGGCTTCGATTCATTGACATGTGCCTCCGTTTGCCGATTGGACTTGCTGCCGCCCCACCAAATTGACTGCGATGCAGCGAGTCGCGGCCGCGTTCAGCGGAGTGGTGTGCACTGTCAAGGTCACCGTGCCGGTGAAAGACATTGCGAATCCGTCGCGGCTGTACGAAATGGCCGAGGTGTTGCCGCTTGCAGTGAACGTATCTGTTCCGGCCAAAGCGGGTTGCTTCCTGAGTACGGTCTCGGTCGAGTCGTGAACCTGGTTGCCGTTCGCGTCTGCAAACACGAGCCATCCGGTCTTCCAGTTGCCACCGGATGCACAGGTCGAGCCGTCCGACGACGCGCAGATCGTCACGGTCTGCCCTTCCTTGATCGCCTCCGAACGGGCGAACTGCAAATCGCCGACGAAGCCATTGACTTCCCCGGACACGCGATTTCTTTGAGTCAGGTCGACGAAAGAGGGCACTGCGACCACCGCCAGGATGGCGATCACGGCAAGAACCACGAGCAACTCGATGGCGGTCATTCCCTTTTCGGCCCGCCGTATTGGCGCGCTCGAACGCAGACCCGTCCGGGCGCCTCCAAGCGCCACCATGAGAAGTCTTACAAGGGCAAACCCTCGAAGAGACGGGCTTTGCAAATTAGAGACAGTTAAGTGCATAACGGTTACAGAATGTCAGTAAACGTTAAAACTAGCAAAACCGTTCGCCCGGCCAAAACTGCCACTCGTCTTGTTGTGCCCGGAGCCACACTGCCGTCTCTGCTGCTCACTCCCCGTGCTATCCGCTCTCTCTCTGGCGCTACCCCGCCACGAAACTCCCCGACTTCCCCCCGTGCTTCTCCAGCACATGCACATCGGTGATCGTCATCCCACGGTCGACCGCTTTCACCATGTCGTAAATGGTCAGCAGTGCGACCTGAACAGCGGTCAGCGCTTCCATCTCGACACCCGTCGGCCCGACGGTCTCGACAGTCGCCTTGCAAGCCACCTGCGGCACGCCGCCCTTGACGATGGCGAATGCAATCGACACATGCGTCAGCGCCAGTGGGTGGCAAAGCGGAATGAGGTCGCTGGTTTTCTTGGCGGCCTGGATGCCGGCGATGCGCGCCACGCCGAGCACGTCGCCCTTCTTGGCGGTGCCGGATTCGATGAGCGCCAGCGTGGCGGCCTGCATCACGATGCGGCCGCTTGCAACGGCTATGCGATGGGTGGCTGTCTTGGCCGCGACATCGACCATGTGGGCATGGCCCTGGGCGTCAAAATGGGTGAGTGAACTCATGGGGTGAACGATCGGCGGAAGGCCGCATCATACGAGCCCGGCCCAGGAAAGACCGATGCCAAGCCTGACTTCAAATTCCACATCGACCCGCGCAATGAAGCCCGCACTTCGGGCGTTATGCGCTACCGTTTTGATCGCGGCGCAAGCCTTGATGCCGCCTATTGCGCGCGCGCAGTTGTTGCCCGGCATGGGAGATGGCGGCGAGATGACGGCCAGTGCCGAGCGCCGACTCGGCGACCAGATCGCGCGCGAGATCTACCGCGACACCGACTACATCGACGACCCGGTCATCGTCGAATACGTGCAGGACATCTGGCAGCGTTTGCTGGCCGCAGCACGGGTGCGTGGCGAGCTCACGCCCGAGCTCGACGAGCGCTTTGCCTGGCAGATCTTTCTGGGCCGCGACAGCACCATCAACGCCTTTGCGCTGCCGGGCGGTTACCTCGGGCTCAACCTCGGGCTGGTCGCCATCATCGGCAGCCGGGACGAGCTTGCGACCGTGCTCGGCCACGAGCTGTCGCACGTCACGCAGCGCCACATCGCACGCATCATGTCGCGCGATGCCAAGCAGATGCCGCTCATGATCGCGGCCATGGTGATCGGCATGCTCGCCGCCATGAGGGCCCGCAATGGTGACGCCGGCAACGCGATGCTGATGGGCAGCCAGGCGTATGCGATGCAAAGCCAGCTGGCCTTTTCTCGCGACATGGAGCGCGAGGCCGACCGTGTCGGCTTCGGTGTGATGACGCAAGCCGGCTACGACCCGCGCGGCGCCGAGGCGATGTTCGAAAAACTGCAGTTTGCCGCCCGGCTGAACGACAACGCCTCGTACCCGTATCTGCGCAGTCACCCGATGGACACCGAGCGCATCGCCGACATGCAGGGGCGCTTTCAGTTTCGAGACATGGATGCGGCGACCGCTTCGACCGGCGTAACGTCGAAGCGCGCCGCGTCCGTCCCAATGACGCCGGGCTTGCCACTCGTCATGGACCACGCAATGATCTCGGCCCGCGCTCGCGTGTTGACGCGGCCAGGCGTCGACGTGTTGCGCCAATGGGTCGAAGCCGGTTCCGGCAGCGACTTCACCAAGAGCACGCCGGCGCAACAAGCCGGCCTGCTCTATGCCGCGGCGTTTTCGGCCAATGAGTTGAAGGACTTCAAGGCGTCGCGCGCATTGAGCGAGCGTCTGGTTACGCGCACGGCCGGCGATGCGTCGGCATCACGTCTCGCCCGTTTGCTCGCTATTGAAATCGAACTCGACGCCGGCAACCCCACCAAGGCCACGTCGCTGCTCAACGCCAAGGCCAAAGACCGACCGGAGATGCTGCTCGCCGTGCAGGCCGCCGTTGCCACGCGCAACCCGGCGCCGATGGTGCCGGTGCTGCGCGACTACACCGCGCTGCAACCGCGTGATGCCACGGCTTGGCGTGCGCTGTCGAGCCTCTACAACGCACAGGGCGATCCGGTTCGGGCGATCCGCGCCGATGCCGAAGCCAACGTCGCCATCCTCGATTACGCCGGCGCGCGCGACCGCTACAAGGCGGCGCAGGAGTTGTCGCGCAACCTGTCGGCGCGTGGCGCATCCAACGCGGTGGACTACTACGAGGCGTCGATCATCGACACGCGCGCACGCGCTGTCGATGCGCTGGTCAAGCAGCAGGCAGAAGAGCCTCCGCTGAAGTAGGTGGCCCGCTGGGCCCGGTTCAGCGCTTGGAGAAGAGTCCGCCGAGCGCCGCTTCGATCACCAGCCCCAGCAACGAATAGATCAGCGAGCCGAGCAGCGCGGCACCAAAGCCGTTGACGTGAAAGCCGCCGAGCAACCCGGACGCGGCCCAGAACATCAACGCGTTGATGACGAACAGAAAGAGGCCGAGCGTGACGATCGTCACCGGCAGCGTGAGCACCACCAGCACCGGCCGCACGACCATGTTGAGCAGACCGATGACAGCAGCCGCTATGAGCGCCGAGCCGAAGC
The DNA here is from genome assembly GCF_046115955.1 of Variovorax sp. GrIS 2.14. Lineage (NCBI taxonomy): Bacteria > Pseudomonadati > Pseudomonadota > Betaproteobacteria > Burkholderiales > Comamonadaceae > Variovorax > Variovorax sp. GrIS 2.14. The sequence goes on from NZ_JBJXIA010000001.1 coordinate 317,271, forward strand.
TCGTCACCTGCACGCCGTTGAAGAGATAAGCCACTGCCAGCAGCGCGATCGCGCTGAGCAGCCATTTCAGGATGAGTCGCATGCGGTCAGGATACCGCAGCGACCGGGGTTGTCACTCGCTTGAAATCAGTCGCTCAATTCGCCAGCGATGACCAGCAGCGCGCCCATGCCCACTACCGCGCCGGGCAGCGCCCAGCCCGGTGCTGCAGGCGGCTTCTGGCCGGGCGCGACGGGCTCCAGATCGACCCCGATCTTGGGCCGGCGTGCGTCCACTACCGTGGCCTTACCGTGGATCTGCCGAAGATGCTGCGTCATCTCGGTCAGCGAGCCGCCGGCCAGCATCGGCGTGACCTGGTCGCCGACCGCTTCGAGCAAAGGCACCAGTTGCGCCTGCATCTTGGCGAACCATTTGCCGCGCCAGTTTTCACGCGCACTGTGGCTCACCCATTTGCTGATGCGCTGCGTCATGCGCGGTGCGCAGGCGACCACGATCCAGTGTCTGGGTTCGAAAGCGGCGCGGGCATCGACACCCAAGGTGCCCGGCACTGTCGATGCGCTCTCATCGTCCAGCGCCACCGGCACGCCGGGTGCCAATTTGGCAAGGTGCTCGCGGGCATAAACCGCGTCGTCCACGTACAGGATGATCGTTTCCATGGTGTTGCTCCTTCGTTGAAAAGCTGCCGAATGCGACTTCAAACGTTCAAGGTCGCTCCGGGTGCGGCGTCTTGTCTTGTTGTTGTTGTTGTTGTTCGGGCGCTTCGCCTTTGGCGGAACGTTCCGCTGAAGGCTTGCGCGTCGCGAGCCAGGCTGCGCCCAGCACCAGGGCGATGCAGGCGGCTTCGACTGCGTAGCGCAACGCAGTGGCGGGCGCCCCACGCGTGCCGAAGATGTCGGCGAGGAACGGTTCCGCCACGATCATCTTGGCGGCGGTGTACGCGAGCACTGCCGCGCCGATGTACGTGATCGACGGATAGCGCTCGACCAGTTTCAACACCAGGGTGCTGCCGAACACCACGATCGGAATGCTGATCACCAGGCCGATGACGACCAGGCCGAACTCGCCGTGCGCCGCGCCGGCCACGCCGAGCACGTTGTCGATGCCCATCAGCGCATCGGCCACCACGATGGTCTTCATCGCGCCCCAGAAGGTGGACGCGCCGGCCCCGTGTTCCTGTTCCCCGCTTGAGTCGGCAATGAGCTTGTAGGCGATCCACAGCAGGCCGACACCGCCGACCAGCATCAACCCCGGCACCTTCAGCAGCCACACCACGCCGATGGTCATGGCCGAGCGCAGCACGATGGCGCCGACGGTCCCCCAGGCGATGGCCTTCTTCTGCAGCTTGGGTGGCAACCGGCGTGCCGCGAGCGCAATGACGATCGCGTTGTCGCCGGCGAGCACCAGGTCGATGACGATGATCGCCAGCAGGGCCGACCACCAGGGGGCTGAAAGAAACTCCATGTGCAAAGCACTCCGATCTGTTTTTCGTTCTACTGGTCCGGTGCCGCATGGGTCGGAACGTTTGAATGAAAGACCGGGTGTGCCGGGGGGCTTGCAAACGACGCTTCGACCAACCTGACAACAGGTTCAATCGAAGGTCTTGCTCGACATCGCGCACTGCTCTGATGCACTGCGCGTTGCCCGACAGGCCGGAAGCATGAGGCTCCGTATTGACGACCTGTCGATATCCGCTGCAGTAGATGCAACGGGCGGGAGCTACTCCCCTTCGTGTCCAGATTAGAACATCGGCCTTCGACGGCTGACAACCCCAAAAATCATTGCGCTTAAAAGAATCGATGGCAGAAGCCGCGCTGCCACTGGCATCAGTGCTATCAATTTAAGAGCGAACAAACCCATGACAACGCTTGGGACATTGCCCGTCTATGATGAGTTTCACTCTCCAGCTCGCTGTTTTCTTCCCGCTTGTTTTCCGTATGGCCGCCATTCACATCACCGACATCGAGGCCGCCATCAACTTCTGGCGCGACAAAAAGCCTTCCCCAGACGGCATCACACTGGCGCCTGAAATTCGCGACCTCGCAGAGGTCTACGCGCTCATGGTCTATCACCATGAAGACTACGTCGACGAGGTCGGCTTCCCGAAAGATGCATGGGCAGCATGGCTTACTTGGTATGAGACGACGCCCGACACGCCCTGCATCGCGATCTGCTCCACGAGTCAGGGCGACGATGAGTGCAAGGGCTGTGGCCGCACCTTCGGCGAGGTGCAGCACTGGCCCGCGATGACGCCGGCTGCCAAGCGCGAGACCTGGCGCCGCATCACGATGGAAGACACGGCCTGGCGCTTCAACAAGTACGCCGAGCGGGCGCGTGAAGCGGAGCAGGTCTGGCCCGATGACGGCACCGACACCAAGCCACCGGGCTGACCATGCGCCGACTCGCGCAAGCACCCAACCTCGCGATCGCGACGCTCTGGGCGCACGCGCTTCGCGAAGACGGCATTGGCGCGACGGTGCAGCGCGAGTACCTCGGTGCGGCTGCCGGCCAGTTGCCGCCCGACCAGTGCCTGCCTGAAATATGGATCGACGACGCGACGCAGCTCGAAACTGCCGAGCGCTTGCTGCACGAGTTGAAGAACCGACCGCAACGCCGATGGGTGTGCGAGTGCGGTGAGCTGGTCGAAGGCGGCTTCGAGCAATGCTGGCACTGCGGCCGGATGATGCCGGCCTGAACTCTTGCTGCGGCGCTGCGGCTGGCTCTATTTGAGCCGAATCAGCTCGATGTCGATGCTCTTCACGCCATCGCCCAGCATCAACGTGCCTTCCTGAATCGTCGCCTGCAATTGCATGCTGCGCTGCGCCAGTGCAGCGACAGCCTGCGACGTCTCGCTCGGCACGCGCCACACCTGCAAATTCTGCGGCCGCGTCAGCTTGGTTTCGATGCCCTTCCACCAGATGCCGGCCGCATGGCTGAAGCAATACAACAGCACCTCGTCTGCCTTGCCGCAAGCCTTGATGAGCGGCTTTTCTTCAGGCTGACCGACCTCGATCCACACGCGCGTGCGCCCAGTGAAATCGCGCAGCGACACATCCGGATCGTCCGGGTTCGACAGCCCCGCGCCAAAGGCCAGCACGCCATCGCCATCGCACACGCTCTGCAGCTTGTAGGCGTTGAGCGCCAGCGCGATGAGCCGAATCATCATCCGTTCGTCGTTCTCGCTCGGATGCCGCGCCAGCGTGAGTTGATGGTCCGCGTAGTAGCTGTGGTCGATGTCGGCGACCGCGAGGTTCGCTTTGAAGATGGTGGATTTGAGTGCCATCAGGCGCGCTTCGCCAGCTCTGCTGCCTTGCCGATGTAGCTCGCAGGCGTCATCGCCAGCAGCCGCTCTTTTTCCGTCTCGGGAATCTCCAGCGAGCGGATCAATCCGTGCAGTGCTTCAGACGTCACCGTCTTGCCGCGCGTCACTTCTTTCAACTGTTCGTACGCGCCCTGCACGCCGAAGCGGCGCATCACGGTCTGGATCGGTTCGGCCAGCACTTCCCATGATGCGTCGAGGTCGTCGGCGAGCGCTTCTTCGTTCAGCTCCAGTTTGCCGAGGCCGATCGAGAGGCTCGAGTACGCCAGCACGGCATAGCCGAAAGCCACGCCGACGTTGCGCAGCACGGTGCTGTCGGTGAGGTCGCGTTGCCAGCGGCTGATGGGCAGCTTTTCGCTAAGGTGCCGCAGCAGGGCGTTGGCGAGGCCGAGATTGCCTTCCGCGTTTTCGAAGTCGATCGGGTTGACCTTGTGCGGCATGGTGGATGAGCCGATCTCGCCCTTCTTCAGCCGCTGCTTGAAATAGCCGAGGCTCACGTAGCCCCAGATGTCACGCGAGAAGTCGATGAGGATGGTGTCGGCACGCGCCACGGCGTCGAACAACTCGGCCATGTAGTCGTGCGGTTCGATCTGGATGCTGTAGGGCTGAAACGTCAGGCCCAATCCGAGGGGTGCCGGCGTCTCGACGACCTTGCGGCTGAACGCCTCCCAATCGAAATCGGGCCACGCCGCCATGTGCGCGTTGTAGTTTCCGACAGCGCCGTTCATCTTGCCGAGCAGGTCGACCTTGGCGATCTGCTCGCGGGCCTTGGCCAGGCGCACCGCGACGTTGGCGATCTCTTTGCCGACGGTGGTCGGGCTCGCCGTCTGGCCGTGCGTGCGCGCCAGCATGGAGACGTCGGCGAACTGGTGGGCCATATCGCGCAGCTTGGTGATGAGCCCGTCGATGGCGGGCAGCACGACGACGTCGCGCGCGGCCTGAATCTGCAGCGCATGGCTGGTGTTGTTGATGTCTTCGCTGGTGCAGGCGAAGTGCACGAACTCCGCGGCGGAGAGCAGCTCCGGCCGCGCCTCGAACTTGGACTTGATCCAGTACTCGACGGCTTTCACGTCGTGGTTGGTGACCTTTTCGATCTCCTTGATCGCGAGCGCATCGGCTTCGCTGAAATGCGAGACGAGGCCGAGCAAATACTTGCGCGCGCCGCCGGTGAGCGGCTTGAACTCGACGAAGCCGCAGTCCGAGAGCGCGATGAACCAGGCCACCTCGACTTGCACGCGACGGTGCATGTAGCCCTGCTCGCTCATCAACGGGCGGAGCGCCGAGAGTCGCGACGCGTAGCGGCCATCGAGGGGGGAAAGAGCGGAAACGGTAGAGAAGGCCATGGGCCAATTTTAGGCGGCGGAGACCGGGGCCTAAATGGCCACAGCGGCTCTTACTCCTGCGCGGCGTTTTTGAAGAACTCGATGCGCTCTGCGGTCGCGGGATGCGACGAGAACGCCAGCCCGATCGCATCGTCACCTGCCGTGCCGTCCTTTTCGCCCTTCTTACCGTTTCGATCTGTGCGCCAACGCTCGAGCGCCTCGAAGAAAGTCGCCATGGCGCGCGGCGAGATGCCGCTGGCGCGCATCAGCCGCACGGATTCGGCATCGGCTTCGCGCTCCAGGTCGCGCGAATAGCCGAGCGTGGCCAGCAACACGGGCGCGCTGCCGATCAGCGTGCCGTAGTCGCCGAAAGCGATCGACACAGCGAAGCCCACCGCCGACGCCTGCACCAGTTGCCGCATCGCGTGGCGTCGCAGCACATGGCCGAACTCGTGTCCCAGCACGCCGAGCACGGCATCGTCGTTGCCCGGCATGAGCTCGACCAGCGCGTCGGTCAGCACGATGGTGCCGCCGGGCAGCGCCAGTGCGTTGGGTCCGAAGCGCGGATCGCGGGCGCTGCGGAACTCGAGCTGCACCTCGGGCGCGCCATCGGGATGGGCCCGATGGATCATCCGCGCGAAGCCGTCGCGGATGCGCTGCTGGGCGTCTGGCGGCAAGGTCGTCGGCTTGAGCAAGCTGTCGTCGAGCGACGCCAGCACCTGCTGCCCGACCAGCGCGTCGACACTGCGCGGCACGGCCGCCGTCACGCCTGTGGCGACCCAGGGCAAGCCCCATTGGTACATCGCGGCGACAGCGCCGAGGAGCAGCACCAGCGCGACTGCGACGCTGCGCCAGGTTTGCTGCGCGCGCACCACCCAGCTGTCGTTTCGATGGTGGCGGCCGACCCAGTCGTCCCAGGCACCCACGTCGAGCGCTTGCAGGCTCGCGCCGTCGGGCAGCTGCGCGAGGCGTCCCCCATGGCGGGTGCGCTCGGGCCAGCGGACCGCGCTGAGGGGCACGGACAGCGGCGCGAACGCGCCCTCTTCGGTGGGCGTGATGAGAAGCATGCGTTCGCGCGTTTGCAGCAGCGCGGCGTGCGGCCGGCTGTGGACGCCGTCGAAGAAGCGCGCCGACAGCGCGTCGTGTGGAGCCTCGCTCACCAAAGGCTCACAACCCGATGTCCATGCCGAACAGATCCGCAGCCATGTCACCCGCCGCCGTCGGGTTTTCACGCGCCGCGGTCTGCGTGATGTCGTCGAGCGCAATGCGCGTTTCAAGCACCACGGCTTCCAGTTGCGCGCGCCGCGTGCCGATCACCGCAAACGGCCAGTACAGGCCCAGCGTCAAAAAGATCAGCAGATAGTTCTTGAACTGCAATGGCAGATAGCGCTTGAGCTTCAATTGGCTGTCGAAGCGCATGAGGTCGTTGCCGGTGGTCGACCAGAGCAGGTTCTGCAGGCGCACTTGCAGGTACGACTTGGGCAGCACGTTGAGCAAGAAGACGCCGCCGATGCCGAGCACGAACGACAGGATGATGAAGGTCGCGCCCAGGCCGCCGCCGCTCTTGCGGCTCGCATAGCCGGTGAACGCGAAGATGGCCACGACGCCGAGCAACGCAATCACCGCCACGAACCCCAGGCCCATCAACTTGATGAAGATGCCGTAGAGCACGCCCACGTCGGCGCTGAGGCGCGTTTGCAGGCCGCCGATCGCGTAGTGGTTGTGCTGGTAGCGCTTCAGGCGCCAGAGAAAGTAGGGCAGGCCGAGAAAGAAGATCGTCATACCGATGCCGACCAGCGATGTCGCCAACACGGGCAAGGTGCCCGGCTTGATGCCGTCGGTCGGGCCAGCCAATGCACCCGCCAGCGCCACGGGCAACAGTGCGAGCGCAAGCGGCGGCAGCATCGCCGCATACGCGCCGCGCGTGCTGCCGGCAAAGTGAAAGCGCAGCCCGCGCCAACTGGTGTTGGCGAGCCGGAAGCGCATCGATGCGCGGAACAGCGCCGGCCACAGCAAGACGAACGCCAGCGCCGCGAACAACGCCGCCCAGCCAGAGAAATTGCTGCCGACCGAGTAGACGATCAGGAAGGCGGCGGCAATGAGCGTGCCGCGCAGCATCTTGACCGGCTGGCCATGAAAGTCGAGCGCGTCGCCGCCGACCCAGGTGTTGCTGTAGAAATATTTGAGCTTGCGCACTTTGGCCCATGGCAGGTAGAGCCCGAGCGTCACGACGATCAGCAGCAGGTTGACGATCCAGATGCGGAAATACTCGCTGCCGCTCGCCGTGAATTCGATCGGATGGCGGTGCGGTGGCCCGCTTTCCGGCCGCGCCTCGATCTGCATGTCTATGCCCATGATCCTTCTCCCTGCGTTGTTAGTGCCCGACATTTTGCCCTGCACCGTCCCCTAGAATGAGGTCGAAACTACACGTCACCCGAGGGAGAGAGTCCACATGAAATTGATCGGATCTGCTGCCAGCCCCTATGTGCGCAAGGTGCGCGTGGTGCTGGCCGAAAAGCGACTCGAATACCAGTTCGTGATCGAAGACGTCTGGGCGGCCGACAGCACCATCTCGACGTCCAACCCGCTCGGCAAAGTGCCTTGCCTGATCATGGATGGCAGCGAGGCCATGTTCGATTCGCGCGTGATCGTCGAGTATCTCGACACGCTGTCGCCGGTCGGCAAGCTCATTCCGGCGCAAAGCCGCGAGCGGGCCGAAGTCAAAACCTGGGAAGCGCTGGCCGATGGCGTCATGGACGCCGGTATCGCGTGGCGGCTCGAAGCCACCTGGTCGAACCGTGCCGACACCGAGCGCAGTCAGGCGTGGATGGACCGCCAGAGCGTCAAGATCGAGAACGGCATTGCCGCCATGGCCAAGGGCTTGGGCGACAAGCCTTTTTGCAGCGGCATTCACCTGAGCCTGTCGGACATCGCGGTCGGTTGCGCGCTGGGCTGGCTCACCTATCGCTTTCCGGAGATCGATTGGCGCGCCAATCACGGGAATCTCGCGAAGCTCCACGACAAGTTGATGTTGCGTCCGAGTTTTGCCGACACCCAGCCCTGAAGGCACATCGCACTGCACCAATGAAAACGGCACCCGAGGGTGCCGTTTTTCTTTCGTACAAAAATGTTGCGAGGTGCCCCGACGCGAAGAAGGGAGGGAGGGAGGAGGAGAAGAATCGCCTCGGGATTTCGACCGAACGAAAAGCATTCGGAAGACCTCGCAACATGAAAACTGACGGGCTTTCTTTGGCGCCCGAGCCAGTTATGAGAGCCTTGCGCGTCAGCCAGTTCCCGGTGTCTTCGTAAACATTTGTGAAGTCGAAATGCGGCGCGCCAAGCTCGGGTCGGCCTAATCTGCGCCGAGCTGCTTTTCGAGTTCGCGAATGAAGCTGCGGTCTTCCGGCGCGGTCATGCTCGAATACGCATCGACCACTTTGCCGTCCCGGCCGATCAGGTATTTATAGAAGTTCCATTTCGGCGTGGTGCCCGAAATTTTGGCAAGTTGTTTGAAAAGCGGGTTGGCTTCGCTGCCGCGAACCGAGCTTTTCGAGAACATCGGAAATTTCACGCCGAAGGTACTTTCGCAAAAGTCGGCGATCTCTTTGTTCGAGCCCGATTCCTGCGAGAAGTCATTCGATGGGAAGCCCAACACCACCAACCCGCGCGACCGGTACTTGGTATCGAGCGCTTCGAGCCCCTTGTACTGCGGCGTGAATCCGCAAAAGCTCGCCGTGTTGACGATCAGCACGACCTTGCCGCTGTACTGGCACAGCGACTGGGGCTTTTCGTCTTGCAGCCGGGGGAAGGTGTAGTTCAGGATGGCGGGGCATGCGCCGGCGCCGTATGGCGCGGCGGCAGCCCCAAGGGCCGTAGCCGGTGAACTCTGAGCGCGTGCCATCTGCGCAAACAGGGCAAGAGACACTACACAGGTGAGGGCGAACGCGAGAGTTGGCGTAGAACGAAAAGCAGGTTTCAAGACGGTAATTCGCATGGGGAATCTCCTGCAAATAGAAGGGGCGCATCTGTTCGAGAAAGATGCGCGTACCCACATCATCGCGCGGTTGTCACAGGCGTGCTGAACGTGCCTATTAAAATCCGCCTGCCTTAGAAAGATTTGAATGCTCTACCCGGAACTTTTCAGACAACTCGAATCCGTCCGTTGGGACATGGAGCGGGATATTCCGTGGCAGTCATTCGACGCGACCAAGCTCACCGAAGAGCAGGCTCAGACGATCAAGATGAATGCCATTACCGAGTGGGCGGCGCTGCCGGCCACCGAGATGTTTTTGCGCGACAACCGGCACGACAGTGATTTTTCGGCATTCATGTCGATCTGGTTTTTCGAGGAGCAAAAGCATTCATTGGTGCTGATGGAATACCTCAAGCGCTTCAGCCCCCAGCACGCGCCGACCGAGCAGGAGCTGCACGACGTGCGCTTCGATTTCGATCCGGCGCCGCCGCTCGAAACGCTCATGCTGCATTTCTGCGGCGAGATTCGCCTCAACCATTGGTATCGCCGCGCCGCCGAATGGCATACAGAGCCGGTCATCAAGCACATCTACACCACGTTGAGCCAGGACGAAGCGCGCCACGGCGGCGCCTATCTGCGCTACATGAAGCGTGCGATGGAAAAGTTCGGTGACGAAGCGCGTGCCGCTTTCACCAAGGTCGGCGTGTTGATGGCCAGCGCGCGCCGCACGGCCCAGGCGCTGCACCCTACCAACCTGCACGTGAGCAAGGCGCACTTTCCGCGCGACACGATCCAGAGCCGCATGCCCGATCCGGACTGGCTCGAGCATTGGCTCGACAACCAGATCAAGTTCGATGCGGTGTGGGAGAGCAAGGTCGGTGAGCGCATCCTGCACAACCTGAGCCTGTTGATGAACCGCAGCTTCAAGACCGTGCAGGAGCTGAACCGCTACCGCAAGGAGCTGGCGGCGACGATCGCTCCGAAGACGGTTTACCAGGGCGCTTGAAACAGGGCGCCTGGTTCAGCGCCGCTCGACGACGATCGGCGCCAGTTGCAGGCCGTTTCGCACTTGCTCCGCCGTGCTGCGAGCGATGTCCCGCGAGGCGTAGGGCCCCGCCTGAACGCGATGGGTGTTGCCCTCGCTGAACACATTGAGGTTGGCCGCGAGTTGCGGCATCGTCGTCGCCATCTTCTGCTGAAAGGCGATGGCGCCGTCGCGCTGGCTGAAGGCGCCCAGTTGCACCCAGAAGCCTGCGGTCGACATGCCGGGTGGCGCGTCGGCGGCAGGCGTGGTCGACCCGGTTGGTGCACTTGAAGCCAATGGCGCCAATGGCTGCATCGCCGGCAGATCCGCGACTTCAGCGCGCGGCGAAGAAACCACCGGCGTCGTGAAAACCGCAGGCACTTCGACGCTCTGAGAAGAGGTCGGCAAAGGCGACAGCGTTGCGACAGGCGCCATCGTTTGCTCGGTCTGCGGTCCTGCCGACGCGAAGGCCGCGGCGTCGCCGCTGCGCCGCCATGTTCCCGCCTGAATCTGCTGGTTCGTGATTCGCTCGATCTCGACCGGCGCCACGCCGCGCAGCAAGTCCAGCTTGGCCGCCGCCGCATAGCTGAGGTCGATGACCCGATCGTCGTGGAACGGGCCGCGGTCGTTCACCCGCACGATCGCCTCGCGCCCGTTGGCCGGATTGCGCACGCGCACGTAGCTCGGCAGCGGCAGCGTCTTGTGCGCGGCCGTCATGGCGTACATGTCGTAGGGTTCGCCGCTGGCTGTCGACTGACTGTGAAACTTGCTGCCGTACCACGACGCCAGTCCTGTTTCCTTGAAGGAGCGATCGTCGGCAATCGGTACATACGAACGGCCGAGCACGGTGTAGGGCTTGCTGGTGCCATTGGTGCCATTGGTGCCACGGATGGTTTCGACGCGGGGTTCGGCGTCGGGCGTGCGCGACAGTCCTGAAGGAGGATTCGACGGCGCGCCATCGCGACCACCGCGCGGTCCGCTGGCACAGCCAGCGAGCAGCACGGCCGCGGCCATCGCCACAGCAACTGCCGAGACGGTCGACGACCGCGTCATCGCCTCAACCAAACACGGCCTTCCACAGCGCCAGCATCGCTTCGCGCTCGACCGCCAGGCCCGGCAGGTCGACCTGCGTCGGCTCTTCGTTGAGACGCGCCCGATGCTGCACACGGCGCAATTCGCGGTACGCCGAAGCAGCACCGCGCCCGACGCCTTCAGGCAGCAACCCGGCGGCTTCGGCCCGCAGCAGCAGCGCGATGTTGCCGACGTTGTCGATCAGTTCCGGGTGCGCCTTGGCTGCGCAGAGCACGAGGAATTGCACTGCGAATTCGGCATCGACCATGCCGCCGCGGCTGTGCTTGACGTCGAATTTGCCGGCCTTCACCGGCCTGGCGGCGCGCACCTTGTCGCGCATCGCGATGATCTCGGCTTTCAACGCGTCGCGGTCGCGTGGCGCCACGATGACGGCCTCCCGCACCGCGTCGAAACGCGCGCCGAGCGCGGCATCACCGAGCACGAAGCGGGCACGCGTCATGGCCTGGTGCTCCCACGTCCACGCCGTGTTGCTGCCGCGGCCCAGCTGGTACCTTTCGTAGGCCGCGAAGCTGCTGGCAAGCAAGCCCGAGTTGCCGTTAGGACGCAGGGCCGTATCGATGTCGAAGAGGTCGCCCTCACGCGTTTTCACGGTGAGCCAGTTGATCAGCTTGCGCACATAGGTCGCGTACACGTCGCCGGCGCGCTCGTCGTCGTCTTCGTAGACGAAAACGATGTCGAGATCGCTGCCGTAGCCGAGCTCTTTGCCGCCTAGTTTGCCGTAGCCGATGATGGCGCACTGCGGCTCGTCGCGATGCGGGTTGCGCACCTGCTTCCAGCACCAGCGCGCGGTCACGCGCAACACCACGTCGGCCAGCGCGCTCAGGTCGTCGGCCACTTGCTCGACTGTGATACGACCATCGACATCGCGTGCCAGTGTGCGAAACAGCTCGGCATGATGTGCATGGCGCAGCAGGTTGAGCAGGCGCTCTTCGTCGGCCTCGCCGGTGCCGCGCAGCGATGCATGCCGCGCTTCCAGTTCGCGCTCGAAGTCGGCGGCGTCGAAGCGGCCCAGGAGCATTTCGTCGCTGGCCAGTTCATCGATGACGCCCGGGTTTTGCGTGAGGTAGCGCGCCGGCCATTTGGCCGAGCCCAGCAAGCGCAGCAAGCGCTCCTGTACGGCGGGCCGTTCGACCAGCAACGCCAGGTAGCTTTCGCGCCGCAGCAGCGGCTCGATCCAGTCGGCCCAGCGCAGCGCAGCATCGGTGTGGCGCGATATCTGGCCGGGGCCATCGCTGTCGGGCTCGCGCAGCCATTGGGCGGTGCGCTGCACCAACTGCCGCAAGCGTGCCCGCGTGTCGTCGCGCAACGCCAGGATGCGCGGATGCTCGCACCACGCCTTGATGCGCTCACCGAAAGCCGGCGGCAGGCTGTCGATCAAATCTGCCAGTTCGCCCGAGGTGCCGCTGCTCTTGCCGCCTTTGCATTTGCTGCAGTTCTTTTCGCCGCCGAGCAGCTTGTCGAACTCCTCCGCGACGAACTCGCGGTGCGTATCGAGCTGTTCCAAAAACGGGCAGACGCCGTTGAAACCCAGAGTCGCAGCGATCCAGCGCAGGTCGTCGTCGCTGACCGGCAGCATGTGCGTCTGCTGGTCGTCGAGGTACTGGATGCGGTGTTCGACACGGCGCAAAAATTCATAGGCAGCGGCCATCGCATCCGCGGTTTCCTGCGGCATCAGGCCAGCGCGTGCCAGCCGCTGCAAGGCGTCGAGCGTGGGCCGCGTGCGCAGCTCCGGGAACTGCCCGCCGCGCACCACCTGCAGCAATTGCACGGTGAACTCGATCTCGCGGATGCCTCCACGCGACAGCTTGACGTCGTTGGCCCGCTCCGGCCGCCCGGCGCTGCGGCGCGCCGACTGTTCGCGGATCTGCCGATGCAGGATGCGCAGCGAATCGAACACGCTGTAGTCGAGGTAGCGACGAAAGACGAACGGCAGCACCACGCCGCGCAGCGCCTGTGCCGAGCCATCGGCTACCGCCGACGAAGGCGCCACCACGCGGCTCTTGAGCCACGCAAAGCGTTCCCACTCGCGGCCCTGCACCTGCAAGTATTCCTCGAGCGCGTCGAGCGACACCACGGTTGGCCCGGAGTTGCCATTGGGACGCAATGCCAGGTCGATGCGAAAGACGAAGCCGTGCTCCGTTGTGTCTCCGACCAGCGCATAGATGCGCTTGACCGCCCGCGCGAAATATTCCTGGTTCGACAGCTTGCCGCGGCCTTCGGCGTTGCCCGCCGTTTCGCCGTCGTGGTCGTACAGGTAGATAAGGTCGATGTCGCTCGAAACGTTGAGTTCGCGCGCGCCGAGCTTGCCCATGCCGACGACCCACAATTGCGCGACTTGGCCAGCCTTTTCTTCTTCACCAAGCGGCGCGCCGTGGATGGCTTCGAGTTCCGACAACGCGGTGCGGCAGGCGACATCGAGTGCGAACTCGGCCAGCTCGGTCACGGCGCGAACGACATCGGCGAGCGGTGCGCCTTCGTCGCAGTCGAGCACGGCCAGGCGCTCCATCACCAACTGGCGCACGGTGCGCAGCGCGTCGGCAACGTTGACACCACTCACTTTGTCGCCGCGTGCCTGCAACGCATCGAAGGCGATCTGCATCGTTGCGCGCGTCGGTGTGCCCTTCGGCAGCAGGGTCAATTCAGCCGCGTATCGGCGTCGCAGTCGCTGCACGAAGCGCGAGTGCGACGACAACGGTGAAGCCAGCGGCGCCAACGCGGCACCGGCTGTCTTATCACCGTCTTCGGTGGAACCCGTCTGGAGGCTGGCAGTCATAATTCCTGATACAGCGCGACTCTCAATGAACGACACGGTGTCTTCCCCTTCACGTCTGCTCAAAGTCACCGCTGTCACGGCGCGCTGGCTGTTGGGTTTGCTGATGGGCGCGTGGCTGGTCTTCGCGCTGTCAGTGCTTGTCCTACACGGTTGGATTGTGCCGCGAATCGGCGAATACCGCGGTGCGCTCGAGGCACAAGCCAGCAGGGTCATCGGGGTACCTGTTCGCATCGGTTCCATCACCGCGCAATCGACCGGTTTGTTCCCCACTTTCGAGCTGCGCGACGTGGTGCTGCAAGACGCCCAACAGCGCGACGCGTTGCGCCTGTCGCGCGTGGTGGCGAGCGTGTCGCCGCGGTCGCTCTGGAAGACCAACTTCGAGCAGCTCTATATCGAAAGCCCGCAGCTCGAAGTGCGACTCGATGCCGCAGGCAAGCTGCATGTCGCTGGTCTCGATGTGTCGACCGACACCACCGGAGAAACGCGCGCGGCCGATTGGTTCTTCGGCCAGCGCGAATTCATCATCCAGGGCGGCACGGTGCGCTGGACCGACGAGCGTCGCCGTGCCGAACCGGTGCTACTGACCAATGTGGAGTTCGTCTCGCGCAACAGCGCGCGGCGCCATGCGTTGCGGCTCGACGCCACGCCGCCCGCAGGTTGGGGGGACCGCTTCACGTTGCGGGGCCAGTTCCGCCAGCCCCTGCTGTCGGTGCACAGCGGCAAGTGGCAAAGCTGGAACGGGCAGATCTACGCCGACCTGCCGAACATCGATGCCACGCGGCTCGGTCGCTACGTGGCGCTCGACGCGCGCATTCGCGAAGGCAACGGCGCGTTGCGCGTCTGGGCCGATGTGGACGACGGCAAGCTCGTCGGCGGCGCGGCCGATCTCGGGCTGGCGCGAATCGATGCCTCGCTCGGCGACAAGCTGCAGCCGCTGGTGCTGCGCGCGGTGACCGGACGACTGGCCGGCCAGTTGAAGGACCAGACGCTCGAATTCTCGACGCGCGACCTGCAGTTCGATACCGCCGACGGCTCGCGCTGGCCCGGCGGCAACCTGTGGTTTCAGCACACGCCGGCGCGCGGCAAGACGGCGGAGCACGGCGCATTCAAGGCCGATCGTCTCGACCTGGGCGCGCTCGCGTTCATCGCCGATCGTCTGCCGTTGGGCGATGCCACGCACAAGGCCATCGAATCGTTCGCGCCGCGCGGCCTGGTCGAGCGCATTGACACGCGTTGGCAAGGCCCGTTCGATGCGCTTGAGACCTACCAGGCCAAAGGGCGTGTCAGCGGCTTCAGCCTGGCGTCGCAAGCGCCACCGGAAGGTGTGCGCATCGGCACGCCGGGCTTGCGCGGTGCCACCGCCGAGTTCGATGCCAGCCAGGCCGGCGGCACCGCGAGCTTGTCGATCGGCAAGGGCGCGCTCGATTTGCCCGGCGTGTTCGAAGAGCCGGTGGTACCGATCGACCAGCTGTCGTCGCAACTGCAATGGAAGCTCGACGGCGACAAGGTGCAGGTGCAGGTGTCGAAAGCGCGCTTTGCCAACGCCGATGCCGAGGGCGAGGCCGAAGCCACCTGGCGCACCAGCGATCCGGCCGTGTCGCATGGCAAGAGCCGCCACCCGGGCGTGCTCGACCTGCAGGGCAAGCTGACACGCGCCGACGGCACGCGGGTGTTTCGCTACCTGCCGCTCGACATCCCCAAACCGACCCGCGACTACGTGCGCGATGCCGTCAACAAGGGTAGCGCCAGCATCGTCGAGTTTCGCGTCAAGGGCGACCTGCACGACATGCCCTTCATGGACCCGCGCGATGGCGACTTTCGCATCGCGGCCAAGGTGGCCGATGTGACCTACGCCTACGTGCCGCCGCAGCTCGCCAAATCGACCGGCGCCTTGGCGCGGGGCGTGTCGCCCGCCGTCGTCTGGCCGGCGCTCGATCGCCTTTCCGGCGAACTGGTGTTCGAGCGCGCCGGCCTGCTGGTGCGCAACGCGCGTGGCCGCATCGTCGGCGCGCCCGGCATCGAGATCGAAAAGGCCGAAGCGCAGATCGCCGACATGGCGCACCCGGCCGCGCTGCTGAAGGTCGATGCACAGGCGCGCGGGCCGCTGGCCGAGCTGCTGCATGCCGGCGCGGTGCTGGCTGGCCCGCTCGGCGAGCCGATGGGCAAGGTGCGCGCTACCGGCAATGCGGACTACCGGCTCAAGCTCGACCTGCCGCTTGCGGCGGTCGACAAGGCAAAGGTACAGGCCAGCATCGCGCTGACCGACAACGATCTGCAACTCGTGCCCGAAGCACCGGCGCTGACGCAGGCGCGCGGCACCCTGAACTTCACCGAAGGCGGTTTCTCGCTGGCCGGCGTGCAGGCGCGTTTGATGGGCGGCGAAACGCACATCGAAGGCAAGGGACGCTTTGGTGGATCAGCCGTGGGGGCGGGCGCCACGCCGCAAGACCTGAGCTTCAAGGCGACGGGCACCGTGACCGCTGAAGGCTTGCATGCCGCGCGTGAGGTCGACTGGCTTGCGCGGCTGGCAACCAAGGCGACCGGCAGCGCTGGCTATGCAGCCTCGCTGTCGGTGCGCGACGGCACGCCGGAGTTCCTGCTGACCAGCAGCCTCGTCGGCCTCGGGCTGCAATTGCCTGCGCCACTTGCCAAGCCAGCCGACGAAGCGATGCCGCTCAAGGTCGAGAAGAAAGTGTTGTCGCGCGAGGCCCGCGCCGGCCGCACGCCTCTGGTGCAAGACCAGTTGTCGGTCGAACTCGGCAAGGTCGCATCGGCGCAGTACGTCCGCGATGTGTCGGGCGACGATGCCAAGGTGCTGCGCGGCTTCATCGCAGTCGGGCTCAACGCGGGCGAAGCCGCTGCGCCGCCACCAAATGGTGTGCAGGCCAACATCAACCTCCCGCGGCTCGACCTCGCGGCCTGGCAGGCGCTCTTCACCGAGACCACCGGCAGTGCGCCCGAGGCCGTGGCCAACGCCACCAGCGCCGACGATGCGCTCTCGTATCTGCCGACGCTGATCGCCGTGCGCGCCAAGGAGCTCGCGGTGTCGGGCCGCACGCTGCACGACGTGGTGCTAGGCGGCACGCGCGACGGCACGCTGTGGCGGGCCAACATCGACGCCGTCGAACTGAGTGGCTATGCCGAATATCGGCATACGCAGGCAGGTCGATTGCACGCGCGACTGGCGCGCTTGAAGATCGCGCCGAGCGAGGCGCACGCGGTCGAATCGCTGCTCGACGAGCAACCCGACACGCTGCCTGCGCTCGATGTGGTGGTCGATGATTTCGAGCTGCTCGGCAAGCGGCTCGGCCGTGCCGAAATCGATGCCGTCAACCTCGGCGGCGCAACGCGCGAATGGAAGCTCAACAAGCTCAGCCTCACGATGCCTGAAGCCACCTTCACAGCGCAGGGTTCGTGGGCGGCAGTGCCAGGTGCGGCGCCGCGTGGCCGTGCCGCACCGCGTCGCACTTCGATGAACTTCAAGCTCGACATCGCCGATGCCGGGGCTCTGCTCAATCGCTTCGGCATGAAGGACGTTCTGCGCCGCGGCAAAGGCAAGCTGGGCGGTGATGTGGACTGGCAAGGATCACCGTTCTCGCTCGACTATCCGAGCCTCAACGGACAACTGCAGGTCGATGTCGAATCAGGCCAGTTTTTGAAGGCCGACCCGGGCTTGGCCAAGCTGCTGGGCGTGCTGAATCTGCAAGCCCTGCCGCGCCGCCTCACGCTCGATTTCCGGGATGTGTTCAGCCAGGGCTTCTCCTTCGATTTCGTGCGCGGCGATGCCCGCATCGTCGATGGCACGGCCATCACCAACAACCTGCAGATGAAGGGCGTGAACGCCGCGGCGTTACTGGAGGGCTCGGCCGACATTGCGCGCGAGACGCAAAATTTGCGCGTGGTGGTGGTGCCCGAGATCACGGCCGGCACGGCTGCGCTGGTCGCTACTGCGATCAATCCGGCCATCGGGCTCGGCACCTTCCTGGCGCAGTGGTTGCTGAGTAAGCCGTTGTCCGCAGCCGCCACACAGGAGTTCCAGATCGAAGGCTCGTGGACCGACCCGAAGATCACCAAGGTGGCGCGCCGAACGCCACTGGCGGGATCGACGCCGCCGCCTGGCATACCGTCCAACACGGAGATCAAGCAATGAAAGTCGCTGCGATCCAGATGGTTTCCGCCGTCTCGTGCGGGGTCAATCTGGCGCGCACGCATGCCTTGCCGCTCGAAGCATGAGCGTGTGGTGAGCGTCCCTGGCTTCGAGCGCAACGCCTGGCAGCGCTGGTATCTGTGGCTGTTGCTCGCCATGCTCGTGCTTGCATTGCTGGGCACCGTGGTCTGGCTGGCGGGGCGCCATGAGGTCGAGCAGGCCCAGGCCGCGCTCGATCGCGACACCACCGACGCAGTAGCTGATTTGCGCGCAAGTCTGCAGCGCAACATTCAAAGCCTGCGTGCGTTGCGGTTGCCCGCGCAAAACGCGCCAGGCGATGCAGCGTGGCCACCCGAGGCAGCAGCGCTGCTGCGCGAGCACCGCGAGATGGTCCGGCTGGAGCGGCGCGATGCGGGTCTGATGCCTTTGGCTGTGCTCGAAACACCCTATCGCATGCGCATCTTCGACAAGGTCACGCGGGGCAGCGAGCAAAACGATGTGGCGCTGGCCTGCACCACAGCGCGCAAGCTGGTGGCACCGGCCTATTCGCCGAGCCACTACGTGCCGATGCCCGAAGGCGGTGGCATCGAACTGATGGAGCTGTGCGTGCCGGTCGAGGGCGGTTATCTGGTTGCGACCTATGGCTTGCGCGACATGCTGACCGAGCTGCTCGGCCCGACGCTCGCACGCGGCCAGGAGGTCGCCTTTGCCGAGCCCGATGGCACGCGTCTCGCCATCATCGGCGTGCGCCGTCGCGCCGGCACGCGCATCTTCACTTCGCAGCAGCTGGTCGACTTGCCGGGCGTCACGCTCATGCTGCGCGTCGACGGCTGGCGCGCTGCGCCCGATATCTTCCCCAACCTGCTGACCGCGCTGGTGACTGCCATCTCGATCGCGCTGGTGTCGGTGCTGGTGCTGCTGGCACGCGACACGCGGAGGCGCCTCAAGGCGGAGTTCGAACTTGCCGAGACGCTCGCGTTCCGCAAGGCGATGGAAGACTCGGTGATCACCGGCCTGCGCGCGCGCGACCTCCGTGGCCGGCTCACTTATGTCAACCCGGCCTTCTGCGAGATGGTCGGCTTCAGCGCAGAAGAATTGGTGGCCGTGCACGGGGAGACGGCTGGATCGGAGTCGGGTCATCGCGATGCCCCCGGCATGCCCGAGGCGCCCTATTGGCCGACCGAACTGGCGCACGAATATCAGCAGCGACAGGCGCATCGTCTGGCCGGCGGCATGCCACCGCGCGAAGGCTTCGAATCGGTCTTCATGCGCAAGGATGGCTCGCGCTTTCCGGTGCTGATCTTCGAAGCGCCGCTGCTCAACGCACAGCGCGTGCAAACCGGCTGGATGAGCGCCTTCATCGATGTCAGCGAGCAGCGTCGCATCGAAGAACTGTCGCGCGCCAGCCAGGAGCGGCTGCAGGCCAGCGCCAGACTCGCGACCGTGGGCGAGATGGCCTCGCTGCTGAGCCACGAACTTGCGCAGCCGCTCGCGGCGATTGCCAGCTATGCGAGCGGCTCGCTCAACCTGCTCGAAGGTGGAGCCGATCGGGGCGACGCGGACCGTGGCGCGGTGATCGACACCAATGTCGAAGTCGCGATGGCCGTGCGCCGCATCGCCGAGCAGGCCGACCGCGCCGGGCAGGTGATTCGCAGCGTGCATGACTTCGTGCGGCGGCGCGACCGCACGCGCGAGGCGGTGGCGCCACGTGCGCTCATCGATGCCGTGCTGCCGCTGGTGCAATTGCAGGCGCGCAAGCTCTCAGTGCGCATCGACATGGCGCTCGAAGACACGTTGCCGGCCGTGCTGTGCGACCGCACGCTGGTCGAGCAGGTGCTGCTCAACCTGGCGCGCAATGCAATGCAGGCAATGGACATGCCCGAGCTGGTGGAGCGCGTGCTGCAGTTGCGCGTGCTGCTGGCTGGTGGCACCGATAGCAGAGACGGCTACAGCAATGGCATCGCACGCGCCTCTGAAGTCCGTCGCTGGGTCGAGTTCTCGGTGGCCGACATCGGCAGTGGCATCAGCAAGGACGTCGAAGAGCGGCTCTTCACGCCCTTCTTCACCACGCGGGCCGACGGCATGGGGCTCGGCCTGAGCCTGTGTCGCACGGTCGTCGAACAACATGGCGGTGCGTTGGTCTATGCACCGCATCGGCCGCGCGGCACCGTGTTCCGCTTTACCTTGCCCGCTGCCTGAAAGAACATACGTCCGTGCAACCGCTGAACGATGCCCTCATCTTTATCGTCGACGACGACGCCAGCGTGCGCGAAGCATTGGCGTGGCTGCTGCGCTCGCGTCGGCTGGAGAGCGAACACTTCGCCACCGCCGAGGCGTTCGAAGAGCGGCTGATCGACATGCCGGTGACCGAGCGGCCGCATTGCCTGCTGCTCGACGTGCGCATGCCCGGCACCAGCGGGCTCGTGTTGTTCGATCGGTTGGCAGAGCGAGGTCTGCTCGATGCGATGCCGGTGATTTTCTTGACCGGCCATGCCGATGTGCCGACCGCAGTGGACCTGGTCAAGCGTGGCGCGTTCGACTTTTGCGAGAAGCCGTTTTCAGACAACGCGCTGGTCGATCGCATCGAGCACGCGCTGGGCGCATCGCTGCGATCGCTGGACCGCAAGCAGGCGCAGCGCCGGCTTACCGATCGCATCGCAGAACTCACGGAGCGCGAGCGCGAGGTGATGCGGCTCGTCGTCGAAGGCCTGCCCAACAAGCTGATCGCCGACCAGCTATCGATCAGCGTGCGCACGGTCGAAGTGCACCGTGCGCGGCTGTTCGAAAAGATGGAGGTCAGGTCGGCCGTCGAGCTCGCCAACCTGCTGCGGCCGGCCTAGGACGAGCCCCAATCGATTCAGGCCGAAGCCCGAGTCATCAGCCCTGCGGACGCTCGCCCACGTAGATTTCGATGCGGCGGTTTTGTGCGCGGCCACTGTCGGTCGCGTTGTTGGCCACCGGCTCGCGCGAACCGCGGCCATCGATGTTGATTGCCGAGGAGCGCACGCCGCGCGAGACCAGATAGTCGCGCGTGCTGGCGGCGCGTTCGACCGACAACGGGTTGTTGATGGCGTCGGAACCGGTGTTGTCGGTGTGGCCGATGATGCGCACGTCGGCATTCGCGTTGTTGCGCAGGCCGGTCGCGAACTGGTCGAGCACCGGTGCGAGATTGGGCTTGATGGCGGCGCGGCCGACGTCGAACGACGCGTCGCTCGGAATCGCCAGCTTGAGCTCGTTGTTGGCCGTTTGCGTGACCGCGATGCCGGTGCCTTGCGTGGCCTGTTCCATTTGGCGCTTTTGCGCTTCCATGCGTTGCGACCAGAAGTAGCCGCCTGCTGCGCCGGCCAGTGCGCCGACCGCTGCACCGGTGCCGATCGCACCGCGGTTGCCGCCCGTGGCGGAGCCGATGGCGGCACCGGCCAACGCGCCGATGCCGGCGCCCGCACCGGTGGTGCGTTGCGTATCGGTCATACCGGCGCAGCCCGACAAAACGACGGCAGCAGTGGCTGTTGCAAGAATGAGTTTTTTCATGGTGATCCCTTTGACTCGGTGACTGAACTGGTTAGCGAAAGAGTCGCGACTATGTTGGCGGCAGCTTGTCGTCAGCGTCGGCCGCATCCCCGTCCTTGTGTGCGGGTGTGTCATCGATTTCACCGCGCTTGCGGCCGGAGAACATGGTCCACCAGACGATGAGGACAAGCACCGCGCCGGCTGCGAAGGCTTCGAGCAAAATCAGACCCATGAAACAAGGACTCCGGTGGCGGCTTGGGGTGGCGATGGTAGTGGCAATGCTGGCGGGGTGCTCCTTCGGCCCGCGCCTGCCCGATGCCACTGTGCCTTCGGCCGCCACGCCCCCGCCCGATCTCGGCCCGCTCACGGGCTCGCTCATGCATCCCAAAAGCCGCTGGGTGCCGGTCGCCTGGACCGAGCTTCCCGGCTTCGTCGAAGACCCGCTGCATGAAGGCTGGATCGCATTGCTGTCGAACTGCGCTCGGCCCAATGCGGTGTTCAAGCCACTGTGCGGCGACGTGCGGCGGCTGTCGATCGGCAGCCCCGACGAACAGCGCCAGTGGATGATCGACCGGCTGCAACCGTACCGCATCGAGTCGCTTGCCGGCCAGAGCGATGGTCAGCTCACCAGCTACTACGAACCGGTGTTCGAAGCCTCGCGTCGGCCCACCGCTGCGTTCAGCGTCCCGCTCTATCAACCGCCTGCCAGCATCGGTGCGCGACGGCCCTGGTTCACCCGGCAAGAGATCGACACGGTGCCCGAAGCACAGGCCGCATTGCGCGGCCGCGAGATCGCATGGCTGACCGACCCCATCGACATGATGATGCTGCACATCCAGGGATCGGGCCGGTTACACATCACCGAAGCCGATGGCTCGCAACGCACGGTGCGCGTGGCTTTCGCCGGCACGAACGATCAGCCCTACAAGAGCATCCAGTCATGGCTCGTCGGCCAAGGCGCCACGCGTGTCACCAAGTGGCCCGACGACACCAAGGCCTGGGCCGCGCAAAACCCGCAGCGCGTGCCGCAACTGCTGTGGAGTAACCCGCGGTACGTGTTTTTCCGTGAAGAAGCGTTGACCGATGTGGACGCTGGCCCGCGCGGCGCGCAGGGCGTGCCGCTCACTGCCGGTCGCTCCATCGCGGTCGATCGCGACAGCATTCCGTACGGCACGCCGGTCTGGCTCGCGTCGAACGGCCCAACCTTGCAGCTCGCCAAGCTCGTGGTCGCGCAAGACACCGGCAGCGCCATCCTCGGCGCGGTGCGCGCCGATTACTTCGCCGGCACCGGCATCGATGCGGGGCGGCTCGCCGCCAAGGTGAACCAGCCGTTGCGCTTGTGGGCGCTGTGGCCGAAGGCGGTTGCGACGCCCTGAGCGGAAATTCGGGTCAGTCACGTTCGATGCATGTTTGGAGATGCGCGTCACGCCGCACGTGGCGCAGCACACATCCAATCGACGCTTGGCGGTGCCCGACCTCATTGCCCGCAGCGCGGGCAATGAGGTCTCGCAGCCGAAGAAAAAGCTCCTCGGGCAGGGATCCGGCTGGGTCAAGCCGGTGGGGCGCATGCGCTGGTTGTGGCAGGTCGGTCCGCAGGTGGCGTGAAGGGCAAAAGACGCGTCGAGTGGCGCGTTCAGACTCTCAAGATTCGACCGTAGAGCTGAGGCGCTCGGGATGCGACACACAACAGCAAGAAAACATGCCTGCCGCGCAATTGGGATTGCTTCGAGTGGGGAGTATTTCAGCAACGCGCTACGGTGGCATGGTCAATTTCTGATTATTAAAAAATAAATGACAGAGTGAATTAGTGATGCACCGTGCTGGTGAAGATTTAAAAAGCAATACGTGTTTTAGCGTATAACAATTCTTGTTTTCGGTGCGTAATTGGTGCATTGATAGTTATGATTTAAATCACACAAAAGGACGCTTTTCACCTAGTATTTAAAGACAAATTAACTGCGCGAAGGTTTTATGTCTGAACTTGACTCTGTACAGGAAGTGCTCAGCAATGAGTACGAGCACGAGGCGGTCCCGGCAAAAGCGCGGCGCAGTACGTTCTCCATCTCGATGGTCTGGCTCGGATTCCCGATGATCATTACCGGGGCCATGACCGGGTCGATCATGGTGGCAGGGATGGGTTTCAAATCGGCGCTGTGGGCCATGGTGATCGGCAATGCGCTGATGTTCGCCTATGTCGGGGCCAATGGCGTGCTCGGCACAACGCGCGGTCATAACTTTGCGTTGATCGCCAGCGCGGTGTTCGGCAAGAAGGGCTACGTGCTGGCCTCTGGCCTGCTTTCCACACTGCTGCTCGGCTGGTACGCGGTTCAGACCGGCATTACCGGCAACCTGATTCATACCGCTTTCAAACTGGACTATCTGACAATGACGGTGCTTGCGGGAGCGCTGTACCTGGGAATCACCTATGTCGGCATCAAAGGGCTGCACTGGATCGGCCTGGTGTCGGTGCCTCTTTTCGTCGTGCTCGGCGGCTGGGTCGCTCTGGATTCGGCCTCCATTGCAGGTTGGGCCAAGGTTCTAGCCTATGCGGGCACCAAGCCTGAAATGTCGATGTCGTTCGGCGTGGCGCTGACCATCGTGATCACGCTGTTCGTCGATGCCGGAACCGTGACGGCCGATTTCAATCGTTGGGCCACCAATACGAAGTCTTCCCTGATTGCGACCTTCTGTGCTTTTCCGTTTGCCAATTTGCTGGCCATGCTTGTCGGTGGCGTAATGACGGCTGCGCTGGCGCTGCCTGACCCGCAACCTTTTGGACTGGACAATATGTTCGGCTATTTAATCGGGCAAAACAAACCATGGCTGTCTGTGCTTGCGTTCGTTTTTCTTTTCTGCAATCTAGGCTCGGTCTGCGCGCACTGTCTCTATAACTCAGCGGTTGGCTGGTCACGCATCGGTGGTGGGCGGATGCGTTTGTTTGCCGTGGGTCTGGCGGTCGTTGGTATCTTTATTGCAGCAGCCAATGTGTGGGCGCTGTTTATTCCATGGCTCTCGGTACTCGGCATTCTGGTGCCCCCGATCGGAGCGATCGTGCTTGCGGATCTGTATTTCATTCGGCCCGGTGCAACCATCGAAGCCAATTGGAGGCCGCGCGCATTCATTGCCTGGATCGTCGGTTCACTTGTCGCCTTTGCAGTGGAAACTTTTGCCCCTCAGATGTCGACCGCCATCTGCGCCTTTATTGCCGGCGGCGCGTGCTATTTCGCGTTGAATACCGGGCCCGCACGTCAGCCATCTGTCGAGTTGGGTTCGTTGAAGCCGTAGTTCCCGGCACGCGGGGCTGACCATGACCGGGCAACCTGTGTCCAGGTTCGTTTCCGCCATCGGTGACGATGTGCGACACGACCGGCACCGGGTCACAGGCCGGAGCGGTGCCCTCAAGCCCTCGGCATCGTCGTCGATGTCGATGTCGGCGGCACTCTCAACGTCTACAACCCGATGACCCCGCCGTCGTTCTTCGTGATCATCACCGTCGCTGAACGCGGTCGCGCTACGGCACCACCGGGACCATAAGGCAGCGCGATGCCGGCGCCGGTGCCTGGCCAATGGCTCTCGTACTTGGTCGGGTCACCGATGTTCGCGGCGGCGGTGTTCTCGCCCGGATGCTGGATGTTGATGAACAGCGCCTTGCCGTCCGGCGACTCGGCCAGGCCAGTCACTTCCGATCCCTTCGGCGCCGTCAAGAAGCGCTTGAAGATCGTGTCGGTCATCTTCTTGCCGGCATAGGTCGTGACGGTCACCGGTGCGGTGCCGGCGGTGCCCGGCTTGCCGTTGGGCTGGTTCACCACCTCGATCTTTCCGCCGTCGCCGTACGTGCCTGGAATGGCTGCCAGCAGCATGCAGTTGGTGACGTCGTAGTAGGCGTTGTCGTCGGTCTCGATCCACAGGATGCCGCTGGCGCGCGAGAACCAGCAGCCGTCGGGCTTGGAGAGATCGTTGAAGTCGGAGAGCCCCGACAGGTTCACGTTCTTCTGGTAGTTGACATCGTCCAGCCCTGCATCGGCCTTGGCCTGGCTGCCGAACAGGTAGATGTCCCAATTGAAGGTGGTGGCCGATGCGTCGTTGCCGGTTTCGCGGATGCGCATGACCTGGCCGTTGACGTCGCCCTTGTTGGCCTGCACCGCAGCGTTTTGCGTGGTGATGGCCTTGTTGTCGAGCCAGTAGCGCGGAAAGGCCGGATCCACGTCGGGGTTGGGCACGTTGTTGCTGCTGGTGGAGCCGACGTTGCCACGGTCCGGGTTCTCCGTCATGGTGATGTAGATCTCTCCATTGAGCGGATTCACCGCCGTCCATTCGGGGCGATCGCACTTGGTGGCGCCGGCCGCATCGGCAGCCAGACGCGCGTTGACCAGCACGTCGGCCAGGTCGGCGAAAGCGTAGGCCGTGTTGCCCGCAATCGCCGCGTTGGTCAGGTCGAGCTTGAGCCAGGTGCCGCTGCCGTCGGCGTTGAACTTGGCTGCGTAGAGCGTGCCGTCGTCCAGGTACTTGGCGCCGGTCGCGAGGCGGTCGCTCGGGTTCGCATCGGCCGCGATCCAGGTGGCTTTCGAGACGTACTTGTAGACGTACTCGCTGCGCGAATCGTCGCCCATGTAGAAGGCCAGCGGCTTGCCGACAACCGGGTTGCTCGGCCATGCACCTTCGTGCGCGAAGCGGCCGAGCCCGGTGTGCTTGACGGGTGTGGACGACAGGTCGTACGGATCGATTTCGACGACCCAGCCAAAGGTGTTGTGCGTGTTGCGGAAGTCGTCCGTACCGTCGGTCGATGCGCCGGTTTTGCTGGCGTTCCAGCGTTGGTATTCGGTGCTTGCCGGGTCGGCCGCGACCACGGTCGACCAGCGCTGGCCGCCCGTCACGTTCTGTTTCAGCCCGATGCGCAGGAAGGCCGTGAGTTCCTTGGGCGTGCGTTGCGCATCGTCGGCCGCGCCACGGGTGAAGAAGCCGGCGAAGTTCTCTTCGCAAGTGAGGTACGTGCCCCACGGCGTGTACCCGCTGGCGCAGTTGCCGATCATCCCGCGCGTGGTCGTGCCGGCGGGTGAGTACAGCGTCTTCAGCAAGGCCGAGCCTTTGGCCGGACCGCCGAATGTCATCGGCGTGCGCGGCGTGATGCGGCGGTTGAAGGTCGATGTGTTGACGGTTGCCAGCTTGCCGCCGCTGCGGGCCAATTCGACCACCGATGCGCCGTGCGCCTCGACTTCTTTCAGCGCTTCGGCTTCGGGCCGTGCACCGGCAGTAGCGCCGGCATTGGTCTGGCCGTTCGGGTGCATGAAGGCCACCGTGCCGTTGATGGCTTCGTGGTTGATGCACATCAGGCCGCGGTCGCTGTTGGTCAGCGTCGGCTTGCCGTCGCCGGTCAGGCCGAAGAAGTGCATGCCGTCGTGCTGGTCGCCGCTGCGTCGGCCGAAGTTGTCGTCGGTGCCGTCGTTCTTGTAGTCGCTGACGGCCGGGTCGATCGAGTCGCCGGTCGCGTAGATCACGGTCGCGGTGTAGCCGAGCGGCACGACGATGCTGTCGGCCAGACTCTTGCTCACTGCCGTGAAGCCCAGCGCTGGACCAGCGGCTGGCGCGGGTGCCGGTGCAGGGGGCGGCGGTGCGGGCACCGGTGCGGGAGCGGGCGCCGGCGAAATGATCGGGAAGCCGCCGCTGCTGCCGCCACCGCCGCAGGCACTCAGTGCCAGCGGGCCGAGCGTCGCGGCAGCGAGTGCGCCGACGCCGCCGCGCAGCAGATGCCGCCGATGCATGCGTGTGGCGATGACGTCACCGAGCGCTGTGTTGGCGCTCGGGTTGTTGTCGAAGTCGTCGGGGTCGGCGTACGGATTGACAAGAGAAGTCGGAAGCGTTCTATCGTTCATGGCGGGCTATGGCTTTTGTTGCTGGCTGACGGGAGCCTGACCATATCCACGCGATGTGACGGTTTCGTGGCAATGCGCGGCAGTGGCGATACTGTCGAAGCACACCGAATCGGAACCAACGAATGAACGCCTTGTCCACGCTTCAACTCAGTGTCCTCGCTGGCGCGCCCACGGGAGCGTCTACAGGGGATCCTGACCCGCAGGAAACAGCCGAGTGGCGCGACGCCTTCGCCGCGCTGGTCGAAGCCAGCGGCCCGGAGCGCGCAAAGCAGATCCTCGACGCTCTTGCCGAGCAGGCCCGCGCCCAACGCATCGGCTGGCAACCCGAGCTGTGCACGCCGTACGTCAACACCATCGCCGTCGATGCGCAACCGGCCTTCCCCGGCGACCTCGCGATCGAAGAACGCCTGGCCTCCCTCATGCGCTGGAACGCGCTGGCGATGGTGGTGCGCGCCAACCATTCCTACGGCGAACTCGGCGGCCACATCGCCAGCTACGCCAGCGCGGCCGATCTGTTCGAGATGGGCTTCAACCACTTCTTTCATGCCAAGAACGAGGGCCATCGTGGTGATCTGGTGTTCTTCCAGCCGCACAGCGCACCGGGTGTCTACGCAAGGGCCTTTCTCGAAGGCCGACTGAGCGAAGACGATCTCACGCACTACCGCCAGGAGCTGACCGCCCCCGCCTTCACCCAGGGCAAGGGCGCACGCGGCCTGAGCAGCTACCCGCATCCCTACCTGATGCCCGACTTCTGGCAGTTTCCGACCGGCTCGATGGGCATCGGCCCGATCAGCTCGATCTACCACGCACGCTTCATGCGCTACCTCACTGATCGGCAGCTGCTCGACTGCAGCGCCCGCAATGAAAACGGAAAACACGTCGCAGAGCGACGCGTGTGGGGCGTGTTCGGCGACGGCGAGATGGACGAGCCCGAATCCATGAGCGCATTGACCCTGGCCGCGCGCGAGAAGCTCGACAACCTGGTGTGGGTCGTCAACTGCAACCTGCAGCGCCTGGACGGCCCGGTGCGCGGCAACGGCCGCATCATCGACGAGCTCGAAAAGCTCTTCGCCGGGGCAGGCTGGAACGTCGTCAAGCTGATCTGGGGCAGCGACTGGGACGGCCTCTTCGCGCGCGACACCACCGGCGCGCTGGCCCGCGCCTTCGCCAACACGGTCGACGGTCAGATGCAGACCTTCGCCGCAAAGGACGGCCGCTTCAACCGCGACACCTTCTTTGGCCAGAACGAAGAGTTGAAGCGCCTGGCGCAAGGCATGACCGACGAACAGATCGATCGCCTCAAGCGCGGCGGCCACGACTTCGTGAAGATCCACGCCGCCTACGCCGCAGCGGCTGCACACGTCGGGCAGCCGACCGTCATCCTGGCCCACACCAAGAAGGGCTACGGCATGGGTGCGGGGCAAGGCAAGATGACCACGCACTCGCACAAGAAGTTCGAGAGTGCCGACCTCATCGGCTTTCGTAATCGCTTCAACCTGCCGCTCTCGGACGAGCAGGCGACCTCGCTGTCTTTCTATAAGCCGGCCGACGACAGCACCGAGATGCGCTACCTGAAGGCGCATCGCGAAGCGCTCGGTGGCGCGATGCCGCGACGCGAAACCGAGTGCGACATCGTGCCCGTGCCAGCCATCGATGCCTACGCCAAGTTCGCGCTCGAAGCCGACGGCAAGGACATGAGCACCACCATGGCGTTCGTCCGCATGCTCGGCGCGCTGATGAAAGACAAGGCATTGGGCCCGCGCGTGGTGCCCATCGTGGCCGACGAGGCGCGCACCTTCGGCATGGCCAACCTGTTCAAGCAGGTCGGCATCTATTCGAGCGTGGGCCAGCGCTATGCGCCGGAAGACATCGACACCATCCTGAGCTACCGCGAAGCCACCGATGGGCAGATCCTGGAAGAAGGCATCAGCGAGGCCGGCGCCATCGCCAGCTGGACGGCGGCAGCGACGAGCTACAGCGTGCACGGGCTGGCGATGCTGCCGTTCTACATCTACTACTCGATGTTTGGCTTCCAGCGCGTCGGCGACCAGATCTGGGCAGCCGCCGACCAGCGCTCGCGCGGCTTCCTGTTGGGCGCCACATCGGGCCGCACCACCCTCGGCGGCGAAGGGCTGCAGCACCAGGATGGCACCAGCCACCTGATCGCCGCGACCATTCCCAACTGCAAGGCCTACGACCCGGCCTTCGCCGGCGAGATGGCGGTGATCGTCGATGCGGGCATGCGCGAGATGCTGGTCGAGCAGAAGGACGTTTTCTACTACGTGACCTTGATGAACGAGAACTACGCGCAGCCGAGCCTGCCGGCGCAAGTGCATGCGGATGTGTTGCGCGGGTGCTATCGGTTCGGACGGTACGGTGAAGCGAAGGGAGTCGCGGACGTCACGCTATTGGGCTCCGGCGCAATCCTCACGGAAGTCATCAAGGCCGCGCAGCAACTGGCGAGCGAGGGCATCGCGGTCGATGTGTTCAGCGTTACCAGCTGGAGCGAGGTCGCGCGCGATGGCGGCGCGTGCGAGGCGGCGGCGTTGCGTGGCGATGCCGCCTCAATGCCCTTCATCGCCCAGCGACTCGGCCGGGGCAACGGCCCCGTCGTCGCCGCGACCGACTATGTCCGTGCCGTGCCTGAAAGCGTGCGCGCCTACCTGCCCGAAGGCCGCCGCTACCTCACGCTCGGCACTGACGGCTTCGGCCGCAGCGACACGCGTGCGGCCCTCCGCGACTTCTTCGGTGTCGATGCGGCCAGCATCGTTCGGGCTGCGCGGCACGCGATGCGCTGAGTCGTCGCCTAACGCTGTTTTGTGCGCTCGATGCGATTCCTGCGCCCCGGCGGGCGTACTTTGGTGAACAATTGCCGCCATGTTCACCCGCACGCTCGTCGGCCACCTCAAGATTCGCGATGGGCAGATCCTCTGGGCCGACGTGGACGCGCACCACATGCTGGGCTACGCGCCGGGCTCGCTGACCGATCTGCCGTTGACCGAGGTGTTCGAACCGGTGGCCGTTGAAGCGGGAGTCGGGGGTGGCCCCACGCTCGGCGCAAAAACCGCATTCAACACCGAAGCCCTGAGCGACGTCGCGGTGCCGGCGCTGGGCGTGGTCGAGCGCGACAACGTCGTCTTACGCGCGCTGCACGGCGAGGGGCTGCGTGTTGCCATGCGTGCGGAGCGCATGGATGACCAGTCCATTCTGTGGAGCTTCGGTCTGAAGGCGAGCGGCGCGCGCGCCGAGCGGCTCGACATGCTGTCGCGACACGACGCACTCACCCGGCTGCCCAACCGCATTCCAACCCTCGAAGAACTGCAGCGCGCGCCGCACATGCACGACGGCGACCCCGAGCGGCTGCTGGCGATCTGCTATCTCGACCTCGACCAGTTCCGCAACGTCAACGACGGCTTCGGCCCGGTCGGTGGCGATGCCGTGTTGCGCGAAGTGGCGCGCCGGCTCAAGGCCGCGGTGCCGCACGATGCCACCGTGGCCCGCGTCGGCGGCGACGAGTTCGCGCTGGTGATGTCGTTCACCAGCCAGACGCAATGCGACGATTTGATCGAGCAGGTGCTGGCCCGACTGGCCCACCCGTTCCGGCTGCAGGAACGCACCACGCGCATTCGCGTCAGCGTCGGCGTGGCGTTGATGCGCTATGGCGAGGAGCCGACCGAAGTGCTGCTGCAGCACGCGCGTTATGCGCTCTTCTTCGCCAAGCGCGGTGGTGGCAGTCAGGTGCAGTATTTCGATGCGTCGCGCGCGCTCGAGCAGCACCAGGAGCAGCAGATTCGCCAGCGCATCCGGAACGGCCTGGAGCAGAGCGAGTTCGTGCTCGCGTACCAGCCCAAGGTCGACATGGCGCACGGCAAGGTCATCGGCATGGAGGCGCTGGTGCGCTGGCAACATCCGCAATACGGGCTGCTGCAGCCGGTCGCTTTCGTGCCGCTCATCGAAGACCACGAACTGGTCGAGCTGCTCGGCGACTGGGTCATCGGCGAGTCGATGCGGCAGGCGGCAGCGTGGCTCGATGGCGGTTTGCGCACGTCGGTGAGCGTCAACATCAGCCCGCGCCATTTGCTGCGGCCCGACTTCATCGAGCGGCTGACGCGGCACCTGGCGCGCTATCCGCAACTGCAGCCCGGCGTGCTCGAACTGGAGATCCTGGAGACGACGGCCATCAAGGACTTCGGTGCGGTGGCCGACTTCATCCTGGCCTGCAAGATGCTCGGTGTGCCGGTCACGCTGGACGACTTCGGCACCGGCTATTCATCGCTCACTTACTTGCGCCAGTTGCCGGTGGCGGCGCTCAAGCTCGACCAGTCTTTCGTGCGCGGCATGGTCGAGGACGCAGAAGACCGGGCCATCGTCGAAGGCATCCTGGTGATGGCGCACGGCCTGGGTCGCAAGACCATCGCCGAGGGCGTCGAGTCGGTCGCGCACGGCGATGCGCTGATGGCGCTCGGCTGCACGCTCGGCCAGGGCTACGGCATCGCCCGGCCGATGTTCGCGCCGCAGATTCCGGAGTGGATCGCGGAGTTCGAGCGCGCGCCGCCTTGGGGACACGCGGCGCCGGCGGCTTGAAGCAACGCTTCAAAGCAGCGGCGTGTAAGGGGAGCTGAGCGGACGCAGCGTGGCGCCGCCGTTGCGCGACCGGCCTGCCTCCGACGAACCGCCGAACACGTAGCGCAGGTAGATGCCGCCGGTGACCTGGCGGTAGTTCTGCGCATTGTTGAAGCTCAGCAAACCACCCAGGTAGACCTGCGGTGCCAACTGGTATTCGAGCAGGCCGGCCAGGTTGTAGGCGAGGCCGGTCTTGCTAGAGCCCAGGTGCGCGCCGGTGAACGGCGCGCTGTTGACGCCGAGCGCCGTGGCGACCGCGGTCGCGCGGGCGGCGTCCGACTGGCGTGTGGGGTCGGTCGGGAAGTACGGCGAATCGTTCTGGGTGAACGACTGCACGCCCAACGATGCGTTGAGCCGCCACGACAGACGGTCGTCCTGGCCGGTCCAGTCGATTGGAAACGCGACGCTCATGTAGCGCTGCGGACTGAAGTAGCCGCCCTGCCCGAAGGTGTAGTAGCTCAGGTTCTTGTCGTAGTGCAGCAGGTCGATGTTGATGCCCGCGGTGAGGCTCGACGTGGCGCTCTTCATCAGGTGCACGTAGATGCCGCCGCCCAGTTCGGCGCGATTGTTGTTCTGCACGTTGGTGCCGGTCAGCGCGTGGTACGAGCCGTAGCCGTAGAAGCCGTAGGTGCCGTTGTCGCGCGTCAGGTCGAGCCGGCCACCGGTCGCGACCACGCCGCCGAACTTCGCTCCGGTGCGCGCGTCTTTGGCGCCTGCGAAAGACAGCAGGCTGTCGGTCACCGCGCGGCGCGACAGCTCGCCTTTCAGCGACACGTTGTCGCTGAGCTGGCTGGCGTAGCTGACGTTGCCGATGACATTGGTCTCAGGAAAGCCGAGCGGCGTGGTGCCGATGCTGGCGCTCAGGTTCTTGCCTTCGTAGCCCAAGCTCAATCCGACGCCGCTGGCGGTCTGCGAGCCGACGGCCGGTGCGGTGCCCTGCAGTTGCGCGAGCGCGGCGGCCGGCCCGGCGCCGAAGCGACTGGCCGTGCCGAACGCCGGCGACAGCGTGCCGGCATCGAGAAACGTCGGCGTCGCACCGATCACGATCTTGCCGTTGCCGACCGGGATGCGCGCCTCGATAGGGATCTCCCTGTCCGACAGCCTGCTCATGCCGGCCTCGCCGGCGCGTGTGCGAAAGCTGGTGCCGACGCTCAGGGTCGGACGGCGTTCGGCTTCGAGCGCTTGCAACTCGGCCAGCACCGGATCGGTCGCAGGCGTGCCGGGCAACGGCATGCCTGCGACCACGGCAGCGCGCAAGTACTGCTCGGCCAGCGCGTTGTCTCCGGCGTTGCGATAGTTGCGGCCGGCCGCAGCCAGGACGCGCGATTCGTCGGGTGCCTGTTGCAGCGCAGCGGCGATGTAGCGCTCGGCTTCGTTGTGGTCGCGCAATGCGCTCGCGCTGCCGGCCGCCGCGATGAGCGTGTCGACATCGGTCGGGCTGCGCTGCAGGATGCGCTGGTACAGCGCCAGCGCCTGACGTTCGTCGTGCGCGGCCGAGTACAGGCGCGCACGCGCCGCCATCACCTGCGGGTCGTTCGGTCGCTCGGCCACCAGTGGCGCGATCGCGTCGTGGGCGGCTTCGAGGTTGCCGGCTTCGCGCAGCGCATCGGTCTGGCGCAGCGTGAAAGCGACGCGCAAGCTGTCGAAATCGCTGCGTTGCGCAGCCGTCATGTTGGCGCCCAGCGCGGCTTCGGCCTGTGCCAGCACCTCGCGTGCCGCTGCCACCTGGCCCTGCATTGCAAGCGCTTGCGCACGCTGTGCCTGGCCCTGCGCCCACAGGCGGTTCTGCAGCGCCGACATGTCGAGCGTGCGGGCGTTGGCGGGGATGCGATCGAGGTACTGCAGGCCGGACGCCGGGTCGCCTGAATCGGATGCGAACAAGGCGCTGGCATACAACGCATCCGGCATGTCCGGTTGTGACAGCAAGAGGCCGTCCATCAGGTCGCGCGCCTGTGTCATGAGGCCGTCGCGCCGATAGATGCTGGCGAGGTCGAGTCGCACCCACGGGCTGTCGGGCGCGGTGAGCCTCGCGTCTTCGAGCGTGCGTTGCGCACCGGCGTTGTCGCCCGCTTCGACTTGGGCGCGGGCTTGCGCGCGCGCCTGTTCGACGCGCACGCGGGTGTCTTGCCCGGCTTCGCCGGACGGGCCCGCGGCAAGGCGCAGATCGGCCAGCGCTTTTTGCCCGACGGGCTCGCGTGCATCGAGCTTCACAGCGCGCTCCAGCAGCGCGCGCGCGGCGGTCGTGCTGTTATTTTCGCGCGCCGCGGTGGCTTGGCCGATCAGCGTCCAGTAGCTGGCGCTGCGCAAGGCCGATGCCCATTTGCCGCCGTTCGGTGCCTTCGATGCCTGTCGCAGCAACGGCTCGGCTTCGGCAAATCGCTTCTGCCTGAGACGGATCAAACCGAGCCCGCCGAGTGCGTCGAGATCACCGGGTTGCGCGTGCAACGCTTGCCGAAAGCGCTGCTGCGCCAGGGCGTTGTCGCCGCGGTCCAGTGCCTTGAAGCCTTCGCCGAGCGCTTGTGCGGCCGGCGAAGCGGTCGATGCCTTGCGTTCTGCCGTGAGCGTGCCGAGCCGCGCCGAAACGGCCGCGTCGGGCTGAACCGCGAGGTAGTCCTGATAGAGCGGGGCGTCGCCCGCACCAGCGTCGAGCCAGAGCAACGCCTGCCGCCAACTTGCCCTGGCGCGCGCCGCCACGCTGGGTTGCTTGGATAGGTCTGCCAGTTGCTTGATGCCGTCACGCCGGCTCGGCTCGCGGTAGGTGTCGAGCTGCGCCGATGCGAGCCTTGCGTTGAGGTTGCTCGGCTGGTCTTTGATCAGCTGCGCGACGCCCTTGCGGGCCTCGTCGTAGCCCTGCTGCGTACCGCCCAGCACCTCGTAGAACTCCAGCGCCAGTGGTGTCGGGGGTGGCCGGTTGTCGAACAGCGCGCGATAGAGCTGCACGGCTTCAACCGCGTGGCCGGCCTGCGCGGCGGCGCGGGCACGCTGCAGGTCGCTGGCCGGTGCACCGGGCCGCCGAGCCTGCTGCTGCAGACGCGCCACACGCGCATCGGTCGGGTGCGCGGTTTGCAGTTGTGTGATCCAGCCGCGTGCGGCTTCGGCATTGCCGCGGGTGAGCTCGACCTGCGCCATGCCGTACATCGCATCGGCCGACTTCGGATCGACGCGCAGCAGCTTCGTCCAGCTCTCTTCCGCGAGCTCGGCGCGACCGAGGCTCTGCCAGTAGTTGCCTTGCTCGATCAGGGCCGAGCGCGCGTCGCTCTGCGCGAAAACCGAAGCACCGGTGCCGGCCCCTGCGCACAAGGCACCGAGCAAGCCGAGCCGGACGATCCATTGCCGTGCCGGAGCGCGTTGCCGCACCGAGGTCGGCGACAAAGCGAAGGGCGCATGGAGGGGGGTGTTCATGTCGGTCGTGCGGAAGGACATGGAGACTTCCAATGGGTTTGCAGCTCGCCGGTCTTGCCGAAGGCGAAGCGGCCCTCGAGCCAGCCCTGGCCGAAGAGGATCAGCACGCGTTCGTAGTACGGGAGCGGCTTGTGCGTCGGGGACAGCGGCGGCAAAGAAGGCACGGGGGCGCCTTGCGCCTTGAGGTACGGCAACAGCGCTGCGCTGTAGCCGGTCGGGCCGATGCCGCGGCCGACGCCTGTCGCCGTGTCGACGTACTCGGGCATCGGCTTGCCTTGCTCGATGGCGTGCCGCGGGCCGTAGAGGTGCTTGTGGAGCGAAGTGCGGGCCGGGTCTTCGGCATCCAGCATGCCGGCCCAAAGGTACACGCGAATCGCGTCGTAGCTGCCGACCGGACCCTTGTCGGGGTCGGCGACGAAGCCCTTGTCGTCGCTCGACCAGGCACACCAGTCGGGCGCGAAGCCTTGCGGCGTGACGGCACCGACCATGCGCAGCGTGTTGTCGGCGATCTCGCCCCACGGCCCTCGCGGCGACTCCTGCTGAAAGTAGCGCAGCAACTGCAGGGGCATGTAGCTGGGATTGAGCCGCCAGGTCGGGCCCTTGGCCACTGACTGCGGCCAAGGCAAGAGCATGCGGCCGAGTCCGTCGAGTGTCGTGACTTCGTCGCGCGCGACCATTTGCAGCACGGCACGGCCGAGCGAGCGATAGCGCGGCAGGTTCCACAGGCGGCCCGCTTCGAGCAGGGAATAGGCGAGCCACAGGTCAGCGTCGGAAGCCGGATTGCTGTCGAGCACGCCCCAGCTTTTGCCGTCTGGCTGGCGTCCCCATTGCCAGGCCGGCAAGCGCGTGGCAAGACTGCCGCCGGCCAGGTTGGTGTCGGTCCATGTCAGCACGCGGGCGTAGGTGTCGCGGTCGTTGTGTACCAGCGAAAAGAACAGGCCGTACGACTGGCTCTCGGAGGTCGACTGCTGTTGCGGCGTGTCGAAGTCGATCACGCGGCCATCGGCCTGGATGTGGCGTGCGGCAAAGCGCGACCAGTCGGACGACGTGATGCAGTCGCCGGCGCCAGCGCGCGCCCAGGCAGGCCATGCGGCAAGGCTCGCAGCAAGCGGTGACAGCGCCAGGCCGGCCAGCCAGCGACGCCGGTCTGCGATGGAGGAAACAAATGGATTCATTGGCGACGCAAGCGCTTGCGGGCCAGCAATTGCAGACTGGCGAAAGAGACGCCGGCACCCAGCAGCGCGACGAGCACGACCAGCCCTGCCAGCAGCAACGGGCTGCGCGACAGGTTCCATTGCAGCCAGGTGAACGGCGGTAGCGTGCCCACGTAGTAGGTCTCGCCGCTCAGCAGGCTGCTCACCTGCGCCGACCGCACGATCGACATGCTGCCCTGGATGCGTTGCAGCAGATCGGGCGTCAGCAGCGCGTTGACGAGCGCTGGTTGCGAGGCTTCGTTGGCCACCACCGCGACCACGCTGCGGCCGGCACGAAGCGGCGACTGAAAGCCCGCCAGCACGGCATCGGTGCGCTCTTCGAACACCGACATCTGCGTGGTGCTGGTGGGCAGGTCTTCGCGTTGACGCGAGCCCTGGATCAAATTCAGCGTGTCTTCGAACCAGGTACCGATGTGGAACTGCTCGGCGCCCTGGCCTGCAGCTGCGGCAAGGTCGCGCCGCAACGGCATCTGTGCGGCCCATCGGGTGAAGAGCGGCTGGTTCTTCAGGTTGCCGAGCACCAGCAGATCCTTGTCGGCCCACTGATCGACGTTGGAAGCCGAGCCGACCGTGACGCGCAGGGCCGGGTAGCCGGTCACGTCGCCGATGTGGCCCATCAGCGCGAGGTAGGTTTCGATGTCGCCCCGCTCCGCGCGATCGGGCATCACGACCGCGGTTTCGGCCAGGTCGGCCATCCGCGAAAACGGGAAGCCGCCATTTGCGTAAGCGGCCAGTTCGGGCATCGCGATGTAGTGCGGAAAGCTCGATACGTCGATGGTCGAGGTCGGGTCGATGCCGCCGCGCACGTTGTCCAGTACGGGTGTGCAGGTGGTCCTCGGCTGCTCGAAGTAGTAGTGCATCCGGAGCTGGCTGCGCGAGCCCATGGCGAGCGGCGGCAGATGCAGCTGGGTGCTGTGCAGGGCCGAACCATCGGGCAGCAACTTCAGCGCGAACACGTTCCACCAGGCATCGCTCGCCATGTTGGCCGCACGCAGCGGCAACGATCCGATGAAGGTGTCGTTGACGCTCAGGTTCAGCGTCGATTGGTCGGGCCGCACGCGGGGCGTGTAGCGGTATTGCAGGTCGAGCGGGATGCCGCGGCTGCGCCAGGTGAAGAGGTCTGGCGGGATCAGCAGATCGACCTTGACCACATCCGGCGTGTAGCCCGACACGGAAAAAACGGGCCCTGGTGCCAGCTCGCCGAGCATGACAGGGCGGTCACTTGAAATCCATCGCGGCGCATCGTGCGGCTTGCGCGGCGCGGGCAACTGCAGGTCGGCGATGGTCGAGGTCGCGCCGGTGAACGCGCGGCTGTTGAGTGCCAGCGCCGATGCAGCGGTGGTCAGCTCGGCAGCGTTGCGGCCCATCACCAGCAACAGCTTGAAGGCCGGGTCGCGTGGATGGTCGACCACGGTCAGCGTCGGTCCTTTGATCGCTGGCAGGATGAGGCCTGCGATGCTGCTCTCCGGCGTGGCAAAGACGACTGCGTGCGCCGCAGTGGGCAACTCTCCGGTCGTCACCGGAAAGGTCGCGCCGCGATAGCCGGCAAGCCCGCCGAGCCACGACGACACGATGCCGGCCGCACTCAGCGCAGCGGTGGTCGACGCTGCAGAGGCCGACGCTCCGGCGAAGACGAACGGAATGCTCGCGCGCCGCACGTCGCGCCGGTCGAAGAAGGGCTGCGGCAGCGTCGCGAGGTCGCTCGTGACCTTGAGCGGCGTCACGTTGAGCGTCAGCGCGCTCGACGCGTCGACGGTGGCCCACAGGCTGCTGTGGTCGGGGTCTTCGCATTCGTTCGTGTAGTGCGCGACCAGCTCGATGTTGATGCGGTTGAAGTCCGCGATGAGGCGGCGGTCGATCGGGATGTCGACGGTCTGCGGTTTGCCTGCCTCGGCCGCGCCATACGGCAAGGTCGTCACCTCGACATCGTTCACGCTCACCTTGAGGTGCGACAGCGCGGGAATGAGCGACGGCGAGAAGGCGTAGTTGAGCCGCAGAGAAGCAGCGGTGACGAGCTCGTCGGCACGCACGCTGAACGGAATGCCGACAGTCCCGCTGACGCTACGCAGCTTGATGGCGTAGTTGAGCCCGAGCTGTGTGAGGTTGAGCGTGCGGGGGTCGCCGCTGGCGGCTGGAACAGCCGCGGGCAATGCCGGCACGGCGCTCGCCGCAGGCCGGGCTTGCGCCCATGCGATGTCGACCGGTGCAGTCGCCAAAACGAGCAGCGCGACGACGCCGCACACGACGCCGGAACGGGCAACGAGAGCGGCGCGCATCAGATCGGATCCTTGGCGTCGCGCAGGGCGGCCGTGGCGGGCGCCGGCGCGTGGAACTTGCCGGCTGCGGCATGAAGATAGTGAGCGAACATGTCTTTGAATCCGATGGCGCTGATGTGCGCGATGCGTGCCATGACGCGGTGAGCCGCCATGCGCGGATGGTTGCCCCAGCGCGCGACCCAGATGTCGGCGCGGGCGGTGGTGCACTGCACCAGCGCGCGCTCCTGCGCGAAGCTCATGGCGTCGAAGCGCAGGCCCATCCGCTTGCCGCTGTTGAAGCGAACGACGGCCGGGAAGCGGTACTCGGTGCTGCCGCGATAGAGCGCGACTTCGAACGGCGTCGCATCCTCGGCCAGCACCTCGGTCGGCAGGTCGAGGGCGAGGCCGCCGGTCGAAAAATCGGAGGTGGTGCAGCGCATCGAACGGCCGTCGGCAAAGTACAGCGTGGCCGGCACTTCGAGCGCGACGCGATGCGCGCTGCGCACCTGGCGCGACTCGTTGGCGGCCGCCACGCAGGCGCCGAGGATCATCAGGTTGTAGACGGTCCACGCCAGGTTGAGCCACACCGTCGCGATGTTGTCGGCATCCACGAAGGTGAGGCGCCACAAGCCGACGACGACGCCGACGAAGTTGATCGCCATCAGCAGCATGCTCGCGCGCGCGATCTCGGCGTCGAAATATTGCTTCTGGATCAGGCCGCCCTTGGCCGTCACGTTAAAGCTTCCAAGCTTGGGATTGATGAGCGCGACCAGCGTCGGCCTGAAGATGTACCAGGCCAGTACCGCCTCGTACACCTCGTTCCAGAACAGATACCTGAACCGCCCCTGCACCCTGCTGTTGGTGAAGTTGGCGTGGAACACGTGCGGCAGCGCGTAGGCGAAGATCATCGAGGCCGAGGCGTGGATCACGCTCGCGCCGAAGAACAGGTAAGCCAGTGGCGCTGTGAGGTAAATGCTGCGCGGCAGGCCGTACAGGAAGTGCAGCATCGCGTTGAGGTAGCAAAGGCGCTGCGCCCAGCTCAGGCCCTTGCCGAACAGCGGGTTGTCGATGCGAAAGATCTGGGTCATGCCGCGCGCCCAGCGAATGCGTTGCCCGACATGGCCCGACAGGCTTTCGGTCGCCAGGCCCGCCGCTTGCGGCAGCGCGAGGTACGCGGTGCTGTAGCCGAGCCGATGGATCTTGAGCGCGGTGTGCGCGTCTTCGGTCACCGTCTCGGTGGCGATACCGCCGACCTCTTCGCAGATGGTCCGCCGCAGCACGGCGCACGAGCCGCAAAAGAAGGTGGCGTTCCAGAGGTCGTTACCGTCCTGGATTAGGCCGTAGAACAACTCGCCTTCGTTCGGCACTGTGCCGAAGGTGTCGAGGTTCTTCTCGAACGGATCGGGCGAGAAGAAGTAGTGCGGCAACTGCACCATGCCGAGCTTGGGCTCGCGGCCGAACCAGCCCAATGCGATCTGCATGAACGACCGCGTCGGGATGTGGTCGCAGTCGAAGATGGCGACGAACTCACCGCTGGTGTTCTTCAGCGCGGCGTTGATGTTGCCGGCCTTGGCGTGCTTGTTGTCGGTGCGGGTGACGTGCGCGACGCCGACCGCCTCGCAGAACACGCGGAACTCTTCGCGCCGCCCGTCGTCCAGCACAAAAATGTTGATCTTGTCGCGCGGCCAGTCGATCGCCTGCGCGGCAAGCACCGTCGGGCGCACCACCGACAGTGGCTCGTTGTAGGTCGGGATGAAGACGTCGATGGTCGGCCAGACTGCCGGGTCGGCCGGCATGGGTACGGGCTTGCGGCCGAGCGGCCAAGCGGTCTGGACATAGCCGAGCAGCAGCACGATGAAGGCGTAGACCTCCGCCATCAACAGACCCGCGCCGAGCACGATCTGGAGCGCGCTGTCCATGGTCATCGTCTCGGTCACGCGCCAGTACATGTAGCGCGACGATGCCACCACCGAAAGAAAGATCAGCACCAGGCTGGCGAAGCGTCCGGCAAAGCGGTTGACGACGAGACCGGTGATCAAAATGACAACCGACAGCGTGAGCTGCTGGTGCAGCGTCAGCGGCGTGATGATGACGGCGGGCAGTAGCGCGAAGGTGGCGACCCAAGCGACGACGCGCATCACCGGATGGTCGAGCAGCAGCGACTCGGCCGGTGGCGGCCCGGGCGGCAGCGCGGTTTCTTGTGTCATTGAGGACGTGGGGTTCCGTGGGTAGGCGAGGCAAGGCAGTACTTGCCGATCGTTCGTTCCGTGATCGACAGCGTTGCGAACGAGTCGGCATCGCGCGGCAGCGTGACGACGTGGGTCAGCTGGGTCTGCGCCATCGGGACAGCAAGCCACGTCGTGCCGGCACTGCGGAGGGCGGCACAGGCTCGGTCACAGGTGGGGTCACAGGTGCGGTCGCCGGTGCAGTCGCGGGGAAAGGCGAAATCAGTGGCCGTGCGCCCGCTTCGGCGGCGGGCTCGTTGCGTGGCGCGAACTCCTTGTATGTCGTCGGATCGCCGCCGAACTTACGGAACAGGCAAGCGATGTCTTCGGGCTGATCGCTTTCGTTCGTCATGAAAGTCCAGGTCCGTCACTCGAGTCGGCAGTGAAGGCCTGGTCGAATTCGGGCCACTGAACCGAACAAGTAGAACGTTCGTGGTACTTCAAAAGGGTTTCGTTGGAAATCATGAGCGAATCTGAGAGATTTCATTTTCGCGGACGGTCTCCTTGTTGACAATCAACATGGCATGCACAGCGCCTTGCTGTTGCATATGTGCGATTGCGGACAAGCGCAATCGCGGTGACCGCTAAGCCGCGCCGACCACCCGATTGCGCCCGTCGTATTTGGCGCAATAGAGCCGGGCATCGGACGCGGCGATCAGGTCGGTCGAGCGTGTTGCGACACTGGCCGTCATCGTCGCAACCCCGATGCTCACGGTGACACTGGCGCCTGCGACCGAAGGATGGGGAATGCCCAATGCTTCGACAACACGGCGCACGCGTTCGCCCATTTCACAGGCCGCTTCGGCACCGACGCGGGGGAGGATCACGGCAAACTCTTCACCGCCGAAGCGCGCGGCAAGACTCATCGGTTCGACCATCGCGCCCTGCACCGCTTGCGCGACCCGCTGCAGCGCGTCGTCTCCTGCGAGGTGGCCGAACGTATCGTTGAAGAGCTTGAAGTAGTCGACATCGATCATCAACAGCGACAGCACGGAGGCGTCTTTTTGGGATGTGGCCCACGCCTGCTCGATGTACGTGTTGAAGTAGCGACGGTTTGCGAGCCCGGTCAGGCCGTCGGAATTGGTCAGGCGCTGCAGATCCATGTTGCTTTGCCGCAGCTTCGTCTGGCTTTCATGCAATGCGCGGTAGGCGTTGTCGCGCTGGAGCAGCGCCATGTAAGAGCGTGAGTGATAGCGAACGCGTGCCGTCAGCTCGATAGGCTCCGGCAGCTTGACCAGGTAGTCGTTGGCGCCGATGGCGAAGGCCGCCTTCTTCATCGCTGGCTCGTCGTTGGAAGACAGCACGATGATCGGAATGTTCCGCAGCTCGGGGATCGAGCGGTAAGCCATGACCAGATCGAGCCCGTTGGCGCCCGGCATGTCGAGGTCTTGCAGGATGACGGTGGGACGGCAAGCGCGCGCCAAGTCGATCGCCGCGGTGGCGTCGTTGCACTCGTGGAATCCGATGGCCGCGTCGCTCGACAGCATCTTGCGAACGATAAGGCCGATCACCGGCTGGTCGTCGACCAGCAGCACCGTGGCGCTCTCCGCCTCGGCATCATCCTCATCGTTTTTAAGTCCAACGTTCACGTGCATACTCGTTTTGGCTTACGCGTCAAAAGGCGTCGTGGATTTGCTCGGCAAATGATTTTTTGATCGAGCACTAAGTCGTTTTCATTATTACGCCTCGAAGTTACAACCCGCATCTGAAATGACGAATGCTGAGCACGACGACGCCTTGCAGGATGCGCTGGTCCGCATCGAGCGGCTGTCCGAA
Organism: Variovorax sp. GrIS 2.14; assembly: GCF_046115955.1. Lineage (NCBI taxonomy): Bacteria > Pseudomonadati > Pseudomonadota > Betaproteobacteria > Burkholderiales > Comamonadaceae > Variovorax > Variovorax sp. GrIS 2.14. The sequence continues at coordinate 359,791 of NZ_JBJXIA010000001.1, forward strand.
GAGCGCGATGCGCTCGAGGCGTTGACGCTGCGCCAGGCCGAAGAAATCGAAGCCTCGCGCAAGACGCTGCTGTCGGCTCGGCGGCACATGCTGGTCACCGATGCAGCGCGCGTTGCGCAGTGGGAGTGGGATGTGCCGAGCGGCCGCATTTTTCTCAGTACACGCTGGGACGAAATGATCGGCGATGCATCACCCGACAGTCTCTGGGACATACGCGAGCTGCTGTCGCGGGTGCATCCCGAGGATGTGCGGGCGGTGCGCGCCGCGTTCGAGGCTGCCCTCAGTGGCAACAACCCTCGCTATTTGGTCGAGCACCGCGTGGCGGCAGCCACAGGGTGGATCTGGATCGAGAGCATCGGCATGATCACCGAGCGCGATGCTGCGGGTGCCCCGCTGAAGCTCACCGGCTACAACCGCGACATCACGGCGCGCCGCGAGATGCTGGCCGAGATCGACAAGGCGCGCGCCGAGGCGGAGGAAAGCAGCCGCGCCAAGGGCGAGTTCCTGGCCAACATGAGCCACGAAGTGCGCACGCCGCTCAACGCGATCCTCGGACTCACTCGGCTCCTTCACAAGTCGAAGCTCGATGCCGAGCAGCGGCGCTACCTGCAACTGGTCGACAGCTCGGCCACCGCCTTGCTGGGCTTGCTGAACGACGTGCTCGACCTGTCCAAGATCGAAGCCGGCAAGCTGGTCTTCGAGCAGATCCGCTTCGACGTCGAACGCTGGATCAACGACGTGGTCGCGCTGCACGTCCCGGCTGCGGAGAAGAAAGGCGTGAGTGTCGACATCGACATCGCGCCCGATGTGCCGCCGGTGGTCGTGGGTGACCCCGGGCGGTTGCGCCAGGTGATGTCGAACCTGATGTCGAACGCCATCAAGTTCACCGAACGCGGCAGCATCCATGTCACGCTGGCTGTCGACGACGACCAGGGCGATCTTCCGCCGCGTCGGCAGCGGTTGCTGTTCTCGGTGCGCGACACAGGCATCGGGATCTCGGAGGACAAGCAGCAGCAGATTTTCGAGGCCTTCACGCAGGCCGATGCATCGACCACACGGCGACACGGAGGCACCGGCCTGGGCTTGGCGATTTGCGCGCGACTGGTGAACATGATGGAGGGCGAGGTCCGGGTCGAGAGTCGACCGCAGAAGGGCAGCACCTTCAGCTTCACTGCCGTGTTCGACGAGGCCAACGACGACTTCAGCGTGCTGTCGGAGCCGGCTCCGCTCGACATGCCCACGGTGCACGGCCTGAACGTGCTGCTGGCGGAAGACCATGCCGTCAACGAGTTGTTGATGCGCCGGCTGCTGGGCGACATGGGGTGCACCTTCACGGTCGTGCGCAACGGCGAGGAGGCCGTGAGCGCGTGGCAACGGCAGCGCTTCGATCTGGTTCTGATGGACGTGCAGATGCCGGTCATGAGCGGCTTCGATGCCACCGCGCAGATTCGCGCGCGCGAAGCGGCGATGCCCGGCCGGCCGCGCACGCCCATCGTCGCGCTCACCGCGCATGCGATGGCCGGCGATCGCGAGCGTTGCCTTGCCGAGGGCATGGACGGCTATGTCTCCAAGCCGGTTTCGCCCGCGCGGCTGGCCGAGGCCATGCAGTCGGCGATGCGCGCGTCGAGCGAGGTGCCTGAAGTGCTCGTGCCTGAATTCGATTTCGACCTGAGCGCCTTTCCGAGCAGGCCGGCGCCAGTGGCGCCCGTTTCACTCTCGGCACCGTCGGCGCGCAAGACGATCACCGCCGTGGTGACAGCGCCAGCGCCTCTCGCCTCTGTGCCCGCTCCCGAGCGCAAGGGCGCATCGACACTGGACCTTGCGCGGCTCATGGAGACCATGGGCAACGACATGGCGTCTGTGCATGAACTCGCCGGCGTGATGCGGGAAGACATCGCGCTGCGGCGCCGCGCCATTCGCAAGGCCTCGATCGCGCGTGACGTGCCGGTGCTGCTGCAGCACGTTCACGCGCTCAAAGGCGCCTTCTCGGCCATCTTCGCGCTTGGCGCGGCACAGGCTTCGCGTCAGCTGGAAACAGCGGTGCGCGCAGAGCAATGGATCGAGGTGCTGTATTGCGTGAACGTGCTCGACCGCGAAGCGACGCGAGTCGATGTCGATCTGGAAAAACTACTGGCTTAACTACACAACAAAAGGAGACGACAAGATGACGTTGAAGATTGGTCTGATCGGCCTCGGTGCCATGGGCAGCGGCATGGCGCAATCGTTGCGCCGCAAGGGCTTCGACCTGCGCGTGTTCGATGTGCGCAAAGAAGTTGCCGATGCGTTCGCTAAAGACGGCGGCGCCGCCTGTGCGTCGCTGGCCGAGTTGGGTGCGCAGTGCGACGTGGTGGTCTCGGTGGTCGTGAACGCGGCGCAGACCGAGAGCGTGCTGTTCGGCAGTGTTGGTGACAAAGGCGCAAACGGCGTCGCGTCCACGATGAAGCCCGGCAGTGTGTTCGTGATGTGTTCCACCGTCGACCCGACCGTGTCGATCGCCTTCGAGTCCCGCCTGAAGGCCATGGGCCTGCTGTACATCGATGCGCCAATTTCCGGTGGTGCCGCGCGGGCCGCCAGCGGCGAGATGACGATGATGACGGCCGCGACACCCGAGGCTTATGCCAAGGTCGGCGAAGTGCTCGATGCAATGGCCGCCAAGGTCTACCGCCTGGGTGACAAGGCCGGCGCGGGCAGCAAGGTCAAGGTCATCAACCAGTTGCTGGCCGGCGTGCACATTGCCGCGGCGGCGGAGGCGATGGCACTCGGCCTGCGTGAAGGCGTCGACCCGGCCGCGCTGTACGAAGTCATCACGCACAGCGCCGGCAACAGCTGGATGTTCGAAAACCGGATGGCCCACGTGCTCGCCGCCGACTACACACCGTTGTCGGCCGTCGACATCTTCGTGAAAGACCTCGGCATCGTGCTCGACATGGCGCGCGCGACTAAGTTTCCGTTGCCGTTGTCGAGCACCGCGCACCAGATGTTCATGCAAGCCTCGACCGCCGGCTTTGCGAAGGAAGACGACAGCGCGGTGATCAAGATCTTCCCTGGCATCGAATTGCCCACGAAGAAGCCCTGACGCGGAGCGCGTCAGCGCCGGACTATGTAGCGCGTGACGACCGGTGGGCCTTCGCCCAGATGAAACGCGAGCCGGCGTTCACGCAGCGCCAGATCGGCGGCGGTCGCACGGTTGAAGCGCCGCAGATGCTCGGTCCACGACGCATCGACGATCTGCTCGACATAGCGTTCCGGCTCGCGAATGTCGTTGAGCAGTTCCCAGCCGATCGCGCCTTCGGCCAGGCGCGTGCGGCGCGTCTGCTGCATTACCAGATGAAAGGTCGCGGCCCGTGCCGGATCGATGATGTACTCGACCGTGATGACGACGCGGCCTTCGCCCGGTGCCGGATGCGCAGGCGCCTGCGCCCAGCCTTCACGCGCGGGGCTCAGGTCGTTGTCTTCGTCGCTGCCGCCGCCATCCACCACATAGCGCAACGCCAGGCCCATCATCAGAACGCCGCTCACGGCACCGATCAACAAGGCGGTCTGCAGCGTGCCGACAGTGGCGATCTGGCCCCACACGGCAGCACCGAAAGCGGTCGCACCCATGATGGCCATCTGGTACATCGACATGCCGCGGGCTCGCACCCAGTCCGGCAATGCGAGCTGAGCCGACACCGACAGTGAATTGGCCACAGTGATCCAGGCGGCACCGGCGAAGAACATGGCGGGCACCGCGACCCAGGTGTTGGGCGCGTAGGCCATCACAGCCGTGGCGGCCGACTGGATGAGCGTGCCGCGCAGCACGAGTTGATCGCGGTCGAAAGCCTGGCGCAACCGCGGCAGGAACAGCACCACGACGATCGCACCCGCACCCATCGAAGCGAGCAACAGCGTGAAGGTGCCGGCATCGCCGCCGTGCAGGCCGCGCGCCAGCAAAGGCAGCAGGGCGAGCAGCGCGGTGGAATGCAGGAAGAAGATCGAGATGCGCACGAGCACCGCGCGCATGCGCTGCGATTGCCGCACGAACTGCACGCCGACGCGCATCGCGCCGATGAGCTTTTCACGGCCGAGCGGATTGGGTATGTGCTCGCGCCGCCAGCGCATCACCACAAAGCCGGAGGCCACCGACAGCACCGCGTTGAGTCCGAACACCCATACGCTGCCCGCACTGGCGATGATCGCGCCGGCCAGCAGCGGGCCGATGATGCGCGATGCGTTCATCGCGATGCCGTTGAGGCCGAGCGCTGCCGGCAATTGGGTGCGCGGCACCAGCTCCGGCACGATGGCCGCGAACACCGGCCAACGCATCGCCAGCCCGATGCCGTTGGCGAAGGTGAGTGCCAGCAGCAGCGGCGCGTTGATGAGGTCGAGCACGCTCGCTGCGCACAGCACGACGGCGGCGCCGGCCAGCCAGAACTGCGTGGCGATCAGCCAGCGCCGCCGATCCAGGATGTCCGCCAATGCGCCGCTCGGCAGTCCGAGCAGGAACACCGGCAAGGTCGAGGCCGACTGAACCAGCGCGACCCAGATCGGCGTCGTGGTGAGCGTGGTCATCATCCACGCCGCCGCCACGTCGTTCATCCACATGCAGACGTTGGCGATGAGCCAGGTGCTCCACAGCATGCGGAACACCGGCAGGCTCAGCGGGTCGAACGCGCCGACGCGAGGTGGGCGCGGGTCGGTGGCCGGCTCGGCATAAGTCTCTGGCTCGGCGTTCTGGTCGGGGGAAATCGGTGGCATCGCCGGCTATCGTCCCGCTCGCGTACGCGAAGGCTTGCCGGCCAAATGCCCCAGCGGCAACGCACTGTTCGCTTTGACTTCGCCCAGCGAAAAACTGGTGTGCAGGTCTTTCACATTGGGCAGGTTCATCAGGTGCTGGCGAGCGAAGCTCGAAAAGCTGTCGAGGTCTTGCGCCACCACCTGCAGCTCGAAGGTGCCGGTGCCGCTGATGTAGTGGCAGGCCACCACCTCGGGCAGCTTGCGGATCGCGTCCTCGAGCTTGCGGGTGGCGTCGCCCTGCACGCGCTCGGTGTCGACCCGCACGAAAGCTAGCACGCCGAGTCCGATCTTGTGGCGGTCGATTTCTGCGTGATAGCCCTTGATGAAGCCGGCCTCTTCGAGCGCACGCACGCGGCGCCAGCAGGGCGCGGCGGAGAGACCGACGCGTTGCGCAAGTTCGGCATTGGTGAGGCGGCCGTCGGTCTGCAGTTCTTGCAGGATTGCCAGATCGAACTTGTCGATGCTTTCCATAAGACGCTATTTTAAGAAAGATCCATTCTGGAAGCGGCGTTTTGAAGGCAAAGAACGCAAACACCTGTCCGTGACCCAGGCATACACTTTGCGTACAACGTGGGCACGCGCCCTACCGGGCACAGACCCTTCAGCCACGCCCACAAGGCCACGCCAAATCAGGAGACAGAGACGATGAATGCACCCCTGCCCGAGCACATTCGCAAGGCGCTAGAGACCGTCACCCTCGACGACAAATATTCGCTCGACTACGGTCGCGCCTTCATGAGCGGGGTGCAGGCGCTGGTCAAGCTGCCGATGCTGCAGCGCCTGCGCGACCAGCAAAACGGCAAGAACACGGCGGGCTTCATCAGCGGCTACCGCGGCTCGCCACTCGGCGGCTACGACCAGGCGCTGTGGAAGGCCAGCAAGTACCTGAAGGCGCAGAACATCGTGTTCCAGCCGGGCGTCAACGAAGAGCTGGCGGCCACCGCGCTGTGGGGCACGCAGCAACTGGGCTTCTCGCCGCCGGGTACCAACAAGTTCGACGGCGTTTTCGGCATCTGGTACGGCAAGGGGCCGGGCGTGGACCGTTGCTCCGACGTCTTCAAGCACGCCAATATGGCTGGCACCACCGAGTTCGGCGGCGTGATCGCGGTGGCAGGCGATGACCACATCAGCAAGAGCAGCACTGCGGCGCACCAGAGCGACCACATCTTCAAGGCCTGCGGCACGCCGGTGTTCTTTCCGGCCAACGTGCAGGAAATTCTCGACCTCGGCATTCACGCCTTCGCGATGAGCCGGTTCTCGGGCATCTGGTCAGGCATGAAGACGATCCAGGAAATCGTCGAGTCGAGCGCGACGGCCATGATCGACCCGGAGCGTGTCGACATCGTGATCCCGACCGACTTCGAAATGCCGCCGGGCGGCCTGCACATTCGTTGGCCCGACCACGCGCTGGAGCAGGAGGCACGCTTGATGCACTACAAGTGGTACGCCGCGCTGGCGTACATCCGTGCCAACCGCCTCAACTACAACGTGATCGAAGGTGACCATGATCGCTTCGGCATCATGGCCAGCGGCAAGGCTTACAACGACACGCGCCAGGCGTTGCTGGACCTTGGCCTCGACGACGCGACTTGTCGACAGCTCGGCATTCGTCTGCACAAGGTCGGCGTGGTGTGGCCGCTCGAGGCGCAACTCACGCGCGAGTTCGCAACCGGCTTGCAAGAGATCCTGGTGGTCGAAGAGAAGCGCCAGGTCATCGAATACCAGCTCAAGGAAGAGCTCTACAACTGGCGCTCCGACGTCCGGCCCCATGTCGTGGGCAAGTTCAACGAACTCGACGATGGTGATTTTTCGGGCGGCGAATGGTCGATGTCGAACCCGACCGCAAACACGCTGCTGCGCGCCAACGCCGACCTGAATCCGGCGCTGATCGCCAAGGCCATCGCGCAGCGCCTGAAGAAGCTCGGCATCCTCGACCATGCCGGCGCCGACATGCGAGCGCGCGTGCAGGCGCAGATCGCCATCCTCGACGCCAAGGAGCGCTCGATGGAAATCATGCAGGCCGGCGGCGTGACCGAGGGGCGCCAGCCCTGGTTCTGCTCGGGCTGTCCGCACAACACCAGCACCGTGGTGCCTGAAGGTTCACGCGCCATGGCCGGCATCGGCTGCCACTTCATGGCAACCTGGATGGACCGCAGCACCATCGGCTTCACGCAGATGGGCGGCGAGGGCGTGCCGTGGGTCGGCCAGCAGCCTTTCACCACCGACCAGCACATCTTCGCGAACCTGGGCGACGGGACGTACTTTCACAGCGGCCTGCTCGCCATTCGCCAGTCGATCGCGGCGGGCGTGAACATCACCTACAAGATCCTCTACAACGACGCGGTCGCCATGACCGGCGGTCAGGCGATCGGCGAGCGGCCCGAAGGCCATTCGGTGCTTCAGATCGCAGAAAGCCTGCATGCGGAAGGCGCCATGAAGGTCGTCATCGTCACCGACGAACCCGAGAAGTACGAAGGCGTCACGGTGCCGGGCAGCTACGCCGGCAAGGGCGTCGCCATTCGCCATCGCGACGATCTCGACGAAATCCAGCGCGAGTTTCGCGAGATCAAGGGCACGACCACGATCATTTACGACCAGACCTGCGCGACCGAAAAGCGGCGCCGCCGCAAGCGCGGCACGGCAGTCGATCCGGCCAAGCGCGTGGTCATCAACGAGCTGGTGTGCGAGGGCTGCGGCGACTGCAGCGTGCAGAGCAATTGCCTGTCGGTCGAGCCGCTTGAAACCGAGTTCGGTCGCAAGCGCGCCATCAACCAGAGCACCTGCAACAAGGACATGAGCTGCCTCAAGGGCTTCTGCCCGAGCTTCGTGACCGTCGAAGGCGGCGCACTCAAGAAGAAGTCGAAGAGCAAAGCCAGTTCGCCTTTCGAGATGGGCGCGATGCCTGAGCCGCGCGTGCCGCAACTGGCGCGCGACCAGGTCTGGGGCGTCGTCGTCGCGGGTGTCGGCGGCACCGGGGTTATCACCATCGGCCAGTTGCTCGGCATGGCCGCGCACATCGAAGGCAAGGGCATCGTCACGCAGGACGCGGCGGGCCTGGCGCAAAAGGGTGGTGCGACCTGGAGCCATGCGCTCATCGGCGAGTCGCAAGACGCGATTCGCACCACGCGCGTCGGTACTGCGGCGGCCGATTTGATCCTGGCGGCCGATCCGCTGGTGGCGGTCAATGCCGAGACGCTGGCGCGCATGCGTGAAGGGCGTACGCACGTTGCGCTCAACACGCACAGCACGCCGACGGCGGCCTTCGTACGAAACGCCAACTGGGTGAATCCGCAAGATGACTGCGCCAATGAAATTGCACGCGCCGTCGGTGTCGACAACCTCGGCACTTTCGACGCCGATGCCTTCGCGGTCGCCTTGATGGGCGACAGCCTGTATGCCAACCCGATGCTGTTGGGTTTTGCGTGGCAGCGCGGCTGGCTGCCGCTCGAATACGAATCGCTGATGCGCGCGATCGACCTCAACAACGTTGCGATCGAGAACAACAAGACAGCGTTCGAATGGGGCCGTCGCGCGGCGCACGACCTGGCGGCCGTGCAGAAGTTGGTGGCGCCGGGGCACGTCATCGAGTTCAAGAAGCGCGAGACGGTCGAAAGCCTGGTGAAGCGCCGCGTCGAGTTTTTGACGGCTTATCAAAACGCGGCGTATGCGGAGCAGTACAAAGGTTTCGTCGCCAAGGTGCAGCAGTCGGAGTCGTCGCTGGTCGGCAAGACCAGTCTGACCGAGGCCGTGGCGCGCTACCTGTTCAAGCTGATGGCATACAAGGACGAGTACGAAGTCGCTCGGCTGCACACCGACCGCTCGTTCCTGGATCGCGTCAACGGCATGTTCGAAGGCGACTTCAAGCTCAACTACCACCTGGCGCCCCCGATCATCGGGAAGAAGAACGCCAAGGGCGAACTGCAAAAGCAGAAGTTCGGCCCGGCGATGTTGACCGGCTTCCGCTTCCTCGCGAAGCTGAAGGGCCTGCGCGGTACGGCGCTCGACATCTTCGGCCGTACCGAAGAACGCAAAACCGAGCGCGCGCTGATTGGCGAGTACCGCGCCGCCATCGATGAAGTGCTGACCGGGCTGAATGCGGGCAACCACGCGACCGCGCTGGAAATCGCGGCGCTGCCGGAGCAGATTCGCGGCTACGGCCATGTGAAGGATCGCAACCTGGCGGCGGCGCGCACCCGATGGGCGGCGCTGCTCGACCAGTGGCGCAACCCGCAAAAGGCGCGCGCAACGGCCTGATCTGCAACGAGATCGCCGCCTGATCCGCGGCGTCGAAAGCCCCGTTCGGCGCGCCGGGTAAGCCTTCGGGTGAGGCCGGCCCCGCCGAATACAATGCTCGGTGCTGTTCGCAGCCCAGGGCTGTGTCATGCGGTCCTGTTGGCCGCCTGCCAGCGACCGGTAGCTTCATTCCGGCTCGCATTCCCGTTTTGTCTGTCTTGTCCGTCTTGTTCTAATCAGTTGGAGACTTCCCCTTGTTCATTTCTTCTGCTTTCGCCCAGACCGCGCCCGCTGCTGCAGGGGTCGGCGACATGTTTTCGTCGCTGGGCAGCATGCTGCCGCTGGTGCTCATGTTCGTGGTGCTGTATTTCGTCATGATCCGCCCGCAAATGAAGCGCCAGAAAGAAGCTCGCGCCATGATCGAAGCGCTTGCCAAGGGCGATGAAGTCGCTACCACGGGTGGCTTGCTCGGCAAGATCACCAAGATCGGCGACACGTACCTGAGCGTCGAGATTGCCTCCGGCGTCGAAGTTCAGGTGCAGCGCAGCGCCGTCGTCCTGGTTCTGCCCAAGGGCGCAATCAAGTAATAAGTCGGTGATAACGCGGGTGCTTCGCGCTACGCGTCTTGAAGGTTGAATCGATGAACCGTTATCCGGTCTGGAAGTACGCGATCATCGTGATCGTGCTGCTCGTGGGGCTGATTTACGCCCTGCCCAATTTCTTCGGCGAAGCGCCCGCGGTGCAGGTGTCGGCTGCCAAGTCGACCGCCAAGGTCGACGGCGCCACGCAGGCGCGCATCGACGAGGCGCTGAAGGCGGCTAATCTCGTGCCGGACATGCAAACGCTCGACGCGACGTCGTTGCGCGTGCGTTTCCTGACGCCGGACGACCAGTTGAAGGCGCGCGACGTCATTCAGCACGCGCTGGTGCCCGACGCGAACGACCCGTCTTACACGGTGGCGCTCAATCTCGTGCCGCGTTCGCCGGCGTGGCTTGCCGCGCTGCATGCCTATCCGATGTACCTCGGCCTCGACCTGCGTGGCGGCGTCGACTTCATGCTGCAGGTCGACCTGAAGGGCGCCCTCGACAAGCGCGCTGAAACTTTTGCCAGTGACGTTCGAAGCGCGTTGCGCGACAAGAACATCCGCGGCAGCGCAGTCACGCGCAACGGCCAGGCCATCGAAGTCACTTTCCGCGATGCAGCGAGCCTCGAAGCCGCGCGCGGCCTGGTGCAGGACCAGTTCCCCGATCTCACCGGCACCGCGACGCAAGACGGCGACAACTTCAAGCTGACCGCCGTCATCAAGCCCGAGGCCGCGCGCCGGCTGCAGGACGCCGCGCTCAAGCAGAACATCACCACGCTGCACAACCGGATCAACGAACTCGGCGTGGCCGAACCGGTGATCCAGCAACAGGGCATCGACCGCATCGTGGTCCAGTTGCCCGGCGTGCAGGACACGGCCAAGGCCAAGGACATTCTCGGTCGCACCGCCACGCTCGAAATGCGCCTGGTCGACGAGAGCGCCGAAGGGCGTGCTGCCGAAACCGGCAGCGGCCCGGTGCCGTTCGGTTCCGAGAAATTTCTGGACCGCACCGGTCGGGCGGTCATCGTCAAAAAGCAGGTGCTCGTCACCGGCGAGAACCTGACCGACGCGCAACCGGGCTTTGACCAGCAGAGCAACCAGCCGAAGGTTGACCTGACCATGGACGCCAAGGGCGGTCGGATCATGCGCGACGTCAGCCGTGAAAATTTCAAGAAGCGCATGGCGATGCTGATCTTCGAAAAGGGCAAGGGCGAAGTGCTGACCGCACCGTCGATCAACGGCGAACTCGGCAACCGATTCCAGATTTCGGGCTCGATGAACGTGGTCGAAGCCAACGATCTGGCGCTGTTGCTGCGCGCCGGCTCGCTCGCTGCGCCGATGGAAATCATTCAGGAGCGGACCATCGGCCCGAGCCTGGGCGCCGACAACATCAAGAAGGGTTTCGACAGCGTGATGTATGGCTTCATCGCCATCATGGTGTTCATGTGCATCTACTACGCGTTGTTCGGCGCGTTTTCGTCGATCGCGCTGGCGGTCAATCTGCTGCTGCTGGTGGCGATTTTGTCGATGCTGCAGGCCACGCTGACATTGCCTGGCATCGCGGCTATGGCGCTGGCCATCGGCGTCGCCATCGACTCCAACGTGCTCATCAACGAGCGGGTGCGCGAAGAACTGCGAAACGGCGCCTCGCCGCAAGCCGCCATCCACGCAGGCTACGACCGCGCCTGGGGCACCATCCTCGATTCGAACGTCACCACCCTGATAGCAGGCATCGCGTTGCTGGCCTTCGGCTCGGGGCCGATTCGCGGCTTCGCAGTAGTGCACTGCATCGGCATCGTCACCTCGATGTTCTCTGCTGTGTTCTTCTCGCGCGGGCTGGTCAACTTCTGGTACGGCGGCAAGAAGAAGCTCAAGACGGTGTCGATCGGCACCGTGTGGCGACCCAAGACCGACGCCGATGTCGGTGCCGCCGTGGCCCCGGGCAAATAAAAGGAAGAACAGGCCATGGAATTCTTCCGCATCCACAAGACCATCCCGTTCATGCGCCACGCGCTGGTGCTGAACATCATTTCTTTCGTCACCTTCGCGCTGGCGGTATTTTTCCTCCTCCATCGCGGGCTGCATTTGTCCGTCGAGTTCACTGGCGGCACAGTGATGGAGGTGGCGTACCAACAGTCGGCGGACATTGGCAAGGTTCGCGAAACCGTCGCCAAGCTCGGTTACCCCGACGTGCAGGTTCAGGCTTTCGGCTCGTCGCGCGACGTGCAAATCCGGCTGCCGGCACAAAAGGGCATGAACGCGACCCAGCAAAGCGCCTTGGTCATCGACGCGCTGAAGGCGGGCGATGCAACCGCCACGCTGCGCGGCACCGAGTTCGTCGGCCCGCAGGTCGGCGAAGAACTCACCACCAATGGGCTGAAAGCGCTCGGCATGGTGGTGGTCGGCATCATGATTTACCTGGCGTTTCGCTTCGAGTGGAAGTTCGCGCTGGCCACGGTGCTGGCCAATCTGCACGACGTCGTCATCATCCTGGGCTTCTTCGCGTTCTTCCAGTGGGAGTTTTCGCTGGCGGTGCTGGCGGCAGTGCTTGCGGTGCTGGGCTATTCAGTGAACGAGTCGGTGGTGATCTTCGACCGGATTCGCGAGAACTTTCGGCGCTACCGCAAGCTGTCGACGGTCGAGATCATCGACAACGCGATCACCTCGACCATCAGCCGAACCATCATTACTCACGGTTCGACGCAGCTCGTGGTGCTGTCGATGTTCTTCTTCGGCGGCCCGACGCTGCACTACTTTGCGCTGGCGCTGACCATCGGCATCCTGTTCGGCATCTACTCATCGGCCTTCGTGGCGGCGGCCATCGCAATGTGGCTTGGCGTAAAGCGCGAGGACTTGATCAAGGGCCCGACCAAGCGGGAAGGCGATCCGGACGACCCGAACGCCGGCGCGGCGGTGTAATGCAAGTGATTGGAGTAACGGATACTCTTGTGCGCAATTGTTTCTCGATGCAAGCTCGCTGTCGTGGAACTGCTTTTTTGCCGCCCTGACCTTTCATGAGTACGTCGCGACCTCCCGCTATCTCCCTGCAGCTCGCCCGCGAGACGCGTGAGCGTTTCGTCGCCGCAACCGAAACGGTGATTGCCCCCGCGGCGCTCGCGATACGTGAACGCCTTTCGTCACTGGCTGCGCAAACCGGCAACGCGCGTGCGATGCAGGAAAACCGCGACGACTTTTTGTCGTTTCAGGGTCAGGCGTCGAACTGGGTTGCGCTGTCGCAAGCCAGCTGGCGCAAGATTCTTGCGACCAGCACGGGCGGCAATACGCAAAATTCGCTTTCCCGCCTCGAACTGATCGGCGACGAGGTGGTGGAAAACAACATCCTCTCGTCGCGACTCGCCCAACTCATCGCCGACAAGGCCAGCTTCGAACTGAACGACCTGCGGCTGCGCATCCAGCATCTCGAGGGCACCAGCGAACTCGATGCCAAGGACGTTTTCAAACCTGAAACGCTCGCCAAGCTGCTGGTCGAGCAGTGGCTGGCGGCCGGGCTGACCCGGGCGATGTGGACCAAGGTCCAGGATTCGATCCAGGTGAAGCTGGTTGAGGCGGTGGTGAAAGCGTACAAGGACGCCAACGCTTTCCTGATCGGCAAGGGCGTGATGCCCGAGATCGATCTCAAGAGCTTCGTCAAGCGCACTGGCAACGCCGCTTCGGGGACGATGCCGCTGGGGAACGGCTACGGCGGCGCGCAGTCGTCCGGCCCCGGGCCTGCCGGGCAGTACGGCGGTGGCGGCGCGTCGAGGGGAATGCAGGGCATCGCCCCGCCCGGCAGCTTTGCGCCCGCCGCCATCGGGGTCGGCATGGGCTGGGGCGGCGGTGCCGGAAATTCGCAAGGCGGCGGCCAGGAAGGTGTTGTTGCAACGGGCGGCTCGCCGCTGTTGATGGCGCGTCAGCGCGCCCAGGGCGTGTTGCTTAACCTGAAGCGATTCGTCTCGGCACGGCTCGGGCCTGAAAGCAGCAGCGGAATCCAGCATGTCGCCGGATCGGGGGCGCCCGGCGGTGGCTACGCGAACGGCGTCATGGCGCGTGGCGCGGGCGGGGCTTCGCCGGCCTTCGTCGCGGCCATCGCCGATGCCGAGGCCGCCTACCAACTGGCCTCGTCGCAGTACGTGGTGGGCGAAGAGGCAACCGCACTGCAGCAGACGGCCGCCGATCTGCGCCGACGCACGACAGAACTCAAGAAGAAAGCGCCCACCACCGCCGACAAGGCGACAGTGGAAATCGTCGCGCTCATGTTCCAGGCCATCCTGGCCGAAGAGCGCATCCCGTTCTCGGCGCGGGTATGGTTCGCGCGCCTGCAGATGCCGGTGCTGCGCGTTGCCATCGCCGAGCCGGAGTTCTTCGGCACCCTGCAGCATCCTGCGCGGATGCTTATCGACCGTATGGGTTCGTGTGTGATGGGTTTCGATGCCGCCGCCATTTCGGGCAGCGCGCTGGAGGGCGAAATCCGCCGCGTGGTGCAGGTCATCGAGCAGTATCCGGAAACCGGCCAACGCGTCTTCAAGCTGGTGTTCGACGAGTTTGTCGCTTTCCTGGGCAAATACCTGACGCAGAGCGATGCGACGCAGCGCGTGATGAGCGTGGCGCAGCAGGTCGAGCAGAAGGAGACGATGGCGATCCAGTACACCATCGAGCTCCGGAAGATGCTCAACGATATGCCGGTGCGCGACGAGATCCGCGAGTTTTTGTTCAAGGTCTGGGCCGAGGTTCTGGCCATCGCTGCGCTGCGATACGGTGCGCAAGACGAGCAAACCGTGACGCTGAAGCGCGCGGCATCCGACCTCGTGTGGGCGGCCAGCGCCAAGCCCAACCGCAACGACCGCACCCGCGTCATTCAAGACCTGCCCAAGCTGCTGCAGCGCCTGCGGCAAGGCATGACCTTGCTCGGCATCATCGGCGACCCCCAGGAAGCGCAGATCAAGATCATCGGTGCGACCTTGTCAGACGCCTTCATGTCCAAGACCGAGGCCATTGCGCCGGCCAAGATCGAGGCGATGGCACAGCGGCTGGCCAACATCGAGGATTTCGTCAGCGACGAAGGCACCGCCGAGTTTCCAATCGACGCTGCCAGCATCGAACTGCTGTTGGGCGTCGACGCCGCTTCGATCGAAGTGGTGCCCGATACCGGCCAGAAGGTCGGCGAAGAGATGCTGGCCTGGGCGCACGAACTGCAGGTTGGCAACTGGTTCATGCTGGACCACAACAGCCGTCCGAGCCAGGTCCAGTTCGTCTGGCGCAGCGACCGGAAGCAACTGCACCTGTTCGCGTCGAGCGATGGCCGCAGCTTCCTGATTCAGGCCGGGCGCCTGGCGTCTTATTTGCAGGCGGGTTTGCTGGTGCCGGCAGAAGAAGAAACCCTGACCGTCCGTGCCACGCGTGAAGCGCTGGCCAAGCTGGACGCCAACCCCGAACGCCTGCTTAACTAGCGCGTGGGGGCAACCGCCGTCGCTAGTGCGCGACCCTGCCTTCGCGGCCGTCGCAAAGCTCGTCGAGCACCAGCGCATCAGGCTCGATGCCGGTGCTCCAGTGCACCATCAACACGATGATTTTCAGCTCGTCGAGCGCCACCGGATCGCCCGGTGCTGCCATGGCGCGCTCGACGACGATCTCGCGCAAGCCGGGTGACAGCACGTTGGCTGTTTCAAGGAAGCTGATGAAGCCCAGACAATCGGCACCGAGGTGGTCTTGCTCGGTCGCCGAATAGACACGCATGGAGTCGGCCGCCTGCGGCAGTGCCGCTTCGCCGGTGCCGCGCAACCCAACGGTGGCGGTCGTCTCGTCGACATGCCTGGTGAGCTGGATGCCCTGCGTGGCAACGGTGAGGCCATCGAGCCATTGCAACGCGTCGCGGATTTCGTCGGGCTCGAAGCCGTGCGCAGTGAGCTTGCGGCCCAGTTGCTCCGGCTCGGGGCACGCGTCGCCGCGCCAGTAGTTTTCGTAGACGAATACAAGCACTTCGAACATGGCACTCAATATAGCCCACCTGCTCGAATCGACCCTGACTCGTTGTGCCGATGCGACGTCGATGTCCACATCGAAGTCAGCCGACGGCGATGCGCTGAAACAGGCCGCCGGGCAGACGCGCGACGTGTCCGTCGAGTTTCAGTTCGAGCAGCCGCCCTTGCAACTCGGCGGCGCTGTAGCCGGTGCGAGCACAGAGCGCGTCGAGGCTCACCGGATCGAAGCCGAGGTCGTGCAACAGGCCAGATGACGGTTCGGTTTCGTCGTCGTCGGTGCTATCCCCGCCGGCTGTAGCGCCTGAAGCTGAAGAAGCTGCGGACGCCGCACCGCCATCGAAGCGCAATTCCTCAAGAATGTCCTGCACCGACTCCACCAGCTTGGCGCCTTGCCGTATCAACGAATGGCCTCCGCGCGACTGGGGTGAGTGGATCGATCCTGGAATGGCGAAGACTTCCTTGCCTTGTTCGACGGCCAACCGCGCTGTGATCAGCGAGCCGGAACGCAGCGCGGCCTCGACCACCAGCGTGCCGCGCGTCAGGCCCGCGATGATGCGGTTGCGCTTCGGAAAGTTTTGGTTCAGCGGCGGCGTGCCGAGTGGGAATTCGCTGACGATCAATCCTTGCGCCGTGATGCGATGCGCTAGGTCACGGTGGCGCGCGGGGTACACCCTATCGAGCCCGGTGCCGACCACCGCAATGGTCGCGAACCGATCGGTGCCTTTGGCAGCATCCAGCGCGCCTTCGTGCGCAGCGCCGTCGACACCCAGTGCCAGTCCAGAAACTACGGTGATATCCGCTTCCCCCAAGGCGCGACCGAAGTCGCGCGCATTCAATACGCCCTGCGGCGTTGGATTGCGGCTGCCGACAATCGCGAGCGCCCGGTCGAGCGCGGTCAGATCGAATTGCGGCGCGCCGATCACGTAGAGCATCAGCGGCGGATCGACCATGTCGAGCAGCGAGGCCGGATAAGCCGGGTCGGCCAGCGTCAAGAGGCGTCGCGTGGCACCGGACGACTCGACCGCCTGCAGCCAGTTCCAGGTTTCGTCGACCAGCGCCGACAAGCCCGCAGGCGTCAGCCGAAGAGCAACCGCCTGTGCGGGCGATACGACCTGCTGCAGCGCGGCGTCGGATTGCGCAAAGACCTGCGGTGGCAAGCCGAAGGCGGCCAGCAGCTTGCGAGCTGTGGTGTCGCCGATGCTTGGCGTCAGCGTGAGCCGAAGCCAGCCGGCGAGTTCGTCACGTTCCAAACTTACGACTTACGGATTGACGAGGATGTCGCCGGCCTTGGGCGTGTCGCTGGAACCGAGGATGAGCGCGTAAGAGGCCTTGTTGAAAACGCGGAACACCATCAGCAAGCCGATGCGTTCGTTAGGCAACTTGAGCGTTTCTTTGGCGCCATTGGTCTTGTCGACGATGGTCTGGCCGTTCTTGAGGATGGCCAGCACCTGACCGCTTTCCATGCCGTCGCGCAGTCCCTTGTTGATGGCGACGATCTGGTTGGTCGCCGCGAAGGTGACTGCGTCGCCGTAGACCGAGACGATGCGGCCGTTGACTTCTTGCGTTGGAGCGCGCGGCACGTAGCTCTGTACTTCGCGTGTCGGTTCGGGCAGCAGCCGGTCGCCAGCACGCATTTCTTCGCGCGCCGCCACGATGTCGATGGTGGCAGGCACCACGCTGGTCACTTCCTTGCCCTCTTCGAACTGGGTGATCGTCGATTCGCCGCGCTCCATGCGGGCGCGGCCGAGGTAGGCGGCCTCGTAGCCGAGGATCTCGCCAGTGGCCGGGTCTTTCAGCGGCGTGGCGTTCCGGTAAATCCGGAACTGCTTGATGGGGCCGCTCGTCTCGACCAATGGCGAATTGATTTCGCCACGGGCATAGGCGCGGTCGCCGCGCGCCAGCAGCACCCGGTCGTCGTTGCCGGCGACGATGCGCGGCGCGGTGATCAAGGTGTTCTCGTCGATGATGATCGCTTCGCTGAGGAAGGGATCGATCAGCGCCGGGCTGAGCGTCGTCAACGCCATGCCCGAAAGCGATTCATAACGGGTGCGCGGCGACAGCTTAATGGTGCCGTCCGGCATGCCGGAACCGCGGCGCGTGCTGAGGCGTGCGCGGCCGCCGGTCTTGTCGAGATAGAGCACCTGTCCTGGGTAGATGCGGTGCGGGTTCTTGATCTCGGTGATGTTCATGCCCCAGAGCTCGGGCCAACGCCACGGGCTCTTGAGGTACATACGGGAAATAGCCCACAGCGTGTCGCCCGGCTTGATGGTGTATTCGTCCGGTGCATTGGGCGCGAGTTCGCTGACCGGAATGCCCGCTTGAGCGGTTTGCTGTGCCACGGCGCGCTGCTCGGGCGTGATCGGATAATTCTGTGCTGAAGCCGCCGTTCCAATGCCGAGACCGGCGCTGAAGAGCGCGGAGGCCACGAGTGTCGTAAGCAGGGTTGGCCGCAAACGGGCGTTGGTTCGGAGTTTTTTCATGGTTTGATGATGTACACGCACAGTGCCGCGCCGGACAAACGTTTCCTCACAATTTGCAACGAATTTTGCGCTGAAGCCCTTGATTGGGCAACGTTTATCAGTTCGCAAGCTGTCTTCGCGTCGCGGAAATGGCGAAAATAGCGACAATGTTTTCTCGCTTTCATGGCCAAAAGAACGATCCTGAGCTTCCCCGACAAACGCCTGCACACCGTTGCTAAACCGGTGCAGGGCGTCGATGCACGCGTCAAGGCGCTGGTTGCCGACATGCTGGAGACGATGTACGACGCGGAGGGCATCGGCCTGGCGGCGACGCAAATCGACGTGCACGAGCGCGTGGTCGTCATCGACATTTCCGAGCATCGCGACGAGCCGATCGTGCTGATCAACCCGGAGATCGTCTGGGCCAGCGACGAGAAGGTGCTGAACGAAGAGGGCTGTCTGTCGGTCCCCGGCATCTACGACGGTGTGATGCGGTCGACTTTGGTCAAGGTCGCGGCCCTCGATGCCGAAGGCCAGCTCCGAACCATCGAAGCCGAAGGCCTGCTGGCGGTCTGCGTGCAGCACGAGCTGGACCATCTGCTCGGCAAGGTATTCGTCGAATACCTGTCGCCGCTCAAGCGCAACCGCATCAAGAGCAAGATGCTCAAGGCCCAGCGCGAAGAGTTGCGCGAAACCCAGGCTTGAGAGTGCTTTTGCTGCGGAACAGGTTTTCGGCGAAGGCTTTGTCGTTCGTCGCAGTGCTCGCGGTGCTGGCCAGCTGCGCCAGCGAGCCGACCAATCTTCCGCTAGGCACGTCGCGGGGCGAAGCATTGCAACGCCTCGGCCAACCCACTGCTGTCTACCCTTTGCCCGGCGGCGGTGAACGCCTTCAATATTCGCGCGCTCCGGCAGGCTTCGAAGTCAACGATGTCGACCTTGACGCCGCCGGCCGCGTCGTCGCGATTCGCCAGATGCTCGATGACCGCGCGTTCGATCGCGACATCCAGCCGGGCGTCGGCCTCTGGCGGGAGGCCGATGTGTTGCGTACCTACGGACGGCCGTACGAAGTCACCCGCGTGTCGTCGTTCGATGGCGTGGTCTGGAGCTGGCACTACAAGTCGATGAACACCCGCCGCCTGCTCTATATCTACATCGACCCTCAGGGCGTCGTGGCGCGTTATCACACGGGCGACGACCTCGAGTTCGAGCGGCTGCCCTGGTGAGCAGCCCGCGCATCGTCTTCGCGGGCACGCCCGAGTTCGCGCGCATTGCGCTCGACGCCATCGCTTCGGCGGGGTTCGACATCGCGCTGGTGCTGACGCAGCCCGATCGCCCGGCCGGTCGCGGCATGAAGCTGCAGGCGTCCGCCGTAAAGCAACTGGCCGTACTGAACGGCTGGCCCGTCGCGCAACCGCGCAGCTTGCGGCTCGATGGCAAATATCCTGACGACGCCCTCGCTGCACGCGCCACCCTTGAAGCCGCGCAAGCCGACGTGATGGTGGTCGCCGCCTACGGTCTGATCCTGCCGCAATGGGTGCTCGATGTGCCGCGCCTCGGCTGCCTCAACATTCATGCGAGCTTGCTGCCGCGCTGGCGCGGCGCGGCTCCGATTCACCGCTCCGTCGAAGCAGGCGACATGCAGACCGGCATCACCATCATGCAGATGGATGCCGGCCTCGACACCGGCGCCATGCTGCAGGTCGAGGCGATCGACATCGGCGGCGACAGCACCGCACGATTGCACGACCGGCTGGCCGAACTCGGCGGGCGGCTGATCGTCGACGTGCTGCGCCGCGCCGAGGCCGGTACGCTGACCCCGACGCCGCAGCCGAATGAGGGCACGACCTATGCGCACAAGGTCGAAAAGCACGAGGCTGCGGTCGATTGGACGCAACCCGCCGCGGCCATCGTGCGCCGCATCCGCGCCTTCGATCCGTTTCCGGGCGCCACGACTGTGATGAGCGGCGAGTCGATCAAGCTCTGGGCGGCACAAGTGCAGCCGCCGCACGCGAATGAAGTGACCGCCACAGTCAGCGAAGTGCCCGGCACCGTCATTGCCGTAACACCCACCGGCATTGCCGTAGCAGCCGCGGACGGCACGGTATTGCTGACCGAACTGCAACGCGCTGGCGGCAAACGCCTGCCGGCGGCGGACTTCCTGCGCGGCTTCGACATCGAGCCCGGCCGGGTTTTCGGCGGCTGATGTTCTTTCTGCGATCGATCCGTCGGCAGCCAGAGTTTCGCGAAGCTGCCCGCAACATGGCGCCGCTCGCGCTCGGCATCGGCGCCTGGGGCCTGATGACTGGTGTGGCCATGGTCAAGTCCGACATGAGCCTGATCGAATCGGTCGCGATGACCCTGTTGGTCTATGCCGGGAGTTCACAACTCGCGGCCATTCCGTTGCTGGCTGCCGGTGCGCCGGCCTGGGTGATTCTGGCGACAGGCTTTTGCGTCAACCTGCGCTTCGTGGTGTTCAGCCTGCATCTGCGGCCTTACCTGATGCACCTGCCGCGCTGGCGCCGCATGACGCACGGCTATCTCACGGCCGACCTGAGCTACGTGATGTTCACCCGCAAGTACCCGGAACCGCCGACCACACCGGCCGAACAGATCGGCCAGGAGGCGTACCTCGCAGGCGGCTACTTCATGACCTGGTCATCGTGGATGGGCATGAGCTTGCTCGGGGTCTTTCTCGCCAAACTGATCCCGCAGTCGTGGGGCCTGGCCTTCGCCGGCGTGCTGAGTCTGGTCGGCATCCTGTGTTCGATGGCGACGACCCGGCTGCGCGTGCTGGCTGCGCTGATTGCTGGCGCCACCGCCGTCGCGGCCTATGCGCTGCCGCTGAAGCTCAACATCGTGGTGGGCATCGGCGTCGCGGTGCTGCTGTGCTTCTGGCTGGAGAAGCAGCTGGGGCTCGACCCGAGCGCGGAGGATGACACCTGATGGCCGGCTTCTCGTTTCTGGGCACCGACATCGGCACGATGGGCATCATCGTCGGCCTCGCATGCGTCACGGTCGTCACGCGCTGCTTCTTCTTCATCCTCGACCGGCCGTGGGGCCTGCCCGACTGGGCGCATCGCGCGCTGCACTACGCGCCCGTCGCTGCGCTGGCGGCGGTGATCGCGCCCGAGATCGTCATGTCGCAAGGGCACCTCGTAACCACGCTACACGATGCGCGCATCTACGCCGCGATCGCTGGCGGCGCTTACTATTTCTGGAAGCACGGCGTGCTCGGCACCATGCTCGTCGGCATGGCGGTGTATCTGCCGCTGCATCTCTGGCTCGGCTGGTAACTCTCAGTTCCGACATCGTCAGGGGCGACTCCTAGAATCGACCCATGAACGTCATCCGCTTTACCGATTTGTGTGCCGACGGCAAGGTCGCCGGCCAACGCGTGTTCATTCGCGCGGACCTCAACGTGCCGCAAAACGATGCCGGCGACATTACCGAAGACACGCGCGTGCGCGCTTCGGTGCCGTGCATCCAGCTGGCGCTCGATTCGGGCGCTGCCGTCATGGTGACCTCGCATCTGGGCCGGCCGACCGAAGGCGAGTTCAAGCCCGCCGACTCGCTGGCGCCGGTCGCCAAACGCCTCGCCGAATTGCTCGGCCGCGAAGTGCCGCTGGTGGCGAACTGGGTCGACGGCGTCGACGTCAAGCCAGGGCAGGTCGTGCTGCTCGAAAACTGCCGCGTCAACAAGGGCGAGAAGAAGAACGATCCGGCGCTGGCGAAGAAGCTCGCCGCGCTGTGCGACATCTACGTGAATGACGCCTTCGGCACCGCGCATCGCGCCGAGGCCACGACCTATGGCATCGCGCAATACGCCAAGATCGCGTCGGCCGGCCCGCTGCTGGCGGCCGAGATGGACGCCATCACCAAGGCGCTGGCGCAGCCCAAGCGCCCGCTGGTCGCGATCGTCGCCGGCTCCAAGGTCAGCACCAAGCTCACCATATTGAAGAGCCTGTCGGCCAACGTCGACCAGCTCATCGTCGGCGGCGGCATCGCCAACACCTTCATGCTGGCCTCCGGTCTGAAGATCGGCAAGTCGCTGGCCGAACCCGATCTGCTCGATCAGGCCAAAGCGGTGATCGAGTCGATGCGGGCACGCGGTGCCGATGTGCCGATCCCGGTCGACGTCGTCACCGCAAAGACTTTCGCGGCCGACGCGCCCGCGACGGTCAAGGCTGCGAACGACGTGGCCGACGACGACCTGATCCTCGACATCGGGCCGAAGACGGCCGAGATGCTTGCTGCCCAGTTGCGCGAAGCCGGCACCATCGTCTGGAACGGCCCGCTCGGCGTGTTCGAGTTCGACGCGTTCGCCAATGGCACGAAGACCGTGGCGCATGCCATCGCCGAGAGCGCAGCGTTTTCGATCGCGGGTGGCGGCGACACGCTGGCAGCCATCGCAAAGTACGGTATCGAGGACAAGATCGGCTACATCTCGACCGGCGGTGGCGCCTTTCTCGAAGTGCTGGAAGGCAAGACGCTGCCGGCTTTCGAAATACTTTCGAAGCGTGCCGCAGGCTGATCCGGAAAAACGAACAAACGACAACGACAACGACAACGACAACACGAGACAAGCTAATGAACACCCCCGCCCCCCGCGTTCCCCGCCACGCCACCAAGATCGTCGCCACCCTCGGCCCTGCGTCCAACACGCCCGAGATCCTCGAGCAGATGATCCTGAACAAGGTCAGCGTGGTGCGGCTGAACTTCAGCCATGGCACGGCGCAGGACCACATCAATCGCGCAGCGATGGTGCGCGAGGCGGCACGCAAGACCGGGCGCGAGGTGGCGATCATGGCCGACCTGCAGGGCCCGAAGATCCGCGTCGGCAAGTTCGCCGAAGGCAAGGTCTTTTTGGAGCCGGGCGCCAAGTTCATCCTCGATGCGGCGCGCACGGAGCCAGGCGACATCAACGGCGTCGGCCTCGACTACAAAGACCTGCCGCGCGACGTCAAGCCGGGCGACAGGCTGCTGCTGAACGATGGGCTGATCGTGCTCGTGGTCGATGCGGTCAAGGGCGAGCTGGTCATGACCACTGTCAAGCTGGGCGGTGAGCTGTCGAACAACAAGGGCATCAACAAACAGGGCGGTGGACTGACCGCACCCGCGTTGACGGCCAAGGACATGGAAGACATCAAGACCGCGATGAGCTTCCAGGCCGACTACGTGGCGGTGAGCTTTCCAAAGAACGCCACCGACATGGAAATGGCGCGCCAGTTGTGCAACGTGGCGGGTTCCGAGTACGGCCATCGCCCCGGCATGATCGCCAAGATCGAGCGCGCCGAGGCGATTCCCAAGCTGGAAGAAATCATCCGCGCCAGCGACGGCATCATGGTGGCGCGCGGCGACCTGGCGGTCGAGGTCGGCAATGCGGCCGTGCCGGCGCTGCAGAAAAAGATGATCCGCATGGCCCGCGAGCTGGACAAGGTCGTCATCACCGCCACGCAGATGATGGAGTCGATGATCACCAACCCCGTGCCGACGCGCGCCGAGGTGAGCGACGTGGCCAACGCGGTGCTCGACGGCACCGACGCGGTGATGCTGTCGGCCGAGACCGCATCGGGCCGCTACCCGCTGGAAACCGTGCAGGAGATGAGCCGCATCTGCGAGGCCGCCGAGGCCGCCGAAGACCTGCAGCTCGACGCCGACTTCAGCGGCAAGAACTACACGCGCATCGACCAGTCGATCGCGATGGGTGCGCTGTTCACCGCGCATCACCTGGGCGCCAAGGCGATCGTGGCGCTGACCGAGTCGGGCTCGACCTTGCTCTGGATGAGCCGCCACCGCGCGCACATCCCGATGTACGCGTTGACCTCGCGGCTGGCGACGCAGCGCAAGCTGGCGCTGTACCGCAACGTGCGGCCGCTTCTGATGGATTCGCAGACCGATCGCGACACCGCGCTGGAGCAGGCCGAAGCGCATCTGAAGCAGCGCGGCATAGTGCAGAGCGGCGACGTGTATGCGATCACCTGCGGCGAACCGATGGGTGCGCCCGGTGGTACCAACATGTTGAAAATCTGCATCGCTAGCTGAGGATTTAGCTCGCCCCCAGGTCGCTGCGCACTGCGTGTCGCGACTCCCACCCCCTGCCGGGGGCGACACCAGCGGCCTGGCGAAGCCAGTTCCGCGGTGTCTCTGGAAGGGCGCCGGCCTTCGGCCATTCGCTTAGATTCAGGTGCGGGGACTGCGGGCGGTTGAAGTGGCGTCCTACCGTTCTGGAGCGCAGAAATGTGCACGCTCACGCACCTTTCGAAACCAGTGCGCGTTGTTCTGCGTACATGCCCGATGAACTTCACTCTTTTGCCACTGCGTTCGCTGGCTTGCGTCGTGCTCGCAGCGTTGCTTACCGCCCTGCTGGCGGCTTGTTCCCCGGTCAAGATCGTCAACGGGTTGGTGCCTACGAGCACGTACCGGTTCGAAGGGGATGTGGCTTACGGTGGCGCGGCACGGCAGCGTCTTGATATCTACAAACCCCTGGCTTCAGCGATGGCAGCTAACGCAGCGCGGCCGCTGGTAATTTTCTTTTACGGTGGCACCTGGAGCAGCGGCGATCGCGCCATGTACAAGTTCGTCGGCGAGGCGCTCGCCGCGCGGGGCGTGACGGCGGTGATTCCGGACTACGGTCTGTCACCGGACTTTCGATACCCGGTGTTCGTGCAGGACAGTGCGCTGGCCACCAAATGGGCACTCGACAATGCGGCGCGGCTGGGCGCCGATCCAAAGCAGGTCTACGTGATGGGCCACAGTTCGGGCGGCTACAACGCGGCGATGGTCGCGCTCGATGACCGTTGGTTGGCCGATGTCGGCGCCAGCCCGAAGCAGTTGGCCGGATGGATCGCGCTGGCCGGGCCGTTCGACTTTCTCCCGCCCATCGACCCACAGGTGAAAGCCGCCTTCAACTGGCCGGGCACGCCGCCAGATTCGCAACCCATAGCGCACGTCTCGGCCGCCGCACCGCGCACGCTACTCATCGCCACGACCAAGGACAAGCTGGTCGACTATGTGCAGAACACAGAGCAAATGGCGAGCCGTCTGCGTGCCGCCGGCGTACCCGTGCAATTGCGGGAATTCAACGACCTGAGCCATATCACGCTGATCGGTGCGGTGGCCAAGCCGCTGCAATGGCTGGGCGGTCCGGTGTTGCCGCCGATCATGGAGTTCGTGGGGTTGTCTGCAGCGCCTGCGGTTTCTGCAGCCTCGGCAAAGGCCGGTGCGCGCCAGGCGAGCGGCAACTGAGTTTGTTCGCCGCACGCTGTTGCGGCTTCATCGCCGACAGGCGCGGAACGGGCCATCGATACAATCTTTCACCATCCAAATACCGCCGTGCCACGGCATGAACAAGAGAGTGACGCAGTGAATCAGGAACAACTCGACAAAGTCAGCCAAGGCAAGGGCTTCATCGCCGCACTCGATCAAAGCGGTGGCAGCACGCCAAAGGCGTTGAAGCTGTACGGCATCGAAGAGAGCGCCTACAAGGGCGACGCCGAGATGTACGACCTGGTGCATGCGATGCGCACCCGCATCGTCACCAGTCCGGCCTTCGATGGCCGCCGCGTGCTCGGCGCCATCCTGTTCGAAGCCACGATGGACCGTCAGTTCGACGGCGTCGACTCGGCCGAGTACCTCTGGAAGCACAAGCAGGTCGTGCCGTTTCTGAAGGTCGACAAGGGCCTGGCGAACGAAGCCGACGGCGTTCAGCTCATGAAGCCGATGCCTGAACTCGACGCGCTGCTTGCCCGCGCGGCCGGCAAAGGCGTCTTCGGTACCAAGATGCGCTCGGTGGTGAATGGTGCGAATGAGAAGGGCATCGCCGCCGTGCTCGACCAACAATTCGCCGTCGGCCAGCAGATCCTGAATGCCGGCCTGATGCCGATCCTGGAGCCCGAAGTTTCAATCGGCGCGGCCGACAAGGAACAGGCTGAAGTCATCTTGAAGAAGGGTTTCATCGAGCGCCTGAATGCATTGCCCTCGGCCACGAAGGTGATGCTCAAGTTGACGATCCCGACGGTCGACGGTTTCTACAGGGAACTCGTCGCGCACCCGCAGGTGGTCCGCGTGGTGGCGCTGTCGGGCGGTTACGAGCGTGACGAAGCCAATGCGCGCCTCATGCGCAACCCCGGCATCATCGCCAGCTTCAGCCGCGCGCTGACCGAAGGCCTGAGCGCGCAGCAGTCGGATGCTGATTTCAATGCTGCGCTGGACGTTGCCATCGAGTCGATCTACCGCGCCTCTATCAGCGAAGCGGTCAGCTGATTCAAGACCGACAGTGCTTCGGCGCTGCCGGCATGCAAGCCACCGTTCGCGGTGGCTTTTTTCTGCGCGCACAATTCAGTTCCCTTGAGATTTTTCGGCGCGTCGCCTGTCCCGTTTTTGCACCGCATTTGCCCATGACCACCGTCCACACTTCCTCCATCCAGAGCCTGCCTTTGCTCGCGCGCGGCAAGGTGCGCGACAACTATGCGGTGGGCAACGACCGCATCCTGATGGTGGCAAGCGACCGGCTTTCGGCCTTCGACGTGATCATGGGCGAGCCGATTCCGGGCAAGGGCGTGATCCTCACGCAGATGGCGCTGTGGTGGTTCGACCGGCTCGGCCATCTGTGCCCGAACCACCTGACCGGCGAGGCGCCCGAAAGCGTGGTCACCGCCGACGAGGTGGCACAGGTCAAAGACCGCTCGATGCTGGTCAAGCGGCTGAAGCCGATACCGGTGGAGGCGGTTGTTCGCGGCTATCTCGCCGGCAGCGGCTGGAAGGAATACCAGGAGAACCAGGCGGTGTGCGGCGTGCCCTTGCCATCGGGCTTGCGCAATGCGAGCAAGCTGCCGCGGCCGATCTTCACGCCGGCCGCCAAGGCTGCTGCCGGCGAGCATGACGAGAACATCAGCTACGACCGCGTGGTCGAGGTGGTCGGCCCGTTGATGGCGCAGCAGATTCGCGAAACCAGCATCGCCATCTACGAAGCGGCGGCTGCGATCGCACTCGGCAAGGGAATGATCATTGCAGACACCAAGTTCGAGTTCGGCCTGGACGAAGCCGGCACGTTGGTGTTGATGGACGAAGTGCTGACGCCCGACAGCTCGCGCTACTGGCCCATCGAAGGCTACGAGGCCGCGTTCGCTGCTGGCACCAATCCGCCAAGCTACGACAAGCAATTCGTCCGTGACTGGCTCGAAGCCACGCGCATCAACGGCAAGCCCTGGGACAAGACGCCGCCGGCACCGCGCCTGCCGGCCGAAGTGATCGAAAAGACGGCGGCGAAATATCGCGAAGCGTTGCAGCGGCTGACGGGCTGACCCGTCGGCGCCGAGCGCGCTGCGTGTGGGTTCTCTAGCGGCTTAGCGCGCCGTGGCGCCGGCCAATGTCGCGAGCGTCTGCCCGCTCGCGTCGATCAGCAACATCCGCCCCGGGCCCACCAGCCGATAGCTCGCTGTTGTCTGCAGCACCTGCAAAAACTGCAGCTCGTTGGCAGTGCGGGCACCGTCCAGACATGCCATCTTGGTCGCGACCAACTGCGAAATCTGCAGATGGCTGCCGGTCCGTGTGAAGCCGCCCGAAAAGCGGTTGCAACCGCCCGAACCGCTCACCCGGCCGCTGCTTCGGTCGAACTCGATTTGTGCATCGCGTCGCGGATCGCCGCCGGCCCCGACGGGTTGATCGCCGAGTTGCACCAGCAGCCACGACGGCCCCTCGATCGGCTCGTCGAGACTGATGCCGCTGCCGCAAGCGCTGACGGCTGCGAGCACCAGCGTGCCGATGGGAAGGCGTGCGAGACGAATCATCGATAGGTGCATGGCAATGGTTCCGCGCTCAGGGTGTCAGGCAGTCAGCTCAGGATGACGCTGCTCAGGCGGCGCCGATAGGTCGCCACCGTCGGATCGACGGGTGGAATCTGTCCGTCGGCAACCTTCACCTTCGGCGGCTCGATCAGTTCGAGGATGGCGATGTAGGTCTTGCGGGCGAGTTCTTCGCTCCAGGTCTTGTCGCGCATCAGGATGTCGAGCAGCTCGTCCATCGCTTCGGTCCAGCGCTGCTCGGCCATGAGCACCTGGGCGCGGCCGAAGCGGGCTTCGAAGTCGCGCTTGTTGGCGGCGATCTTCGAATCGAACTCGGCGGCCTGGCGCAACTCGCCGACCGGTGGCGCTGCGAAATCGATGGCCGACATCCAGCGCTGCAGCGCGTCGAAGCGGCGCACCGCCGCGGTTTTGGCGATGACGGGTGCGAAGGCGACCTTGGCCTCATCGGTGCGGCCCTCCTGCAGCAAAAGCTTGACGAAGTCGAAGCGGGCATCGTCGTTGGCCGGATCGGTCGCGACCGCGTGTTCCAGCTTTTCGAGCGCGCCTTCGATATCGCCCTCGGCCATCGCTTGCAAGGCTGCGTCTTCTTCTTCGGCGGCTTCGAGCTCGGCCGCGGCTGGCACATGCTTGTCGAGAAACTCGCGGATTTTTTCGGCTGGCAGGGCGCCGACGAAGCCGTCGACCGGCTGGCCGTCCTTGAACATCACGCAGAACGGAATGCTGCGCACGCCGAACATCTGGCTCAGCTGCGCCGAAATCTGCGGCACCGCGTCGGCATCGAGCTTGGCCAGCCTGAAGCGGCCGGCGTATTCGACTTCGAGCTTTTCGAGCACCGGGCCGAGCTGCTTGCACGGGCCGCACCATTCGGCCCAGATGTCGAGCAGCACCGGGATCGGCGTCGAGCCTTCGACGAGTTCGGACTGAAAGTTTTCGAGGGTGATGTCGATCATCGGGAATACGTAAGGGTGAAACGTAAAATTGAAACCATGAACGAATCCATTCAGGTCGGTGTGGTGATGGGCTCGAGCTCCGATTGGGAGACGATGCACAACGCGGTCGAGATTCTCGTGCAATTCGGCATCCGTTACGAAGCGCGCGTGGTGTCGGCCCACCGGATGCCGGACGAACTGTTCGCGTATGCCGAATCCGCTGCCGGCCGGGGGCTTGGTGCGATCATCGCCGGCGCAGGCGGCGCGGCCCATTTGCCCGGCATGCTGGCAGCCAAGACCACCGTGCCTGTCCTCGGTGTGCCGGTCGCCAGCCGCCATCTGCAAGGTGTGGATTCGCTCTACAGCATCGTGCAGATGCCCAGGGGTGTGCCGGTCGCGACCTTCGCCATTGGTAACGCGGGCGCGGCCAACGCGGCGCTCTTCGCGGTGGCGATGCTGGCGGTCAACGATGCGCCGATGCGCGCGAAGCTCGACGCCTTCCGTGCCCGGCAGACCGAAGCGGCCACGGCGATGACGTTGCCACCGGCCGGCTACGAAAGCGCTGGCGTGACCGCGCTGGCGACGCAAGGCCCGCAGGGCGGGAGCGCGCTGTGATTCGCGGTCTGCCGCTGATGCCCGGCACCACGCTGGGTGTGCTGGGCGGTGGCCAGCTGGCCCGGATGTTCGTGCACGCGGCGCAGCGCATGGGCTACTTCACCGCAGTGCTCGACCCCGACACCGCCAGCCCGGCCGGCCGCGTCAGCCACCACTTCATCCAGACCGACTACATCGATGTCGATGGACTTGCGCGGCTCGCCGGTCTTGCCGACGCCATCACGACCGAGTTCGAGAACGTGCCCGCACCGTCGCTCGACCACCTGGCAGCCGCCAGGCCCGTCGCACCCGCTGCGGCATCCGTCGCCATCGCGCAAGACCGTATCGCCGAGAAGGCGCACTTCGCCCGCTGCGGCGTGCCGTGCGCACCGTATGCGGTGATCGAGTCGGTAGCCCAGCTCGACGCCGTGGCCGACGATCTGCTGCCCGGCATCCTGAAAACAGCGCGCCTCGGCTACGACGGCAAGGGCCAGCGCCACGTGACGACTCGCGCCGAGCTCGCCGATGCCTGGGCCGACACCGGCAGCGTCGCCTGCGTTCTCGAAAAACGATTGCCGCTCGAATTCGAATGCTCGGTCCTCGTGGCACGCGGGCACGATGGCCAGGTCGTCAACTTTCCGGCGCAGCGCAACCTGCATCGTGACGGCATCCTTGCCGTCACCGAGGTGCATGAAGGCAACATGCCGGCCGATCTGGCGGCGCGTGCCATCGCGGCGACCAAGTCGATCGCCACCGGGCTCGACTACGTCGGCGTGCTGTGCGTCGAATTTTTTGTGCTGGCCGACGGCGCGCTGGTCGTCAATGAGATGGCACCGCGCCCGCACAACAGCGGTCACTACACGATGGACGCGTGCGACCTGTCGCAGTTCGAGTTGCAGGTGCGCACCCTCGCCGGTCTGCCGTTGACGCAGCCGCGCCAGCACAGCCCGACGGTCATGCTCAATCTGCTTGGCGATCTGTGGTTCAGGAACGAGAGCAGCGGCCCATCGGCCGACGAGCCGATGGAGCCTGAATGGGCGGACGTGCTGGCGCTGTCAGGGGTGCACTTGCATCTTTACGGCAAGACGGAGGCGCGGCGCGGTCGCAAGATGGGGCACCTGAACATCACTGGCGCGGACATCGACGAAGTGCGCGGCACGGCGGATTTCGCAGCCGCATTGCTGGGCCTTCCGATTCCGTTGTCCGAGTGATCGTGCACACCTCGCTTCGCCGAAGAGGCTGCCAATGATCAGGGATGGGACAACGCCCGACGCCCTGCACGACGCAGCGCTCGTGTTGCGAGCCGGCGGGCTGGTCGGCTTTCCGACCGAGACGGTGTACGGGCTGGGCGCCGACGCGAGCAGCGATGCGGCGGTGGCCGGTATCTTCAAGGCCAAGGGCCGGCCGAGCGACCATCCGCTGATCGTCCACATCGCGGCCGGTATCAAGGGCGAAGAATCGCTGTCGCGCTTTGCGCAGCCGCTACCGCCGTTCGCCAAAGCGCTCGCCGATGCTTTCTGGCCCGGCCCGCTGACGCTGGTCGTCACGCGGCAGCCCGGCGTTGGCGCCGCCGCCGCCGGCGGACAAGACACCATCGGTCTGCGCTGTCCGGCGCACCCGGTCGCGCAGGCCCTGCTGGTCGCCTGCGCCGAGTTGGGCGTTCCCGGCCTGGCCGGCCCGAGCGCCAATCGGTTCGGCCGGGTCAGCCCCACCACCGCGCAGCACGTGCACGAGGAGTTCGGCGACGCGTTGCTGGTGCTCGACGGCGGCGCGTGCGAGGTCGGTATCGAATCGACCATCGTCGATTGCAGCCGCGGCGCGCCGGTGCTGCTGCGGCCCGGCGTCATCACGCGTGCGCAAATCGAAGCGGCCTGCGGCCAGCCGCTCCGCAGCAAGCAAGAGCTGGCGTCGCCCGACCCGCGCGCATCGGGCACGCTCGAATCGCACTACGCCCCGGCCGCCAAGCTGCGCTTGATGGACGCACGCGCCATGCAGACCGCGCTCGACGTGCTCGGCGCCAATGCGCGCCACATCGCGGTGTGGTCGCGCAGCGTGCTCAGGAGCCCGTCGCCGCACATCGTGCAACGGCGCATGCCCGACGACGCGGTCGCCAGCGCGCACCAGTTGTTCGCCGTGCTGCGGGCCTTCGATGCACAGGGCGTGAGGCTGATATGGGTCGAAACGCCATCGGCCGACGCCGAGTGGGAAGGCGTGCGCGACAGGCTGCAGCGCGCCGCAGCCTGAATCAGCCAGTCAGTTTCAGTCCTGGGTCGCCCAGTCGACCAGTGCATCGAACGCCGGCCGTGCCGCACTCGCATTGGCGTGGTTGGCGATGGCGATCACGATGTAGCGCCGGCCGCTGGCGCCATCGACAAAGCCCGCTACGCCCGCCGCGTCACGCAGCGTGCCGGTCTTCAGGTGCGCCGCGCCGCCCGAGCGCAGTGCGCGCCTGCGCAGCGTGCCGTCGACGCCGGAGGCCGGCAGCGAAGACATCAGCTCCGACATGGCCGGCGAGCGCCAGGCCACCTGCAGCATCTTGGCCAGCGCGGCGGCGGTGATGCGCTCGTTGCGCGACAGGCCCGAGCCGTTGTCGAACACCGGCTGACCTTCGCCGGTGCCGATGCGGTCGTTCCACCATTGCTTGACCGTGTCGCGCGCGCCGTCGAGCGTGCCGCGGTTTTTTTGCTGCAGTCCGAGCGTCAGGAAGAGCTGCTGCGCCATCACGTTGTTGCTGTACTTGTTGATGTCGCGAATCACCTCCGCGAGCGGCGGCGAGGCGACTTCGAATACTGGTTTGAGCCCGGCCGGCACCCGACCTTCGCGCACCTGGCCCTTGAGCTGGCTGCCCATTTCGCTCCACAGCCCGCCGATGGCCCGCACCGCGTAGCTGCGCGGGTCGGCGTACGCAACGGCCCAGACCTTTTCACCGCAACTTGCGGGGTAGCTGCCGGCAAAGCCGATGCGTGCGCCATCGGCGTAGTCGGCGGCGAGCGTGGCGCGGTAATCGCCGCAGTCGCCGGCCGACAGCGGCACCGTGCGCTGCATCGTCACGCCAGTCAGTGACGGCTCGAAGTTGACCTGGGCCGTTTGCGCGGCGCGGTTCGGCACGAAGGTCATCACGACCGACTTGTAATTGAGCAGCAGCGCGTCGGGCGCCACGTTGTAGGGGCGCAAGCCTTCGCCGTCGAAGGCGGCCGGATCGGCCTCCACGGTTTCGAATGCGCTGCGGTCGAGCACGATGTCGCCCGCGATGCTGTTGATGCCCAGCCCCTGAATGCGCCGCAGCAACAGCCACATGCGCTCGATCACCAGCTTGGGGTCGCCCTGGCCCTTGATGTACAGGTTGCCGTCGAGCACGCCGTTGACGATGGGCCCATCGACGTAGACGGGCGTGGTCCAGGTGAAGGCCGGGCCGAGCAGGTCGAGCGCGGCATAGGTCGTGACCAGCTTCATGATCGATGCCGGATTGACTTGCACTTGGGTGCGCCAGGCGAGCCGCGGCGGGCGCACGCCATCGGCATCGGCGACCAACATGACGACCGCATCGCGCGGCACTTTGGCGCGCGTCAGGGCGGCATCGACTTCAGACGGGAGCGCTTGCGCAGTGGCGTGCGCGATAGCGGCCAGGGCACATGCGAAAACGACGGCTTGGCGCCAGGGCTTGGGAAGGGCGAAAGGCATCGCCGGATTATCCCGGCCGGCCCGCGCCTCGATAATCGCCGCATGCCCAAATTGCTTGCCTTCGACACCAGCACCGACCAGTTGTCGGTCGCGGTGCAGAACGGCGACTTGCTCTTCGAGCACAGCGGTGCCGGCGGGGCGCAGTCGTCGACCACGCTGCTGCCGCTGGTCCTGCAACTGCTTGCCCAGGCCGGGCTCACGCTGCGCGAGCTCGATGCGATCGCCTTCGGTCGCGGGCCCGGATCGTTCACCGGGTTGCGCACCGCGTGTGCGGTGGCGCAGGGGCTGGGTTTCGGCGCCGATGTGCCGCTGCTGCCGGTCGACACCCTGCATGCGGTGGCCGAAGAAGCGCGCCATCGTTTCGGCGCGACGCGGGTGGTGTCGGTGCTCGATGCGCGGATGGACCAGGTTTATGCGGCGCGTTACGTGTTCGATGGCCAAAACGAACTGGGCGATGGCAGCCGAGCCGAGGCCTGTCGCACCGAGATCAGCGATCTCGCCGACTTAGGCGAAGCACAGCTGCTGGCGCCCGAAGCGCTGGTCGTCCCGCCCGGTTTCGCGCTCGCCGGCAACGCCTTCCTCGCCTACGGCGAGCGTCTGGCAGCCGGCACCGCGCGCCATCCGGTACTGCCGACTGCCGTCGCCATGCTGCGGCTGGCACCTGCACTGCTCGTGGCCGGCCGCGCCGTCGCCCCGGCCGACGCTGCACCGCTGTACGTCCGCGATAAAGTCGCCCAGACCACCGAAGAACGGGCCGCCCTTAAAGCTGGCGCCGTTGTTGCTACTGCATTGAAATGAGCGCCGTCCTCCAGCCCCTCGAAGCCCGGCTTGAACCACTGACCGCCGATTGGATCGACACGGTCTGCGCGGTCGAGCGCACTGCGTACAGCCACCCCTGGACACCGACCAACTTTTCCGACTCGATGACGGCCGGCTATCACTGCCAGTTACTGAGGGGCGGCGACACGCTCATCGGCTACTTCGTTGCCATGAAGGGCGTCGATGAGGTCCATCTGCTCAATTTCACCGTCGCGCCGGCGTTTCAGCGCCAAGGCTGGGCGCCGTTGATGCTCGAGGCGCTCGGCGGTTGGGCGCGT
Organism: Variovorax sp. GrIS 2.14; assembly: GCF_046115955.1. Lineage (NCBI taxonomy): Bacteria > Pseudomonadati > Pseudomonadota > Betaproteobacteria > Burkholderiales > Comamonadaceae > Variovorax > Variovorax sp. GrIS 2.14. The sequence goes on from NZ_JBJXIA010000001.1 coordinate 393,924, forward strand.
GCCCAGTCGGCGCAATGGCTCTGGCTGGAAGTACGCCAGAGCAACCAGCGGGCCCTGGACATCTACGCTCGCAAGGGCTTCCGCCGCGTCGGCATTCGCAAGGCCTACTACCCCGACCTCGGCAATCGTCGCGAAGACGCGGTGGTGATGAGCCTCAGGCTCGACGAGACCGGCAGCGCCTGGGGCGCGTTGCAATGACCGAAGCGACGATGCAGCTCGATGCACGCCAGCGCGCCATGCTCGAAGAAATGGGCGTCAAGGTCTGGTGGCCGACGGCGGAGCGGATGGCGGCAACTGCGGCGCCTGAGGTGGTAGAGCCCGTGGCGAGCCGCTCGCGCGCAGCGGCTCCGGCAGAGTCTTTGCCTCCCGCCACTGCTACCGCGGCAACGCCTGCGGCCCGGCGCGCGCCCGGTGCGGCGCAGGCTGCTGCAGTCCTGATCGAACCCGCGATCCGCCTCTACGACGGTAGCGGCCCCCCTGAAAACGGCTGGCTGCTGGTGGTCGACACGCCCCCCTCGGCCGACGGCCGCCACGACGACGAGCCCTTTGCCGGCGAGGCTGGGCGTCTGCTGCAGAACATGCTGCGCGCACTGCAACTCGATCGCGGGACGGCGCCGGTGCATCTGGCGCGCGTTCACCGCAGCGCCACCGGTGCGCCGCCAGGCGACGTAGCGCCGCTGAGCACCGGCTTCACCGCGCAGGCTGCCTCGCTGGCACCCCGGCTCGTGCTGGCGCTGGGGCCGCTCTCGACCCAGGGTCTGATGCAAAGCGACGAGCCGCTCGGAAAGTTGCGCGGCCGCGTTGCACAAGTACAAGTCGATCAAGGCGTGGCGGAAACCCCGCTGGTCGCCAGCTATCACCCGATCTATCTCTTGCGCAATCCGGCCGACAAGGCCAAGGCTTGGGCCGACCTCTGTCTGGCCGCCGCCGAGTTCGAGCGCGTCGCTTCCTAGAATCGGCCCATGACATTTCTCGACAAGTTGCGCGCCGCCGAGCGCCAGAACGGCTCGCTCCTGTGCGTCGGCCTCGATCCGGAGCCGGCCCGCTTTCCGGCAGGCCTCAAAGGCGACGCCAGCAAGATCTACGACTTTTGCGCCCGCATCGTCGACGCCACTGCCGACTTGGCGATCGCTTTCAAGCCGCAGATCGCTTACTTCGCCTCGCACCGCGCAGAAGGCCAACTCGAGCAGTTGATGGAGCACTTGCGCCGCAACGTGCCGCATGTCCCGGTCATCCTCGACGCCAAGCGTGGCGACATCGGCTCGACCGCTGAGCAATATGCGCGTGAGGCTTTCGAGCGTTACGGCGCCGATGCGGTCACGTTGTCGCCTTTTATGGGGTTCGATTCGGTCGAGCCGTATCTCCGGCACGACGGCAAAGGCGCCTTTTTGCTGTGCCGAACCAGCAACCCGGGCGGTGCCGATCTGCAGGGCCAGCGACTCGCCGGCATAAAAGGAGAACCTTTTTTGTATGAACACGTTGCACGGCTCGCGCAAGGTCCATGGAATTTGAACGGGCAACTCGGCCTTGTCGTCGGCGCGACGTACCCGGCAGAAATAGAACGGGTGCGTGCTTTAGCGCCGACGGTTCCGTTGCTAATCCCGGGCGTCGGAGCCCAAGGTGGTGACGCCGTTGCAACTGTCCGCGCAGGTTGGCGAAGCGATGCGCCGATCGTCGTCAATTCATCCCGCGCAATCTGTTACGCCTCTGACAAAGACGACTTTGCGGCGGCCGCAAGGGCTGTCGCCCTGCAGACCAGAGACGCGCTCGAAGCAGCCAAAAACTGACCGACATTTTTCGGCACGCGCAATGCCGAGTTGTATCGATGTGACGAAAAAAGTCACATTTTCTTACAGTCCTTGTCCTACAGACGTCCTTTAGAGTTCCGGTGGCCCACCCATGGTCGGGCACGGCATTTGCCTTGAGCGGAGTGACGCAACAGCGTCGAGGACGAGGAAACCCATGGTCGAAGACTTGCAGACCGGTCGCGAAATCGCGACCGAAGAGACAACGCGCGCCCTTTCGTCAAACGAAAGTTCTGGCAGCACACCCAGCGAAGCCGGACACGGCAGCCGGCTCTCGCTGACGGCGGCACTGGCGGCCGCGGCGGCTCTCGCCGCATGCGGCGGTGGCGGCGGTGGAGGCAGCAGTGGCGCTGCCTTTCTGGCCGCCGGTGGCACCAACGGAGCCACCTCGACCGGAAGCACCCAGGTCGCGGCCGGGTCTCTCACCGCATTGCAAAACACGCCGACCGCCGGCACCTACATCTACACCACCGCCAAGACCGACGACGAGGCCGCGCGCTTCTTGTTGCAGGCGCAGTTCTCGGCGACGGAAACCGACATCGCGGCGGTCCGCGCGAAGGGCTACCTGACCTGGATCGGCGAGCAGGCCGACCTGGCGCCTTCGCAAACCGGCTGGCAATGGCTCGCCAGCAAGCCTTACAACACGGCCTACACCGACAACATGATCTGGAACCAGCTCATGTCGTCACCGGACGGGTTCCGCAAGCGCATGGCGATGGTCTTCTCCGAGATCTTCGTGGTGTCGGCCAATGACATCGGATCGAACTGGCCCGACATGATGATGGCGCAGTACTGGGACACGATGGTCGCAAGCGTGACCACCAATTTCCGCAAGCTGCTCGAAGACATCACGCTGAATCCGGCGATGGGCTTCTACCTGAACACGCGCGGCAACATGAAAGAAAATTCGTCCGGCCGCCAGCCCGATGAAAACTTTGGCCGCGAAGTCATGCAGTTGATGACGCTGGGGCTGTATCAGCTCAATGCCGACGGCAGCATCAAGCGCGCGGCCGACGGCACGCCGCTCGACACCTACACGCAAGACGACGTGACCAACATCGCGCGGGTCTTCACCGGCTACGACCTCGACATCAAGACGGCCGAAAAAGGCGTCTTCACGCCACCGGGCCAGACCTACACGATCGAAAGCAACCAGTGGACCCAACGGCCCATGGTGCTGACCGAAAACAACCATTCGACGATGGCGTCGAACTTTCTCGGCACCACGATCGCGGCCGGTACCAAGGGTGCCGCTTCACTGAAGACGGCGCTCGACACGCTGACCAATCATCCGAACACCGCGCCCTTCATCTGCAAGCAGCTGATCGAGCGGCTCATTACCAGCAACCCGAGCGCAGCCTACATTGCACGCGTCGCGGCCGTGTTCGCCGACAACGGGGCCGGTGTACGTGGCGACATGAAGAGCGTCTTCGCTGCCGTGTTGCTCGACAACGAAGCACGCAGCCCGGCCGGTCTGACCGACCCCAACTTCGGCCGCCTGCGCGAACCGATGCTGCGCCTCGTGCAATGGGCACGCAGCTTCGGCGTGACCTCGGTCAAGGACACCTGGAAGGTCGACAACACCTCGGATGCGGCCAATCGGCTCGGCCAGAGCCCGCTGCGCTCGCCTTCGGTGTTCAATTTTTTCAGGCCCGGTTATGTGCCTCCGTCGACGGTGCTGGCCAGTGAAGGCAAGGTCGCGCCGGAGTTCCAGTTGGTAAACGAGACCAGCGTCGGCGGGTACCTCAACTACATGCAGAACATCCTTCAGAACGGTTACGACACCAAGGATGTGAGCGCGAGCTACACGGTCGAAAAATCGCTGGTGTTCGATGCAGCCGCACTCGTGCGCCGGCTCAACCTCGTGATGTGCGCCAACCAGCTTTCGGCTGCCACGGTGACGCTGATCACCAATGCGCTCGCAACGCCGCCCATCCCGGCCGGCAGCACCAACGACACCCTGAAGAACAACCGCATCTACGCGGCGATTTTGATGGTGCTGGCCTCCCCCGAATACCTGATCCAGAAATAGGCGCCCCCATGCATTACATCGACCCGAAGGGCCATTCGCGCCGAGCGTTTCTGAAGCGTTCCAGTTCCCTGGCATTGGCTGGCACTGCCATGCCGTTCGCGCTCAACCTGGCCACCATGGGTGAGGCCGCTGCGCAGACCGCCACCGACTACAAGGCGCTTGTCTGCGTGTTTTTGTACGGCGGCTGCGACTACGCCAACACCGTCGTCACCTACGACGACGACAGCTACGGCAAGTACAGCACCATCCGCGGCGGCGTTCAGTCGGCCGGTGGCATCGCGATCGCCAAGGCCGACCTGGCCGCCACCGCGCTCAGCCCCACCACGCCGCTGTCGGGCAATCGCCAGTACGCATTGCACCCGTCGATGACGGCGATGAAGAGCCTCTTCGATGCCGGCAATGCGGCGGTGCAGCTCAACGTCGGACCGCTGGTCGTGCCGCTCAGCCGCGCCGGTTTCAACAACAGCAACAAGAAGCTGTTTCCGCAACCGCCCAAGCTCTTCTCGCACAATGACCAACAGTCGACATGGCAATCGTCGTCGCCCGAAGGCTCGACCGTGGGCTGGGGCGGCAACATCGGCGACCTGGTGCTCGGGCAGAACAGCAACTCGCTTTTCACCTGCATTTCGGTCTCAGGCAATGCGGTGTTTTTGTCGGGCGACAGTGCGCTGCAATACCAGGTGAGCAGCGGCGGTGCCGTGCGCATCAACAGTGTGAGCCCTGCGAGTGGTACCACCTTGTATGGCTCTGCCACCGTCAAGTCTGCGATGCAGGCGCTGACCCAACAAACCCGCACGCACAAGCTCGAGAACGAATACAACAAAGTCACCGAGCGCGCGGTGGAGGCTGAAGGCACGGTGACGACCGCCATCGCGCAGCCCTATGCCGCCGGGACGTTTCCGGTGCCGCCCACCAACCTCGGCAACCAACTCGCCATGGTGGCGCGCCTGATTCGCGGACGCGCTACGACGGGTGCCAAGCGCCAGGTGTTCATGGTGTCGACGGGCGGCTTCGACCTGCACGACAACCTGATCAACAACCAGGCGCCGTTGTTGAAGCAAGTGAGCGACGCCATGGCCAGCTTTCATGCGGCGATGGTTGCCGAAGGCCTCGGCGACAAGGTGACCGCCTTCACAGCATCCGATTTCGGCCGCACGCTGGCATCGAACGGCGACGGCGCCGACCATGGTTGGGGCAACCATCACTTTGTGGTCGGCGGCGCCGTCAAAGGCAACATGATCTACGGCGCGCCGCCACCAGTGAGCATCAACAACACCTCCACGCTCGACGGCTACGAAGGCCACGTCGGCCAGGGCCGGTTGATCCCGACCACCTCGGTCGATCAGTACGGCGCGACCATGGGCAAGTGGTTCGGCCTGAACGATGCGCAACTGCTCGACATCCTCCCCAACTTGAAGAACTTCAACGGCAACACGCTGGTGGTGAACGGCACGACCTACACCTACCCGCGCGATGTCGGATTCATGAAGCCGGCTTGACGTTCACCGGCGACACCGGCGCAGCGACGGCACCGATGCCGCCGATGAAGAGATCCGCCACGATCGGTCCCATCGCCGCATGGTCGAGGTTGCCGCCGGGCTTCATCCAGGTGAACATCCAGTTGATCATGCCGAAGAGCAGCATGGTCAGCGGCTTTGACAGCGCCTTGCCCGGCTTGTCTCCGCGCATTTCGGCCACCGCTTTAGCGAAACCGGCGACCACCTTGCGCTCCTTGCCGAGCACGCGCTCGCGGTCGGTCGGCTCCAGGAACTTGACGTCTTCGGTCAGCACGCGGTGCGCGTCCTGCGCATCGGCATATTCCGCGACGATGCGCTGGATGAAGTGCCGCAGGCGCGCTTCGCCCTGCAGCGCTTGCGCCTCGTCTTCTTCCACAAGTGCCGCCAGCCGCGAGACGTGTTCGTCCGCGATGCTGACGAGCAAGGTGTACTTGTCGCGGTAGTAGTGATACAGCGTCGCCTTCGACAGCCCGCACGCCTCCGCCACCTGGTTCATCGACGTCGACGGATAGCCGCGCTGCGCGAACAACCCGGCCGCGCGCGCCAGGATCATGTCGCGTTGGTCGTCGTAGTTGGCGGCTCTTCCGCGTGCCATCGGGTCAGTCCGCCGAAGCGTTGCGCTTGGTGTCGACCAGCGAGCGCACCGACGAACGCTGCACGGTCGGCCGATCGGCCTCGACGACGGTGAGCGGCTGCACTTCGACCAGGCTGGCGAGGCAGCGGCGCGCGAGCGCGTGATAGGTCAGGGTGCCTTCGAGTTTCCAGGCGATCTCGGCGTCGCCCAGTTCGCGCTTGACCTTGGCCGGCATCCCGGCAACCAGGCTGCGCGGCGGAATCTTCATGCCGGCAGGCACGAAAGCGCAGGCCGCGACGAAGGATGCTTCACCGACTTCGGCCTCGTCCATCACCACCGCGTTCATGCCGACCAGCGCATCGCGCCGCACGATGCAGCTGTGCAACACCGCGCCGTGGCCGATGTGGCCGTTCTCCTCGATGACCGTGTCCTGCAGCGGAAAGCCGTGCACCACGCAGGTGTCCTGCACGTTCGAGCCGGTCTTCATCACGATGCGGCCGAAGTCGCCGCGCAGGCTGGCCAGCGGTCCGACGTAGCAGCCCGGGCCCACGATCACGTCGCCGATGAGCACGGCGGTCGGGTGCACGTAGGCGGTCGGGTCGACCACGGGCACGACGCCTTCGATGGAATAGCAGGGCATGTTTTTGTCTCCTCAGGGTTTGCACCGACGTCAATGCGACGGCGGGGGCTTGCGCCACCCGATCGACGAATCTTAAAATCTACCGAACGGTCGGTCAATAGTGTTTTTGCCGAGCGATGGAGACACACCACGATGACGGAGCCTTCGATACTTGCAGCCCGAAGCGGCGCGATCGCCACGCTGACGCTCAGCCGTCCGGCCGCGATGAACAGCTTCACCACCGCCATGCACGCCGAGCTGATTGCTGCGCTGAACGATGCGGCCGACGATGCCGATGTGCGTTGCGTCGTCATCACCGGCGCCGGACGCGGTTTCTGCGCCGGGCAGGATCTGAGCGATCCGATGGCTGCGCCCGGCAAAGACCTCGGCCAGCTGATCACCGGCACTTACGCGCCACTGGTCCAACGTATCCGGTCGATGCCAGTACCGGTGATCGCAGCTGTCAACGGCGTCGCGGCGGGTGCCGGCGCCAATCTCGCGCTCTGCTGCGACTTCGTGATCGCGGCGCGCTCGGCCAGCTTCATTCAGGCGTTCTCCAAGCTCGGCCTGGTGCCCGACACCGGCGGCACGTGGCTGCTGCCACGGTTGGTAGGCAATGCGCGTGCGCTCGGGCTTGCGATGCTCGGCGACAAGGTGCCGGCCGCCGACGCCGCGACGATGGGAATGATCTGGCAGTGCGTCGACGACGACGCGCTGATCGACACAGTCACCGCGTTGGCGACGCGCCTCGCCGGTATGCCGACGCAGGCGTTGGTCGCGACGCGACAAGCGCTGTCGGCAGCGCAAGACATGAACCTGGCCGGTGCGCTCGCCAACGAAGCGCAGCTGCAAAGCCGCTTCGGCGCCGCGCACGATTACCTCGAAGGCGTCGACGCTTTCCGCAACAAGCGCGCGCCGCGCTTCACCGATCGCTGAGCATGTCGGGCACCCCATCGACACCGCAGCAAACCGCCGACCGCGTGGGCGCGGGCATGCTGCGCAACGACCGCGCCACGCGGACGCTCGGCATGGCCGTGCTCGCGATGGCACCCGGTGCCGCCACGTTGTCGATGCGCGTGCGAGAAGACATGCTCAACGGCCACGACACCTGCCACGGCGGCTTCATCGCGACGCTCGCCGATTCTGCTTTCGCCTTCGCTTGCAACTCGTACGACGAGCTCACGGTGGCCTCGTCGTTCGGCATCGACTTCATCGCGCCGGCGCGGCAAAACGACCAGCTCATCGCTTCCTGCATCGAGGTTTCGAAGCGCGGCCGCACCGGCGTGTACGACACCGAAGTGACCAACCAGCGCGGTGAGCGCATCGCGGTGTTCCGCGGCCGTTCGCACACCATGAAGGGCCAGCCAGCTGTCAGCGCACATGACGCCGCGTCTGCTGGAGGAGCCATCCCATGACCGCCAAGCGCCCCGAGCCCGGCGACCTGTCGCCGATCGAAATCGCCAGCCGCGACGAGATCGTCGCGCTGCAGTTGCAGCGCATGCAGGCGACGCTGCAACGCGCCTACGACCACGTGCCGCACTACCGCAAAGCCTTCGACGCGAAGGGAGTGAAGCCCGGCGACCTGAAGCAACTGGGCGACTTTGCGAAGTTCCCGTTCACGGTGAAGGGCGACCTGCGCGACAACTACCCCTTCGGCATGTTCGCGGTGCCGCGCACGCAGGTGGCACGCATCCATGCGTCCTCGGGCACGACAGGCAAACCGACCGTGGTCGGCTATACGAAGAACGACATCGATATCTGGGCCGACCTGGTCGCACGCTCGATTCGCGCCGCCGGCGGCCGGGCCGGCGACATGATCCATGTCGCCTATGGATACGGCCTTTTCACCGGCGGCCTGGGTGCGCACTACGGGGCCGAGCGGGCCGGCTGCACCGTCATCCCGATGTCGGGCGGCCAGACCGAAAAGCAGGTGCAACTCATCCGCGACTTCAAGCCCGACATCATCATGGTCACGCCCAGCTACATGCAGGTGATCATGGAAGAGTTCGTGCGGCAGGGCGTCGACCCGCATGACAGCGGCATCAAGATCGGCATCTTCGGGGCTGAGCCGTGGACCGAAGCGATGCGCCACGACATCGAGAACAAGGCCGGCATCGACGCGGTAGACATCTACGGCTTGTCCGAAGTGATGGGCCCCGGCGTTGCGAGCGAGTGCATCGAAAGCAAGGACGGCCCGGTGGTGTGGGAAGACCACTTCTACCCGGAAATCATCGACCCCGACACCGGCGAGTTGCTGCCGGATGGCGCAGAGGGCGAGCTGGTCTTCACCTCGCTCACCAAGGAGGCGATGCCCGTCATCCGCTACCGCACGCGCGACCTCACCCGGCTCTTGCCGCCGACCTCGCGATCGTTTCGCCGCATGGGCAAGATCGTCGGTCGCAGCGACGACATGATGATCATCCGCGGCGTCAACGTCTTCCCGACGCAGGTCGAGGAGATCGTGCTCGCACACGAACGGTTGTCGGGTCTCTATCAAGTGCACGTGAGCCGCGACGGCTTGCTCGACCAGGTCGAAGTGCACTGCGAATTACAACCGACCGGCAGCGCCATCACGGAAGGCGACCGCAGCGCGATCGCGCAGTGGGTGCAGCACCGCGTGAAGACGCTGATCGGCATTTCGACGCAGGTGCGCGTGTTCGACCCGAACAGCATCGAGCGCACTCAAACCGGCAAGGCGCGACGCGTGGTCGACACGCGCCCACGTTGAACACAGGAGACACCATGTACACGCAAGCGATGGACACGATGGGCAAGGACGGCAGTGATGCGGAGGGCAAGAAAAAAGTCATTCGCTCCGCGGAAGAGATGCAGCTCGAAGAGCGCTTCGATGCCCACATCGACGCCGGTGACTTCATCGAAGCCAAGGACTGGATGCCCGACCACTATCGCAAAACGCTGGTGCGGCAGATCAGCCAGCACGCGCATTCGGAGATCGTCGGCATGCTGCCCGAAGGCAACTGGATCAGTCGCGCGCCGACCTTGAAGCGCAAGGCGATCTTGCTGGCCAAGGTGCAGGACGAGGGCGGCCACGGCCTTTACTTGTATGCCGCGGCCGAGACGCTGGGCACCTCGCGCGACCAGATGTTCGACGCGCTGCACAGCGGCAAAGCCAAGTACAGCTCGATCTTCAATTACCCGACGTTGACGTGGGCCGACATGGGCACCATCGGCTGGTTGGTCGATGGCGCCGCGATCATGAACCAGGTGCCGATCTGCCGCTGTTCGTACGCCCCGTATGCCCGCGCCATGATCCGCATCTGCCGCGAAGAAAGCTTCCATCAGCGCCAGGGCTATGAAGCGCTGCTGACCATGATGACGCAAGGCACAGACGCGCAAAAGGCGATGGTGCAAGACGCGGTCGACCGCTGGTGGTGGCCGTCGATCATGATGTTCGGCCCGCCAGACGACCAGTCGCCCAACAGCGCGCAATCGATGCGCTGGGGCATCAAGCGGTTCTCCAACGACGACCTGCGGCAGAAGTTCATCGACGCCGCCGTCGAGCAGGCGCGCATCCTCGGCGTGACCTTGCCCGACCCGGACCTCAAGTGGAACGAAGAGCGCCAGGCGCACGACCACGGCACCATCGACTGGAGCGAGTTCTGGCGTGTCGTTGGTGGCGATGGGCCGTGCAATCGCGAACGTCTGGCAACGCGTGTCAAAGCGTGGGACGACGGTGCATGGGTGCGCGAAGCAGCGATGGCGCACGCGCAGAAGCAGCCGATGAAGGAGACCGCATGACGAACGAAGTTGCGACTGCCAACGTGGCTGCTCAAGCGGAGTGGCCGCTGTGGGAAGTCTTCGTACGCAGCAAGGCGGGCCTCGATCACAAGCACTGCGGCAGCCTGCACGCGGCCGACCCGAAGATGGCGATCCAGATGGCGCGCGACGTGTACACGCGGCGGCAAGAGGGCAGCAGCATCTGGGTGGTGCGCTCCGACCAGATCGTCGCCAACGACCCGGGGGACAAGGCCGCGTATTTCGATCCGGCGGAAGACAAGGTGTACCGCCATCCGACGTTCTATGCGTTGCCCAAAGCTGTCGATCACATGTGAGCGACGGGCGTTGTTCCAACTCCAATGCGGTGCCCTCGGGGGTGGGCTCACGCCGCACCCCGAACGACAGCGCCCGGAAGCAAGCGCAATCACGACAAGCAACGCGAGCCACTGAAATGCAATCCTCCATCGAACTCGATCGCAAGCCCTCCACGCAATACCTGCTGCGCATCGGCGATACCTGCCTCATCCTCGCCCAGCGTTTGGGCGAGTGGTGTGGCCATGCGCCGGTGCTCGAAGAAGACATCGCAATGGCCAACATCGCGCTCGATCTGCTCGGCCAGGCGCGTGCGGTGTTGACCCGTGCCGGCGAGTTGGAAGACACGCCGCACGACGAAGACCAGCTCGCGTTTCTGCGCAACGAGCGCGACTACCTCAATCTCACGATGGTCGAGTTGCCGCGCGGTGACTTCGCGTTCAGCGTGCTGCGCAACACGATGATCGCGACCTGGCTCAAGCTGCTGTGGGAGCGGCTGGCCGCGTCGAGCGACAGCGAACTCGCGGCCATTGCCGGCAAGGCGGTGAAGGAGGCGCGCTACCACCAGCAGCACTCGGGTGACTGGGTCGTGCGACTGGGCGACGGCACCGATGAGTCGCGCCGCCGGATGGAGACTGCGCTGGTCGACCTGTGGCGCTACGTGCCCGAACTGTTCGACACCGACGCGATCGACGATGAAGCGAGCGCTGCTGGCATCGGCCCGCGCTGGGCTGATCTTCAGACAGCATGGATGGCCGACATGAAGCTCATCCTCGACGAAGCCGGCTTGACGGTGCCGAAAGATTCCGCCTTCCGCAGCGACGGCAAGCGGGGCCGGCACAGCGAGCACATGGGTTTCATCCTGGCAGACATGCAGTACCTGCAGCGCGCGTTCCCTGGAGGTGTGTGGTGACTGCTGCAATGCTCGTGCCGAATGCTGCGCAAGTCGAGGCCGCCTGGGAGGTGCTTGCGACGGTGCTCGACCCCGAAGTGCCGGCTGTGTCGGTGCGGGATCTCGGCATCGTGCGCGACGTGATCGCGCATGACGACGGACTGGAAATCGTGCTGACGCCGACGTACTCCGGCTGCCCCGCGACAGAGGTCATCGAGCACGATGTGCTGGCGGCCATCGACGGAGCAGGGCTCGGCCCGGCCCGTGTCACCTTGCGCCGCGCGCCGGCATGGACGACCGACTGGATCAGCGCCGAAGGCCGTCGCAAGCTGGCCGAATACGGCATTGCGCCACCGCACGTGATCGCCAAAGTCAGGGTAGGCGAGGCGGTACCGATCCGCTTTTTCGGTCGCGGCCTCGACGCGCAACGACTCGAATGCCCGCGCTGCCGCAGCCGCCATACCGAGCGGCTGTCGGCCTTCGGTTCCACCGCATGCAAGGCGCTTTACCGCTGCCTCGCGTGCAAGGAACCCTTCGAATACTTCAAGCCGCTATGAGCGTCATCTTTCATCCGCTGCGCGTCCGCGCGGTCGAGCCCGACACGCAGGAGGCGGTCGTGGTGTCGTTCGAGGTGCCGGCCGAGTTGCGTGAAGTCTTCGGCTTCACGCAAGGGCAGTACCTCACGCTGCGCACCGACATCGACGGCCAGGACTTGCGGCGCTCGTATTCGATCTGCGCCGGCGTCGACGACGGCGAGCTGCGCGTCGGCGTCCGCAAGGTGCGGGGGGGTGTGTTCTCCAACTGGATCAACGCGCACCTGCAGCCTGGCGATACGGTGAACGTGATGGCGCCGCAAGGTCGCTTCTTCGTGCCGCTCGATCCGACCACGAAGCGGCATCACGTCGGTATCGCGGGCGGCAGCGGCATCACGCCGATCCTGTCGATCATGAAGACGGTGCTGGCGCGCGAGCCGTTGAGCCGCTTCACGCTCATCTACGGCAACCGGCAATTGCAGTCGACGATGTTCAAGGAAGAGATCGAAGACCTGAAGAACCGCTACATGACGCGGCTGGTGCTGCAGAACGTGTTCTCCGACGAGCAGACCGATGCGCCGTTGAACCATGGCGTGATGAACCGCGACAAGATCGGTGAGTTCCTGCGAAGCGTGGTGCCTGCAGCCCAGATCGACGAGGTGTTCGTGTGCGGGCCGTTCCAGATGAACGACGAGGCCGAGGCGGCGCTGCTCGCTGCCGGCGTGCCCGAAGAACGCATTCACATCGAGCGCTTCGGCGTCGCGCTTCCGACTGGCGCCGCAGCCGGGACGGCAGTGGGCGCGGTGTTGCACGAAGCACTGCCCGGCGATGCCGAACAGGCCCGCATCGTCATCGTGCGCGACGGACTGCAGCGCGAAATCTCGTTCCGCAAGGGCCAGCCGAGCATCCTCGATGCCGCCTCTGCTGCAGGGCTCGAAGTGCCTTTCTCGTGCACCTCGGGCGTGTGCGGTACCTGCCGCGCCAAGCTGGTCGAAGGCGAGGTGCGCATGGAGCGCAACTTCGCGCTCGACAAGCAGGAAGTCGCCGCCGGGTTCGTGCTCACGTGCCAGGCGCATCCGCTCACCGACCGCGTCGTGCTTTCGTTCGACGAACGTTGAAATGTTCACGCGAGCCGGGGTCAATCCCGATGGCGGCAACGCCTGCGAGACCCTCTACTACGCCTCTCCCCGACCTTCTGGCGCGCTGCGCCCGTCGTTCCAAATTTTCTGTTTTGCGTTCAATTTCCTGGAGACAAGAATGAAGCTTTTGAACCCTCTCTTGCTGGCTGGCTTGCTGGCTGCGGCACTGTCCGCGCATGCCGACATCAACGTCGGCGTCACGCTGTCGGCCACTGGCCCGGCCGCATCGCTCGGCATCCCCGAAAAGAACACCATCGCGTTGATGCCCAAGACCATCGGCGGCCAAAAGATCAACTACATCGTGCTGGACGACGCATCGGACACCACCGCGGCCGTGACCAATACGCGCAAGCTACTGGCCGAAAACAAGGTCGACATCATCCTCGGTTCGACCGTCACGCCGGCTTCGCTGGCGATGATCGACGTCGCGGCCGAGGCGCTGACGCCGATGATCTCTATGGCCGCTTCGGCACGCATCATCGAGCCGATGGACGCCAAGCGAAAATGGGTATTCAAGACACCGCAGAACGACATCATGATGTCGCTCGCCATCGCCGAGCACATGCAGAAGAGCGGCATCAAGACGGTCGGCTTCATCGGCTTCTCGGATGCCTACGGCGAAGGCTGGTCGCAGGAGTTCGCCAAGGCTGCAGGCCTCAAAGGCCTCACGGTCGTCGCCAACGAGCGCTTCGCAAGGTCCGATACGTCGGTCACCGGCCAGACCTTGAAGCTGATGGCCGCCAAGCCCGATGCGGTGCTGGTCGCCGGCTCCGGCACGCCGGCCGCATTGCCGCAAAAAGCGCTCAAGGAGCGTGGCTACACCGGCAAGATGTACCAGACCCACGGCGTCGCCAACGCCGACTTTCTGCGAGTCGGCGGCAAGGATGTCGAAGGCACTTTCCTGCCGGCCGGTCCGGTGCTGGTGGCCGAGCAGCTGCCGGCCTCTAACCCGGTGCGCAAGAGTGCGCAGACCTATGTCGCGGCTTATGAAGCGGCCTATGGCAAGGGGACGGTATCGACATTCGGCGCGCACGCGTGGGATGCCGGCCTGCTTATGACCGCCGCCGTGCCAATTGCGCTCAAGAAGGCTCAACCCGGCACGCCCGAGTTCCGCGCCGCACTGCGCGACGCGCTCGAGCAGACCAAGGAAATGCCCGGCGCCCACGGCATTTTCACGCTGTCGCCTACCGACCATCTCGGCCTCGACCAGCGCGCGCGCGTGATGGTCAAGATCGAAAACGGCGCGTGGAAATACCAGCCCTGATCAGCCTTGAGGCGTGACTTCGGAAAGTAAGTAATGGATTTTCAGATCGCCCTGCTCCTGGTGCAGGACGGCCTGGTCAACGGCGCGGTTTACGGGCTGATGGCGGTGGCCCTCGTGCTGGTTTTTTCGGTAACCCGCGTCATCTTCATCCCGCAGGGCGAGCTGGTCGCGTTCGGCGCGTTGTCGATGGCCGCCATGCAGGCTGGCCGCATCCCGCCGACTTTGTGGCTGCTGGTCGCACTGGCTGTCTTGGTGCTGGTGGTCGAAGCGTGGCGCTGGAAACGTGGTGCCACGGTCGACTGGACTTCGGCACTGGTCTGGTGCGTCGCGTTGCCGGTGCTGGCCTGCGTGCTGGTGCTCGGTTGGCGGCCTGCTTCGTTGTGGGCGCAGGCGGCCAACACGCTGGTCATCATCACGCCGCTGGGGCCACTGCTCTATCGGCTGGCATTCCGACCGCTGGCCGACGCCACGGTGCTGATGCTGCTGATCGTGTCGGTCGCGCTGCACGGCGTGCTGACCGGGCTCGGCTTGCTCTTCTTCGGTGCCGAAGGTTCACGCACGCCGGCGTTCTCCGATGCCCGATTCGAAGTCGGCGGCCTCCAGGTCAGCGGGCAGGCGCTGGTGGTGGTCGGGACGACCCTGGTGCTGGTTGTGCTGCTGTTCCTGTTTTTCGGCCGCTCGATGGTCGGCAAGGCCTTGCGCGCCACCGCGATGAACCGCGTCGGCGCGCGGCTGATGGGCATCCCGACCGAACTGTCGGGTGACGTCAGCTTCGCGCTGTCGGCGTTGATCGCAGCCGTGTCCGGCTTGCTCATCGCGCCGCTGACGACCGTGTACTACGACACAGGTTTTCTGATCGGCCTCAAGGGCTTCGTCGCTGCGATCGTCGGCGGGCTGGGCAGCTACCCGATGGCATTGGCCGGCGCGCTGCTGGTCGGTCAGCTCGAAGCGTTTTCGTCGTTCTGGGCCAGTGCCTTCAAGGAGGTGCTGGTGTTCACGCTGATCATTCCGGTGCTGTGGTGGCGCTCGCTCAAGAGTCATCACGTGGAGGACGAAGAATGACGGTGGACAAGCGTTGGCTCACACGCCGCCATCTCACCGCGGCGGCCATCGTGGCGCTCGCTGTGGTGTGGGGTTTTCTGCCCGAGTTCACCGTGGTGGTGATGACCTACATCGGGCTCTATTCGCTGGTCGCGGTCGGGCTCGTGATGTTGACCGGCGTCGGCGGCATGACGTCGTTCGGCCAGGCGGCTTTCGTCGGCATCGGCGCCTATGCGACGGCGTGGGTCTGCACCTCGCCGATGGCGGTCGCCGCGCTCGGCAGCGTCGTTGGTGCGGCGGGTCTGCCATGGGTCGGGCTGGTTCTTGGGCTGGTGCTGACCTTCGCGGTTGCATGGACGCTCGGCGCGGTCACGGTCAAGCTGTCGGGCCACTACCTGCCGCTGTGCACCATCGCCTGGGGACTGAGCCTTTACTACCTCTTCGGCAACATGGATTTTCTCGGTGGGCAGACCGGCATCACCGGCGTGCCGCCGCTGGTCATCGCCGGCGTGTCATTGGCGTCGCCGCGGGCGCTCGGCATCGTGGTCTGGGCGGCGTTGCTGGTCGGCCTGTGGCTGCTGCACAACCTGCTCGACTCGCGTGAAGGCCGCGCCATTCGCGCATTGAAAGGCGGGCGGCTGATGGCGGAATCGATGGGGGTCGACACCGCCCGCTATCGCGTCAAGCTCTTCGTACTGGCGGCGCTGATGGCGGCGATTTCCGGCTGGTTCTATGCGCACATGCAGCGCTTCGTGAACCCGACGCCGTTCAACCTGAACATCGGCATCGAGTACCTCTTCATGGCGGTGGTCGGCGGCTCGGGGCACCTGTGGGGGGCCGTGCTGGGTGCGACCGTGATCACGCTGTTGAAAGAGAAGTTGCAGGACGTGTTGCCGAGCCTGCTCGGCACCAGCGGCAATTTCGAAGTGATCGTATTCGGTCTCCTGATGGTGCTGGTGCTGCAGCGTTTCGCCGACGGACTGTGGCCGACTCTGGGGCGTCTGGCGCAGCGCTATCTCCGACCCGAGACAGCGCATGCGCCACGCGATGTCGCGGCCCTGACGCAGCGCACGTTGCCGGCGCGCGGCGAAGTGCTGTTGCAGGCGACCGCGGTGACCAAGCGCTTCGGCGGCCTCATCGCGAACAACGCGGTGACGATGGACTGCAAGGCCGGCGAAATTCATGCGCTCATCGGCCCCAACGGAGCAGGCAAGAGCACCTTCTTCAACATGATCTCCGGCGTGGACGACCCGACCGAGGGCGAAGTCCAGCTGATGGGTCGCACCATGCTGCTACAGCCTTCGCGTGCCTTCGCTGCACTGGGTCTGAGCCGCACCTTTCAACATGTCCGCCTGCTCGGCCAGCGCAGCGTGATCGAGAACGTGGCGCTCGGTGCGCACCGCCGAGCGCGGCGTGGCTGGGTCGCTTCGATGCTACGGCTCGACCGCGCCGAAGAGGCTGCGTTGCTGGCAGAAGCGCGCGTGCAGATCGAGCGCTGCGGCCTCGGCGCGCACGCCGATGCACCGGCGGCCTCGCTGGCATTGGGGCAGCAGCGCGTGGTCGAAATCGCCCGCGCATTGGCGAGCCAGCCCGCGGTGCTGCTGCTCGACGAGCCGGCCGCTGGCCTGCGCCATCTGGAAAAGCGCGCGCTGGCCGATCTGCTGTCTCAACTGCGCGCCGAAGGGCTCGGCATCCTGGTGGTCGAGCACGACATGGAGTTCGTCATGAACCTGGCCGATCGCATCACGGTGTTCGAGTTCGGCACCGTCATCGCTGCCGGCACGCCAGCCGAAGTACAGGCCGATCCGAAGGTGCTCGAAGCCTATCTGGGGGTCGCCGACGATGAACCTTTCGAGGCGCTCGAAGCAGTGAGGCGCAACGCATGATCCCTTTGCTCAGGCTCGAAAACTTCAGCGTCTCTTACGGGGCGGTCGAAGCGGTGCACGACGTCGCACTCGATGTGAACGAAGGCGAGATCG
Source organism: Variovorax sp. GrIS 2.14 (assembly GCF_046115955.1). Classification (NCBI taxonomy): domain Bacteria; kingdom Pseudomonadati; phylum Pseudomonadota; class Betaproteobacteria; order Burkholderiales; family Comamonadaceae; genus Variovorax; species Variovorax sp. GrIS 2.14. Next base: position 411,369 of record NZ_JBJXIA010000001.1, read on the forward strand.
TCACCGTGATTGGCCCCAACGGCGCCGGCAAGACCACCTTGCTGTGCGCTGCGATGGGCTTGCTGCCGGCGAAGGGCGCGCTGTCGCTGAGCGGTGAGCGCATCGCGCGCCCGAGCGTCGAGGCGATGGTGGCGCGTGGCGTGTCGCTGGTGCCGGAGCGGCGCGAGTTGTTCGCCGAGATGTCGGTCGAAGACAACCTGCTGCTCGGCGGCTTCTATCGCTGGCGCACCGGCCGGCGCGACCAGAAGGCGCGCATGGACGAGGTCTTCCAGATCTTTCCTCGGCTGCGCGAACGGCGCGGCCAGATGGCCTCGACGCTGTCAGGTGGCGAGCGTCAGATGCTCGCCATCGGCCGCGCGCTGATGGCGCGGCCGCGCCTGTTGATGCTCGACGAGCCTTCGCTCGGCCTCGCGCCGCTGATCGTGCGCGAGGTGTTGCAGGTGGTGTCGTCGTTGCGGCAACACGGCGTGTCGGTGCTGCTGGTCGAGCAGAACGCGCGTGCCGCGCTGCAGGTGGCTGACCGCGGCTACGTGCTCGAAATGGGCGCTGTCGCGCTCACCGGTGCGGCCCGCGATCTGCTGCACGACCGACGCATCATCGATACGTATCTCGGTATCGGTACAGGCGTCGGGAACAAAGCGGCGCAATGAGTTCTTCCAACCTCGAAAGGTAATTCGCATGATCAAAGTAAGCGTCCTCTATCCCAACGACGAAGGCAGCACCTTCGACATGAACTACTACGCCGACAAGCATGTGACGATGATCCAGAAGATGCTCGGCGATGCCTTGAAGAAGGTCGAGATCGACGAAGGCGTGTCGGGCCCGGCGCCAGGCAGTCGGCCTTCGTTCGTGGCTGCGGTGCACATGTACTTCGAGTCGACCGATGCGTTCTACGCTGCGTTTTCGCCGCACGCGAAGGACATCCGCAACGATGTCGCGAACTACACCAACCTGAAGCCGGTGACGCAGATCTCGCAGGTGCGCGCCTAGATCCGCGGCACCGCGGGTCAACCCGGATATTTAAATGAAGCGCTTCAAACTAGACTTTTTTACGTTCATTGCCCTATAGCCGGACAGTTCGATCCGGTGGGTCTGAAGCGTTTCATCGCACTCAAAACCACTTGGAGACAAACCATGTTCAAAGCTCTGCGCCGTGTCGTGGCGGGCGTCGGTATCGCGGTCGCACTGGTGGGCGCGCCGGCCCATGCCCAGGAACTCAAGCTCGGAGCGCTCTATCCGTTCAGCGGCGGCCTTGCCCTGCTGGGCGACGAGAGCTATCGGGGTGTGCAACTCGCGGTCGACGAACGCAATGCCGCCGGCGGCATCAACGGTCGGCAGATCACGCTGGTGAAGGCCGATGCGGTCGATGCGAGCCAAGCCGTGGGTGAAGCGCGGCGGCTGACATCGGTCGAAAACGTCGTCGCCGTCTTCGGCAGCTATGCATCGGGCATCTCGCAGGCGGCCACGCAAGTCACCGAGTTGGCGGGTGTCCCGTACTTCGAACTCGGCGCCACCGCCGACACGATCACGGGCCGCGGTTTCAAGTACCTGTTTCGCGTGAACCCCACCGCTAAGAACATCGGCGACCGCACGCTCGAGGCGCTGGTCAAGGTGGTCGCGCCCATGCTGAAAGTCGATCCCAAGACCCTCAAGCTCGCGATCATTCACGAGGACGGCCCTTACGGTTCGCTTGTGGCCGCAGCCCAAAAGGAAGGCGCTGCACGCCTCGGCATCCCCGTCGTCGAGGTGCAGGCCTACTCTGCCAAGACGGTCGACTTGTCTTCGGTGATCCTGCGCCTCAAGGGCGCGGGCGCCGATGTCGTGTTGCACACCGCCTACCAGAACGACGCGGTCCTGTTCTTCCGCCAGGCGGCCGCTGCGGGCTACAAGCCGCGCGCGGTGATCGGTGGCGGCGGCGGTCATTCGTTGACCGACACCGCGCAGGCGGTGGGCGCACCGATCGAAGGCGTGTACGACGTCGACTTCCCGCAGATCACGATGAACCCGGCGGGCGCACCCGGCCTGCCCGAGTTCGTCGCGGCCTACCAGAAGAAGTTCTCGTCGGCGCCCCGCTCGGGTCACAGCCTCGCGAACTACGTCGGCGCGAAGGCGATGCTTGAAGTGCTGGCACGTGCCAAGTCGACCGACAAGGACAAGATTCGCGATGCGGCGATGGCCTATCGCGCCCCGGTCGGCAGCACGGCGGCTGGCTGGGGCGTGCAGTTCAACGAGACAGGCCAGAACACGGCCGCGACGCTCAACCTGATGCAGTGGCAGCAGGGCAAGCTCGCCACGGTATATCCCGAAGCCGTGGCCAACGCCAAGCCCACCGCGGCACCCTGAGTCGCTTTTCAGGCGACTAGCCATCCATCGCGCGGGGCTCTTCCCGCGCACAGGGAGTTCCCATGTCATTGCTGCTCCAGCTGGTGGTGAACGGCCTGCTGCTCGGCGGGGCCTTCGCCATCATCAGCATCGGTCTGACGCTGATCTTCGGCGTCGTGCGCGTCGTGAACTTCGCGCACGGCGAATTCCTGATGGTCGGCATGTACGTGGCATGGCTCTGCGCCAGCCGTCTCGGCCTGCACCCTTACCTCGCGGTTCCGATCGTCATCGTCTTCCTGTTCCTGGTCGGCGCCGCGATGCAGCGTTACGTGATCCAGCCGCTGCTCTCGGCCGACGCGCACATCCAGGTCTTCGCGACCGTCGGCGTCTCGACGGCGCTGCTCAACCTGGGGCTGCTGCTGTTCGGTGCCGACATCCGCAAGGTCGAGTTCGCATTCGGTAACCAGAACCTGAGCCTCGGCCCGCTGACGTTCGTCAGTGGCCAGGTCGTCACCTTCGTTGTTGCGATCGCCGTAGCGGTGGCGATGCATTTCTACCTTACGCGGACCTACACCGGCCGCGCGTTCAGGGCGCTGGCGCAGAACCGGACCGCCGCGGCGCTGATGGGCGTCGATGTCAACAAGACCTACGTGCTGGCGTTCGGCATCGGCTCGGCGCTCGTCGGCATCGCCGCGTGCCTGCTGTCCCTGCAATACCCGGTGTTCCCGACGGTCGGCAGCTACTTCGTGCTGACCGCTTTCGTGATCGTCGTGCTCGGCGGCATGGGCAGCCTGCCCGGCGCGGTGATCGGTTCGATGTTCATCGGCCTGATCGACAGCCTGGCGGGGTTCTATGTCGGCCCAGACCTCAAGGAGGTCGTCTACTTCGTGATTTTCCTGGTGATCTTGATCGTGCGGCCGACCGGGTTGTTCGGCCTCGGCAAAGGTTCCGAATGATGCCCAATCTGTTGGCCCCGCGGGGGTACGTCGCCTACTTGGCGCTTGCCGCGCTGTTGCTGTTGCCCATCGCGACGCAGTCGCCTTTCGTCATTCACCTGGCGATCCAGGTATGCGTGTTCGCGGCGCTGGCCTCGGCCTGGAACATCGTGGGCGGGTTCGCCGGCCAGTTGTCGCTTGGGCACGCGGTGTACTACGGCATTGGCAGCTACGCGGCCGGCCTGCTGGTGCTGAACTTCGGCATTTCGCCGTGGATCGGCATGTTCGCGGGGGTCGCGGTATCGGCCGTCGTCGCGCTGGTGATCGCGTACCCCACGCTGCGCCTGCGCGGGCCCTTCTTCTCGCTAGCGTCGATCGCCTTTCTCGAAGTCGCGCGGCTCCTGGTCAACCATGAAGAAGCCTGGACGCACGGCGCAGGCGGGATCAACGTGCCGCTGCAGATCGGGCTGAAGTGGATGATCTTTCGCGAGAAGTGGGCCTACCTCCTGGTCGCGTTCGGCTTCCTGATTGGGGTGCTCGGCATCTGCCATGCCATTCGTCACTCGCGCTTCGGCTACTACCTCATCGCGGTGCGCGAACGCGAAGACGCAGCGCGTGCGATCGGCATCAATCCGGTCAAGGTGAAGATCGCGGCCGCCGTGATCTCGGCCGTGCTCACCAGCTTGGTGGGCAGCTTCCACGGCATGTACCTGACCTTCATCGAGCCGTCGTCGGCGTTCTCGCTGGAGCTGTCGATCCAGGTGGCGATGTTCGCGCTCATCGGCGGTCTCGGCACCGTGGCGGGTCCGGTGCTCGGCGCGGTCATCGTGCTGCCGATCGCCGAATTGGCGCGTGGCTGGTTGAGCGCCTTCGGCAACGGCACGCATGGCTTCGTCTACGGTGTCGTGCTGGTGGTGGTGGTGCTGTTCTTTCCGCGCGGACTGGTCGGCCAGCTCGGCCCTCGCGTGGGCCGATGGATAGAGAGGCTACCGAACTTCGCGAGAGCCCGGCGCGTCGAGGTGGCGCCGTTGCCGGTGGTCGCGCGCGACACGGCGAGCGTCGGCCAGCCGATCCTCAAGGCCGACAACATCGAGAAGCGCTTCGGCGGCCTGAAGGCGACCGACAAGGTGACGCTGACGCTGCATGAGGGCGAGATCCTCGGCGTGATCGGGCCCAACGGCGCCGGCAAGACGACTGTCTTCAACCAGCTCTCCGGCTTCCTGCGGCCCGATGGCGGCACGGTGACGATCCGCGATGCCGCGGGTGCGTGGTCAGCCCCGCACAGCCCCGAAAGCTTTGCGCGCGCAGGCGTCGGCCGCACCTTCCAGATCGTGCAGCCGTTCGCCGGCCTGTCGGTGCTGGAGAACCTGCTGCTCGGCGCCTTCATGCGCACCAAGGGGCGCGACGAAGCCGAGGCCCTGGCACGCTCCGTCGCCGAACTGACCGAGCTGACCCCGCTGCTCGACACCGAAGCCAGAAGCCTCACCGTCGGCGGCATGAAGCGGCTGGAGATCGCGCGCGCGCTGGCCACATCCCCGCGCGTGCTGCTGCTCGACGAGGTGCTCGCCGGACTCAACCCGTCGGACGTCGCGCGGGCCATCGTGATGATCCGGCGCATCCGCGACGCGGGCGTGTCTGTGCTGATGATCGAGCACCTGATGCAGGCCACGATGGCGCTGTCCGACCGCATCGTCGTCATTCATCTGGGCAAGGTGCTCAAGGAAGGCCTGCCCGCGGAAGTCGCCAACGATGTCGAGGTCATCCAGGCATACCTCGGAAAGGGCTACACCCATGCTGAAGGTTCGTGATTTGCGGGCCGGCTACGGCAAGAGCGAAGTGCTGCGCGGCATCTCTTTCGATGTGAAACAAGGCGAGATCGTCACCATCGTCGGCGCCAACGGCGCCGGCAAGACGACAACGTTGCGAACCCTCTGCGGCATCGTGCGCGCCACCGCCGGCAGCATCGAACTCGACGGCGTTGCGCTCAGTGCGCGCCAGCCGCACGAGATCGTCGAACTCGGCGTGACGATGATTCCCGAGGGTCGGCAGCTCTTTCCTTTCCTGACGGTGGAAGAAAACCTGCGCATGGGCGCGTTCAAGAAATCGGCACGCGATACCTATCCGCAGAAACTGGAAGAACTGCTGGTGCTGTTTCCCAGGGTCAAGGAGCGATTGAAGCAACTCGCCGTCTCGCTCTCGGGCGGCGAGCAACAGATGGTCGCCATCGCGCGCGGCATGATGGCCGGCCCGCGCCTCTTGATCTTCGACGAGCCTTCGCTGGGCCTTTCGCCGTTGCTGGTGGAACAGATGTTCGAGATCGTTCGCAAGGTGGCCGACCAGGGAACCACCGTGCTGCTGGTTGAACAAAACGTCTTTCACACCTTGCAGCTCGCCGACCGTGGCTACGTGCTTGAGAACGGCGAAGTGGTGCTGTCCGGCACCGGCAAGGATCTCCTGGTGAACCCGCATATCCGCAAGGCCTATCTTGGCCATTGACCGACACCTTGCACCATGACTTCGAGTCTGTTCGAGATCACGGGTCACACGCGCTTTCTGGCGATCGTGGCCGACCCGATTCACCATGTGAAGACGCCGCAGCGAATCAACGAACTGGTGCGCGCGCACGGCATCGATGCGGTGATGGTGCCGTTGCACGTGAGCGAGGCCGACCTGCCCCGGGTGATGAACGCCTTGCGCGGCATGCAGAACTTTTTCGGTTGCGTGGTCACGGTGCCGCACAAGACCAGTGCGGTCGCGCTGTGCGATGAAGTGAGCGACGAGGCGCGGCAGATCGGCGCCGTCAACGTCGTGCATCGGATGCCCGATGGGCGGCTGCGTGGCGCCATGCTCGACGGCATCGGCTTCGTCGATGGGCTGCGCGGCGCGGGCATCGACCCGGCAGGCCGTAGCGTCTATCTCGCGGGCGCCGGCGGTGCCGCGAGCGCTATCGCGTTCGCGCTGGTGCAGGCCGGCGTGGCTCGCATCACGGTCGCCAATCGAAGTGTCGACAGGGCCGTGAGCCTGGTCGGGCGGCTTCGCCAGGCGCACCCCGCCATCGACGTCTCGGTCGGGACTTCCGACCCGGCGGGCCACGATATCGTGGTCAATGCGACCTCGCTCGGTCTGCGCCCCGGCGATGCGCTGCCGTTCGATGCGACGCGGCTCGACGCGAAACAGATCGTCGCCGAAATCATCATGGACCCGGCGGAGACCGCCTTGCTGGCGGCCGCCCGCGCCCGCGGCTGCCGCGTACACGAAGGCGCGCCGATGCTCGCGAGCCAGATTCGCCACATGGCGGCCTTCATGCTCGACCAGCCGATGCCGGCGGTCCCTGCGCGCGCCGGAGCGCCAGCGTGAAACCCTTCGACTATGTGATCGTCGGGGGTGGCGCTGCGGGCTGCGTGCTGGCCAACCGACTGAGCGCAGACGGCAAGCAGCGCGTGCTGCTACTGGAGGCGGGCGGGGAACCCGCGAGCCGCTGGATCGCGATACCCGCGGGCTTCAGCAAGTTGCTGGTCGACAAGCGCTACAACTGGCTCTTCAAGACCGAGGCCGAAGCCAATACCCACGAGCGCCGCATCTCGGTGCCACGCGGCCGCGGCCTGGGCGGCTCTACGCTCATCAACGGGATGATCTACGTGCGCGGCCAGCGCGAGGACTACGACGACTGGGCGCGCGCAGGTGCGGCCGGCTGGGGCTACCAGGACATCGAACCCTACTTCCGCAAGCTGGAGAACTACGCCGTGGGCGCTGCGCTGCGCGGCAAGGAAGGCCCGCTGCGACTCGAGCGTGTGAGCGAGCGCTTCCCGATCGCGGAAAGCTTCCTCGCCGCCGCCGCGGAAGACGGCCAGCCGATGAACGCCGACTACAACGGCGACGACCAGGAAGGCTTCGGCTACTACCAGGTCAACCAGCACAAAGGCAGGCGCTGGAGCGCGTACGACGCTTACCTCGCACCCGTGCGGCACCGATCGAACCTCGTCGTCGCGACGGACGCGCACGTACAACGCCTGCGCATCGAAGGCACGCGCTGCGTCGGGGTCGTCTATCGGCAGGGCGGGCAGGAAATTTCGGTCGATGCACAGCTGGAAGTTATCGTCGCGGCCGGTGCTTTTCAATCGCCCCAGCTGCTCGAACTGTCGGGCATCGGTCGCAAAGACGTGCTCGGCCCGCTCGGGATCGCAGTGCGCATGGACGCGCCCGGCGTCGGCGAGAACTACATCGATCACTACGCCACGCGCATGAACTGGCGCGTTCGAAATGCCGTGACGCTGAACGAGATGTCGCGCGGCTGGCGGCTGGTGCGCGAAGTCGTCCGCTACTACTTGCAGCGGCGCGGCATCCTGACGCTTGGCACCGGGCTCGTGCACGGTTTCGTGAAGACCCGGCCCGACATGGCGCGTCCGGACGCGCAGTTTTTTTTCATGCACGCGAGCTACGCCAACGCGGCCGAGCGCATCCTCGATCGCGAGCCGGGCATGACCATCGGCGTGAGCCAGCTGCGACCCGAATCGGTCGGCAGCGTGCACGCGACATCGCCCGATCCGCAAACGCAGCCCGCGATCCGGCCGAATTTTCTCGACAGCGCTGTCGATCAGGAATGCCTCGTCGAAGCCATGAAATTGGCGCGCCGCATCGTCGCGCAGCCTGCGATGGCGCACTACATCTCGCACGAAACCGGTCCCGGCGATGCGGTTCACGACGATGCGGAATGGCTGGACTTCGCACGGCAGAACGGACAGACGATCTACCACCCGATCGGCACCTGCCGCATGGGCAGCGATGCGCTCGCGGTGGTCGATTCGCGGTTGCGCGTCAACGGCGTGCAGGGCTTGCGCGTGGTCGATGCATCGGTCATGCCGAAGATCGTGTCGGGCAACGTCCAGGCCGCCGTGATGATGGTGGCCGAGAAGGGCGCTGACATGATCCTGGCGGACCGGCCGCGATGAACGAATCGCCATGAAGAGCCGCGCCACGCTCGAAGACGTCGCACGCCTGGCCGGCGTCTCGCTCGGCAGCGCGTCGCGCGCGCTCTCGGTGCCGCGCGAGGTGCGTCCCGACACGCTCGAACGCGTCCAGCGTGCGGTGTCGCAACTTGGCTACGTGCGCAACGGCGCGGCGCAAGCGTTGGCATCGCGCCGCACGAAGACGATCGCGGCCATCTATCCGACGCTCGACAACCCCATCTTCGCGGCCTCGATCCAGTCGCTGCAGCAGAGGCTGTGGGGCCTCGGCTATCAGGTGCTCGTCGCGAGCCACGACTATGAACCGGCACGCGAGGTCGATCTGCTGCGCACGATCGTCGAGCGCGGCGTCGACGGCATCGTGCTGGTCGGCACCGACCATGCCGACGGCGTGTACGAACTGCAGCGCCAGCACGGGCTGCCCTGCGTGTTGAGCTTCGCCGTCGACGAGACAAAGCCGGGGCAATGCGTGGGCTTCTCCTATCTGGACGGCGCACAACGCATGGCGAGCCTCGTGGCGGAGCGCGGCCACACGCGCATCGCGCTGTGTCCGGGCATCGCCGAGGGAAACGAACGGGTGCGCGCACGCATCCAGGGAACACGCGCTGCGCTGAAGGCGCACGGACTCGCACTGCGGGAAGACTGGATCGTCCAAACCCCTTTCACCTTCGAGGGCGGGCGCAGTGCCATCGCCCGACTCTTCGGCACATCCGACCGGCCGACGGCGTTGATCTGCGGCACCGACATCCAGGCCGTGGGCGCCATCGGCGAGTGCCGCGACCGCGGCGTCCGGGTGCCCGATACGCTCTCGATCACCGGCTCCGACGACATCGAACTTGCCAGCCTCGTGGAGCCGCGGCTCACGACCCTGCGCGTGCCGACGTCGGAGGTTGGACGCCTGTCGGCCGAACGCATCGTCGCCCTGATCGAAGGCCGCGCGCTGGGCGAAACGGGCGCCTTGAAGACGACGTTGACGCTGCGCGAGAGTCTCAAGGACCTCACGCGGAACGAATCGAATCCACCCACAACCGAACAGGAGAACAAGACATGAAACGCATAGTGCATGGTGCAGGCGGCAATGCCGACGTGATGCAACTGGTCGACGACGAGCGCCCCATCCCCGGGCCGGGCGAGGTGCTGATCGAAGTGCACGTGGCCGGCGTCAACCGGCCGGACGTGCTGCAGCGCTCGGGCAACTATCCGCCGCCCAAGGGCGCTTCGCCCTACTTGGGGCTCGAAGTCGCGGGCGTGATCGCGGCGACGGGCGACGGCGTCGATGCCTGGCGCGTGGGCGATCGCGTCTGCGCACTGACACCCGGCGGCGGCTATGCGGACTATTGCGTCGCCGATGCGCGGCACTGCCTGCCCGTGCCGCAGGGCCTCAGCCTGCTGCAGGCCGCGGCACTGCCGGAAACATACCTGACCGTGTGGGCCAATCTTTTCGACCGCGCGCGGCTCGCGTCGGGCCAGTCGGTCCTGGTCCACGGCGGCTCGAGCGGCATCGGCCTCACCGCGATCCAGCTGGCCCGCGAGTTCGGCGCCACCGTCTACACGACCGTCGGCAACGCGGAGAAGGCGCAGGCCTGCGTGGCCGCGGGAGCGCGCCGCGCCATCAACTACCGCGAAGAAGACTTCGCTGTCGTGGTGGCAGAAGAGACCGCAGGCCAGGGCGTCGACATCATCATCGACATGGTCGGTGCGCCTTACATCGTGCGCAACATCGCGAGCCTGGCGCTCGAAGGCTGCCTGGTGCAGCTGGCGTTCCTGGAGGGCAGCCGCTTCGACTTCGACGCGACCCCGGTGATGCTGAGGCGTCTCACGCTGACCGGCTCGACGCTGCGTGCGCGCACCGCCGAGCAGAAGGCGGCCATCGTGTCGAGGCTGCGCGAGAAGGTCTGGCCGGTGCTCGAGCAGGGACGCTGCCTGCCCGTCATCCACGCGGTGTTTCCGCTCGCCCGCGCGGTCGAGGCGCACCAGCTGATGGAGAGCAGCCGGCACATCGGCAAGATCATGCTGATGGTGAAAGAGGGTGCCGATGCGGCACGCTGACCGCGTCGTGCTCGTCACTGGCGGGAGCGGCGGCATCGGGGCTGCGCTCGTCGAGCGCTATCTCGCCGAAGGTGCCGCCGTGGGCATCGTCGACTTCAACAGCGAGGCAGGAGAGCGTCAAGTGGCCGAACTGCGCAGCCGCGGGTGCCGCGCACACTTCGCGGCGGCCGACGTGGCCGACTACGCGAGTTGCGAGCAGGCGCAGCACGAGATCGAATCGGTGCTCGGCCCGATCGACATCTTGATCAACAACGCAGGCATCTCGCCCAAGCACGAGGGCAAGCCGGTGCCGGTGCATCGCATGGACCCGGCCGAGTGGCAGCGCGTGGTCGGCGTCAACTTGAACGGCGCCTTCAACTTCTCGCGCCTGGTGACCGGCGGCATGATCGATCGGCGCTACGGGCGGATCGTGTCGATGTCTTCGGTTGCCGCCAAGGCTTACCTGGGCGATATCGTGGCGTGCCACTACAGTGCGACGAAATCGGCCTTGATCGGCTTTACCCGTCACCTCGCCGGCGAACTCGGGCCTCACGGGATCACCGTCAATGCCCTCGCGCCGGGGCGGATTGCCACGCCGCTGGTTCGCACCGTCTCCGATGCCACCAACAATGCCGTGATCGATGTGACGCCGCTGCAGCGCCTGGGCGAACCGTCCGAGGTCGCCGATGTGTGTTGCTATCTCACGTCCCCGGTCGCCGCGTTCGTGACGGGCCAGGTCATCGATGTCGCCGGCGGCTGGCTGATGACCTGATTCAGCGCCGCGGCGCACCCAGCCGCTGCGACACCGCGTCGGCGCACGCCTTGAGCGCCTTCGCCAGTTCGCCGTTCCAGCGGCTGTCGAAGATGCCGGCCGCACCGATGGCAGTGATGGCCAACTTGATCGCACCCGTGTGGTCGAACACCGGCGCCGACATCGCATTGACGCCCGGCACGATCTCGCCTTCCGAGCGGCTGATGCCGTGGCGACGAACTTCGTCGAGCTGCACTTCAAAGTCTTTCCATGCCGGCACAGGCGGCTGCGGCGGCATGCCGACAACCTTGGCCGCCCCTTCGCGGTCGCGCAACTTGCGACGCGCTCGGGCGGCCTCGAGCTGCTGCTTCACGATGGCCGCATCCAGGTAAGCGCCGAAGAGCCGCCCCGACGCCGTGTCGGTCAGCGAGAACACCGTGCCGTGCCGCATGGCGACGTGCACCGCCGCTGGCGACTCCGCAATGCGCACGATGGTCGCGCCGCGATCGCCCCACACCGCGATCGCGACCGTCTGGCCGATGCGCTGTGCCAATGCATCGATCAGCGGCGTCGCAATCTGCACCGGATTGGCCTGCTGCAACCCGATCAACCCCAGTTGCAAAGCGAGCGGACCGAGCAGATAGTGACCGCTGATGGCGTCTTGCTCGATGAGCCCGAGCCGCCCGAAGCTGACCATGTACGGATGCGCCTTGGCGGCGCTCATGTCGGCTTCGCGGGCGAGGTCTTTGAGCGCCATCGGCCGGCCGTTGTGCACCAGCGCGCGCAGCAACTGGCCGCCGACTTCGATGCTCTGGATGCCGCGTTGCGTGCGGTCGATGTCGATGGTCATGGGCGCGTGGCGAGTTCGTTCATGTGAAAAGAATTAGACATTAACTGATCAGCATCCTAGACTCGATGATTCGCACAGAGCAAACGTATTCTTTTTAGACGAATTGGAGATCGAACCGCCGCGGCATGCGCCCGCGACAAACCGGAGACACGCACCATGACCCAACCCACGAACACCCCCCCCAAAGTCTTCGCCAGCCAGGCCGACCTCGCCGAGAAAACCGTCAGCTTCACCCGCCTCTCCGAGAACGCCTACGCCTACACCGCCGAAGGCGACCCCAACACCGGCATCTTCATCGGCGACGAAGCCGTCATGGTCGTCGACACGCAAGCCACCCCCGGCATGGCGCAAGACGTCATCCGTCGCATCCGCGAAATCACCCCGCTGCCCATCAAGTACGTGCTCCTGAGCCACTACCACGCGGTGCGCGTGCTCGGTGCCTCCGCCTATTTCAAGGAAGGCGCCGAGCAGATCATCGCCAGCCGCGACACCTACGACCTCATCGTCGAGCGCGGCGAACAAGACAAAGCCAGCGAAATCGGCCGCTTCCCGCGCCTCTTTCGCAACGTCGAATCCGTGCCGCCCGGCCTCACCTGGCCGACCATGACCTTCGACGGCACCATGAGCGTGTGGCTCGGCAAGAAGCTCGAAGTCAAGATCGCCCAGATCGGCCGCGGCCACACCAAGGGCGACACCATCGCCTACCTGGAAGACCAGAAGATCTGCTTTGCCGGCGACCTGGTCGAGTACCAGAGCACCGCCTACGCCGGCGACTGCTACTTCAGGGACTGGCCCACCACGCTGGACCGCTTGTCGGCCTACGGCTTCGAGAAGCTCGTGCCCGGCCGCGGTGCCGCGCTGGAGAACGCCAGCGACGTCAAGAAGGCCATTGCGTCCACCCGCGCCTTCATCTCAGACGTCTACACGATGGTCAACAACGGCGTGGCCGCCGGCAAGAACCTGAACACCATCTACAAGGAAACGATGGCCGCCTTGCGCCCGACCTACGGCCACTGGGTGATCTTCGACCACTGCATGCCGTTCGACGTGACACGGGCCTACGACGAAGCCACCGGCTACGACCATCCGCGCATCTGGACTGCGGAGCGGGATGTGGAGATGTGGAATACGTTGGAGGGCTGATCGTGGCGCGGGTCGACTATCAGCGGCAAGTATTCGACTACGTTCGACATCCGGATCAAGACGCCGCTAAGGACGCAGCTTCGCCAGCGCGTCGTCCGGTCGTCGTCGTCGGTGCCGGCCCGGTCGGGCTCGCACTGGCGATCGACCTGGCGCAGCAGCGTATTCCGGTCGTACTGCTGGACAACGACGATCGCCTTTCGACGGGTTCCCGAGCGATCTGCTTTGCCAAGCGCACGCTTGAAATTTTCGACCGGCTCGGTTGCGGCGACCGCATGGTCGACAAGGGCGTGTCGTGGAAGCTGGGTCGTGTCTTCTTCAAGGACGAGCAGGTCTACGAATTCGACCTGCAGCCGGAACCCGGCCATGAGCGCCCGGCTTTCATCAACCTGCAGCAGTACTACGTCGAAGGCTTTCTGGCGGAGCGTGCTGCGGCGCTGCCGCTCATCGACATCCGCTGGCGCAGCAAGGTCAAGGGCATCGCTCAGTTCGACGACCATGCGGTGCTGACCATCGAGACACCCGAGGGCGAATACTGCATCGCGGCCGATCACGTGGCTGCGTGCGACGGATCGCGCTCGACGCTGCGGCAACTCGTCGGGCAAGAGGCACAAGGCCGAACTTTCAAGGACCGCTTCCTCATCGCCGACGTCAAGATGAAGCTCGACCGGCCGGCTGAGCGCTGGTTCTGGTTCGATCCGGCGTTCCATCCGAACCAGAGCGTGCTGTTTCACATGCAGCCCGACAACGTCTGGCGCATCGATTTCCAGCTCGGCTGGGACGCCGACCCGGAGGAAGAGAAGAAGCCGGAAAACATCATTCCGCGCGTGCAGGCGCTGCTCGCCAACTCGGCCATGAAAGACGCGCCTTTCGAGCTCGAATGGGCCAGCGTCTACACCTTCTCTTGTTTACGCATGGCGCGCTTTCGGCACGGCCGCGTGCTGTTCGCCGGCGACTCTGCGCATGGCGTGTCGCCCTTCGGTGCACGCGGTGCCAACTCGGGCGTGCAGGACGCGGAGAACCTGGCCTGGAAGCTGGTTGCGGTGCTCCGCGGTCACGCAGGCGAGACGCTGCTCGACAGCTACGCGGACGAGCGCGAGGCAGCCGCCGACGAGAACATCCTGAACTCGACGCGCGCCACCGACTTCATCACGCCGAAGAGCGAGGTGAGTCGCCTGTTCCGCGATGCCGTGCTGCAGTTGGCGAAGAAACATCCGTTCGCGCGCACGCTGGTGAACAGCGGGCGCTTGTCGGTGCCAGCCACCTTGCATGCGTCGCCGCTCAACACCGCGGATGTGCATGGCGATGTGTTCGAAGGGCGCATGGTGCCGGGTGCCGTGGCGGCTGATGCGCCGCTGGCGTCACGCGACAGGGCAGGCGAGCCCGGATGGTTGCTTCGCGCCGTCGGCACCGGCAACTTCGCAGCGCTGGTGTTCGGCGATGGCGCCGCCGCCGACCGAAGCGCGCGTGCTGTTGCAGAGGGTGCGTCCGCTGCCGATGTGCAGGTCGCAGTCTTTCAGGTGCCGCTCGACGATGCGCATGCCCTCGCCACGCAGCGCTACGGCGCGCAAGCCGGCACTGTCTATTTGCTGCGCCCCGACCAGCATGTGTGCGCGCGATGGCGGCAACCGGATGCGCGAGCGATCCGAGCAGCGCTCGACCGTGCCCTTGCGCGTGGCTGAAAAGGAACCTGTCATGTCCAGCCCATCGATCACAACTTCAGCCCCTCTCGTCACCACGCCCAATCTCGAAGCGCCCGATGATTTCTACGAAGCTCTTATCGAGGCGCATCAAGGCTTCAACACCGAACAAAGCCACGCACTCAACGCCCGCCTGGTGCTGGTGCTCGCCAACCACATCGGATCGATGGCGGTGCTGCGCCAGGCGCTGACCACGGCGCGGCAGGCCTGAGAAAATTCTGTTCATATCGACTCCTCGTCGAGACATTCCATGACAAGCACAGACATCCTTTCCTATCAATCCGGCTTCGCCAACGAGTACGCGACAGAAGCCGTTGCCGGCGCGCTGCCGCAGCATCGCAACAGCCCGCAGCGCGCGCCGTTCGATCTCTACCCGGAGCTGATTTCCGGCACCGCTTTCACCGCGCCCCGCCACGAGAACCGGCGGACCTGGGTCTACCGCCGCCAGCCCTCCGTAGTGTCCGGCCGCTATGCGCCTTATGAGCAGCCGGTGTGGACCACGGGGGGCGACCGCAGCATCGCGCTGCCGCCGGAGCCCATGCGCTGGGGCGCGATCCCATTCGACACCGCAACCGGCGCGGGCAGTGCCGCCACCGCCGACTTCGTCGACGGCATGCACACGCTGGCCGCCAACGGCGATGCCGAGGCGCAGAGCGGCGTCGCCGCGCACGTCTACCTGGCCGGCCGGTCGATGGACCGTCGCGCCTTCGTCAACGCCGATGGCGAGATGCTTCTGGTGCCGCAGCAGGGCCGACTGGTCATCACGTCCGAACTCGGCGTGCTTGAAGTCGCACCGGGTGAGATCGCGGTGATGCCGCGCGGCGTCGTGTTCAAGGTGGCGCTGCCGGATTCGGAGGCTGGCGCGGGTCCGTCCCGCGGCTACGTCTGCGAAAACTACGGCGCGCAGTTCCGCTTGCCCGAGCTCGGACCCATCGGCTCGAACGGACTCGCGAACGCGCGTGACTTTTTGGCGCCGGTCGCGGCCTTCGAAGACGCAGGCGGCGCCTACGAGATCGTCAAGAAATACGGTGGCCGCTTCTGGCGCGCGCCGATGAAGCAGTCGCCCTTCAACGTGGTCGCGTGGCATGGCAACCTGGCACCCGTCAAGTACGACACGGCCAACTTCATGACGATCGGCTCGATCAGCTTCGACCACCCCGACCCATCGATCTTCACCGTGCTGACCTCGCCGAGCGACACGCCCGGCACGGCCAACTGCGACTTCGTGATCTTTCCGCCGCGCTGGCTGGTGATGGAAAACACCTTCAGACCACCGTGGTATCACCGCAACCTGATGAGCGAATTCATGGGGCTGGTCTACGGCGAGTACGACGCCAAGCCGGGCGGCTTCAAGCCCGGTGGCGCCAGCCTGCACAACATGATGGTGCCGCACGGGCCAGATGAAGAAGCCTTCGACAAGGCCAGCCATGCCGACCTCAAGCCGCAGAAGCTCGACAACACGCTGGCCTTCATGTTCGAGAGCCGCTTTCGATTCATCCCGACACCGTGGGCCATGCAGAGCCCGGTGCTCGACCACACCTATGCCGATTGCTGGGCTGGCCTAAAAGACCAATTCAAATCATGAGCACAAGCCAAACGATCAACGCGATCAACGAAACGCACGACCCCAAGCGCCGCAGCTGGGTCGAATCGGCCAACGACACGGGCTGCGATTTTCCGATACAGAACCTGCCTTTCGGCACCTTCAGCCGCGCACCGCGACACGAGCGGCGCATCGGTGTGGCCATCGGCGACAAGATCCTCGATCTGCGCATGGCCAAGCTGATCGATACCGACGACATGAACGTGCTGATGGCCGCGACACCAGCAAAACGTGCCGCGTTGCGCTCCCTGATTTCGCAGGGCCTGACCAAGGGCAGTGCGCGCCAGTCGGAGTGGGAAAACGCGCTGGTCAACCCTGCGCAGGTCACGATGCACGTGCCCTGCCGCATCGGCGACTACACCGATTTTTACACCGGCATCCATCACGCGACCACGGTGGGAAAACTGTTCCGCCCGGACCAGCCGCTGATGCCCAACTACAAATGGGTGCCCATCGGGTACCACGGTCGCAGTTCGTCGATCGGCGTCAGCGGCCAGCAGTTCAAACGGCCGCAAGGGCAGACCAAGGCGCCCGATGCGGCCGAACCGTCGTTCGGCCCGAGCAAGCGGCTCGATTACGAACTGGAGCTCGGCTTTTTCATCGGCCAGGGCAATGCGCTGGGCGAGCCGATCGGCATGGACCAGGCCGAGCAGCACCTGTTCGGCGTGACGCTGTTCAACGACTGGTCGGCGCGCGATCTGCAGGCTTGGGAGTACCAGCCGCTCGGCCCGTTCCTGGCGAAGAATTTCGCCAGCACCGTATCGCCGTGGCTGGTGACGATGGACGCGCTTGCGCCGTTCCGCGCGAAGTTCGAGCGGCCGGCCGACGACCCGCAGCCGATGCCGTACCTCGATTCGCAAGCCAACCGCGATGCGGGCGCGCTCGACATCACGCTCGAGGTATTGCTGCAGACCGCGGCCATGCGTGAGGCCGGCAGCGCACCGGTGCGGCTCACGCTCGGCAACACCACGCAGGCCGCCTACTGGACCGCCGCGCAACTGGTCGCGCACCATACGGTGAATGGCTGCAACCTGCAGCCCGGCGACCTGCTCGGCTCCGGTACCTTGTCGGGCCCCGAGCCCGATCAGGCCGGCTCGCTGCTCGAACTCACGATGGGCGGCAAGCAACCCATCACGTTGCCGAATGGCGAGCGCCGCACATTCCTGGAAGACGGCGACATGTTGACGCTGCGCGGCTGGTGCGAGCGTGACGGGGCGGTGCGCATCGGGTTGGGTGAGGTGAGCGGGACGGTGCTGGCCAGCGCGCCATAGTCGCATAGGCATTTGCAGAGCGTCTCTCTACAATGAACAGGATGGACGCCCAATGCATCACTATCGCCTTAGTAGACCGCTCGGCCGGATACGAGGCGACGCCTGCGCGTGTGCGGTTGAGCGTACTCGCCGAATTTTCCGCGGACGTATCGCAGTTTTTGCGGGGCGAAACCAAAGAGGTTGATACCGCACAACTGGAGGTGGCGGTCATCGAAGGTTCGCTCGCCATACAGACAGCACCAATCATGCTCGCGCCACTTCTGTTCCATGACTTGAAGATGTTGCTCGAAATCGAGTTGCTCGACGCCGTCGATCGCAAGCGCCGAGAAGTCATCGAACGCTGGCAAAAGATCGCACGCAAGACGAGTGGAATCGCTTTTCAAATTGCTGCACCGTTTTTGCCACGGCCCGTGGTTGTGAGTTCCGGTAGCGACTATCGCTCTGACGATGCGGACCAGTGGGTGCAGGTGGAGCGATACATTCGTGGAGAGATACAGGATTTGGGTGGGTCGGGAAAAGTCAACGCGCATGTACGGCTGCCAGATGGCACATCGTTGACTGTGTCGACTGACCGCGATCTGTTGCGCAATGAGAAGGTCAATCGTCTTTACAAGATGGCGATGCTTCGCATCAGAGCGCAGTACAACGTGCTCACCCGTGAATTGCGAGACGCCCGACTCGTCGAGTTCGTCGAGTACGCGCCGAGCATCGATGAAGAAGAGCTTGCAAGATTGACCCGGCGCGGTGCGCAAGCGTGGAAGGACGTGCCCGATGCAACGTCGTGGGTGGATGACTTGCGCGGGGGCACTGATTGAACAGCGTCTTGCTCGATACGAGTTTCCTGATCTCGTTGAGTGATCCGCTGCGCGCTCACCACGGCGCTGCTCAGCGCTATTACAGAGAGTGCATTCAACGGCAGGTGCCGATGTTTCTCTCCACGATCGCCATATCCGAATTCCAAGTAAAGCAGGCGATCAACGATCTTCCGCTCCGTAATTTTGTGGTGCTCCCGTTCAATGTCGATCACGCCATGGCCTGCGGACTCTTGCTCCGTGCCACCGATCGAGACGCTGGTGACGATCGCGTAAGAGTCAAAGATGATTTCAAGCTCATCGCACAGTGCCAGTGCGAAAACATTACGCACTTGCTGAGCGAAGACGACGGGACGCTGGCTAAATATGTCAGCCGGCTTGCCGGCTTAACGCCAGGAGCAACCAAGGTCGTGCTGCTCAAGGACGGGTTTGAAACGCACTGGTTCGACAACGGCCAAGGCCGCCTCGTCCTGTAGCTTCGGCAGCCAATACGGCTTTCAGCTAAATCTTCGGACTCGCCGCAGCCCGAGCCGCTTCGAGATACGACCTGGCGCGCTCGGCCAGCGCCGCCTCGCCCGGCGTGCTCGGTGTGAAGGCTTCGACAGGCGTCGGCCGCCCATGCGAATCGACCGATACGAACACCACCAGGCATTCAGTGGTCTTGGTCATCTCGCCGGTCTTCATGTCGCCGCTGCGCACTTCGACCGAGATGTTCATGCTGGTCGTGCCGGTGTAGGCGAGGCGGGCTTCGACCTCGACGAGGTCGCCGATCTTGACGGGGTGTTGAAAGCGGATGCTGCCGATGAAGGCGGTCACGCAGTAGCGCTTGGCCCAGCTGGTGGCACAGGCATAGCCGGCTTCGTCGATCCACTTCATGACGGTGCCGCCGTGCACCTTGCCGCCGAAGTTGACGGTGTTGGGTTCGGCAAGAAAACGCAGGGTTATGGATGACATGGGGCCGCCTGTGGGGGGTGCGCCAAGGGCGATGGCGCTGGATAATCGTTGGCATTATTCCCGAGAGCGGTCACACGCCGGTCTCTTCTTTCCTCATCCTCGACATGCATTCAAAACAAAAAGTCCTGCCGCGCTTTTCGCGGCGCTTCCAGCTCGCGGCCTTGGCGGTCGGTCTTTGCACGGTGGTGGTGGGCGCCTCGGCGCAGGGCACGCCAGCGTGGCCGACCAAGCCGATCCGCATCCTCGTCGGCTTCCCGGGCGGCTCGACGCCCGACATGGCCGCGCGCGCCATCGCCGAGCCGCTCGGCCGTGCGCTCGGCCAGCCGGTGATCGTCGAGAACAAGCCCGGCGCATCCGGCAACATCGCGACCGACCAGGTGGCCAAGGCGACCGACGGTCACACGCTCGGCGTGGTTATTAACGGCAATCTCACCTCCGCCAAGATGCTTTACCCGCGCCTGCCGTACGACCCGGGCAAAGACTTCAGCTACATCAGCCTGCTGGCGACAGCGCCTTTGGTGCTGGTTGCGCAAACGTCGGCGCCCGATGGCGCTGCGTTCTTCGAAGCCGCGCGCAAGGCCGGCGACGCCTGGAACTACGGCTCGGTCGGCACCGGCTCCGTCGGCCATCTCGGCATGGAGTTGCTCAAGGCGAAATTGCCTGGACTGATGCCGCAGCACATTCCGTATCAGGGCAATCCGCAGGTCGTGACCGCGATGATGGGCGGGCAGATCCAGATGGCGCTGGTGCCACCGGGCATCGCGCAGCCACAAGCCAAGGGCGGCAAGCTGAAGGTGATCGGCCTGACCACCAGTGGCCGCAGCGTGCTGATGCCGGAGGCGCCTTCGCTGGCCGATGCCGGCGTCAAGGACTTCCAGCTCGAGGTGTGGACCGCTCTCATCGGACCGGCCGGTTTGCCGAAGGCGGCGCAGGATCGATTGGCGCTCGAGATGCCGAAGATCATGCAGAACCCCGACGTTCGGCGGCTGCTCTTCAACCAGGGCTGGCAGGCGGTCGGCACCTCCGCCGAAGGCCTGAAGACGCGCATCAAGGAAGAGAGCGCGACCATGGCGAAGATCATCGCCGCGCGCGGCATCAAGATCGAATGACCGGCGCATGACGGCACGCACCACCACGCTGGACGAGCCCGGCCGCGCGCTTCCGGTCTTCGGCGAATACGACGTCGTTGTCATCGGTGGCGGGCCCGCTGGGCTGGCCGCTGCAGTGAGTGCGGCAACGCACGGTGCGCGCACCCTGCTGGTCGAGCGCTACGGCTTTCTCGGCGGCATGGGTACGGCGGGCGGCGTCACCAATTTCGCCGGGCTCTACGGCCGCAAGGACGGCGAGATGCAGCAACTGGTGCATGGCGTGGTCGACGACCTGATGCAACGCATCGATGCGCTCGGCGGACTCAACAAGCCGCAGGACGGCATGCAGGGCCGCATCCGCGTGCGCTCGTACGACGTGTCGGCATACAAGTGCGCGGCCGACCAGATGCTGCTGTCGGCCGGTGTCGACGTGCTCTTTCATGCGTGGGCCGCCGCGGTCATCAGGGACGATGCGCACATCGAGGCGCTCATTGTCGAAACCAAGTCGGGCCGGCAAGCCATTCGCGCCAACGTGTTCGTCGACTGCTCCGGCGATGCCGACGTGGCTGCCTTTGCCGGCGTGCCGTTCGAGGTCGGCGACGGTCATGGCAACAGCCTGTTCCCGACGACGATGTTCCGCATCGGCCACGTCGAGCCGGAGCGCGCGCTGGCGGCCATCGGCGAGTTCAAGGCCATCAACGATTTGATGGAAGCAGCGCTGCGCGACGAGCCCGGTCGCTACAAGTTTCCGCGCGCGGGTGCCATCGTGCGGCCGCAGATCAACCCGACCGAATGGCGCGCCAACGTCACCCAAATTCGCAACGAACAAGGCCGCGCGATGAGTGGTGTCGATGCGCGCGAGCTGAGCGCGGGCGAAACCGAAGGCCGGCGCCAGATCGTCGAATACTTTCGCTTCATGCGCGAGAAAGTGCCGGGCTTCGAGCACTCGCAAATCGTCGACATCGCGCCGCAGGTCGGTATCCGCGAGACGCGGCGCATCGGCGGCGACTACGCGCTGAGTGGCGAAGACATCCTCTCGTCCGCGCGCTTCGACGACGTGATCGGGCTCAACGCCTGGCCGATGGAACTGCACGGCGACGGTCGCATCGACTGGGGCTTTCCGCGCGATGCCGGCAACGCCAACAACGACTTGCCGTGGCGCATGCTGGTGCCGCAGAAGGTGGATAACTTATTGGTCGCGGGACGTTGCGCATCGATGACGCACGAGGGGCAATCGGCCGCGCGTGCGAGCGGCGGTTGCTTCGTGATGGGGCAGGCTGCAGGGACTGCAGCGGCGAGCGTTGGCAAGGTTCGCGGCACGGTACGCGACGTGGATGTGGCCGCGCTGCAAAAACAGCTTCGGGCCGACGGCGCGATGTGGGGGTGACTCGGATGAAGTCGGCCGCGCCGTGCTGAAGCTCGCCTAGAAGCGCACCCCCGTCGACAGCCGCGCCATGTTCTGCGGCGTGAAGTTGACCTTCGGGTCCCAAGCGGCGCGCACGAACCAGCGTGGCCAGTCATAGCCGACCGACAGGCCGACGCGACGAATGAACTGGCCGTCGACCGTCCCCTGCTTGGCCAGCAGGTCGACCGTCAGCCGCTCGCCGTTGCCCACGCTCTGGCGCCATATCAGGTGCACGTGTTGCTGGTCGGGATTCAGGCGGTTGTCGCGCACCAGCTGCACTTGCAGCGACGTTGCGTCGGACCAGCGATAGCCACCGTAGGCTGTGTACGAATCGTTCGGGTCGAAGTTGAGGTTGGCGTAGCTGCGCAGGTTGGTGCGGCCGAGCCCCGCACCGACGAACCAGCTGTCGCCGGTCTCCACCGCGAGGCTGCTGCCGAAGAAGCCGCCCGATGCCGCCTGCAACGACGGCAGCACGCGCACCGGTCCGAGCGTGATGGTGCGGTCCCAGCCGCCACGCAACTGCGAGAAGTCGAGCACCGGCGAGCGAAACCAGCCGAGCCAGACATTGCCGGATCCATAGTCGTAGCGCAAGTTGACGTCGAGCCCCGGCCCCGCCGGCAAGCCGCCGCCCGACACGCCGTAGTAGCCGACAGTGAGCTTGTAGGGTGTCGGCGCTTCTTGCGCCGCAGCCTGTTGGCAGAGCCCCAGCGTGAGGAGCGCCGCCAGGCAAACGGTTGGGAGAGAAAAACAGAAACAAAAACGAAGAGGGCAGCGCATGCCGCGAATGTACGGCGCCCTCTATGTCATCGAGCTGACTACTTCGCCGGAACCGGAGCCTGTTGGGCTTGAACGTTGGGGCTGGTCGGATTCGTCATCGTCGAGATGACGCGGCTGTTGACCCGCGATCCGCCAACCACGTTTTGATCCGGTGCGGCAGCCGTCGCACGGGCCTGCGCATCGACAGCGGCGGGGTCCATCGTGGAGACGAAAGGATCGGCGCCGCGCGAGCCGCGTGTCACGTTCTGGTTGACGGCGTGCGCCGCATCGATGGCTTGCTGCTGCATTTTTGCCGGGTCGGCCGTGGGCGTGAACTTCTCGGCACCGCGTGAGCCGCGCGTCACGTTCTGGTCGGGCGCGCGGGCTGCGGCGATGGCTTCGGCTTCGACCTGGGCGCGGGTGCGGCCGGTGGCGGGTTGGGCTTGGGCGGCGGTCACGGCCAGCACGGCGATGGCCGCAGTAGCGATGTTCGTGTAGAGCTGTTTCATGATCGGTCCTTGTCTTGAGTGGTAGGTGTTAACCCGAGGCCAAGGTTAGGCCTCTCACAAGGCAGGCGGATGACACGCGCTGCATCTCGCGGCGCATGCTTTTCTGACGGCAGTCGACTTAGTCGACTTGCTTCTTCGGCCGACCCGACTTCAGCGGTGTCAGCGCATCGAGCGCGGCGCGCAAGGCGGGCGCCGACATGGCTTGCAACGCGTGCAGGCCCGCACGCAGCAACTCACTCTTCTTGGCCGGACGCTTGAACATGACGGCGCGGTCTTTGAGCCTGGCGATCAACGCGTAGTCGTCTTGCGGCATCGTGAAGCTGTCGCGCACCAGCTTGTCCTTTTGCTCGGATGTTTTGCGGGTGTTGATGGCTTTGGTCGATGACTTGACCGATGACTTGGCGTTCGATTTCGTGGACGACTTCGGCGCAACCTCTGAATGCTTTGCGGGCGCTGGCTTCACCGGGATGATCGGGCTGACCTTTTTTGGCGCAGGCTTCTTGATGAGTGAAGAAGCTTTCTTCGCGGCTGGCAATGGCGCGGTCTTCAGCTTTGGGATGGGCTTGGCGATCGGCTTGATGGCCGTCTTTGCGACTGGTTTTCCCACGGTCTTCGTGACAGGTTTTGTTGATGCCTTGACCGATCCCTTGACCGTTGCTTTCGGCGTTGACTTCGGCACCGGCTTCGCGGGCAGCTTTGCTGCAGCCTTGCGCGCGGGTGCGACCGCCTTCTTCGGCGCCGCTTTGCGCGGGGGCGCAACAGCCTTCTTGGCTGCAGGCTTCTTTGGCGTCGCGGCGGCGTCGGGCACGGTGGTCGCAGCGGCGACGGGTGCAACTACGGCGGTCGTTAATGCATTCGAGGCCTTCGGCGGAGTAGAGGTCGGCCGTGCGTTGGAAGTCGCAATGTCGGCGGTTGCGTCAGGGGAAGGCGATGCGGTCGCAATGGAATTTGTCATTGATTTTTCTTAAATGGTGTAAATCATTTATACCATAATGATCAGATTAGCCCGATCTGCAACACGTAAGCTTCACTCAAATGATTCGATTCAATGTTCGTTCGATCGCGGCGACCGTCGCGACTCTGCTGGTGCTCGGGTTGGCAACGTGGGATTCCGTGGCACAGGCAAGCACATCGAATCCGTCCGCCGCCATGGAGCGCTACGACGGTATGTGCGAAGCCTCTGCAGCAGTGGCGCTCGACTCGCAGCACTTCGTCGTCGGCGACGACGAGAGCAACGCACTCAACGTGTATCGCATCGGGCAGAGTGCGCCTGTGCGGCCCGCCGTCGACTTGGCCGCGTTCCTCGCCACAGGAGACAAGGCGTCCGACATCGAAGGCGCAACCCGCATCGGCGACACCATCTACTGGATCTCGTCGCACAGCCGGACCTCATCGGGCAAGGCCAGACCTTGGCGGCGCCGGCTGTTCGCCACGCAAGTTGATCTCGGTGCATCACCGCCCACCGTTCGCCCCGTCGGCAAGCCCTATGTCAACCTGATCGAAGACCTCGCTTCGGCACCCGAACTCAAAGGACTCGGTCTCGGTAAAGCGGCCGATATTGCACCCGAGCAACCGGGTGGTCTGAACATCGAAGGCCTGGCCGACACGGCCGACGGACATCTGCTCGTGGGCTTTCGCAATCCGCTGAAAGACGGCAAGGCGCTGCTGGTCCCCATCACCAATCCTGCTGCGCTGGTGGTCGGCAACGGAGCAAGACCAGCTTTCGGGCCACCCGCGTTGCTCGACCTGGGAGGCCGAGGCATCCGCAGCATGGAACGCATCGGCGCCGTCTACTGGATCGTCGCCGGACCGACCGGCGATGTCGGCAGCTTCGCGCTGTACGCATGGGATGGTGTGCCGACGCATCCGGCCACGCCCGCACCGGTGGCACTGCCGGCGCAGTTCAGTGCCGAGGCGCTGTTCGCTCTACCCGGCACGGGTCAGGCGATGCTGCTGAGCGATGACGGCGCCCTGCGCGTCGAGGGCACACGCTGTGACCAGTTGGACAAAGCGAAGCAGCGCTTCAGAGCGCTGCGCATTCCGTTTCAGAAATAGAAAGCGTTTCGACACTGCACGTCGATGCGTGCGCGCTCCATGTCACAAAACCGTCAGATGATCGTGGCAGCATGAAGAAGTGACAGCCGCGGGCGCTGGTAGGGAACGCGCAAGCACCTCAGCCATGAGGCATCCCGATGTTTGCGGCTGTTGCTATCCCCATTGCTCCACAGTGGGCGTGAATTTGGCGAGCCGTGTCGCGCGGTCGGCGAACAGCGGTGCACCGACATATCGCAGTGGCGCCTGGATGTGCGCATCGGCCAGCGCCAGATGCCGGACTGCTTCACGCAGCCGGAGCACCTCGGCGTCCTGATCCCCATATCTGGCGGACATTTTCTCGAGCAGATGGCTCAAGCGTGCGTTCTCTTTGCTCATTTGAAGCTCCTGTCAGAAAAAGCAGCCGGCTATTGAACCTTGCACGCCAGTCGCCAAGCTCTTCGTTATAGGGCAGAGCCGGATCGTCTGCCGATGGTTTTTGTTTCGAGGCGCAACGCAGCGAGCGAGTCCGCCGCTGCCACTGCTGCAGCGACAGCCGCTGAAAACCGCCACGTCAAGTCGCTAACCTCAAAACACTTAAGACCCGGCTGTGTCGCAGATGAAGTGCATCCCGCTCCCGCTGCGCTGGGCGCGCTTTTGAGCCAGGAATCATCGGCGCGCCGTCAGGCAAGACGGCGAATGTCACAAATGGTATCTAGCATGGGCCGATGACCTTGCCCTGCCCCTCTCGCCGCCGCCTGCTCGGTGGCACCGTCGGCGCCGCAGCGCTGACGCTGTTTGCAACAGATGCCACTGCGCTTGCACCACTCGCTCGACCTCCGGATGCACCTGCGGTTCAGATGACGCAAATCATGGACATGTCGCCGAGCCAGCAAGCGTTGTCGCGCGACTACGCGACAGGATTCCGACTCGCCTTCGCTGAATCGACTGCCAAGGCGGGACCGCGCATCGAGCTCAAATCCATCGAGGTCGATGGATCGGATGCCGCATTGCAAGAGGCCATCAGAAAGGTCAAGGCTGACAGCAGCCAGGTGGCCATGATCGGTACGGTGGGCGAAGGCCTGGCGCTGGCGAGTCTGAAGCAGGCAGAGAAGAACGGACTCGAGATTGCCCATGTCGCGCCGTGGCTTGCCGACTCGCGCTTCGACGGCCAAGTCAATCTGTTCGCGCTTTTCGCTTCGAGGGAAGATCAGATTCGGTACGTGCTCAAGGGCTTCGCCACCATGGGTGTGTCGGAGTTGGGCATCGTGTATCCGAACGCAGCGCACGAGGCTGCATTGCAGCCGGGGACAGCGCAGATCCTGGAGCGGTTGAAGCTCAAGGCACGAGTGCTCACCGCAACCCAAGAGAGCGATCTCGAATCCTTCGGCAGACACCTCGATGCAAAGGTGCCGTACTTTCTGCTTTTCATGGGCAGCGCGATCGAACTGTCTTTGTTCACGCGCGGGCTCAGCAAACGGGGAATGCAGCGCTATGTGGTCTGCTTGTCCGACGTCGACGCCAACACCTTCTTGCAACTCGCCCCGGGCACGGCCGTGCCGATCGTCTTCACTCGCGTCGTGCCGGACCCGCGTGACGGCAAGGTGGCGGTGGTGCGGGCCTACAAAAGCGCACTTCAGCGCTATTTCGACGAAGACCCTTCACCCACGAGCCTGGCCGGCTACCTCGGCGGCCGCTACGCCGCTTCAGTCGTTGCTTCCGCAGGTTCGACTCCGGGGCGCGCCCGCGTTCTGTCGGAGTTCAAACGGCGTGTTGCGACCAACATCGACGGTTGGCGCTTCGATTTCGCTGCTGACGGACGGGCCAGCAGCTACGTGAGTCAGACCTTGCTGAACAGCAACGGCAGCCTTGTCGGCTGACGCACCACAGCCCATGGCGTGCGACCGCGAAAGTGCGAGATCGCCCCTTTGCGCAATGACGGTCGGCAGGAGTGGCCGGAAGACAAGGTGATACGTCAGCCTCGATGGAAGGCTCTCAAAAACTGCAGGCCCGCGTCTTCCAATGAGCCGTCGTTGTACACCTCGATCGCGCCCGCTGGCGCTTGAAATGCAAGAGCGCGCTCTATGCGCGCTTCGACGGCGGCCGGTGTTTCACGGCCGCGCGCCAGCAGACGCGCCCGCAACGTGTCGACGCTCGCGGTGACATGAATCACCTCGAGCTCCGGAAATCTGATCAGAGCTTGAGACAGGTAGGCACGCGACCCGTTGACGATCACCCGACAGCCCGCGTCGAGCGGCGCCAATTCGACATGTCGAACGCCGTAGCGCAAGCCGTTGGCTTCCCAGTCGAAGGCAAAAGCCTGCGTGTCGCACAGCCTCTGAAACGCTTGTGCATCGACGCTGTGGTGCTGCTCATCGCCCGACCGCACTGGGCGGGTGATCGTCCGGCGTGCCCAATGGACAGACGCCTCCGCAGGAAGATGGTTTCGAAGCCACGCGAGAAGGCTGTCCTTGCCGGCGCCGGAAGGGCCCATGACATAGATCAGCTGCCCCTTCATCGGCCCAACCTCATGTGCTCGACGAGTTCGAAGTCGGCGCCGGGATGCGGCTCGGCAAAGAGCGCGACCGAGTCGAAGCGACAGGCGGGCAATGCGTCGAAGCACTGGGTGGCTGCGGCTTTGATGGCGTCGACGACCTGCGGCGGCGTGTCACCCAAGGCGCCCGTGAGCGACATGTGAAAACGAAAAGCGTCCAGCACGAAGGGGTAGCCCCAGCGCAGTAGCAACGCGTCTTCTTGCGGAGTCAACCGTGCTGCCCGCCGACGCTGCAACTCAACCGGTGACAGCGTTGCAGCCAACGCATGAAGTCCCGTCACGCAAGCTGCTGCGACCGCGTTGATTCCGTCGAGTTGGCCGGAGTCGCCTTCCGGCACAAGGGCGAGAAAATCGTCGAACTGTTGCACCTTCAACCCGGGCAACGTAAAGCCTTCGAACCCCGCGCACAGGTCATGCAGGCGATCGCGCAGCGCCTTGAATTCGACGCCCGGCGCGAGCGCGAAAGGCGCCTTGAGCGTTGCGTGCCATCCGTAGCGACGCGGCGCGCGGGTCAGGCGCTGTTGCACCAGGCTGCTGACGCCCGGCACGACAGGCTGGGGCAGCGATCGCCCTTGCGCTGCGCAGCGTCCGATCCATCGACTGCCGACTTCCCACCAAATGCTGCTCTCGGCCGGCGCGAAGTACGCGGCATAGCGATGCGCCGTTCCGTGTGACGCTGTATCACTCATCGTGAGCCACTGTGAGGGTGACGCGGTCACCTGCAAACCAAGCCAGCGCATATTCAATGGGCACACCCAGCGGGTCGACGTTGACGCTCTCGACCAGCAGCACCGGCCGGCTCGCCGTTTGTCGAAGGTGCGCTGCCACGATGGCATCGGGCATCTGCGCGGTGATGCGGCTTTCGAGCCGCGTGTAGTCCTTGACGTCATGCGCGGCGAAGCCGGCGGTGATCGATCCGGTCTCGCGCACCACTTCTTCGAGACCGTCGAAGCGGGGCAGCGGAAAGTAGCGTTCGCTGAAGTTCAGCGGCTGGCCCTCGGCCTCGCCCAGGACGCGCAGGCACAGCACCGCGCTTCGGGCTGGCACGCGCAACGCACGCGCCTGCGTGGCCGTTGCGCGCACGTTCTTCGCGTCGAGCACGCGCAGTGCGCCGCGCAAACCCGCATGCACCATGTTTTGGTGGTGCCGCGTCCGTTTGGCCAGCACAAGGTCGACGGCGAACTCTTCGACATAGGTACCGCTGCCTTGTGCGGCGCGCAGCAGGCCCTGACTGCACAGGCTCGCGAGCGAGCGCCGGATCGTGTGGCGATTCACGCCGAACTGCTCGGCCAGCGCGTGCTCCGACGGCAGGCGTTGGCCTGGTGGGTAGACCCCGCGCGCGATGGATTCGGCCAGCTCGGCCGCAATTCGGGTCCAGAAGCTTGCACGCGTTGCGGTCGCGGAAAGGGAAGCGGAGGTAGAGGAATTGAAGGCAGTGATGGCTGTCATGAAAACTACACGCCCCGGTCCTAAGCTCGTGGCAGTTGTCCGATTTGTCTATACAACTTTTCCAGAGTAGCACCTTCATGTTTCATGCCTTTGACAGTCATCCGGTCGACCGGCCTGCAGATCGTGCGCAGTGGATGGCCTTGCTGGCGCGTGCCCCGATGGCGCTGCTCGAGCCGGCGCTCGGACCGCATGCGCATTGCGCGCCATGTTGGCTGCGCCCGCCGGAGACTGGACTGGTGATGGTCCAGGGTCGTGTTGGCGGGACCGGAGAGCGCTTCAACCTCGGTGAGGTCACGGTGACCCGCTGCGCGCTGCGTCTGCCTGACCGGCGCTACGAGCAGGCGGCCGTCGGCGTGGCCTATGTGCTGGGTCGCTCGCACCGCCAGGCACAACTGGCCGCGGTGGCCGATGCGCTCCTGCAGGAGCCGGAACAGCAGGCATTGCTCGACGCCAGCTTGCTGGAGCCGGTGCGGGCGCACCTGGCCCGCGAGCGCGCACGTCGTCATGCGCGTGCGCAGACCAGCAAGGTCGAGTTCTTCACCGTGGCGCGTGAAACCGGGTCGGCACGCGACGAGGAGGGCGACGAATGAAGCCGGCCGATCTGCGCGCCATCGGCCCCGGTTTTTCCGATCTCTCGTTTGGCAGCCAGGCCGTGTTTCGCGCTGCGTTGCATGCGCTCTCCTACCCTGGCCGTCCGGTCGACCTTCCGCATGATGCGCAAGTGCCGGCGCATGGACATGCGGCTGCGGCCGCTCTGCTGCTGGCGCTGCTCGACCCGGACTGCAAGCTCTGGCTGTCCCCCTCGCTGGCAGGCACCGATGCAGCCGCGTGGCTGCGCTTTCATTGCGGCTGTGTGGTGGTTGAAGAACCGGCGCAGGCGCAGTTCGCCTGGGTCGCAGCCAGTGACGACATCCCTTCGCTCGCAAGCTTTGCACAAGGCAGCGACACCTATCCCGACCGGTCGACGACTTGCGTGATCGAGGTGTCTGGCCTTGCCGAAAGCGCCGTTGCATCGGGTGAGGCCGGTTGGCGCCTGCAAGGTCCGGGCATCCGCGAGCAGGTACTGCTGAGAGTCGAAGGCCGTGCGCCGTCGACCGCTGCGACGCTGGTGGCGCAGCGCACGCTCAACCACGCGGCCTTCCCGCGCGGCGTGGACCTTTTTCTCGCGACGGCCCGCCAGATCGTGGGCCTGCCGCGCACCACCCGCATCGAACTGGAGGCTTGAAGCATGTACGTTGCCGTCAAAGGTGGAGAAGCCGCCATCCTCAACAGCTACCGGCTGCTGGCCGAGCAGCGACGCGGCGATACCGCCACGCCAGAGCTCTCGATCCGGCAGATTCGCGAGCAGCTCAAGCTGGCGGTCGATCGAGTGATGACCGAGGGCTCGGTATACGACCCCGAGCTCGCCGCGCTGGCGATCAAGCAGGCCTCGGGCGATTTGGTCGAAGCCATTTTCCTGTTGCGCGCCTACCGCGCGACGTTGCCGCGCCTGGGCAGCAGCGTGCCGCTCGATACGGCGCGGATGGACCTCGACCGGCGCATCTCCGCCACCTTCAAGGACCTGCCCGGCGGCCAGGTGCTGGGCCCGACCTACGACTACACGCAGCGGCTGCTGGATTTTTCGCTGCTCGCGCAAGGGCAGGAAACGCCCGCCGGACTGCCTGCGACAAAGCTGCCTGCGACTGAGGCGAACGACGCCGCATCGACACCCCGCGTCGTCGATCTGCTGCACCACGAAGGCCTCATCGAAACACGCCCTATGCCGCCAGGCGATCCGGCGCCCGTGGACATCACGCGCGAGCCCCTGCGCTTCCCTGCGGAGCGCGCGAGTCGTCTCCAGAACCTGGCACGCGGCGACGAGGGGTTCCTGCTCGCCATGGCTTATTCCACCCAGCGCGGCTACTCGCACAGTCACCCTTTCGTGGGGGAGATCCGGTTTGGCGGGGTCGCGCTCGAACTCGAGCCCGAGGAACTGGGCTTTGCAATCTCCATAGGCGATCTTGAAATCACAGAGTGCGAGATGGTCAACCAGTTCGCCGGGAGCAAGAGCCAGCCGCCCCAGTTCACGCGCGGCTATGGCCTGGCTTTTGGCCACAGCGAGCGCAAGGCGATGGCCATGAGCCTGGTCGACCGCGCGCTGCGTGCGGAGGAACTGGGCGAGGCGGTCGAGTCGCCGGCCCAGATGCAGGAATTCGTGCTGTCGCACAGCGACAGCCTGGAGGCCTCCGGCTTCGTGCAGCACCTGAAGCTGCCGCACTACGTGGACTTCCAGTCCGAACTGGCCCTGGTGCGCAAGATGCGCGCCGCCGCCAGCCAGGCGACGAACCAGGCCACGAACCCACCGACCGATAGCGAGCTCCCATGAATCCATCGCTTGTCCCGCAGGATGCCGGGCCGGTTGTCGACGCCTACGCCGACGATGCCGTCGCGCAGAACTTCAACTTCGCCTACCTCGACGAGCGCACCAAACGGATGATTCGCCGTGCCGTGCTCAAGGCCGTTGCCATCCCCGGCTACCAGGTGCCTTTCGGCTCGCGCGAAATGCCGTTGCCGTACGGCTGGGGCACCGGGGGCATCCAGGTCACTGCGGCCGTCATTGGGCCGCGCGACGTTTTGAAGGTCATCGACCAAGGCTCGGACGACACCGTCAACGCTGTCAATATCCGGCGCTTCTTCGAGCGCACTGCGGGTGTCGCGACCACCACGCGCACGCACCAAGCCACGCTGATCCAGACGCGCCACCGCATTCCCGAGGCGCCGCTCGCCGAGGGGCAGGTGCTGGTCTATCAGGTGCCGGTTCCCGAGCCGATGCAGCGCCTGGAGCCGCGCGAGAGCACCACCCGAACGTTGCATGCGCTGGCCGAATACGGGCTGATGCATGTGAAGCTCTACGAAGACATTGCTCGCTACGGTCACATCGCCACCACCTACGACTATCCGGTGATGGTCAATCACCGCTACGTGATGTCGCCCTCGCCGATCCCTAAATTCGACAACCCGAAGATGCACATGAACCCTGCATTGCAGCTGTTCGGCGCAGGGCGCGAGAAGCGCATCTACGCCGTGCCTCCGTACACACCGGTCGAGAGCCTGGGCTTCGAAGACCATCCATTCGAAGTGCAACGTTGGGACATGCCGTGTGCCCTGTGCGGCGCCACCGAAAGTTTTCTCGATGAGGTCATCACCGACGACCGTGGCACGCGCATGCACGTGTGCTCGGACTCGGACTACTGCCAGACGCGCGCAGCGTCTTGCGCAGCGGAGGCTGCATGAGCGCCGACCCGATGTCATGCGCGCCGCCGCCGCTGCTGCGCGTGCGCGGCATCGGCAAGCGCTATGGCGATCGCGTGGCGCTGCAGGACGCGTCGTTCGATCTTTGGCCCGGCGAAGTGCTGGCCGTGGTGGGCGAATCGGGCTC
Organism: Variovorax sp. GrIS 2.14; assembly: GCF_046115955.1. Taxonomy (NCBI): domain Bacteria; kingdom Pseudomonadati; phylum Pseudomonadota; class Betaproteobacteria; order Burkholderiales; family Comamonadaceae; genus Variovorax; species Variovorax sp. GrIS 2.14. The sequence goes on from NZ_JBJXIA010000001.1 coordinate 443,909, forward strand.
CGGCAAATCGACGCTGCTCAACGCCGTCGCGGCGCGCTGCCTGCCGGACACAGGCAGCGTGCAATTCCTGACGCGCGCAGGGCGTCTGCAGGAAGTGTTCGACATGAGCGAGGCAGAGCAGCGCCTGCTGGCGCGCACCGACTGGGGCTTCGTGCATCAGCATGCACCGGACGGCCTGCGCATGGATGTCTCGGCGGGCGCCAACGTGGGCGAACGCCTCATGGGGCTCGGCGAGCGGCACTACGGCCGCCTGCGTGCCACCGCGAGCGAGTGGCTCGAGCGCGTGGAGATCGATCCACGCCGCATCGACGATGCACCGCGCACCTTCTCGGGGGGCATGAGGCAGCGCCTGCAGATCGCGCGCAACCTGGTCACGCAGCCCCGGCTGATGTTCATGGACGAGCCGACCTCCGGCCTCGACGTGTCGGTACAGGCCCGCCTGCTGGACCTGCTCAGGCAGCTGACGCGGCAGATGCAACTCGCCGCGATCATCGTCACGCACGACCTCGCCGTGGCGCGCCTGCTGGCACACCGCATGGTGGTGATGCAGCGCGGCCGCGTGGTCGAGTCAGGGCTCACCGATCAGCTCCTGGACGATCCGCAGCACCCCTACACCCAGCTTCTCGTGTCCTCGGTGCTCCAGCCATGAACCACCCGCTTCTCCGAGTCGAGGGGCTGGCCAAGCGGTTCACCCTCCACCATCAGGACCAGCTCGAGTTGGCCGTCTTCGACCGCGTCGACCTCAACGTGAATGCTGGCGAATGCGTGGTGCTCGATGGCGCCTCGGGCCTGGGCAAGAGCACGCTGCTCAAGCTCATCTATGCCAACTACCGCGCCAGCGCGGGCAGCATCCGCGTGCAGCCAGCGCAGGGCGAGGCAGTGGAAGTGACGACCGCTTCCCCGCGCGAGCTGGTCCGCCTGCGGCGTGACACCATCGGCTACGTGAGCCAGTTTTTGCGCGTGATCCCGCGCGTCTCGGCCCTGGATGTGGTGGCCGAATCCCTGGCCGAAGACGCGGGCGACGACGCCTGCGCCATCGAGTCGGCACGCGAGCAGGCGCGTGCCTGGCTCACACGGCTGCACATCCCCGAACGCCTCTGGCACCTGCCGCCGGCCACCTTCTCGGGGGGCGAGCAGCAGCGCATCAACATCGCCCGCAACATGATCAAGCCCAAGCCGCTGTTGCTGCTCGACGAGCCGACCGCGGCACTCGATGCAGGCAACACGCGCACCGTCATCGAACTGATTCGCGAGGCGGCGGCGCGGGGTGCGGGAGTGGTCGGCATCTTCCACGATGCGGCCGTCGGCGCGGCGGTCGCCACGCGCCGCATCGACGTCGCAGATTTCAAGGGTCGGTCATGAGCGCCACGATGGTTTTCCGGAATGCCCGCATGGTGCTGGCCGACGAGGTGGTGCGCGGCACGCTCCACGCGGTCGATGGGCGGATCGCCAGTTTCGACACCGGCGACACTGCCCAGGGCGCGCTGGACCTGGAAGGCGATTACTTGTTGCCCGGCCTGGTGGAGGTGCACACCGACAACTTCGAGCGGCACTTGATGCCGCGGCCCAAGGTTCACTGGGCCGAGATGCCGGCGCTGCTGGCGCACGATGCGGAAGTGGCTTCTGCCGGCATCACCACGGTATTCGATGCGCTGGGCGTGGGCGAGGCCGACCCCGAGAGCCTGCGGGGCAGCACCTGGCACAAGGTGCTGTCGACGCTGGACAACTGCACCGCATGCGATCTGCTGCGCGCCGACCATCACCTGCATGTGCGGTGCGAATTGCCGGCACCCAACACGGTCGAACTCTTCGAGCCGTTCTGCGGCCATCCGCGGCTGTCGCTGATCTCCCTGATGGACCACACCCCGGGCCAGCGCCAGTGGGAGAACCTCGACCTCGCCCGCATTTACTACACGGGCAAGAAGGGCTGGAGCCGCGAAAAATTCGAGCACCGGGTGGCCGAGGCCGGCGCCCTGCAGGAGCGCTATGCCGCGCCGCACCGCCGGCACTTCGTCGACTACTGTCGTACGCACGGCATTGCACTGGCGAGCCACGACGACACCACGGTCGCCCACGTCGAACAGGCGCATGCGGAAGGCGCCAGCCTGTCGGAGTTTCCGACCACGCTGGTGGCTGCACGTGCCGCACGCGACCGCGGACTGTCTACCGTCATGGGGGGACCCAACGTCGTGCGCGGCGGCTCGCATTCGGGCAACGTGGCCGCATCCGACCTGGCGCGCAACGGACTGCTGGACATCCTCTCGTCCGACTATGTGCCCAGCAGCCTGCTGGGCGCCGCCATGCGGCTGGTGGCCGACGACGTTTTCACGCTGCCGCGTGCCGTGGCGACGGTGACCAGCGCACCGGCCAGAGCGACCGGCCTGAGCGATCGCGGCTCGATCGCACCCGGGCTGCGCGCCGACCTGGTGCAGGTCCGCATGACCGACCTGGCAGACGGCACACGGCACGCCGTGGTGCGCAGCGTGTGGCGGGAAGGCCGCCGCGTGCTTTGACCGGCGGCTGACACATGCGCGTCGTCTAAGTGTCAATGCCACGTCATACCCGCTCACCAGACTTCGGTTGTCTAGACGACTTTAAAGAAGCCCATGGAACCCATCCTGCGCATTCGCCAGCTCAACAAGCATTTTCCGAACGGCCGGCACGCGCTGCGCGACATCAACATCGATGTTGCGCGTGGCGAGATGGTGGCGCTGATCGGCGCATCGGGCTCGGGCAAGTCGACGTTGCTGAGGCACGTGGCCGGCTTGGTGGCAGCCGATGGCGACAGCGAATCCCTCATTGAGATCGACGGCCGTCGCGTACAGCAGGGTGGTCGCGTGCACCGCGACATCCGCAAGGTGCGGGCACAGGTGGGTTTCGTCTTCCAGCAATTCAATCTGGTGGCACGGTTGCCGGTGCTCATGAACGTGCTGGTGGGTTCGTTGCACCGCACGCCCTGGTGGCGCAGCTGGCTGCGCGCCTTCACCGCCGAGGAGCGGGCGCGCGCGCTCGACGCGCTGGCCCGCGTGGGCATCGCCGATTGCCATGCGCAACGTGCGTCCACGTTGTCGGGTGGACAACAGCAGCGCGCCGCCATTGCACGCGCACTGGTGCAGGGCGCGAAGGTGGTGCTGGCCGACGAACCCATCGCCTCGCTCGACCCCGAATCCTCGCGCAGGGTGATGGAGATCCTGGCGCGCATCCATCGTGAAGACAACTGCACCGTGATCGTCTCGCTCCACCAGGTCGAGATCGCGATGAAGTACTGCGCGCGCGTGATCGCACTCAACCAGGGCCAGGTCGTGTTCGACGGGCCGGCCGCGGCGCTCACGCCCGTATTGCTTCGCGAGCTCTATGGCGCGGATGCTGAAGAGCTGCTGGGCGCGCGTGCTTCCGAGGGCGGCACTGTTCATGTGTTGCCGCAGGTCGCCGTGGCGCCGTGGCCCGCGCAAGGTACCCGCGCCGTCGCCTGACTGTCCTGCCGACGCCCGTTTTTCGAGCGCCTTTATTCCCCCCCTCCGGAGCAATCCATGATCAAGAAACTGTGTGCAACGCTGGCCCTCGGCCTGAGCATGACCTGCGCTTTTGCGCAGGACATCAACTTCGGTTTTATCTCGACCGAGGCCTCGGCCAATCTGAGGCAGGACTGGCAACCGCTCATCGACGACATGAGCCGCCAGACCGGTTTGAAGGTGACTGCCTTCTTTGCGTCCGACTACGCCGGCATCATCGAAGGCATGCGCTTCAACAAGGTGCAGATCGGCTGGTTCGGCAACAAGTCGGCAATGGAAGCGGTGGACCGCGCCAGCGGCGAAGTGTTCGCGCAAATGGTCAATGCCGACGGCACGCAGGGCTACTACTCCCACCTGATCGTGCACCGCGACAGTCCGATCAACAACCTGGACGACGTGCTGAAGAACGGCAAGAGCCTGAGCTTTGGAAACGGTGATCCGAATTCAACGTCCGGCTTTCTGGTGCCAGGCTACTACGTGTTCGCCAAGAACCACGTTGACGCCAAGTCGCTCTTCAAGGTGACGCGCAGCGCTAACCACGAGACGAACGCGCTGGCCGTTGCCAACAAGCAAGTCGACATCGCGACCAACAACAGCGAGAACCTGGAAAAGATCAAGGAGCGTTTCCCCGAGAAGTTCAAGGACATCAAGGTCGTCTGGACCTCGCCGCTGATCCCGCTCGACCCGCTTGTGATGCGCAAGGACATGCCTGAAGAAACCAAGGCCAAGATCCGCAACTTCTTCTACAACTATGCAAAGACCGATGCGCGTGAAAAGGAAATCGTGATGAAGATTTCCAAGCTGTCGGGCTTCAAGGAATCCAGCGACCGGCAGCTGCTGCCGATTCGTCAACTGGACCTCTTTGCCCAGCGCAACAAGGTGGAAGCCGATCCGGTGCTGAGCGACAGCGACAAGAAAACCCGCCTGGCCGATATCGACAAGAAGCTCTCCGCGTTCAACTGATACGAGCAACGCAACGCCCACTTCAGTCCACTCCAGTCCATGCAGCCGATCGTTTTCACCCCGCGCGCGCCGCTACCGGTCACGCCAGCGCCTCGGCGCAGTCTGGTCCGGCCCTTCGGTTGGGCGATTCTCCTGGCGCTGCTGGCTGCGTCATGGAAGGGCGCCGACATGCGCCCCGTCGACCTGTGGCGCGACTCGGGGAACATGGCCACGTACGCAGCGGATTTTTTTCCGCCCAATTTCGCGCAGTGGCGCACGTATGTGGAGGAGATGGTCGTCACGTTGCAGATCGCGCTGTGGGGCACGGCGCTGGCCGTGCTGACGGCGGTGCCACTCGGACTGCTCGCCTCGGCCAACATCGTGCCGTGGTGGATTTACCAGCCGATACGCCGCTTGATGGACAGCTGCCGCGCCATCAACGAGATGGTGTTCGCCATGCTGTTCGTCGTCGCCGTCGGGCTCGGTCCGTTCGCGGGTGTGCTCGCACTGTGGATACATACCACCGGTGTGCTGGCCAAGTTGTTCGCCGAGGCGGTGGAGTCGATCGACCCGCAGCCGGTGGAGGGCATCCGGTCCACCGGGGCCAGTGCGCTGCACGAAATCGTCTACGGCGTCATTCCACAGGTCATGCCGTTGTGGATCTCGTACGCGCTCTACCGCTTCGAGTCGAATGTGCGATCCGCCTCGGTGGTCGGCATGGTGGGTGCAGGCGGTATCGGGGTGGTGTTGTGGGAGATCATCCGTGGCTTCCAGTACGCCGAGACCTGCGCGGTGATGATCATCATCGTGGTGAGCGTGAGCCTGATCGACCTGCTCTCGGCACACGTCCGCAAGCTCTTCGTTTGAATCCGCGCGACGGCTCAGCAGGCTGCGCCTGCGGCTTCGATGCGATGGCCGTCCGCCTCGTACACGGCCAGACCGGACGCGGCCGTTTTCGCGCCGTGCTTGGCGCGCGCCGCTTCGGTGGCGACGTCTTCCACCGTCCGGCATGTGCCCGGCGCGATGTGAACCGCGCCGATGCAAAGGGTGGCGCAGGGAAAAAACCGCATCGTTCCGTGGCGGTCTTCGGCACGGATGCCGCCGGCCAGCCGATCGGCCTCGTCGTAGAGGCCGATCGCCTGGCTCGCGAACTCGTCGATCACGCGTCGGCACCGCGCCTCCCAGTCATCACCCTGAAAAAGAACGATGAAGTCGTCGCCGCCCACATGCCCGACGAAATCCTGGCAGGCGTCGCAGTTGGCCACGAGCAATCTTGCAACTGTGCGGATGACTTCGTCGCCGCGCCAGTATCCATAGTGGTCGTTGAAAGGCTTGAAGTCGTTCAGGTCGGCATAGCCTGCAACGAAGTCGATGCCGCTGCTCAGGAGGCGCTCGATATGAAGGCTGATTGGAATGTTGCCCGGTAGAAAAGTCAGCGGATTGGCATGGCGCGCAGCCTCGATCCGCGTCTCGGTCACGGCGCGGACCAGTTGCTCACCTGTGCCCAGCCCGAGGTATTTGCCCTGCTCGGCGACCACGAAGCCTTCGCTCAGATAGCGCTGGTCGTCCGATGTCAGGATGCCCATCAGCTCGCTCACGTCATCGTCGAGATCGATCACCCGGGGCGTGCGGTTGGCGTGGCTGATGCAGGCCTTGCGCCCATGCACCTCGCGGAAATAGAGCCGTGCAAAGTGGTCGGTGAACTCCCGCCGGTTCACCAGTGCGACCGGCTTGCCGTGGTGGACCACCGCCAGCGCGTGCAGCTCGGGTTGGGCCTGGAAGATGGCGGCAACCTCCTCGTTGGTGGTGCCGGGCTCCACCGCCGGCGCCTTCACGAGCACCAGATTGCGCAGGATGCCCGGCCTGGCAAGCTGGCCCGGCATGGGCAGTACGACAAGCCTTCGGTCCGCCAGGACATCCGCTGCATCGCGCGGCAGCACGGCAGGCGGCGTCCTGGCGGGCCGGCCCAAAAAGTACCCCTGTCCGATGGCCACACCCAGATCGCGCAGCGTTCGCAGGTCGTCACCGGTTTCGATTCCCTCGGCGACCAGTTGGGTTCCGAATGCTTCGCTGAGGGCGACGACGGCGCGAACCATCTCGAAGTTCTCCCTGTTGCCGGTCACGTTGCGGGTAAGGAACTTGTCGAGCTTGACGAACCTGGGCTTGAGTTCTGCCCAGCGGCGCAAGTTCGAATGGCCGTCTCCGAAATCGTCCAGTGCCAGTCGAACGCCGGTAGGCCCCATCGCATCGACGACACGAATCAGCGACTGCGGGTCGGTCGCCCGCTCGTTCTCGGTGAGCTCGATCACGAGCTTGCGCGGATCGACGCCGGAGCTCGCCAGCATGCGTGGCAGAACCGTGGCCGAGGCGCGGACCAGCGCATCGGCACTCAGATTCACGAACAAGTTGCCGGGCAACCTTGCCGACAACCACTCGCGCAGGATCACGTCGACGCAGCGCAGTTCGAATTCCATGAGGACCGATTCGGATGCGGCGCACTCGAAGAGCGCGAGTGGCATGTGCAGCGGTCCATCCACGGGGCCGCGTATCAGCGCCTCGTGGCCGTAGACCGATCCGTTTCGGAGGTCGACCAGCGGTTGAAAAACCGCATGAAGGCCATCGCTCTCCATCAGGCGTTGCAACGGGCTGCGCCCGTTCCTTGGCGTTTCAGACTCGATCGGGATGGCCGGCTCTAGATTGGAGACGAGAGAGGATTGCATGTAGTTCCGGCTGAGCTTAGGAACCGCCGGAGACGGCCGTGTGACGGTTCGTCCAAGCACGGCGGTTTTGTGAACTAACGCACGGTCAGCGAACCTGGAAGCCCTGCGTCGAAACGCGCCTTCGACCGTGCCGGCGTGGCGATTCCTTCACGAAGACGTCACGCGGCTTGCCTCTAATGCGCCAACTCACAACAGGAGTGCCCATGCATGCAGTTCTCAAATCCTGGCGTCTCGCGACGGCGCTGATTCTGATCATCACCCTTGCCTCGTGCGGCGGTGGAAGCAGCGGAGGCGGCGGCGGCGTCTCGGCCGCAGGCCTGAGCAAAGGCACGACGCAGGACGGCGCCGGCAAGGACGGCACGGCGGCGGCGACGACGACGACGGGAGTTTCGGGCACGGCCGACGCTGCCGCGCAATCGCCGGAAGTCCGCTACGCCCCTTGAAGCGATGAAGCGATGAAGCGACAAGACGACGACCCGAACACATAACGACCCCCCAACGAGGAGAAGGCCATGAATTCACGCCGCAAGTTCCTGAAAAACGCTGCGACCGGCACGGCTGCCGCCGCCACGCTGAGCGCATTTCCGCCGAGCATTCGACGTGCGCTGGCAATCCCTGCGCACAACGCGACAGGCACCATCAAGGACGTCGAGCACATCGTGATCCTGATGCAGGAAAACCGCTCTTTCGATCAGTATTTCGGCACCCTGCGGGGTGTGCGCGGCTTCGGTGACCGCTTCACCATTCCGTTGCCCGAAGGCCGCAGTGTCTGGCAGCAAACCGATTCCAACGGGCAACCGGTCTTGCCGTATTACCTGGACCAGAGCAAAGGCAACGCACAGCGCGTGAGTGGCACGCCGCACAGCTGGGTCGATGGTGAAAACGCGTGGGACGGTGGCCGCACCTACCAATGGCCGAAGTACAAGGGCGCCAACGCCATGAGCTACTTCAAGGAAGCGGAGTTGCCGTTCCAGTTCGCGCTGGCCAATGCCTTTACTTTGTGCGACGGCTACCACTGCTCGATGCACACCGGCACCAACTCCAATCGCATGTTCCTGTGGACCGGCACCAATGGCCCGACCGGGGCCGGTGTGGCGTCGGTCAACAACGAGTGGGACTCGATCGATTCTTCGGCATTCGGCTACCAATGGAAGACGTATCCCGAGCGGCTGCAAGAGGCCAAGGTGAGCTGGATCGTCTACCAGAACATGCCGGACAACTTCGGCGACAACCCACTCGCCGGCTTCAGGCAATACCGCAAGGCCAACGAGGCTTCAGGCAAGCCGGTGAGCAACGAGGCGCTGTCTCCGGCCTACGATCCGGCGAGCGACGACGCCGGCAATCCGCTCTACAAGGGGATCGCCAACACCATGCCTGGCGAGTACGGCAATGCGGACAGTTACTTCGAGCGCTTTCGGCAAGACATCAAGAACGGCAAGCTGCCGCAGGTCTCGTGGATCGTGGCGCCGGCGACGTACTCCGAGCACCCCGGCCCGTCGAGTCCGGTCCAGGGCGCCTGGTACATCCAGGAAACGCTCGATGCATTGACGGCCGTGCCCGATGTCTGGAGCAAGACCGTGCTCTTCATCAACTTCGACGAGAACGACGGCTACTTCGATCACTACCCGTCGCCCGCCGCGCCGTCGATCAATGCAGACGGCACGCCGGCCGGCAAAACAACGTTGAGCGACGTGGCGATCGCGTTCGAGCGCTTCAACTATCCCGCGTCGCCGGGCACCACGAGCCAGCCGCTGCCGGACGGCCGTGTCTTCGGGCCCGGCATCCGCGTGCCGATGTATGTGGTCTCGCCATGGAGCCGCGGTGGCTGGGTCAACTCCCAGGCGTTCGATCACACCTCGGTCATTCGCTTCATCGAGAAGCGCTTCGGTGTGAAGGAGCCGAACATCAGTCCGTTCCGCCGCGCCGTGTGCGGTGACCTGACCAGCGCCTTCAACTTCGCGCGGCCGAACGACGAGCGCCTGCCCCAACTCGCCGGCCGCAAGACCCGGGCGCAGGCCGATGCGCTGCGCGCTGCGCAGGACCTGTTGGCTCAGATCGCGCCACCCGTGAATCCACTGTTGCCGGTGCAGGCGACCGGCACGCGTCCGTCGCGTGCGCTGCCGTACGAGTTGCATGTCAGCGCGCGATGCGACGGGCTGCGCGGTCGCGTCAAGCTGATCTTCGCCAACACCGGCGATGCCGCGGCGGTGTTCCACGTGTACGACCGCTTCAACCTCGATCGACTGCCGCGCCGCTACATGGTCGAGCGCAACGAGCGGCTCGACGACGAGTGGGCTGCAACGACCGACAACGCCGGAAAGTACGACCTCTGGGTGCTGGGCCCCAACGGCTTTCATCGCCACTTCAAGGGTGACCTGAACACCCTGAAGTCACGCGGCGCGCCCGAGCCGGAGATACGCGTCGGCTACGAAGTACGCCGCGGCGATCTTCATCTGAAGGTTCGTAACGATGGGGAGCGCGTCTGCTGGTTCACGGTCACCGCGAAGGCCTATCTGCAGGGCCGCGACGATCGCACCTGGCGCGTCAAGGTCAAGGGTGGTGAAGACGCCGAGAAGCGATGGGAACTCGACGACAGCGGCCAGTGGTACGACTTCGAGGTGGTGTGCGACTCAGACCCGACATGGTCGCGCCGCTTCGCAGGCCGTGTCGAAACGGGTCGCCACTCGGTCAGCGATCCGGCGATGGGAACGCCCGGCAACTGACGCGGGACTCCGCTGCGCCGACGAGGGGTCTGTCTTCGTCCTGACGCTTCAGCTCGGCCGTCTCGGTCTGCGTCTTGCCTTGCCAGCGGTCGGGCCCATCGGAACCATCGAAGTCAGGGTCCATTCAAGTTCCGATCAGGTCCGAATTCAGCGCCCCGTCTCGGTCAGGTAGGTTTTGCGCGCGGCGAAGCCGGTATTTGAAAAATCGGTGAAGACGCCGTCGATACCTGCCCTGAAAAATACCAGGTACTCCGCCATCGGGTCACCCTTGTAGAACCCCGCGAGGTACTGCGGCTCGTTTCGGAAGGTGTAGGTGTGTACGAACAAGCCCGCCGTGTGCGCATCGGCGATCAGGCTTGTCGGCTTGACCGTATTGACGTCGGCCAACGAGCCGGTGTACGGCGGGTCCTTGAATGGCACCACTGTCAGCGACATGACCTGCGGCTTCCATGGCCCGATACCGTCGGCGTAGGTCTTCACCTCCGCGAGGCCGGCGGGCGTCAGCATGCTGCCGAAAAAACGGGGGTCGCCGGCGAGAGTCCAGCTGTACGGGCGACCATCGACGAAGGTGTACTCGTCGGTGGTGACGTAACCCATCTCGCCGGTCTTGTAGTTGACGTCATTGCCGTCCACCAACTGCACCGCTTTGCTCTTCAAGCCGGCCGATCGCAGGTACTTAAGGCTGGCCGGATCGAAGCTCTGCACGAAGACCGGTGCATCCTTTCGATTCAGGTCGTTGAAGTTCAAAATCTTCAGCATCGCGTCTTCCAGCGGATGGCTGCCCACGGGTCCACAGCCGTTCGCGATGGCTTGTGCGTTGTTCCAGATCGGGTTCTTGCTTTCCGGATACACGCTGATCGTGCGACCGGTGCTCGCACTCTTTGCTTTTGCGATGTCGATGATTTCCTGGAAGCTCAGGATCGGCAGCTTGCCGTTGAGGTCGGTCGGTCGCTGGGCACGTGCATCGTAGGTCGTGCCGGCGATCCACTGCTTGAGCTCTGCCATCGTGAAGTCGGTGATCGACCAGTCGCCGGTGTGGTCCTCGCCGTCGACCACGAGCGATTTCAGTACCGACTTGGGATCGTTGGGATTGGTCAGATCGCTCAGGTACTTTGCCGGGCCGTTGGCGGGGATGGGTGGATAGGTCACGTCGACCAGCACGCCCGGCACTGTCCGCTTGCGCGCAGCGACCGTGGTGTTGGTCGCAGCCACAGCAGTGATGTTGGTGTTGTCGCTGAGCCAGGGGTTGTGCCGGGCCACCAGCACGCAATCCTTCGTGAGGTGCAGGTCGGTCTCCAGTGAGTCGGCGCCTGCGTCGGCGGCGGCCTCGTAGGCGGCCTGCGTTTCCTCCGGGAAGAGCCCTGGCAAGCCGCGGTGGCCGATGATCAGCGGGGCCTTCCCATCGAGCGTCAGCAGCGCGCTCGGCACGGGTGCCGGAGCAGGAGCAGGCGCGGGTGCGGGAGTGGGCGCCGGTGCGGGTGCAGCGACGATCGGAAGAAACCCGGTCGATCCGCTGCCGCCGCCACCGCACGCGGCCATCATCAACGAGCCAGCGAGTGCGACGCTGGTGCAGCGAGCGATATTCTTCATGGCGGGGCGCTTCACGATTTACCGCCGAAGTCGAGTGCACCGGTCAGATCGCCCATGGGCTTGGCGCCGTTCTTCAACAATGCGGTGTCACGCACCACCAGCCCGGCGAGCGGTGGCAGCGACCAGCGGTGCGTCATGAAGCGCAGCGTCGATGCGGTGTCGTACTGCGTCTTGTCGACGAAGCCCTTCTTGGAGAACGGCGAAATGATGAGCGCCGGGATGCGCGTGCCGGGACCGAAGCGGTCGGCCTTGGGCACGGCCGCGTGGTCGTAGAAGCCGCCGTTCTCGTCGTACGTGATGACGATGAGCATGTTCTTCCACTGCGGGCTGGCCTTCAGCTTGGCGACCAGGTCGGCGATGTGCGCATCACCATCGGTGATGTTGGCGTAGCCGTTGTGCTGGTTCAGGTTGCCTTGCGGTTTATAGAAGCTCACGGCAGGCAACGTGCCGGCTGCTGCCTGCGTCAGGAAGTCGGCGTCGAAGTCCTTCAGGTGCGCAGCGCGTGCGTCGGCGTGCGTGGCCGGGTCGAAGGCAGCGTAGTAGTTGAAGGGCTGGTGGTGGAACTGGAAATTGGGCGCCTGCGCGGCCGGTGGCACGGCGGCAGGGAATACGCGGTTGCCCTCCGCGGTGGCGGTGGTGCTGTTCCATGCGCCGCCGTACCAGGCCCAGCTCAGGCCCTTGGCCGTGAGCACATCGCCGATGGTGGTCTGCGTTTGCGGCGGCAAGGTATTTGCCTTCGTCGGATCGGCGTAGAGCTTGCTGCTGTCGCTCGCGGCCGGCGCATTGTTGCTCGGCTGATACGCCGGTTGCATCGTGTTGACGGCGTAGAAGGTGCCGCTCGCGTCCTTGGGCGTGAGCGTGCTGTCGTTCTTGTAGATCGGGGCGCCGCTCAGCACCGAGGCCGGTGCAGTGGGTGCAGCCGTCAGCCTGACGAAGTTGCCGTCGGCATCGGTGTCGATGGCGGAGATCGAAGCCTTCGCGGGTGACGTGTCGGCATCGGCGTTCGGGTAGATCGGTGCGCAAGCGCACACGAGGTACTGGTGGTTCAGGAACGAACCGCCAAAAGCGCCCATGAAGAAGTTGTCGGCCAGCGTGTATTGCTGCGCCAGGTTCCACAGCTGCATCTTGCTGCCGTCGAAGTAGCCCATGCTCAGGCCACCTGCGTCGGAGTAGGCCGCGAACTTGTCGTTCTTGCCGCCGTTGATCTGCATCTGGTTGTTATAGAAGCGGTGCACCAGGTCGCGCGTGATGGTCGACTGGCCGATGACGGTACCGGTGTTGAAGAAGCCTGCCGCGTCGTCGATGCGGAACATCTTGTTCGGCATGCCGACGGTTTGCGCCTGCGTGATGGTCGTGGTCTGGCCAGCGGCAGTGACGCCGCCCCATACCGGCGGCAGTGCCGGGAGGGTCGAGCCGTCGAAGTCTTTCTGGGGCTCGGCGGTGCTCGATGCGGGGTTCACGCCCGGGATGCCGTTGGCGCCGGGGTACAGGCCGTACAGGTTGTCGAAGCCGCGGTTCTCTGCGTAGATCACGACCACGTTGTTGATCTGGTCGAGTGCGAAACGATTGCGCAGGGCGCCGGTCAGGTCGCCTGCGGTGCCAGCCTCTGCCACGGCTTCGGCAATGCGCTCGATGCTCTGGTCGATCTCGGTCTGCAGCACGGTGCGGATGGCCACGTCGGTGATCTTGTTGTGGTCGGCCAGCAGTTGCGACTCGGCCACGCCCAGGCGTTTGGCAAATGCGGTGCGCGCCGCGGCAAGGTCGCCGCCGTTGGCCTCCATCAGCGCCACCATCTCGGTGCTGATGGCGCTGACCACGCCGTTGGCGTCGGCCGGTGCGCGGAATACGAGCGGCTGCGTGACGGCGGATTCGACGCTGGTGGCCGGGTCGTAGCGCTTGCTCGATGTGCCGATCTCGGCCACCACAGCGCCCTTGCCGGTGAGCGTGAAGGCGCCGTTGGCGTCCGTCGTGGTGCTGGTTTCCGACGCGTCGCAGCGGCCGTTTTTGTTGCTGTCGATGCACACCTTCGCGTTGCGAAAGTAGCTGCCGGTGACCACGCCGCTCGTCGTGGCGGGTGCCGTGGGCGTGGTGGTCGCAACGCCGGTGGCCGGCACGAGGCCGCTGAAGCCGTTACTGCTTCCGCCGCCGCCGCAGGCCATCACCACGGCCGACGCGACGATGGCGGTCGGCCACAAGGCGAGTGCGAGCGGCTGGCCGTTTCGGCGGGATGTTCTGGGCGCGGAGTCGCGCGAAGAGGGAGACAGGGGTTGGGCGGTCATCTGGGTACTCTTGGTGTTGGAATGGTCCCGACTGACGCCGGGCGCATCGATGGTCGTGCGGCTCCGTGACAACCGCGTGGCAGTGGCGTGTCATCGCGCTGACACGCTGCGGCAGCACAGTCGCCGCCAACCGAGGCTTTTCGCCCGATCTCCACCGTGACGTTTCGCTTCGCCTTCTTCAGCGTCTTCAACTTTCTTCGCCGCTTCGGCTGGCTGCTTCTCGGGGTCGTGGCCCTGTCGGCATGCGACGGCCGGCCTGGCGCAAGCACGGCAGCCGCTGGGCCGGATGCATCGGCCTCGCCTGCCGCACCGGCCTACGTCGGCGCCACCTACGCACCGGTGTCCGGCAAGCCGCAGCCCAGTGCCGCGCAGTTGAGCGCGATCGGACAGCGCATCTTCTTCGACACCTCGATGTCGGCATCTGGCACGCAGTCGTGCGCCAGCTGCCACGATCCCGCACATGCCTACGGGCCATCGAACGCCTTGTCGGTGCAGCTCGGCGGTGCCGATGGCCGCACGCCGGGTCCGCGCGCCGCGCCGTCGCTGCGCTACCTGCAAACGCTGACCGCGTTTTCGGAGCACCACCACGACAACGACGGCGACGACAGCATCGACGCCGGCCCGACCGGCGGCCACATGTGGGACGGCCGCGCCGGCTCTGCACATGAACAGGCAGGGCTGCCGCTGCTCTCGTCCGCTGAGATGGGCAACGCGTCGGTGGCGATCGTCGCCGGCAAGCTGGAGAAGGCCGGCTACGCGAACGACATGCGGCAGGCGTTTGGTGACGAAGTCTTCGACAACCCGGACACGGCGTTCAAGGCGGCCGGCCTGGCGCTCGAAGTCTTCCAGGAATCGCCGACCGACTTCTATCCGTTCACCAGCAAGTACGACGCCGTGCTGCGCGGCCAGCAAAAGCTCGATGCCGCGGAGTCGCGTGGGCTGAAGCTCTTCAACGCTGCCGACAAGGGCAACTGCGCGGCCTGCCACCTGAGCGAGCGCACGCCCGACGGCGCGTTTCCGCTGTTCACCGATTTTGGAATGATCGCCATCGGCGTGCCGCGCAATCGCGCACTGGCCGCCAATGCCGACCCCGCGTTTCACGACCTCGGCCTGTGCGGCCCGCTGCGCACCGATTTGGCGGACCACCCGGAATACTGCGGCCTGTTCCGCACGCCCACGCTGCGCAACGTGGCGGTCAAACAGGCGTTCTTCCACAACGGCGTCTTCCACTTGCTCGATGAAGCGGTGCGCTTCTATGCACAGCGCGACACGGCACCCGCGCGCTGGTACGGCCGTGGTGCCGAAGGCAAGGTCCAGCCCTACGACGACCTGCCCTCGAAGTACCACCACAACGTCAACGTCGAAGCGCCCTTCGGCCAGCGGCCGGGTGCGAAGCCGGCCTTGACCGAAGCCGAGATTCGCGACGTCGTGGCCTTCCTCGGGACATTGACGGACGCCGATGCCGCCGCTGCCGGTCGGGCCGCTTCCACTCTGCGACCGCCGCAGTCGTCGAGGAACTGACGCCTTAATATCGGCGCTGGCTTTTTACCTGCAGCACCGATGACCGTCCCCGACCCCGCTCCTGACTCCGCCTCCGCCCTCGCTCCCCCGGTCGACCCCGCCCGCCTGGTTGCCGACCTCGTCACGCTGCTGCGGCTCGAGCAGATCGATGCCGACCGCTTCATCGGCCAGAGCGAAGACATCGGCACGCCGCGCGTCTTCGGTGGCCAGGTGCTCGGCCAGTCGCTGATGGCGGCCTGCCGCACCGTCGGGGCAGATCGACCGGTGCACTCGCTGCACGCGTACTTTCTGCTGCCGGGCGACAAAAACGAATCGATCGAATATCTGGTCGACCGCGTGCGCGACGGGCGCAGCTTCACCACCCGGCGGGTCGTCGCGCAGCAGAAGGGCCGCACCATCTTCACCATGATGGCGTCGTTCCAGACCGTCGAGCCGGGTGCCTTTTCGCACCAGCTGACGATGCCTGAAGCACCGGCCCCCGAAACGCTGGTGAGCGATGCCGAGCTGCGGCGCGCCCTCGGCAACCGCGCACCGGCCGGCATGAACGACAAGTTCTTGCTGGAGCGGCCGATCGAGTTCCGCACCGTCGATGCACCGGACCTGCTGACGCCCGAGCTGCGACCGGCCGAAGCGCTGGTCTGGATGCGTGCGCTCACGGAGCTGCCCGACGACCCGGCCCTGCACTGCGCGCTGCTGGCCTATGCGTCCGACCACGGCCTGCTGCGCGCCGCGCTCCTGCCGCACGGCCTGAGCTTCATGCAGGGTCGCCTTCGCCCGGCCAGCCTCGACCATGCGATGTGGTTCCATCGCGATTTCCGGCTAGACGACTGGTTGCTCTACGCCATCGATTCGCCGAGCGGCGGTGGGGCCCGCGGCCTGTGCCGCGGCGAGATCTTTTCGCGCGACGGCCGGCTGGTGGCGTCAGTCGCGCAAGAAGGAATGTTGCGCGTGGTCGATGCCGGCACACCGGTCGGCTGACCATGCTTCAAATGCGCCCCGGTTGCGAATGCTGCGACCGCGACCTGCCACCCGATTCGCTCGACGCACGCATCTGCACGTTCGAATGCACCTTCTGCAGCGATTGCGCCGAGACGCGGCTTGGCTGCGTGTGCCCCAATTGCGGCGGTGACCTGGTGCAACGGCCGCGTCGGCCTGCGGGCAAGCTCGCAAAGTTTCCGACGTCGACCACGCGTGTCTTGAAGCCGGAAGGGTGCCAGTCGCGGGTTGAACCAGCGGCTTGAAACGGCCGCCTCAAGAGGCGGCCACAAGGCTCAGGGCCCGCGGGACTCGGAATCGGCGTGCGGCTTGCGTGTCGTGCGCACCGGCGGACGCCGGCCCACACGCCCCAGCAAGCGCGACAGCACCGGCGACCGCGGCACATCGCGAAAGAGCGGCGGCAGCGACAACGCCAGCAGCATCACCGCCAGCGGAACCACGCAGACGAAGCCGACGTACTTGAAGCCCAATGCGCCGACCGTTCCGCCCAGCACGAACATGCCGATCAGTCCACCCGCCGTGACCATGCGGGGCCGGTCGTAGTGCACGGCAGAAGCGGCATGGTGGCTGCGCCGGTTCCAGTACAGCATCTTGCCCAGCTCCATGCCCAGGTCGGTGATGTTGCCGGTCATGTGCGTGGTGCGGATGCTGCCGCCCGATGTCTTGGAAGCCACCGCGTTCTGCAGGCCCATCATGAAAGCCAGCAGCAGCACGGTGAGCGGCACCGCGAAAGGTGTCGACCAGGTCAGTGTGATGGCGCCCATCAGTCCGAAGGGGAACAGCAGCGCGGCTTCCAGCAGCAAGGGCAACGCATAGACGCTGTGCAGCCGGTGCTGCCGGCCCCAGTTCACCAGGATGGCGCAGACGGCGGCGCCGCTCATGAATGCCAGCACGGCGCCGAGCGCGTTGAGAAACAACTCGGTGTTGCCCAGCACCAGCCCGTCGGCCAGCTGCGACGCGAAGCCGGTCATGTGCGAGGTGTACATGTGCAGCACCAGAAAACCGCCTGCGTTGATGGCGCCGGCGTTGAAGGCGAGCAGCAACCCGAGCGCTCTGTTGCTGGCGGGCGAGCGGTGGCGGTCGGTGAGAAAACGCAGTCGGCGCATGGTGTCTGTACCCACGCTTATACGCCCCGCTGTGCGTCAGAACCGGGCGGTGCTTGGCTTCTTAGTGGGCGTTGGAGAGTCGCGCACGCAGCGCGGCAACGGCGCTGTCGACCGTCGTGAGCACCGGGAGGCCCGACGCGTCTTCGCAGGCCGCGCGGGCACGCGCCATGCTGAACTGCGCCAGCGCGATGCGGGTGCAGCCCTTGTCGCGCAGCCATGCCGCCTGCTCGGCGATGAGCGCGTCGTGGCGGGCCCCGTCACCGGCGTCGAGCGCATCGAGTGCGCCTTCGGCCAGCGCCGTATCGAGCGCGACATCGGGGCCGAACTCGGGCGGCATTGACACCAGCGTCGCGGCGAAGGTGGCGATCAGCCCGAGCTTGCCTATGCCGGCCCGGGCTTTGGCGACCATCGCCTCGTTCGGCTTCAAAACGGGGATGCCCGGATGCCGTGCCGCGACCGCTTCGATGCAGGGCCCGAACGCCGAGCAGGTGAACAGGATGCCGTCGGCGCCGGTCGATACGGCGTAGTCGCCGAGCGCCATGAAGCGCCGGTGCATCGCATCGTCCAGCCTGCTTCCACTGCGCGCGAGGTCGGCCGAGAGACTGTCGTCCATCAGATTCATGCGGATCGCTTCGGGCCAGTCGCGCACGAAAGCGTCGTTGATCGGGGCGACCGAATGGGCGAGTGCGTGGATGAGGGCGATGCGGGTCATGAGGCGGACGTTACACGCCCAGGTAGCGCGCCCACAGCGAACGATCGGCATCGAGCGCTGCCGAATCGCCCTGCCACACTGCGCGCCCTCGCTCCAGGATGATGTGCCGGTCGGCCAGCGGCAGCAGGCGCTGCACGTACTTGTCGACCACCAGAATCGCCTCGCCTTCTGCCTTGAGCGTCGCCAGGCAGCGCCAGATCTCCTCGCGGATGACGGGCGCCAGCCCTTCGGTCGCTTCGTCGAGGATCAACAACCGCGGATGGGTCGATAGCGCCCGCGCGATCGCCAGCATCTGCTGCTCGCCACCCGACAACTGGTTGCCGGCGTTGCCCTTGCGCTCGGCCAGGCGAGGGAACAGTCCGTAGAGCGCCTCGATGGTCCAGCGCGGCGCGCCCGGCTGCTGGCCCGATGCGGTGGCACGTGGACGCGCGAAGGCGCGCAGGTGCTCGTCGACGCTCAGGTTGGGGAACACGTGGCGCCCCTCCGGAACGATGGCAATACCGCGGCGCGCGATGGCGTCGGGCCGTGTGCCGCCGATCTCGGCGCCGTCGAAACGCATGCTGCCGCGTATCGGTGCGAGCGTGCCGGTGAGCACCTTGAGCAGCGTGCTCTTGCCCATGCCGTTGCGGCCCAGCAGCGCCAGCACCTCGCCGGCCCGCACCGCGATGTCGATGCCGAACAGCACCTGGCTCGCGCCGTAGCCGGCTTCGATGGCGCTGGCTTCGAGCAGCGTCGTTCCGGAGATCGAGTCGGTCATGAATGCCCTTCCGCTTCGGTGCCGAGATACACCGCCTGAACGTCCGGATGACCGCGCACTTCGTCGGCCGTGCCGGTCATCAGCACCTTGCCTTGCACCAGCACCGTGAGCCGGTCGGCCAGGCGGAACACCGCGTCCATGTCGTGCTCAATGAGCAGGATCGCCATGCCGGCGCGCAGTGAGTCGATGAGCCTCACCATGCGCGCGGATTCGTCCGGGCCCATGCCGGCCATCGGCTCGTCGAGCAGCAGCAGCTTGGGATTTGCGGCGAGTGCCAGCGCCACGTCGAGCGCCCGCTGCGCACCATGCGGCAAGGTGCCGGCGATGCGGTCGCGCTCGGCGCCGAGCCCCACGCGATCGGCCAGCGCGATGGCGCGTTCCGTCAGCGCGGTTTCGTTGGAACGTGACGCCATGAAGCGCAGGCTGCTGCCGGCGTGCGCCTGCGCTGCGAGCATCAGGTTGTCGTGCACCGTCTCTTTGGCGAACACCCGTGTCACCTGGAAGCAGCGCGACATGCCGGCCGACACGCGCTGATGATCGGTGAGCCGGGCGATGTCTTTTTCGTCGAGCAGGATGCGCCCGCCATCGGACTTCAGCAGGCCGGTGATGAGGTTGACCAGCGTGGTCTTGCCGGCGCCGTTCGGCCCGATCAGCGCATGCACTTCACCGCGCTCGACCGTCAGGTTGACATGGTCGGTCGCGACCAGTCCGCCGAAGCGTTTGACCAGTCCTTCAATGCGAAACAAGCTCATGACGCGTTACCCCCTCTCCCCTCGGGGGAGAGGGTCGGGGTGAGGGAGTTTCTGCGCCTGTACAACGCCGCCAACCCCTTCGGCGCCCACAAAGCCACAGCGATCAACAGCAACCCCAGCGGCAGATGCCAATGGTCCGTGTACTGCTTCAAAACCTCTTCGAGCAGCAGCCACACCGCAGCGCCCACCGGCCCGCCCCAGCTGCGCCCGAGCCCGCCGATGACGACCATCACCAGCAACGTGGCCGACTGCGTCCAGTGCATCGTCGCCGGGCTGACGAAGCCGTTGCCCCCGGCCAGCAGCGCACCGCCAAGGCCAGCGATGGCACCCGCGATGGCAAAGGCGACGAGCTGCAGCCGGAACACCGGATAGCCCAGCGCACGCATGCGCGTTTCGTTGTCTCTGATGCCCATCAGCGCATAGCCGAAGCGCGAGCGCGTGGCGCGGTGCAGCCACAGCAGCGTGAGCGAGACCAGTACCAGCACGACCCAGTAGAAGGTCGAGTCGTCGGCCAGGTCGAGGCCCGGCAACAGGGTCGGCCGCGCTGGTAGCGTGTAGCCGTCGTCACCGCCATAGCGCCGCAGCGAGACGACGACGAAGTACAGCATCTGCGCGAAGGCCAGCGTGGTCATGATGAAGTACACGCCGCGCGTGCGCAGCGCCACGGTGCCGACCAGCGCCGCCACGATGCCTGCGACTAAGGCTGCGACGGGCCACAAGATCCAGGCCGACATCACGCCCGCATTGCTCAGCGCCACCACCGTGTACGCGCCGACGCCGATGAAGCCGGCATGCCCGAGCGCCACCATGCCGCCGAAGCCGAGGATGAAGTTCAGGCTCGCCGCGGCCAGTGCGACGACCAGCACGCGCCGCACGAAGCCGATGTAGAACTCCAGCCCGAGCAATGGCGCGACCAGCGGAAACGCGGCCAGCAGCACGAACACGATCGCGATGACGACGGTGGATGTTGTGTTGCGCTGCGTCATGCTCTGGCCGAGAAGAGGCCCGAGGGCCGGAAGATCAACACGATCACCATCAGCGCGTACATCGCCACTTCGGCGAACAGCGGGCCGAGGTCGGCCGCGGTCGACGGTGGCAAGGTGGCGCGCAGCAACATCGGCACAAACGCCCGGCCAATGGTGTCGACCAGACCGACCAGCAGCGCCGCGACGAACGCGCCACGCACGGAGCCGATGCCGCCGATGACAAGCACGACCAGCGCCGGAATCAAAATCTGCTCGCCCATGCCGACCTGCACCGCGACGATCGGCCCCATCAGCGCACCGGCCAGTGCGGCCAGAGCGGCACCGAGCAAGAAGATGCCGTTGAAGATGCGGCCGACGCGCACGCCCATCAGCTCGGCCATCGGCCGGTCGGATGCACCGGCGCGCACCCGCATGCCGATGCGCGTGTGATTGACCAGCAGCCACAGCGCCAGCGCGACGAGCATGCCGCCGGCCAGGATGACGAGGCGGTAAGACGGGTAGGGCAGCCCCGCAATGATTTCGATCGGCCCCGACAGCGCAGCGGGCGTCGGTGCCATCACCGGCGACGGGCCCCACACCATCGTGACGATGTCGTCGGCCACCAGGATCACCCCGAAGGTCGCGAGCACCTGCGCCAGATGGTCGCGCTGGTAGAGCCTTCGCATCAACAGCACTTCGAGCAACAGCGCGACGACCACCGTCACCAGCACCGCGATGACGATCGCCGCCGCGAACGAGCCGGTGCGCGTGTGTGCCTCAGCGGCCACGTAGGCGCCAGCCATGAAGAGCGAGCCGTGCGCCAGGTTCAGCACGTCCATGATGCCGAACACCAGCGTGAGCCCGGCTGCGAGGAGGAACAGCATCAGGCCGTAGCCCAGGCCGTTCAGCAGCTGTTCGAGGAGAAGGATGCCGGTCACGGCGGAGTCGGTTTCACGGATTCGCGAGACGCTGTGCGATCACGCGGCGGCGCAGGTGGGTTTGGTGAACCGGGACATGAACTCTCCGACAAGATGGATCGACCAAATAAATGTTTATAGCTAAATACTTTAACTATAAACAATCTGCTGTCAATCGCGCCGGTAGGAATACCAGCGCGCGGCCATGCGCCCGCCGAACATCACGACCGCCAGCGCCGCCACCACGCAGCCGCTGCCGGCCCACTGCCATGCCGAAACCCGTTCGCCGAGCGTGAGCATGCCGGCCGCGAGGCCGATGATCGGCACGCCGAGGCTGAAGGGCGCGACGCGATTGGCCGGATGCCGCTTGAGCAGCGAGGTCCACAGCGCATAGGCCACCACGGTCGCGAACCAGCCCAGGTACGCGACACCGGCCCATGCGCCAAGGCTCGCGTGCGTCCATTGCCAGCGTGACGCCGGCGGATCGAACAGCCAGGCCATGAGCGCGAACGGCAGGATCGGTACCACCGACATCCAAACGACGAACTGCAGCGGGTCGTAGCCCGGACTGGCGCGCTGCGCCCGGCGCGCGACGATGTTGGAGGCCGCCCACATCGCAGCGGCGAAGAGGTTGAGCACCAGGCTCGCCAGCGTGATGCCGCCCGTCGCGCCACCGCCGACGAAGTTGGCCGCGAAGCACCCGAGCCCGATCGCCGCCAACGCCAGGCCGGCCCGCAGCGGGCCACTCAGGCGCTCGTGCAGCAGCACGACGCCGAGCAGGGTCGTGAAGAACACTTGCGTCTGCATCAGCACCGACGCCAGCGCCGCCGTCATGCCGATCTGCAAGGCCACGAACAGCAGGCCGAACTGGCCGAACTGCGCGAGCCCGGCGGGCACCAGCCAGCGCCACGAGAGCGTCGGCCGTTTGACGAACAGCATCAACGGGAGCACCGCGAACACGTAGCGCAAGGTGCCGAGCTGGAACGGCGTGAAGTCGCGCAACGAATATTTCATCGCCACAAAGTTGAGGCCCCAGATAACGACCACGCCGAGCGCAGCGAGCAGGTCGCGGCCCATCAGCGGGGCGGGTGCGGTAGCGGTGGTGTTCAGTCGGTGCTTTCAGGGAGAGGCGACGTTGCAGTGGGCACGTCTTCGGTCCGCGCCTTCACTGCCTTCTGCAAGGCGAGAGCGAGCGTTTCTATGGGGAGTCGGTCGCGCAGCCCGATGGCCACGATGGCGCTGGCCGCGCCGTCGATCGGCAACGGGTGTCTTGGGGGCCAGGCCCGAAGCGATCCGTGCCGACCTGAAAATTGCAGAACGGCCCAGCCGTGCAGGTCGGTCCTGATCACCCCTTTGAGCCGGAGCACGCCCTCGGGCATGGCGCGCAGCAGTTCGCGCAGTGCGGCCGCGTGGTAGGTGACGTCGGCCGAATTCGACCAGCTCGCGAAGAGATCGCCGTGCAGCGCCAGGCCGGCATCGTCCTGCGCAGGCGCCTCCATGTCCCGCGGCCAGCCCGGTGCGCCGAGCAGGGCGAGCGGCACTTGCGCGAAGTGGGTCTCGAAGTGCGGGATGTCGGGCGCGTTGGCATCGAGCCAGTCGTGCAGGCGCTGCATGGCGAGTTCGTCGACACGGTCGCATTTGTTCAGCACGAGCAGGTCGGCGGCGCGCAGCTGGCGCAACACCGTGTCGCCAAGCAACGGGTCGTCGGCCTGCGCGAGCACCGACGTCGCATCCACCATGACGATCACGCCGTCGAGCGCCAGTGCCGGATCCGATAGCCCGACCTGCGCGATGCGCCAGGGGTCGGACACACCGCTCGCTTCGATGACGATGGCATCGGGTGGCGGTGTGCTGCCGATGACGCGGATCAGTGCGTCGGTCAGGTCGCCGCTGATCTGGCAGCACACGCAGCCGTTCTGCAGGCTGATGGTGTCGGCGCCACGCGAGACGACCAGCGCGGCGTCGACATTGATGGCGCCGAAGTCGTTGACCAGCACGGCGAGCCGGCGACCGTCGTTGTGCTTGAGCAGATGGTTGAGCAGCGTGGTCTTGCCACTGCCCAGAAAGCCGCCGATGACGATGAGCGGAATGCGGCCGGCGTGGGTGCGGGTCGTTTTGTTGCTCATGCGGCCTTGGAGGATTCGATCTTCGGCAAGGCCAGCACGCGCCCACCGATCACGGTGCCGCGCACCGGCACGTCTTTCAGCGCCTCGGGCGGCACGGCGGTCGGGTCGTCGCCCAGCACGCAGAAGTCAGCGTACTTGCCGATATCGATCGAGCCGATGAGGTGGTCCATCGACAGCGTGAAGGCGGCACCCATCGTGATCGCGTAGAGCGCATCGGCGACGGAGATGCATTCGGCATCGCCGAGTTTCTTGCCGCTCGATGTCAGCCGATTGACGGCGCACCACGCGGTGAAGAGCGGGCCGAGCGGCGTGATCGGCGCGTCGGAATGAATGGCCAGCGGCACGCCGGCCGCGAGCGCGGTGCCGCAGGCATCCATGCGCATCGCCCGGTCCGGGCCCATCGTCAGTTCGCGGTGCGCGTCGCCCCAGTAGTAGAGGTGGTTGGCGAACAGGTTCACGCAGATGCCGAGGCGTGCCATGCGAGCGAACTGAGCGGCGTCGGCCATCTGGCAATGCTGCAGCGTGTGGCGATGGTCGGCGCGCGGATGCGTTTGCAGCGCGGCCTCTATCGCGTCGATGGCGAGTTCGGTCGCCTCGTCGCCGTTGGTGTGGATGTGCAACTGGAAGCCGGCCGCGTGGAACTGCGCGATGGCCGCTTTCAACTGCGCAGGCGGCAGGATCCAGATGCCGTTCGGTGCGCCGTTGAAGTAGCCCGGCCAGCGCACGCGCGCGGTGAAACCCTGGATCGATCCGTCGACCACGATCTTGACCAGCCCGTAGTGCAGCTTGTCGTTGTTCATGGCCTGGCGCTCGCGGATGCGCGCGATGCCGGCCTCGATGCCGACGGCCTCCACCATGCTCAGGTAGGCCGGCACCAGCCGCACCGGAAAGTCCGGCTCCGACGTCACCTTGGCGAGCGACGCGTGGTTGAAGTCGGAGAGGTCGTTGACCAGGTCGGTGGCTGTCGTCACGCCGGCGTATTGCGCCATCTGGCCGAACATTCGTAAGGCTTCTTCGGTCGCACCCGCCACCCGAAAGATGTTGCCGGTCAGCCGCGTGATGGGGAACATCGCCGCGAACTCCTGCAGTTCGCCCGTCGCCTCGCCGATGTGCTCGCCGCTGTCGAAGCGCGCGATGCCTTCGATTTCGGTGTCGCGCGTGATCTCGGCCTGCGCCAGCGCCGTCGTGTTGACGTTCATCAGGTGCTGGCTCGCATGCAGGATGACGACAGCACGCGTGGTTGACACGCGGTCGAGGTGGTGCACCGTCATGCGCTCGGTGCCGAAGAAGATCGGGTCGAAACCCCACGCCAGCAGCGGTGCGGCCGGGTCGGTCATAGCCGCTTCTATGGCGCAGAGCCGCTCGATCACCGCCTCGAAATCGACGCAGCCGGTCCATACCTTGCCATCGGGCGCGGTGCGCGCATGGAAGCCGACGAACGGGAATTTCCACAGACCGCCGGCCATCAAGTGCGAGTGGCCTTCGACCAGGCCGGGCATCAGCACGTCATCGGCAAAACGCGCATCGAGCGTGAACTCGCCCCAAGCCTGCATGCGTGCCAGGTCGCCTACCGCCAGCACCCGGCCGTCGCGCACCGCGACGTGCGTGGCCTCGGGCTGCACCGGGTTCATGGTGATGATCTTGCGCGCCTGGAAAACGGTGATGTCGGTCATTGAATGCGATTGAAAAATAGACACCGACTGGCGGTCAGGCAGCGAGCGCCAGGGCGATCGGCATCGGTGACGGTATCGATGCAGGCAAGCTCAGTGTCGGCAAGGTCAGTGGGGCCACGGCGCGGCCATCCACCACTTCGACGCGGCGGCAGCGCACCCAATGGTCGGGCTCGACCTGCACCAGCGGTGGCAGCGCCGCGCTGCACTCCGGCTCGGCCACCGGGCAACGCCCGGCGAAGCGGCAACCCGGCGGCGGCGAGATCGGGCTCGGTGGATCGCCTGTCAGCTTGATGCGTTGCGCCGCACGCGCGCGGCCGCCCTTGACGTCGGGCACGGCCGACATCAGCGCCACGCTGTACGGGTGCAGCGGCCGCCCGAAGAAGGCCTTGCGCGGCGCCCGTTCGACGACCTGCCCCAGGTACATCACCGCGATCTCGTCGCAGATGTGCTCGACCACCGCCATGTCGTGCGAGATGAAGAGGTAGGTCAGGCCGAGGTCGCGCTGCAGCTTCACCAGCAGGTTGAGGATCTGCGCGCGGATCGCGATGTCGAACGCCGACACCGGCTCGTCGCACACCACTAGTTCCGGGTTGGTGGCGAGTGCCCGCGCGATGTTGATGCGCTGGCGCTGGCCGCCGGAGAACTGGTGCGGGAACAGGTTTTCTTGCTCGGGCCGCAGGCCGACGGCAGTGAAGAGTTCGTCGACACGCTTCGTGCGCTCTTCCTTCGTCCCGATCTTCATCAAGTCGAGCGGCGCGCGCACCGCATCGCCGACGCGCTGGCGCGGGTTGAGCGACGAGTACGGGTCCTGAAAAATGATCTGCAACCGGCGCCGTGCCTCGCGCATGGCGTCGTCTCCGAGCAGGCTGAGGTCGGTGCTGCCCAACCGCACGCTGCCACCGGTGATCGGAGCCAGCCGCATCACCGCCAGCGCGGTCGTCGTCTTGCCGGAGCCCGACTCGCCGACGATGGCGAGCGTGGTGCCGCGCCGCACGTCGAACGACACGCCATCCACTGCCTTCACGACTTCAGGTGCCCTGAAAAGGCCGGAGGGTCGCGGAAAGTGCACCTTGAGATCGGTGACGGACAGCAGCACCGGCGCCCCGGTTTTGTCGGGAGCGTTCATGCGGCGATGGCCTCCACGGTGACGGGCGCTTCGTCGAGCAGCCAGCAGGCCGCCGCGTGCGGCGTGCTCGATGCATTCGCCGTCGCACGGTCCGTGGCGGCCAGCAACGGCGGCATTTCCAGGCAGCGCGCGTGCGCCTGCGGGCAGCGTTCGCGAAACGCGCAACCGCGGCCAAGCTCCCAGATCGACGGCACCACGCCGTTGATCTCGACCAGCTCCGGGCGGCCTTCGTGCTGGCTGCTGCCGAGTTCGGGCAGGCAGGCGATCAGGCCCTGCGTGTAGGGATGTTGCGGGTCGCCGATGACCTCGGCGGTGGTGCCCTGCTCGATCACGCGGCCGGCGTACATCACGATCACACGGTCGGCCATTTCGGACACGGCGCCCATGTCGTGCGTGATGAGGATGATGGCGGTGCCCTTGTCGCGTTGCAGTTCGCGCAGCAGGTCGAAGATCTGCGCCTGCACCGTCACGTCCAGTGCGGTGGTCGGCTCGTCCGCAATCAGGATGTCGGGCTGGCAGGCCAGCGCGATGGCGATCATCACGCGCTGCCGCATGCCGCCAGAGAGTTGATGCGGGTACTCGTCGATGCGGCGCTCGGGGGCCGGAATGCCGACCTGGCTCAGCATGTCGATCGCGCGCTCGCGGGCCTGCTTCGCATCGAGTCCGCGGTGCAGCCGAAGCGACTCGCCGATCTGGTCGCCGACGCTGAACACCGGGTTCAGCGACGTCATCGGCTCCTGGAAGATCATCGAGATGCGGTTGCCGCGCACTTGCCGCAGGCGGTCTTCGCCGGCCTGTAAAAGGTCTTCGCCCTGGAACAGGATGCGGCCCTCCTTGACCCGGCCCGGCGGCATCGGGATAAGGCCGAGCAAGGCGAGTGCGGTCATGCTCTTGCCGCAGCCCGATTCGCCGACGATGCAGAGCGTTTCGCCGGCATTCAATTCGAAGTCGACACCGTTCAGCACCAGCGCCTGGCCGCGTCGCGTCTTGAATTCGACCTGCAGGTTCTGCACTTGCAGCAAAGGCGTCGTGGTCACGTTATCTCTCCCTGAGCTTGGGGTTGAGCGCGTCGTTGAGCCCGTCGCCGATCAGGCTCACCGCCAGCACCGTCACGAAGATCGCCGCACCCGGAAACGCCACCGCCCACCAGCACGACAGCACGTACTGCCGGCTCGATCCGATCATCATTCCCCAGCTCATCTGGTTCGGGTCGCCGAGGCCGAGGAACGAGAGGCCGGCCTCGAACAGGATCGCCGCGCCGATGGCCAGCGTGGCCGATACGATCAGCGGCGCGAAGGCGTTAGGCAGGATGACCTTCCAGATGATGCGTGCATTGCCGGCGCCGATGGAGCGCTCGGCCCGCACGAATTCGAGGTCGCGATAACGCATGAATTCACCGCGTGCCAGGCGTGCCGTGCCGGGCCAGCTCACCAGGCCGATCGACAGCGTGACGGTGAGCAGCGATGGCGAGAACAAAGTGACGACGACCATCGCGAACAGCAGTGCGGGCAGCACCTGGAAAAACTCGGTGATGCGCATCAGCACGCCGTCGATGCGGCCGCCGTAATAGCCGGCAAAGGCCCCGATGGCAGTGCCGATGAAGACCGACAGCAGCGCCGCGATGGCGCCGACCAGCAACGTGGCCCGACCGCCGTAGAGCAACGAAGTCATGACGTCGCGGCCGAGGTAGTCGGTGCCGAACCAGGCTTCAGGGTCGAACGGTGGCGTGAGCGGCGCCGCGCGAATCTCGAACGGGTCGGCCACGTACAGCATCGGGCCGAACACCGAGAGCAGCACGATGACCAGCAGCAGCACGAGACCGACGATCGCCGATGGATTGCGCAGGAACATGCGCAGCGCCTCGGTGAAGGGCGACGGCGCCTTGACGGGCAACGGCATGGCGGCAGGAAGGATGGCGGACATGTCGGTGGCTTCCTCAGCGTGCCTTAATGCGCGGATCGACCAGGCGATAGGCCAGGTCGGTGAGCTGGTTCATCACGAGCACGACGACCGATGCGAACAGCAGCACGCCGAGCACGGTCGGGTAGTCGCGCCGCAACACCGCTTCGAACGCGAGCCGGCCGAGGCCCGGCCAGTTGAAGACCGTCTCGACCAGGATGGCGCCGGCCATCACGTTGCCGAACTGCAGCCCGAGCACGGTGATGACCGGCAGCACCGCGTTGCGCAGCGCGTGCTTGTAGAGCACCACGCGCTCGGCCAGACCCTTGGCACGCGCGGTGCGGATGAAGTCGGAGCCCAGCACCTCGAGCATGCTGGCGCGCGCCAGCCGGCTGTATTGCGCGAGGTACACGAGGCCGAGCGTGACGGACGGCAGCACCAGGTGGTGCGCCACGTCGAGCATGTCGCGCCAGCCGCCACCGCCGCTCGAATCGACTGCGCGCATGTCGGAAACCGGGAAGATCGGGAACACCGAGGCGAACAGGATCACCAGCATCATTCCGCTCCAGAACACCGGTGCCGCGAAGCCGACCATCGACAGCACGGTGATGGTCTGCGACAGCCAGCCGTTCGGCTTGCGCGCCGACAACACGCCCAGCGCGGTGCCGGCCAGGAAGGCCCAGAGCACCGAGCACAGCACCAGCAGCAAGGTGGCCGGAACACGCTCGGCGATCAAGCCGGACACCGGCAGGTTGAAGTAGTACGAATAGCCCAGGTCGAGCCGCACCACCCGGCCGAGGTACACGCCGAGCTGCACCGGCAGTGGCTTGTCCAGCCCGTAGCTCTGCCGCAGCTCGGCCTTCAACGCTTCGGTCATGCCGCCGCTCGCGCCGGCGATGGTTTCGACCGGGTCACCGGGCGCGGCATGCACCAGCACGAAGTTGAGCACCACCACTGCGGCGATGAGCACGAAGGCCTGCAGCAGGCGGCCGGCGATGAAGCGAAGCACGTTCATGTGGAGCGATTGATCCCGCTTGCGTGCTTACTTCAGGTAGACCTCGTCGAGCGGAGAGGCCGGGCCCCAGATCGTCACCGGCACGTTGCCCACCTTCTTCGTCGTCGCCGTTTGATAGGGCGCGCCGTTGATGAAGACGATCGGCACGTCGTCGGTCACGATCTTCTCGAAGGTCGCGTAATAGGCGCGGCGCTTGACCGGGTCCAGCAACTGGCCGGCCTGATTCAGCAACTCGTCGACCTTCGGGTTGTTGTACGACTGGGTGTTGGTCCAGATGATCGGCTTGATGTTGGTCGACAGGTAGGTGCGGGCGACGCCGATGACCGGGTCGCCCCAGTTGAAGACCGTGTCCATCGTCATGTCGAAGTCGTGCGAAGCGATGCGCTTGGCCCAGGTCGGGAAATCGGCCGAAGCCCGCACGTCGACGGCGATGCCGACTTTCTTCAGCTGCGAGCGCATGTACTCCGCCACGTTCTTCTGCTGCTCGTCACCACCGGGGATGTAGTCGATGGTGAGCTTGAAGCGGCTGCCGTCGGCGCCGGGTTTGTAGCCTGCGGCATCGAGCATCTCGTTGGCCTTCTTCAGGTCGAACGGGTACTTGACGAGGTCGGGCACTGCGAACGGGCTGCTCGGCACGATGGGGCCGTCCACCACGCTCGCGAAGCCGCCCATCAGCGCCTTGGTGATGAAGTTCTTGTCGATGGCGGTGGCGATGGCCTTGCGCACCTGCACGTCCGACAACGGCTTGCGCTCCAGGTTGAAGGCCAGCCAGTTGATCGAGCCGATCCCTTCGTAGCCCTTGTCGGTCAGGTTGATGTTGGGGTTGACCTTGAGGCGGCGCAGGTTCACCGAACCCGGCCGAGTACGGCAGCATCTGGATGTCGCCACGCTCGAGACCCAGCAGCAGGCTCTGTTCGTCGGTGCTGATGGTGAAGATCAGCTTGTCGAGATACGGCTTGCCAGGCAGGAAGAACTTGTCGAACTTCTCCATCACGATGCGCTGGCCGGCCTTGAACTCGACCAGCTTGAACGGGCCGGAGCCGACCACGTTCTCGGAGTTGCGCGGGTTGACCTTCAGGTCTTTGCCGTCGCCGTAGATGTGCTTGGGCAAGATCGGGCACAGCGCCGGCGACATGGCCAGGATGATGGCCGGGTGCGGCATGCTCATGCGGATGATGGCGGTGTACGGGTCGGGCGTTTCGACCTTCTCCACCGGCGCCAGCATGGTCGTGAACGGATGGTTGGCCTTGATCGCCATGATCGAGAAGGCCACGTCTTCGGAGGTGATCGGCTTGCCGTCATGGAACACCGCGTCGTGGCGCAGATGCAGCGTGAGCGACTTGCCGTCGTCGGCCAGCTTCCACGATTCCGCAAGGTACGGCTGCGGATTCCATTTGTCGTCGAAGCGCAGCGGGCTGGCGAAGAGCTGGGTCGATGGCAACGCGGTCGCCAGACCTGACTGCACGGCGCCGTTGAGGTGGCGTGGCGCCTGCGTGGTGCCAATCACGAGCGTGCCGCCCTTCTTGATGTCTTCGGCCTGGGCCAGCGACAGCACGCCGAAAGTCATAGCGAGCGAAGCGGCAGACAGGAGCACGCGGCGGGTGAAGTTTCGGGGGGTCATGACAGTTCCTCTGAAGTCTGAAAGCGGCTGCGCAAGTTGCGTTCCATCGTAAGGGGCACGATGGAGCCAGTGGCAGTGAATCGTTGGGGCCAGTGGCCGGGCGGGTTGGTCGGCTAGAGCACTTCGTCGTGCAGGTAGTACCAGCGGTACAACATGCTTTGCCCAAAGCGCCGAAAGCGAGCCGCCCACTCGCCCTGCGCCGGAAACTGCAGCGGGCTGTCGTAGATCGGCAGGTCGAACACCGCGTCGGGCTCACCCGCGATGCGCTGCGCCATGCGGCGACCGGCATGCGCCGAGAACGACACGCCGTTGCCGCCGTAGCCGAGTGCGTAGAACACGCTTTGCTTGGGGTCGGGCTGCACCACGCGCGGCATCATGTCGTGCGCCACGTCGACCCAGCCCCACCACGAATAGTCGATCTGGATGCCCTTGAGCGGCGGGAACTTGCGGGCCAGGCCGTCGACCAGCAGCGCGTAGTGCGATGCCTTGGTGGCATCGGCGCCGGTGATGGCGCTGCGGCTGCCGATCTGCACGCGGTTGTCGGGCAAGAGCCGGTAATAAAAGCGCAGCGTGCGCGTGTCGGTGATGGCTTCGCGCGTGAGGAAGTTGGTCTCCGCCAGCTCCGACGGTGTCAGCGGGCGCGTCACCAGCGAGTTCGACAGCACCGGAAAGTAGCGATTGGTGAGCGTCGGGTGCAGGCCGGGCGCGGTGTACGCACCGGTCGCGATACCGACCGCGCGTGCACGCACCGTGCCGCCCGGCGTCTTCAGATGATGCACGCCGTTGATGGTTTGCCAGCCGATGACCGGGCTCGACGGATGCACTTTGGCGCCGACGGCGCGCGCGCGCTTCATGTAGCTGTAGGCCAGCTTGAGCGGGTGCACGCAGATGCCTTCGGCTTCATGCATGGCGCCGTGCGCCTCGTGGTCGTTGCAATACTGCGCACGCACTTCGCTTGCGGTCAGCAAGTGCGTGTCGTAGCCGAACTTGTCGCGCATGACGCGCGCTTCGTTCTTCAGGAAAGCCATCTTCTTGTCGCGGTGCGCTATGTAGAGATGGCCGCCCGGTTGCGGGTCGCAGTCGGCGTTGGCGACGAGGTCCTTGAAGGTCTCGAAGCCGTAGCGGATTTCGGCGTCGAGCCGGCGTGCCGTCTCCAGTCCCCAGCGCTCGATCCACTGCGAGCGGTACAGGCGACCGCTCGCGTTCTGGCCCTGGCCGCCGTTGCGGCTGGTGCAGCCCCAGGCCACGCGATTGGCTTCGAGCACCACCGCCTTGATGCCGTGCTCCTTGGCAAGAAACAGGGCGGTCGCGAGGCCAGTGAAACCCGAGCCGATGATGACCACATCGGCATCGATGTCGCCGGACACCGGGCCGTCGTCGTCGGGTGCCGGGCCTGCGGTGGCGGCCCAGTAAGTCGGAGCGTAGTCGCGGTTGTGGCCGGGGCCGTCGGACACCAGCGGGTCGTACGCCGGGTCGTAGGGCGCGAAGATTTCCTTTGGCGTTGCGATGCTCATGACAAGGCGGGCAGCATGGGACGGGCCTTGCGGAAGACGTTCTTGACAAGGATCTTTCCGTCCTTGAACGTAAACACATCGACGCCGCCCGACTCGCTGCGCGCGCCGTCTACGGCGGTGCCGGTAAAAGTCCATTCCGACATGCCGCGGTCGCCCATGACGACGTGTTTGCCGTCGCGCCATTGCGCGTCGGGGAAGTTCTTCCAGGCCGACTCGAAGGCCGCTGCGACTGCTGCGTGACCCTGATGACGCGCGCCCCAGGCTTCGCCGCCGGCGGCTGTTTCGAACACGCAATCGGCGTGCATGAAAGACATCAGGGCCGGCAGGTCGTGACGGTTCCACGCGTCGGAAAACTGTTCGAGCATGGCCGCCGTCACGGGCTGTGCGGTGGCGGGCAGGGGGGTTGAAGCGAGTGCGGTCAAGGCGGCGTCCTGGCAAGGTGTCGGGGTAGCGAAAAGCGCCTTCGAGGCAGGGCTTTCGCTCGGTGTCACGAGGTTAAGCTCGACTCTCGCCACCCCATAGAGCCAGGCCCTCGCAATCGTGAAAGCCAGACCCGACGCGCATGCACCATCGAGGAGCGTGCGATGACTCCCATCAAGCCCCCGTCGACAGCCCCGCTGTGGGCGTAGCTGTTCGCGCTCGACGGTCATGCAGGCTTGCCGTTGCAGTCCCGGCTTCGCTTGCGCGTGGTGCAGGTGATCCTCGACGGGAGCCTGGCCGAAGGCGCAGCGCTGCCCTCTTCGCGTGACCTGGCGCTGGCACTCCGCCTGAGTCGCAACACGGTGACCGCCGTGTACCAGCAGCTGGTGGACGAGGGCTATCTTGAATCGCGGCCGCGCTCCGGCGTTTTCGTGAAGGCCGGCGCGCGGCCGGTGTCGATCGGTGCCACCACCGACCGCATCGTCGACCCCTTCAGCGCGAGCGGTGCATCGGCCGGCCCGCCACCCGCGTGGTCGCAGCGCGTGCTGCGCTCGTTGCGCGACATGCCCACGCTGTCGAAGCCGGCGCAATGGCGGGATTTCGCTTACCCCTTCGTCTACGGCACGCACGATGCGCAGCTGTTTCCCACAGAAGACTTCCGCGAGTGTTGCGTGCGCAGCCT
Organism: Variovorax sp. GrIS 2.14; assembly: GCF_046115955.1. Lineage (NCBI taxonomy): Bacteria > Pseudomonadati > Pseudomonadota > Betaproteobacteria > Burkholderiales > Comamonadaceae > Variovorax > Variovorax sp. GrIS 2.14. The sequence continues at coordinate 477,477 of NZ_JBJXIA010000001.1, forward strand.
GGCGCGCTCGCAGTTGCCCAACTGGACGCCCGACTTCGAGACCGACGACATGCCCGACCTGGTCGAGCAGATCCGCACGCGGCTGTTGCCCAAGCGCGGCGTGTTCGCGCGGCCTGAAGAAATTTTGGTGACAGTCGGCGCGCAGCACGCCTTCTATTTGATCGCCGAAGCGCTGTTCGACCAGCGCACCCGCGTCGGCTTCGAAGAGCCCGGCTACCCGCATGCGCGCAACACCTTCTCTTTGCGCACCTCGCAGCTCATCGGCATTCCGGTCGACGAACAAGGGTTGGTCGTCGATGCGTTGCCTGATCTCGACTACGTGTTCGTCACGCCGTCGCACCAGAGCCCGACCACGGCAACGCTGAGCCTGGAGCGCCGCCAGTGGCTGTTGCGCAAGGCGGCGCTGCAGGACTTCGTCGTCATCGAGGACGACTACGAAGCCGAGAACCTGTATGTCGGCGACCCCACGCCGGCGCTGAAGAGCCTCGACAAGACCGGCCGCGTGATCTACATCGGGTCACTGTCCAAGAGCCTGTCGCCCGCATTGCGGCTCGGCTACATCGTCGCGCAGAAGGAGCTGGTGAGCGAGCTGCGCGTGTTGCGGCATGCGATGGTGCGTCACCCCAGCGCTTTCTTGCAACATGCCTATGCGCTGTTCCTTTCGCTCGGCCACCACGACTCGCATGCGCGTCGCGTGAACCATGTCTTGCAGCAACGGATGGACGCGGCGGCCAAGGCGCTCGCTGCGCACCTTCCTGAATTCGTCTGCACGCCGGCGCAGGGTGGGGCATCGATATGGGTCAAGACGCCGGACTGGCTCGACGGCGGCGCACTGTCGCTGCGGGCGCGCGACTACGGCGTGCTGATCGAACCCGGCGATGTGTTCTTCGCGCAGCCGCCACGGCCTTGTCCGTACTTCAGGCTCCGGCTGTCATCGATCGATGTGGGGCAGATCGAGCCGGGGATCCTCGCGCTGCAGGCGGCAGTGCGGTCGCTCGGTCGCGATCGGCACTGAAAGGCCGGTTCGCGTCAGGCAAGTGCAGGGCGTCGATCCGGTGCCACCATGCGCGTGCACAGGAATGCCGCCATCGCGTCTTCGAGCGTCGACGTGCTGTCGCCCATGACGGGCATGGCCGTGGCGGTGCGTGGATAGAAGTGTGTGCCGTCTGCGACGACATAGCTCTCGTGATCGACTCCGACGGATTGCATGTGCAGGTGCAATTCGTGGCTGATCGGGCCGATGCCCGGCAGATCGTTCTCGCCACGGAACAGGAGCGCGGGCGGTGCGTCTGCGCTGCGGATATAGCGATGCATTTCGGCCAGGCCCATCGCACCCGAAAGCGCCACCACGGCGGCGGCCGGACTCTTCTGACCATAGGTGGCGGCCAGCGCCATCATCGCGCCCGCCGAGAAGCCTCCAGCGGCGATCTGTTGCGGGTTCACGCCCAGCGTACCGGCCTGCGCGTGCACCCAGTCGATCGCGGTGCCCATGTCGTCGATCGCCGCTTCCATCGCGTTGGCGATCATGACCGGCGTCGACGGCGGCAGTCCCATGATGCCGCGCACGAAATCGATGCGGTCGCGGTTGACGTTCATCGGGTTGAGCAGCAACGGCGTGCTGCCTGGGTGGGGGTCTTCGGGCGTGAGCCGGTAGTCGATGGAGAAGCAGACATAACCGCGCCGCGCGAACTCGTGGCAATAGGCCGACACCGGCGTGTTCTCGTGCCCGTCCTCGATCACCGTGTCGCTCTGGCGCGAGCCACGGTGGAAGGCCCCGCCAAATGCGAGCACGAGCGCCGGCCGGCCATGACCGGCGCCGCCTGCGGGCGGTAGATGTCGAGCAGCAGCGGCCGCATGCGGGGCGTGGTGCCGTGGTCGACCATGGCCTCCCCGTAACGGACGTCGCGCTCGACCAGCACCTCGTAACGTTTGGCGATGAAGTCTTCGGTGTCGATGGAGTTCATGACGTGCCTGTTCCAGTAGTGCGCGCAGCAGGGCCGGTGCTACCGCGGATGATGAGTTCGGTTTCGAGTTCGCAACGTGCCATCACGGGTTCGCCGGCCAGCTTGTGTGCCAGCCATTCGGCCGCCATGTGGCCCAGCTTTTCGGCTGGAGTGCGGATGGTGGTGATGCCCGGCTCCATGGCGGAGGCGAGTTCCAGGTCGCTGTAGCCGGTGATCGACAGGCGCTCGGGGACGGCGATGCCGCGGGAGCGACATTCCATGATGGCGCCTGCGGCCAGCAGATCGTTGGCGCAGATCACGGCGGTCGTGTCCGGGTGCTGTTGCAGCACGGCGCGCAATGCGTTGCGTCCATCCTGCAGGCCGCTGCCGCCGGCAAACAGGATGCGGTCACCCGGCAACGGCACGCCCCGTGCGGCCAACGCGGCCGCTATCCCGGCCAGCCGGTCGCGTTCGCGGTCGCTCACGCGCAAAAAAGCCATGATCACGGCAAAGCGTTCGTGCCCGAGGTCGAGCAGGTGGCGCGTGACGCGCTCCATCGCTTTCTGATGGTCGAAGCCGATGCACGGCACGTCCGGGCTGTACGACCAGGTGACGATGTACGGAATGCCGCCCTGCTCCAGCAAGGCCTCCAACTCAGGGTCGCGTTGCAGGCCCACCAGCACCAGACCGTCGACGCCCTGGCGGATCATCGCGTGCACGGCATCCAGCTCCTGCTTCTCGTCGTAGTCCGAGGTGGCGATCAGCAGCGAGTAGCCGGCTTTGCGGCAACCCGCCTGCAGGCCTTCGACCGTGCTGCCAAAGTAGCCGTGGCGAAACGACGGAATCACCGCGCCGATGGCCATGCTGCGGTTGCGGCGCAGCGAACGCGCCACGCCGTTGGGCTGATAGCGCAGCGCCTGTGCCACCTCGGTCACCCGCTTGAGCGTGTCCGGGTTCAACTGGTGCGGCGAGTTGAATGCGCGCGACACCGTGGCCGGCGATACGCCCGCGCGGCGGGCGACCTCCTGCACCGAAGCCACGGCAGCGGGCCGCCGGCTTGCGTTTCGCGGCACCGACGCGGGCGCGGTCTGTTTCATTCCGGGTTCATTTCCAGGGTCTGGTTCTGCACGATTTTCCAGTACGAATCTTTCTTCGTGACGCGCGCTTCGGCGTCGAAGGAATAGAAGTCGCAGCCGTTCGCGACGATGCGCTCACCGCCCGATGTGGTGCCGGAAACCGTCCAGCGCGAGATGCCGAGCTGGCCGATCACGCGGTGCGACACGTTGCTGTAGTGCACGTCCGGCAGGCCGGCGAAGCGCGATGCGACGCCGCTTCGCACCGCCACTTTGCCTTCGAAGCGCCGACCGCACGGCTCTGGTCCCTGCGGCAGTTCCATCGAACAGTTCTCGGCAAAGAACGACAGCACGGCGTCGACATCGTGACGGTTGAAGGCCGCAGCGAGGCCCTCCAGCTTTTTCAGAATCAGGTCTTCGGTCGGCAAAGGGAATGGCTCCAGGGCAAAAAGGTTCATGTGTGTTGTGGCCCGACGCCGTGGTCGTCGACCCGATGGCAGGCCACCAGCCGGTCGCCCGGCATGGCGCGCAACTGCGGTTCCGACACATGGCATAGCGGCTCGGCGAAGGGGCAGCGGCCGGCGAAGCGGCAGCCCGGTGGCAACCGCGTCGGGCTTGGCGGGTCGCCGCGCAGCACCGCGGGCGCGCGGCCACCGGTCAGATGCGCGTTGCCCGGGATGGCCGACACCAGCGACCATGTGTAGGGGTGCAGTGGCGAGTCGAAGATGGCATCTGCGCGCGTCTGCTCGACGATCCGTCCGAGGTACATCACCGCGATGTCGTCGCACAGGTAGCGCACCACATGCAGGTCGTGCGAGATGAAGAGGTAGGTCAGCTGCAACTCGTCCTGCAGCCGGGCCAGCAGGTTCAGGATCTGCGCCTGGATCGCCACGTCGAGGGCCGACACCGGTTCGTCGCACACCACCAGCTTGGGGTTCGAGGCCAGTGCGCGCGCGATGCTGATGCGCTGGCGCTGCCCACCCGAAAACTGGTGCGGAAAGAGCTGGTGCTGGTCGGTGCGCAGGCCCACGGCGTTCAGTATTTCGGCCACGCGTTCTGTTCGTTCGGCCGGCACACCGATGCCCATCAGGTCAAGCGGCTCGCGCACCAGCTGGTCCACGCGCAGGCGCGGATTGAGCGAGGAGAACGGGTCCTGGAAGATCATCTGGTAGCCGCGGCGGTGCCGACGCTGCTCGGCCGGCGAGAGGCGTTCGCGCACTGCGCCATCGAACACCACGGTGCCGCGGGTCTTGCGAACCAGCCCCATGACGGCCTGTGCGGTGGTGGTCTTGCCGGACCCGCTTTCGCCCACGATGCCGAAGGTGCGGCCGCGTTGAATGCGAAAGCTCACGCCATCGACCGCGCGCACTGTTTCGACCGGGGCGAAGGGCCGTGCACGCGGCAGCGCAAAGTGGACGGCGAGGTCATCGACCTCGAGCAAGGTGTCGTCGCTCTGCGTCGTCATGGCAAAGCGCCTTCGAGTTGCCGCAAGCAGGCGGTGGCGTGGTCGGGCCGCAGCTGCACGAGCGGCGGAATGCTGCGCGTGCAGGCCGGCTCGGCGTAGGCGCAACGCGGTGCGAAGGCGCAGCCCGGCGGCAGCGAAGTGGTCGAAGGTACGACGCCCGGTATCTCGGGCAACGGCACGCGGCGTCCGGCGACAGGGGCTTGCTGTTGCCTGGGCATGCACGACACCAGCGCCCGCGTATAGGGGTGGGCGCGCGGTGAGAGCACGTCGCGCAGGGGGCCGTCTTCGACCTTGCGACCGGCATACATCACGTTGACCCGGTCGGCCACGTCCGCCACTACGCCCATGTCGTGCGTGATCAGGATCATGGCGGTGCCGAGGCGCCGTTGCAGGTCTTTCAGCAAGTCGAGCACCTGGGCTTGCACGGTCACGTCGAGTGCGGTGGTCGGCTCGTCGGCGATCAGCAGTTGTGGCTCTGCGGCGAGTGCAATGGCGATCATCGCGCGCTGGCGCATGCCTCCGGAAAGCTGGTGCGGGTAGGCATCGAGGCGCCGCGCCGGATCCGCGATGCCGACCGAATGCAGCAGTGCCTCGGCACGCTCGCGCTCCTCTTTGCGCGGTACCACGCAGTGCTGGCGCAGTGATTCGGTGATCTGCAGCCCGATGGTGAGCAGCGGGTTCAGTGCGGTCATCGGCTCCTGGAAGATCATCGCCATGCGGCGGCCGCGCAGCGCGCGCATGCGATGACCGTCGAAGCCGGCGATCTCCTCGCCGCCGAAGCGGATGCTTTGTGCGGTGGTGCGTGCGCCCCGCGGCGCGAGCCCAAGCAGCGCCAAAGCAGTCATGCTCTTTCCGCTGCCGGATTCCCCGACCAGGCACAGCGTTTCGCCGGCGGCGACATCGAGATCGAGGTCATACAGGATTTGTTTGGTGCCGCTGGGTGTGTGGAGCACGAGGTTCAGGCCCCGCACGGACAACAGGGGTTCGCTCGGGTTCATCGTTCGCGCAATCTCGGGTTGAGCACTTCGTTGAGGCCGTCTCCCACCAGGCTGATCGCCAGCACCGAAGTGAAGATGGCCGCACCGGGCATCGTTGTGGCCCACCACGCGTCGAGCATGTAGGGTCGGTTGCCGCCGATCATCAGGCCCCAGCTCATCACGTTCTGGTTCGACAGGCCGAGAAAGCTCAGGCCGCTTTCGAACAGGATGGCGGCGCCGATGGTCAGCGTGGCCGAGATCACCAGCGGCGGCATGGCCGCCGGCAAGATCACGCGCCAGATCAGGTAACTGTCGCTGGCCCCCATGGTGCGTGCCGCGGCCACGTAGTCGAGATGGCGGATGCGCATGAACTCGCCACGCGTGAGCCGTGCCGCGCTGGTCCAGCTGGCCGCGCCGATCGCTGCGGCCTGCACCAGCAGTGTCGGCTGCAGCAGCACGATCAGCACCATCGCCAGCAGCACCGGCGGCATCACCTGGAAGAATTCGGTCAGCCGCATCAGCATTCGGTCGACGCGGCCGCCGTAGTAGCCGGCCAGTGCGCCCACGACAACGCCCAGCAGCATGGCGAGCAGGGTGGCCAGTACGCCGACCAGCAGGGTGGCGCGGGCCCCGTGGATCAGGCCGGCCAGCAGGTCGCGCCCGAGGTAGTCGGTGCCGAGCAGCGGTGCACCGTCTTCGCCTGGTGCGAGCAGCGGGGCCGCGACGGTTTCGAACGGCTCGACGTGGTAGATCGACGGGCCGATGATCGCCGCAGCAACGATGAGAACGCACAGCACGAGTCCCACCAGCGCGGGGATATTGCGGCAGAAAATCTGCGCGGCCTCGCGGAACTTCCCGCGGCTGGTCGTCGCGGATCGGCCCGCAGGCATCGCCGGCGCAGCCGCCTCGTCGGCCAGGGTCGTGCTGGCGTTCATCCGGCTGCTCCCTGCATGCCCGATCCGATGCGCGGGTCGATCAGGCGGTAGAGCCCGTCGATCACCATGTTGGTCAGCACCACGATCACGGCCGAGAACAGGAGGATGCCCATGAGCACGGGTGTGTCGCGCCGCAGGATGGCTTCGAATGCCAGCGTGCCGAGGCCGGGCCAGTTGAAGACGGCCTCGACCAGCACCGCGCCGGCGAACAACTGGCCGACCTGCAATCCGAGCACGGTGAGCACGGGCAGGATCGCGTTGCGCAGAGCGTGCCTGAACACGACGAGGCGTTCCGGCAAGCCTTTGGACCGGGCGGTGCGGACGTAGTCGGCGTTCAGCACCTCAAGCATGGTGGCGCGCGACAGTCGGCTGTATTGCGCCAGATAGAACAATGACAGCGATACGGTCGGCAGCACCAGGTGATGCAGCACGTCGATCGCGCCGGCGATCGCGCCACCAGGCCGCTGGGTCACGTCGCGCATGCCGTTGACCGGGAACACCGGCCAATGCGATGCGAAAAGCTGCACCAGCACGATGCCGGTCCAGAACACCGGCGCGGCGAAGCCGACAACCGATAGCACTGTGATGCCTGCGTTGGTGATGCCGCGTGGCCGGCAAGCTGCGGCTACGCCAAGCGTGGTGCCGAGCAGTACCGCGATGGTGATCGCCGAACCGACCAGCAACAAAGTGGCTGGCATGCGCTCCGTTACCAGCTGCGCGACGGGTGCGTTGAAGAAGTACGACTGACCGAGATCGCCGTGCGCGATGCGCCAGAGGTGCGTCGACAGTTGCTTCAGAAGCGGCTGGTCGAACCCGTACAAGCTGCGGACCTGCGCCAGCGTGGCGGCATCGGCCGAGTCGCCTGCGATCACCAGCGCCGGATCGCCCGGCGCCAGGTGCAACAGGAAAAAGCTGAACACCAGCACCGCGAAGATGAGACCCAACGCATTGGCCAGCCGCCCTGTGACGAAGGTGATGGCGTTCATGTCCTGGTTGCGATCAGTTGGCTGCTTCGGGCGCCCAGTGGGTGTCGTTGAACGGCGCGGCCGTGCCCCAAAAACCGGCAGGCAGATCGACCAAACCTTTTCGCATCACGGTCTGGTACCGCAGGACCGTCAGCGGGAGGATGGGCACGTCGTCCATCGCAATCTTTTGGAACTGCGCGTAGATGCGTTCGCGCTTCTGCGGATCGATCTCGACCGAGCCGGCGTCCAGCAGGTCGTCCACGATCGGGTTGCGATAGTTCGCGTTGTTGGCGTACGGGAGCGGCTGGATGTTGGCGGACGAGTACTGCGGCGCGACGCCGAACGCCGGGTCGCCGAAATTGAACAGCGACACCATGGTCATGTCGAAATCGCCGCTGCCCGTGGCTTTGAGCCAGCTGACGAAGTCGGAGGCCCGCACGTCGACGTCGATGCCCACCTTGCGCAGCTGCGAGCGGATGTATTCGGCGCCGTTCTTGTGATAGTCCACATTGCCCGGCGGGTAGTGCATGGTGAGCTTGACGCGGATGCCGTCCGCGCCCGGCTTGAGGCCGGCTTCGTCCAGCAGCGCGGCTGCTTTCTTGAGATCGGTGGCGTAGGTCTCGACCTGGTCGGTATAGAACGGCGTGGTCGGCGCCAGCGGGCTGTAGGCCACCGTCGTGACGCCGCCGAGCAATGCCTTCGCGATGAAGGGTCGATCGATTGCATAGGCGATGGCCTTGCGCACCCGCACGTCGTCGAGCGGCTTGTGGCGCAGGTTGAACATCAGGTTGTTGAGCGGACCGATACCGCCGTAACCCTCCGATGTCATCGTGAAGCGCTTGTCGGTCGACAGGCGCTTGATGAGGCGCCAGTCGTACATGTAGGGAATCATGTCGATCTCACCCCGCTCCAGACCGAGCACCAGCGTCTGCAGGTCGGAACCGGCCTTGAACACGATGCGCTCCAGCTTGGGCTGGCCGAGGAAGAACTTGTCGAAGCGCTCCAGCGTCACGTACTGGCCGGCCTTGAACTCGGCCAGTTTGTAGGGGCCGGAGCCCACGGCCCCCGTGGTGTTGGCTGGATTCATGCGGATGTTGCCCTGGCCATAGACGTGCTCCGGCAGGATCGGCAGGAACGGGCTCGACATCGCCAGCACGATCGAAGGCGCCGGACGGTCGAGCTGCACCACCACCGTGTAGGCGTCGGGTGTGCGCACCTCGGTGATCGCATTGAATTTGGAGACGCGGCCGGCCAGGCCCTTGACCGTCAGGATCGAGAACTTCACATCTTTCGAGGTGATCGGCTTGCCGTCGTGGAACAGGCCGTTCTCGACCAGCTTGAGCGTGAGCGTGCGCTGGTCGGCCGACCAAGCCCACGACTTGGCGAGATAGGGCTGCGGCTTGCCTTGCGCGTCGAAGCGCAGCAGGCTCGCGAACACCTGCGAGCCGGTCACCGTGCTGGTGTAGTCGGGGTTCAGCGCCTGGTTGAGCGACAGCGTGGGACGGTACATGCCGACCACCAGCGTGGCGGGATCGGCAGCCAGGGCGGCGGACGCAGCCAGCGCGGCGAGCAACAAGACCGCACGTTGCGCGACAAATGAAATCAATTTCATAAATGCTCCAGAAAAAGGCGCTGAGAGCGCCAGTCGATTCAGTCACGCAAGATGCGTTCCAAGCGAAAGTCCAGGATTTCGGGATTGCGCCGAAAAATGAAATCAATCCCAATTTTGCAGGTTTTCAAGGTTTTGTCCATCAGATCCTGCCCTTCCACGGCACGACCCTGCGCTCGACCCAGCGCATCAACAGATCGAACAAATAAGCCACCACCCCGATCACGATGATCCCCATGATCACGATGTCGGTGCGCAGGAAGTTCGATGCATTCAGCACCATCTGGCCGAGCCCGAGGTTGGCGGCGACCATCTCGGCGGCGACCAACGTGGTCCAGCCGAAGCCGATGGCGATGCGCATGCCGATCAGGATGTCGGGCATGGCAGACGGCAGGATCACGTGGCGGATCACCTGCAGGTAGCTGGCGCCCATCGAGTACGCGGCGTTGATCTGTTCTTGCGACGCACTTCGCATCCCGGCGCGTGCGGCCAGTGCCAGCGGTGCGAAGCAGCTCAGGAAGATCAGCAGGACCTTCGGCACTTCGTCGATGCCGAACCAGATGATGATGAGCGGCAGATAAGCCAGCGGCGGCAGCGGCCGGTAGAACTCGAGCGGCGGGTCGAAGATGCCGCGCATCACGCGCGACATGCCCATCGCGATGCCGATCGGGATGGCCGTCACGCACGCGAGGATGAAGGCCGCGAACACGCGGAACATGCTCGCTAGGAAGTGCTGCCACAACGGCTTGTCGTTGGCCGTGCCCATCAGGTATTCGTAGAACTGCTGGAACACCGCTTGCGGCGTGGGCAGAAAGAGCGGCTTGACCCAGCCAAGGTTGGTGATGGCGAACCAGATCGCGATCAACACCACCACGGTGACCACGCTGATGCCGGCGCTGTTGCCTTCGCCCGGCACCTTGAAGCGCGTGGTCTTCGGTGCGATGACCAGATCAGACATGTGCAGCCTCCCGGTGATGAATGATGGCGAGCACTTCTTCGCGCATGCGGATGAACTCCGGCTCCGACTTGACCTTGCGCGCGTCGCCGTGCGCGAGGAACTGCCGCGAAAACGGCACGTCGTTGTAGACATGCGAGATGCGGCCGGGGCTTGGGCTCATCACGATCAGCCGCGTGCCCAGAAACAGCGCCTCTTCGACCGAGTGCGTGATGAAGAAGACCATCTTGTTCGACGCTTGCCAGGCGTGCAAAAGAATCTCTTGCACCGTCTCGCGCGTGAAGGCATCGAGCGCACCCATCGGCTCGTCCATCAGCAGCAAGGCCGGGTCGCTCGCGAGTGCACGCGCAATGCCGACGCGCTGCTGCATGCCGCCCGAGAGTTCATAGACCGCGCGGTCGCCGTACTTTTCCAGGCCGACCAGCGCCAGCTTGGCATCGGCGATGGCATCGCGCTTCGACGTGTCCATGCCGCCGAAGCGCAGGCCCAGCGCGACGTTGTCGCGCACGTTGAGCCAGGGCATCAGCGCATGCTTCTGGAACACCACGCCGCGGTCTGCGCCGGGGCTGACGATGGGTTTATCGTCGAGCAAAATCTCGCCGCTCGATGGCGGCAAGAAGCCCGCGATGCAGTTGAGCAGCGTGCTCTTGCCGCAGCCCGATGCACCCAGCGCGACGACGAAGTCGCCGTCGTGCATCGTCAGGTTGACGGGCGCCAGCGCCTGCAACGAGCCGCCCTTGATGGCGTAGTGGACCTCGAGGTCGCGGATGTCGAGCGTGGGCATCGCGTGCTCTTTCGGTGATGTGGCGACCTGGTGTGGCGACGCGTTACTTGGCCATCGCCTTCTGCACGTACGCAGTGGTCACGAATGCGCCGTAGTCGGGCTTCACTTCCTGCACGCGGCCTTGCTCTTTCAGGAATGCGGCGGTGCCGGCCATGGCCTTGGCAGCGCCACCGCCGAGCCATGTCGCCGAGACCTGGTCGGCCATCGTCGGGAAGGTGTAGAGCGCCATGGCAGGACCGACATCGGCTGGGTTCGCCTTGGTCCACTTGGCCATCGCCTTGGTCTGTGAAGACTCTGCCGTCCAGTTCTTGCCGGACGCTTTGTACTCTTCGTTGGCGCGGTTCAGCGCCTTGACGAAAGCGATCATGAACGGCTCGTTGGCCTCGGCCCACTTGGCGTTGACGATGATGCCTTCGAAGGTCGGTGCGCCCCTCTTGCCGATGGTGCCGGAGGTCGCGATGACCTTGCCGTTGCTCTTGATCTTCGACAGCACCGGGTCCCAGATGAAGGTCGCGTCGATGTCGCCGCGTTCCCATGCGGCAGCGATCTCGGGTGGCCGCATATTCATCACGTTGACCGCTTTGCCGTCGACGCCGTCCATCTTCATGCCGGCCATCAGCTGGTAATGCGCGGTCGAGACGAATGGCGTCGCCACCTTCTTGCCGACCAGGTCCTTCATGCTCGTGATGTTGGAGCCGTTGCGCGCCACCAGCGCTTCGGCATCGGCGATGTCGGCGGAGATCCAGAACAGCTTGATGTCCTGCCCCTGGCTGGCCGCCGCGGTCAGTGGGCTGGAGCCGGCTTCGCCCATCTGCACGTCGCCGGAGGCCATGGCGCGGATCACGTCGCCACCACCGGCGAACATGCGCCAGTTGATCTTGTAGCCCGTGGCCTTCTCGACCTCGCCCGACTCCATGACCAGGCGCAGCGGCACCAGCATGTCCTGGTGCGCGAAGGTCACTTCCTTGGTCTGTGCAAGGGCGGCGCCACTGGCGGCGAGCGACAGAACGACGAGCGAAAAGAACCGGTTCAGCTTCATGAGAAAAACTCCTGTGAGTCGACATCCGAATGCGCTCACGACGACCGTGAGACGCTCCGATGCGGACTGTGCAGGCAAGGGCCGGGCCCGTGAAGGTCCAGCACCAAAGCGTGTTTGGAGCCAGCTTGAAACAGCGCACCGTCTTGTTGGTGCGCGGGTCGCGCGGCTGCACTCGCGCGGTGCGCGGCGCGCCGGACTGCTGCTAAAGCAGCCGCTTCAAATACCGCCCCGTATGACTCGCGTCGTTCGCAGCGATGTCTTCCGGCGTGCCTTCGCCCACCACTTCACCACCGCCCGCCCCGCCTTCCGGCCCCATGTCGATCAACCAGTCGGCCGTCTTGATGACGTCCAGGTTGTGCTCGATCACCACGATGGTGTTGCCGGCGTCGCGCAACTGGTGCAGCACCTTCAGCAGCAGTTCGATGTCGGCGAAGTGCAGGCCGGTGGTCGGCTCGTCCAGGATGTAGAGCGTGCGGCCGGTGTCGCGCTTGCTGAGCTCCAGGGCAAGCTTCACGCGCTGCGCCTCGCCGCCAGACAGCGTGGTGGCCGACTGGCCTAGCTTGATATAGCTCAGGCCCACGTCGAGCAGCGTGTGCAGCTTGCGCGAAATGGTCGGCACGGCTTTCAGAAACTCGTGCGCTACCTCGACCGTCATGTCGAGAATCTGCGCGATGTTCTTGCCCTTGTATTGCACCTCGAGCGTTTCGCGGTTGTAGCGCTGGCCGTGGCAGACCTCGCACGGCACGTACACGTCCGGCAGAAAGTGCATCTCTACCTTGACCACGCCGTCGCCCTGGCAGGCCTCGCAACGCCCGCCCGCCACGTTGAAGCTGAAGCGCCCTGGGCCGTAGCCGCGCTCGCGCGCGGTGTTGGTCTCGGCCATGAGTTCGCGAATCGGCGTGAAGAGGCCGGTGTAGGTGGCCGGATTGCTGCGCGGCGTGCGCCCGATGGGCGACTGGTCGACGTTGATGACCTTGTCGAAGTACTCGATGCCTTCGATCGCCTCGTGCGCTGCCGGCTCGTCGTGCGCGCGGTACAGCGTGCGGGCGACCGCGCTGTAGAGCGTGTCGTTGACGAGCGTCGACTTGCCCGAGCCCGACACGCCCGTCACGCAGGTGAGCAGGCCGACCGGGAAAGCGACGCTGACATTCTTCAGGTTGTTGCCGGTCGCGCCGATGACGCGGATTTCCTGCAGCTCGCTTTGCGAAGCCAAGTGCGCCGCCTCCCGCGCGGCGCGGCGTTCGGCTGCCGGGCTCGGCGCAAAGCGCGACTTCTTGCCGTCGTTGAAAGCCGCCTTGGCGACCACCGGAAGCCATGCCGTGCGGTGTTTCGGCACCGCGATTTCTTTGACGCCCGACAGGTACTGGCCCGTGAGCGACTCGGGGTTGGCCGCCACTTCCGCATACGTGCCTTGCGCCATCACGCGGCCACCGTGCACGCCGGCGCCCGGACCCATGTCGATCACGTGGTCGGCGGCGCGGATCATGTCTTCGTCGTGCTCGACCACGATCACGCTGTTGCCGATGTTGCGCAGGTGCTTGAGCGTGCCGATGAGCCGGTCGTTGTCGCGCTGGTGCAGGCCGATGCTCGGCTCGTCCAGCACGTACATCACGCCGGTAAGGCCCGAGCCGATTTGCGATGCCAGCCGGATGCGTTGTGATTCGCCACCCGACAGCGTCTCGGCACTGCGGTCGAGGCTCAGGTAGTTGAGTCCGACGTCGTTGAGAAACTTCAGCCGCAGTCCGATTTCTCGCACGATCTTGTCGGCGATCTCGGCCTTGGAGCCGCGCAGTTGCAGCGTCTGAAAGTACGCGAGGCATTCGCGCAGCGTGACGTGGCTGATCTCGAAGATGGGCGTACGCGTCGGCTCGCTGCCGTCGGCCGGCGGTGCGCTGACCAGGAACACATTGCGCGCCTCGCGCCGCAGCCGCGTGCCGCCGCAGTCGGGGCACGGCTGCATGTTGCGAAAGCGCGTGAGTTCATCCCGTACCAGCACCGAATCGGTCTCCCGAAAGCGCCGCGCCATGTTGGGGATGATGCCTTCGAAGGGATGCTTGCGCGACAGCTTCTTGCCGGCCTGCTGGCCGCTTTCCATCGCGTAGCTGAACTTGATTTCTTCTTCGCCGGAACCTTGCAGCACGGCGTTCTGGACGGCGGCGTCGAGCGATTCGAAGGGTGCGTCGATATCGAACTTGTAGTGCTTGGCCACGCTCTCCAGCATGCTGAAGTAATAGCCGTTGCGGCGGTCCCAGCCTTTGATGGCGCCACTCGCCAGCGACAGCGACGGGAACGCGACCACGCGCGCCGGGTCGAAGAACTCGCGATGGCCGAGGCCGTCGCAAGTCGGGCAGGCGCCGACTGGTGAGTTGAAAGAGAAGAGGCGCGGTTCGAGTTCGGCCAGCGAGTAGTGGCAGACCGGGCAGGCGAACTTGGCGTTGAAGAGGTGCTCTTTGGGCGCGGCGGCGTTGCTCGCCGGCGTGATGTTCGTCGCGCTGTCTTCGCCCTCGGGCGTTTCCATTTCGAGTGCGATGGCACGGCCGTCGGCCAGTCTCAGCGCGGCCTCGAAGCTCTCCGCCAGCCGCTGCTGCATGTCGGGCCGCGCGCGCAGCCTGTCGATCACCACGTCGATGTCGTGCTTCTCGGTCTTCTTGAGCTTGGGCAGGTCGTTGTATTCGTAGGTTGCACCATCGACCCGGAAACGCACGTAGCCGGCAGCCTGCATCTCTGCGAACAGGTCGAGGAACTCGCCCTTTTTCTCGCGCGCGACCGGCGCCAGGATCATCAGCCGCGGCTCGCCGGGCAGGGCGATGGTCGCGTCGACCATTTGCGATACCGTCTGCGCTTGCAGCGGCAAGTGGTGATCGGGGCAATAGGGAGTGCCGGCGCGTGCGTACAGCAGGCGCAGGTAGTCATGGATCTCGGTGACGGTGCCCACGGTGGAGCGCGGGTTGTGGCTGGTCGCCTTCTGCTCGATGCTGATCGCGGGGCTCAGGCCTTCGATGACATCGACGTCGGGCTTGTCCATCAGCTGCAAAAACTGACGCGCGTACGCCGATAGGCTTTCGACGTAACGCCGCTGGCCTTCGGCATAGAGCGTGTCGAACGCCAGGCTCGACTTGCCCGAGCCCGACAGGCCGGTGATGACCACCAACTTGTTGCGCGGGATGTCGAGGTCGACGTTTTTCAGGTTGTGCGTGCGGGCGCCGCGAATGCTGATGCGCTGTTGTGCGAGCACGGCGCCGAGGTAGGCATCGTCAATGGGGGAGTTCACGGGCAGTCCGTTTTGGGCAACCGAGCATGATAAGTCGCTCAGGCTGTCAGTGCGATGGCGGGGCTTCGGTCGGTTCCGGTGCCAGCAAAGGGGGCACGGAAAGCGGTGCTTCGGCAGCGTCGTCCGTCCCGTCGGGCGCGACCGGCAAGTTCGTGCCGATCGCAGTCGCCAACATGTGATCGGCCAAGGTGTCGTACAGCGGCCGGCTGATCATTCGCGAGACCAGGCTGGCGAGCATGGCCGCCGCCATCAGGCTCAGCACCATCGCATGGCCGTCGACCATTTCCATGACGATGATGAATGACGTCAGCGGCGCCTGCGTGACCGCCGCCAGGAAGGCTGCCATGCCCATGGCGATCAGCGCAGGGCCCATGTCGGCCTGTGCGATTTGCGCGACGGCACTGCCGATGCCGGCACCGATCGACAGCGAAGGCGCGAAGATGCCGCCCGGCACGCCGCACCAGGCCGTGAGCCAGGTGGCGATGAACTTGAGCAAGGTGTAGAGCGGCGTGAGCGCGTCGTGGCCTTCGAGCATGCGTTTGACAGCCTCCGAGCCGGCGCCGAAGGTCACGCCGCCAGTGACCAGTCCGATGACGGCGATGACCAGTCCACCGACCGCCGCGAAACGAATCGGATAGCGCGCCCGCAAAAGGTTGAGCCGTTCCGGCACATCGGTCAGCGAAGCGATAAGCAGCCGCGAAAAGAGCCCGCCCGCCACGCCGCTGATCAGCACGATCAGAAGGCCGGGCCCAAGCGAATCCCAGCCCAGCCGGGGCACCCTGACGACGCCGAAGTAGCTCAGGTTGCCAAAGGCCGACACGGCCACCAGGCCGGCCAGCACGATGGCCGTCATGATCAGTCCGCTGGCGCGCGATTCGAGCCGACCCGACAGTTCTTCGATGGCGAAAACCACACCGGCCAGGGGCGCGTTGAAGGCGGCGGCGATACCGGCGGCGCCACCGGCGATGAGCAATGCGCGCGTGTCGATGGCGCTGTGAGGCGACAGCCAGCGTCGTGCGTGCTGCATGACGCCGGCTGCGACCTGCACCGAAGGGCCTTCGCGCCCGAGCGACAGACCCGCAGCAAAACCCGTCATCGTGAGGGCGAGCTTGGCTGCGCTGAGCCGCAGCGAGACGAAGATGCGGCGCCGGTCTGGCGGCAATGCCGAATGCAATGCCGCCTTGACCTGCGGGATGCCGGACCCGCTGGCACCGGCAAAGAAACGACGCGTGGCCCACACGATGAACGCCGTCAGCAGCGGCGTGACGACGAGAACGGCCCAAGGCCATGCAGTGAAAAAACGATGAAAGCCTTTGAAGGCCCAGTCGCTGGCGATCGTGATGGCGACGACCGAGAGGCCCGCCGCGATCGCGTAGCCGAGCACGATGGCCCGATCAAGCCAGCGACGGCCGCCGGAAAGCTCGGCGCGCAGGTGCTGGAAAAAGTTGGGCTCGGCGTTCATCGACAACCGCAATTGTCACCCGTCAGTTACCGCGACTTTGCGCGGCCCGGCGGCAGGCGCATGGGGCACAATTCTGCTTTTCCTCCTCCTTCAATCCTTCATCAGGGGCAGTGCACATGGCATCGGTCAATAAAGTCATCCTCGTCGGCAATCTCGGGCGCGATCCCGAAAGCCGCACCTTTCCCAGTGGCGATCAGGTCTGCAATGTGACCATCGCGACCACCGACAAGTGGAAAGACAAGTCCAGTGGCGAGATGAAGGAGGCGACCGAGTGGCACCGCCTCGTTTTCAACGGCAGGCTGGCTGAAATTGCCGCGCAGTACCTGCGCAAGGGCTCGCAGATCTACGTCGAAGGACAGATTCGGACCCGCAAGTTCACCGACAAGGAAGGCGTCGAAAAGTTCGCGACCGAGATCCGTGTCGACCAGATGCAAATGCTCGGTAGCCGGCAGGGTATGGGCAGCCCGCAAGGTGGTGGCGACGACGACGGCGGCTATTCGCAAGGTGGCGGCGGTGGTGGTGGTGGCGGCGGCGGCTACGCACCGCGCGCTCCGGCGGCTGCGCCTCGCGCTCCTGCACCGGCGCCACGCCAAGCACCTGCCAAGTCGTCGTCCGGCTTCGACGACATGGACGACGATATTCCGTTCTAGATCGGTCCTTTTAGAGCCGAGTTCTGCTTTTTTGACGTTGCTGCGTCTCAGGACGCCGGTGCGTCTACCGTTCGACCTTCGGTAATGAGGTCGGCGATGCGCGTCATGACCAGCGCCCCGCCCGGCGAGTAGGGATCGAAGTCCGGCCAGATGATTTTTGTCTGCGGATCCACGTCGGACAGGTTCACATGCGCCATGGACCACTCACCGTAGTGGCGCTTGGTAATGCTTTCGCAATGGATCAGCTCCAGGTCGGTGTGGCGCGGGTCCGCAAAGATGCGTGAATACAGGCGCGTTACCAGGCCACGCTCGCCTTCGAGCACCTGCAGGAACACCCCTTGGCCCTCGCAGAGCACGCCGGTAATACCGTTCTGCGTGTTCCAGGCGTGGGCCGTGCGCAAGATCGCGTCGGTCAGTGTGGTTGATTGCAGATCGACCACCTTGCTTACATAGATCAAACGTATGAGCACGATTTTTGACGTCTTTGTAGTGTGTGAACCGGGGCGAAAAAGACAGCGCCAAGCCTCGAATCATGAGTTTTTGCGCCACGAAGCAGAGTAGCGGTTGGCTCGATCCCGTGTTCGACCGGGGTCATCCGCTCGGCGGATACCTCCTGAAGCCTGGGGGGAAAATTCTCGGGCCCGTTGGAAATCGTCGGTTCGGACCAAAATGAAAGCCATGGCTTCGACATCCACCCCCCTTTCGATCCTCGATCTCTCCCCCATCACTGAAGGCAGCGACGCCGGGCAGTCGTTCCGCAATTCGCTGTCGCTTGCGCAACTCGGTGAAAAGCTGGGCTACCGGCGCTACTGGCTGGCCGAACACCACGGCATGCCGGGGATCGCCAGCGCGGCGACGGCGGTGCTGTTGGCGTACATCGGCGCGGGCACCTCTACCATCCGCATCGGCGCCGGTGGCGTCATGTTGCCGAACCATTCGCCGTTGGTGATCGCGGAGCAGTTCGGCACGCTCGAATCGCTCTATCCGGGCCGCGTCGATCTTGGCCTGGGCCGCGCGCCGGGCTCCGACCAGCGCACCGCGCAGGCGCTGCGGCGCAATCTGGAATCGGACTCGGACCAGTTTCCGCAAGACGTGGTCGAGCTGATGGATTTCATGTCGAAGGAGCCGCGGCAAGCCGTGCGCGCGGTGCCCGGTCAGGGGCTCGAAGTGCCGATCTGGATTCTGGGATCGAGCACCTTCGGCGCCCAGTTGGCGGCGCACCTCGGCCTGCCCTATGCCTTTGCGTCGCACTTCGCGCCGCAGCAAATGATGCAGGCGATCCGCATCTATCGCGAGACCTTCAAGCCATCGGCGCAGCTGCAAAAGCCGCACGTGATGCTCGGCTTCAACGTGTTCGTGGCCGACACCGATGCGGAAGCGGAATTCCGCGCCAGCTCTTGGCAGCAAGCGTTCGTCAATCTGCGCAGCGGACGGCCGGGACGCTTGCCGCCGCCGGTCGAAGGCTATCGGCAACGTGTCGGCCCATCGGAAAACGCGCTGCTCGATTCGGTGTTGTCGTGTTCGGCCGTCGGTTCACGCGAGACGGTGCGCGCCGGCGTCGATGCCTTCATCGCGCGCACGGGCGCGGACGAATTGATGATCACGTCGCAGGTGTTCGACCACTCGGCGCGACTGCGGTCCTACGAGTTGCTCGCTGGACTGCGCGAGACCGCCGCGGCGTGATCCGCTAGACGATCACGCCGCCGCCGAGGCACACGTCGCCGTCGTACACAACGGCCGACTGGCCAGGCGTCACTGCCCACTGCGGCGCGCCGAACGCCAGGCGAAACGCCTGGTCGGTGCCCCTGTCAAGCTCGCATGCCGAGTCGACCTGCCGATAGCGCGACTTCGCCGCATAGTCGCCCGTCGCAGGTGCCGCGCCGGCGACCCAGCTCGCATCGTCGGCTTCCAGCAGATTCGACAGCAGCCAAGGATGCTCGTGCCCCTGCACGACCCACAAGGTGTTGTGCTCGATGTCCTTGCGCGCCACGAACCACGGCGCGTGGTCACCCGCACCGCGCTGCGCACCCTTTGCCTTGATGCCGCCGATGCCCAGGCCTTGCCGCTGGCCGAGCGTGTAAAAACTCAGGCCCTGATGCTCGCCGATGGTGCGGCCGCGCTCGTCCTTGACCGGACCTGGCGCCTTAGAGATGTAGCGATTGAGGAATTCGCGAAACGGCCGCTCGCCGATAAAGCAGATGCCGGTCGAGTCTTTCTTCTTCGCGTTGGGCAAACCGATCTCGTCGGCGATGCGGCGCACTTCGGTCTTCTGCAGCTCGCCGACCGGGAACAGCGTCTTCGACAGCTGCTGCTGGTTAAGGCGGTGCAAAAAGTAGCTCTGGTCTTTGGAGCCGTCGAGGCCCTTCAACAACTCGTGCTTTTGCGTCGCTTCGTCGAAGCGGACGCGTGCGTAGTGTCCCGTCGCGATTTTCTCGGCACCGAGCCGCATCGCGTGATCGAGAAAGGCCTTGAACTTGATCTCGGCATTGCACAGCACGTCGGGGTTGGGCGTGCGGCCGGCCTGGTATTCGCGCAGGAATTCTGCGAAAACACGGTCTTTGTAGTCGGCCGCGAAGTTGACGTGTTCGATCTCGATGCCGAGCACGTCGGCCACGCTGGCCGCGTCGATGAAGTCGATGTTCGAGGAGCAGAACTCGCTGTCGTCATCGTCTTCCCAATTCTTCATGAAGATGCCGACGACCTCGTGGCCCTGCTGTTTCAGCAGGTGCGCCGTCACCGCGGAATCGACTCCGCCCGACAGGCCCACCACGATGCGCTGCTTTTTCAACATAGGGGAAGGATTGTCCCAGTGTTGCGGTGCACGGGGGCGCCGTGCGGATTTGTGATCAGGCCGTCGCGCGCTTGCGGGTTTCCTCTTCGACCAGGTCTTTCTTCGACAGCTTGCCGACGGCCGTCTTCGGCAGCTCTTTGCGCACTTCGAGGAATCCGATCATTTCGTGCTTGCCAAGGCGGTCTTTCAGGAAGGTCTTGAGCGCATCGAGTTCGAGCGGTTCCGCGTCGGCCTTAAGCACGACGAAGGCTTTGGGCGACTGTCCGCGGTAGTCGTCGGGCACGCCGATCACGCAGACCTCCGCGACCGACGGATGCTCGTAGATGGCTTCTTCGAGCACGCGCGGGTACACGTTGAAGCCGCCGCACAGCAGCATGTCCTTGGTGCGGTCGACGATGTAGAGAAAGCCGTCGGCATCGAACCTGGCGACGTCGCCACTGCGGAAGTAGCCGTCGGGCGTCATCGAGTCGGCCGTGGCGCCGGGGTTGTTCCAGTAGCCGAGCATCACGTTCGGCCCCTTCACGCACAGCTCGCCCGGCTCGCCGGTGGCGACCTCTTCGCCGGAGCCGTCGAGCGCCAGCAGCTTGATGAGGATGCCCGGCAGCGGCATGCCACACGAGCCAGCCTTGCGTGCACCGCGTGCCGGCGTGAAAGTGCCCGAGGGCGAGGTCTCGGTCATGCCCCAGCCTTCGTTCAGATGGCAGCCGGTCATGTCGAAAAAGCGCTGCTCAACCTCGACCGGCAGCGGTGCGCCGCCGGAGCCGCAGAACTTGAGCGAGGTCATGTCGGTCTCTTTGGCCTTCGGGTGCGACAGCATCGCCGTGTACATCGTCGGCACGCCCGGAAATACGCTGATCCTGCCCACCGATATCTCGCGCAGCACCGCGTCGATGTCGAACTTGGTGTGCAGTACCAGCGCGGCGCCGAGCCGCATGCCGAGCAGCATCGCCGCGCTCAGCGCGTAGATGTGAAAGAGCGGGAGCACGATCAAAAAGCGCTCCACGCCTTCGTCCAGGATGGGTGGATTTCCTTTGGTCGATTCGAGGTATTGCGCGCTCGCCGCACCCAGGTTGGCGTGGGTCAGCATTGCGCCCTTGGGAAGGCCGGTGGTACCGCCCGTGTACTGCAGCACGACGACTTCTTTCTTCAGGTCGCCGAGCGGATGGCGCACGACACCCGCGCCGTCGTTCTCGAGCAACTGCGCAAACGACATGTGCTTGGCGTCGACCGGCACCGGCGCCAGCAGCCCGGCGCCCTGCAGCATCGCGCTGACTTTTTCGGGTGCGCCGCTGTATTCGGCGAGGCTGCCGACCACCAGCTTCTTCAGGCGCGAACTCGCCAGAATGCGCGCCATCTGCGGGTACAGCACGGCCAGGTCGAGCGTGACGAGGATGTCGGTTTGGCTGTCCTCGACCTTGTGCGCCAAGACGCGCTCGACGTCGAGCGGCGAATAGTTGACCACCACGCCGCCGGCCTTCAGCACACCGAAAAACGCGATCGGATAGTGCGGCGTGTTCGGCAGGAAGAGCCCCACATGCACGCCCGGCTTCACGCCGAGTGTCTGGAAGCCCTTGGCCGCACGATCGCTCAACTCGTCCAGTTCGCGGTAGCTGATGACGCGGCCCATGAACTCGATGCAAGAGTTGTCGGGCCAGCGTGCTGCGGCGTCTTCGAGAAACTGCGCGACCGGCTTCAAGGCCAGCTCGGCGTCCCAGCGCATGCCGGGCGGATACGACGTCGTCCAGGGGGTTTTTCCGGGCGTGGCGGCTTCTGTCATGTCGTCTCCAAAGGTCACTTCTTGAAGACCCCATTGTGGAAGCGCGTCTGGGTCGACAAGCGCCGCTGGGCTCGGGGCTTTCCCGTATGCGCAGCCGATAAATCCCGAACGTCTACAGCTTTTTCAGCGACGCGACGGACGTGTCGACATGCACCAGGTCCAGCGGAAAGCGCCGGCCGGCCAGGTAGTCGTCGATGCACTGCATCAGCAGCGGGCTGCGGTGGCGCTCGACGTTGCCGCGGAGTTCTTCCGCCGTCATCCACAGCGTGCGCACGATGCCGTCGTCGAGCGTGCGGTCGGCTTCGAAAGCGCCCAGCGTGCCTGCAAATGCGAAGCGCAGGTAGGTTACGTCGTCACCGTTCGTCTTGCGCGTGGCGCGCGCCATGTAGATGCCGACCAAGGCAGTCGGCACGAAGTGGTGCGCCGTTTCTTCGAGCGTTTCGCGGACGCATCCTTCGGCGGGCGATTCGCCTGGGTCGAGGTGGCCGGCGGGCGTGTTGAGCTTCAGTCCGTCGCCGGTGTGTTCTTCGACGAGCAGGAACCGGCCGTCGCGTTCGATCACGGCCGCCACGGTGACGTTGGGTTTCCAGCGCTCGGCCATGGTCATCGGGTCACTCCTGCACGTCTTTTCTCAATTCTTCTAGTTCGGCAGCGGTCGGCCTGGGCAGCACCAGCGTCACGGTGCAGCCGGCATTGGCCGCGCTGTCGATCTCGATCGTTCCGCCATGACGATGCACGGCGGTGCGCACCAGCAGCAAGCCCAACCCGACACCGTGCACGTCGGGGTGACTGTCGCGGTGGAGCCTGTTAAACGGCTGGAACAACTGCGACTGTAGCTCCGGCGGGATGCCGGGCCCCTGGTCCTGAACGCCAATGCGCCATGTCGGGCCGGAATCAGCTTCGGCTTCGACAAGGCTGCAGCGCAGATCGGCGCCCGGTGGCGAGTACTTGAGCGCATTGCTCAGCACGTTGGTCAGCGCCCGGGTGAGCAAACTTCGGTCGGCGGTGCAGGGTGCATCTTCCAGCGCAGTGGTCAGAAGCACCCGCACTTTGCGCTGTCGCGCCGCGATCCATGCGTCATCGATGGCCATCTGCATCAGCGCCACGAGATCGAGTATTTCCGCGCGGAACGGCTGGGCTTCGGCACGGGCTAGGTTGACGAAGCCATCGGCCAGTTCGAGCCCGGTGCGCGCATGGCGCTCGATGCGCTGGAACAGCGCGTCACCTTCGAAAAGTTCGGGGCGCGTGCGCGCCAACTCGATGGTGGTCAGTATCGACGCGCTCGGTTCGCGAATGTCGTGCGAGATGAAACGCAAGGCTTCGTCGCGCTGGCCCTGAGCGCGGCGCATCTTGCTGATGTCGACCAGCGCCACCATCCAGCCGGCATGCGCGCTGGCATCGTCGAAGAACGGCACGCAGCGCAATAGCAACGAATGGCCCTTTGGGTCTTCGCCTTCGCCCATGATCGGCTGCACACCGTTCAACAAGGCGCCGGTCGGCATCATCTGGGCGCCCGTCGTGCGCCAGCGCAGGTCCGCGAGCAACCGGTGCGCATCGCGGCCGAACAGGCCGGTGGCATCGGTTTGCCAATATCGCTGCGCAGCGATGTTGGAGATCATCACGCGGCCGCGGCCGTTCAGAATCATCGTCGCGTCGGGCAGATGGTCGATGCCATCGCGCACGAAGCGATGCAGGTCGCGCATGCGCTGTGCGGCGGCCGATGTGGCGGCCATTTGCCGATCCAGAAAGTCGCCACGTCCCGGCCTCGGCGGCGGCAACGGCACCGTGCCGCCCTTGAAATCGAGCGCCAGCTGCTCTGTTTCCCAACGCAGGTAACTCAGCGCGGCATACAGGCGCAAAAAGCTCCACAGCGGATAGACCAGCAGCAAGCCCGCGAAGCCCGCCGCCGGCGCAAACTGAACGCCCACCCAGGGCCGCGTCGCATTCAGCCCGAGGCGCAGCGCGAGCATGGCGCCGATCAGCGCGATCACGCCGACGGGCCGCAGCCAGAGCAGTCCGAAGAGCGCCACGGCGAGCGGCAAAAGGTTGTAGGCAAGGTCTTGCCAGATCGACGCGTCGACCACGCGCTTCCCGCTCAGCACGCCCTCGAGCACGTCGGCAAAGATCTGTACGCCGGCAGTACGGCCGGTCACGCTAGGCGCCGTCGTGGCATAAGCGGCACCCATGCCGACCGCGGTGGCGCCGACGAGCACGTACTTGTCCCTGAAAACATCGGGCGCGACGCGACCTTGCAGCACATCGACGTACGACACCGTGACAAATGGCTGCTCGCCGCGCGCGAACACGACCAGCTCATGCTGCTCGCGCAGCCATGGCGAATTGCTTTCAATGGCCGTCAACGGCGGATGCGGCGGCGGCGCCTGGCCTTTTTCGTACGCCAGCGCGGCGTCGTGCAGCGCGACGACGGAGTGCGGCCAGGGGCGGCCCTCGAAACCTTCGCGCATGTAGACGCTGCGGGTGATGCCGTCCTGGTCGAGCGACAGATGCGCATGGCCTATGGCATTGGCCGCACGGGCCAGCAGGGGCGTCGGCAGTAGTTGTTTTCTGCGTTTGCTGGCCGACCGATTGCAGCGCCATCGGCAGCACCACACAACCGCTGTCCTGCATGGCCTGCGCCAGCACGGCATCGTCGGCGGCGTAAGTCGAATCCTGTTCCGGCAGCAGCAAGTCAAAGCCGATACAGCGCGGGTTTTGCGCCGCAATGCGCCGCAGCGCTTCGGCATGCAGGGCGCGTCGCCAGGGCCAGCGGCCGATGGCCGCGAGCGACTTTTCGTCGATCGCGACGATGACCACGTTGCCGGATGGCTTATGTTCAAGCGGCGCGCCGGTGTTTTCTTGTAGCAGACGATCGAAGCGCGGCAGCGGCTGGGTCAGCGTGAGCTCTGTCACGAGTGCGAGCAGGCCGACGGTGAGCACCAGCCAGGCGCCGCGGCGACGCCAGTAGCGCTGAAGCGCTTTGCGAAACGGCGTCTGCGGAGCGGGGTCCGAGTCGCCGGGCAGCAAGGGCGCAGGCGTTGTCGCCATGGTGGAAACCGGGCCCGCGGCTCAGGGCCGGGCGAGCGGTTCGCCGTCGCCGCTGAACACGCCGCCGCCGGTCGAGGTCCGCACCACACCGCCGATGCGCAGCAAACGTGGCGGCGAATACGGCCCTTCGGCACCCGATGCGTCGCGTGCCCGGAGTCGCACGTAGTAGGCGCCACGCTCGACGCCGTTGATGGTCCAGCGCGGCGCCTTCAGATCAGCTTCGAGGACGATTTGCCGGAAGGCCTCGTCTTTGGCGATCTGGCCGTGGAAGCTGTGACCGGCCACTGCGCTCCAGTTGAGAGTCGGGGCGTCGCCGGCATCCGCTACGTCCAGCGTGCCGACCTTGGGTGTCGCGATGAGTGAGAAGCGCTGCGGCGCCGCGAACGGGCCGTGTCCCGGCCCGGGCGTCTGCACCGAGGCCACACGCCAGTAATAGTCGCCGAGGGGCAGCGTCGCCAGGCCGAGTCGGCAACGGGACAGCCCCGGCTGATCGACCTCGGGCTGCGAAAAATCAGCGCGGCTCGAAACCTGCAGATGGACTTCGGTGCCGGCCACTTCAGAGCACACGAGTTGCGCGGCCTCGCTGGTCACGCGTGCGTCGGGCGCGGGGCTTTGATACAGCGGTGGCACCGGGTGCGCGTGGACGCGGATGCTGCGCCTGGCCTCCGCGCCGGCCAGCCCGTCGGCGTCGACCGAGCGAATCCCCAGCATGTAGTCGCCATCGTCGAGCGCGACGAACTTCACTGCGCGGCCGGCGAACATGCCATCGCGCAGCACTTCGCGAAAGGTGTTGTCGCGGGCGATGCGGACTTCGTGGCGTGTGGACGCCTCGCTTTCGCCCAGGTCAAAGACGAGCTGGTCGGCGTCCTGGTACTCGGCTGGCAAGGCGGTGAGGTCCGGTGCGGCCGGTAAGGCGCGGCGCTCTCCAAATTTGCCGTTGCCGTCGACAAGCACGCCCTGGCCTGCGGTGATGGTGGTGTTTCGGGAAGCACCGCGCGCGGGCTTGCGCGCCTGCACCGCCACCGTGCCTTCGCTGACCGAGGTGCCGGTGCGGCCATCGAGCCCGACGGCGACATCGAAGTGCGTGCCGCGTACGCTGGCCACGGCGCCGGGCGCATGGATTTCGAAGACGCGGCCCTTGGGTTGTTTGGAGACTTCGGACTCGACCTTACCGCCGCGCACGTCGATGATCGATTCGAAGCTGTCGGAGGCCGCGCCGCGCCGGCGCAGACGTTTGAGTTCGACGTCGGAACCAGCCAAAATGCGCACGATCGAACCGTCTGCCAGTCGAAGCAAAAGGTAGCCGTCTTCAGGCACCTTTATTTGTGCGCCTTCGACCAGGGTGTTGCCGATCGCCAGCGGCTCGGCAATGGCGCTGGCAGGTGCCGGCACGCCAAGCGCACCTTTGGCCGGTTTGCGGCGCGGCGCGGCCGTATCCGCTGCTGCTGCCGCGCTGATCGCTGTGGTCGAGCCCCTGACGAATTCGACCCGTGCGTTGATGGCAGCGGGCTTCATCAGACGCGCCGGAATCTGCAGCATCGTGCCGACGGCGATCTTGTTCGGGTCTTGAATGCGGTTGAGCTTTTGCAGCAGCGGCCATTGCTTGGGCGACCGCAGGTAAGTCGCTGCGATCGATGGCAGGGTCTGGCCCTCTTCGACCCGATGGGTCGTGAACCCGTCGGGCCCACGTGCCCAACTCGGGCTCGCGGCCAGGGCGACCAGCGCTGCGGCCAACAGCGGCGCGGCGCAGGCGCCACGCCATTGCACTCGCCTCATGAAGGCGTGCCGAGGGCGGTGCGAACGTCTGAAAAGCTGTCGGCCTCCAGCGCTTCGAGCCGATAGCCAAGACCATAGATGGCCGACAGCAAAAAGCCATTGGCCGGACGCAGGTCGAGCTTGCTGCGGAGGCGTGACACGTGAGTGTCGAGCGAGCGCGAAGCCGGTTCCGGCCCGAGTCCCCAAACGGCTTCACGCAAATGCTCGCGTGACAGCAGCCGGCCCATGTTCTGGAACAAGAAAAGCGCAAGTTCGTACTCGCGGTGCTTCAGTTCGACGGCCTTGTTGTTGACTTCGAGGCTGCGCGATTGTGGAAAGAAATGGTATGGCCCAAAGACCAGTTCCGACTCGAAATGCGCCGGATAGGCCTGGCGCAAAAGCGCCTGCACGCGGGCCTTGAGCTCGCCGACGCGGATCGGTTTGACCATGAAGTCGTCGGCACCGGCGCCGAAGCCTTCGACCATGTCAGCTTCTTCGCGCCGGTTGGTCACGAACAGGATCGGTAGCCGGCTCGCGAGCTCTTCGCGAATCCAGCGCACGACTGTCGGGCC
This sequence comes from Variovorax sp. GrIS 2.14, assembly GCF_046115955.1. NCBI lineage: Bacteria > Pseudomonadati > Pseudomonadota > Betaproteobacteria > Burkholderiales > Comamonadaceae > Variovorax > Variovorax sp. GrIS 2.14. The sequence continues at coordinate 504,545 of NZ_JBJXIA010000001.1, forward strand.
TTCGACGTCCGGCAGGCTCCAGTCGAGAACCAGCAAGTCGAAGGTCTGCGTCCGGAGGTCGCGCAACAGCGTCCTCGCGTCCGCATAGCCGTGGCATTCGTGGCCAATGCCATCCATCGTGTGTTGAATCAGCTCGAGCTGACCCGCTTCGTCGTCAAGCGCCGCAATTCTCATTTTTTGAGCTCCCTGCTAACCGATTTCTACTGACCTAATGCGGCCTTGAACCGCTGCGCGCATGTTAACGACGGGCCTCCTGGAACAACTGTTAACTACTCCACGGATAGATGACCGTGCGGATAACAAATGTCATCAGCCGAGAACTAGTGCGCTTTGGCTATCTTGGTTTCCCAACATAGCCAGGGCAGCCAGCGCAACGCCATGATGTGCGGCACTGTCAGTCGCGCGTCCCGTGCAATCTGCCCGGGATAGACGTCCAGTTGCTATCATTTAAATAGCAATGGGAAGAGGCTGGCCGGGCGGTTTGGTGCTCTGGCGTCCGCGTAACCGCTTAGCCGCTGGGCCGGAGTCTTGCGGTAAGCTCTGCCCGCATTCCGCGACCCCTGCCCTGAGGAGACTTCTATGCTGATAGGCGTACCCGCCGAAACGACGGCGGGTGAAACCCGAGTGGCCGTCACCCCCGAGACGGTCAAGAAACTATCGGCACTGGGCCACAGCTTGCGCGTGCAGTCCGGCGCCGGCGTCGCAGCCAGCGTGACCGACGCGGCCTACGAGGCGGCTGGCGCCGAGATCGTCGATGCCGCGGGCGCCTACGCCGCGGAGATGGTTCTGAAGGTGCGCACGCCTTCCGACAGCGAAGCCGCCCTGATGAAGCCCGGCACGGTCCTCATCGGCATGCTCAACCCTTTCGACGCCACCGGCCTGCAGCGCATGGCCACGGCGGGCCTGACCGCCTTCGCGCTCGAAGCCGCCCCCCGCACCACGCGCGCCCAAAGCATGGACGTGCTGAGCTCGCAGGCCAACATCGCCGGCTACAAGGCAGTGATGATCGCCGCCGACAAATACCAGCGCTTCTTCCCGATGCTGATGACCGCTGCCGGCACCGTCAAAGCCGCCCGCGTCGTGATCCTCGGCGTCGGCGTAGCCGGCCTGCAGGCCATTGCGACGGCCAAGCGCCTGGGCGCGGTGATCGAAGCTTCCGATGTGCGCCCGAGCGTCAAGGAACAGATCGAGTCGCTCGGCGGCAAGTTCATCGAAGTCTCGTACGACACCGACGAAGAGAAGGAAGCGGCAGTAGGCGTCGGTGGCTACGCCAAGCCGATGCCTGCGAGCTGGCTGGCGCGCCAGCAGATCGAAGTGGCCAAGCGCGTGGCGCTGGCCGACATCGTGATCAGCACCGCGCTCATCCCCGGCCGCGCCGCACCGACGCTCATCACCGAGGACATGGTCAAGGCGATGAAGCCCGGCTCGGTGATCGTCGACATCGCCGCCGGCAAGGGACCGGACGGCGTGGGCGGCCTTACCGGAGGAAATTGTCCGATTTCCGAACCCGACAAGACGGTGGTCAAGCATGGTGTGACGATCGTCGGCGAAACCAACCTGGCGGCACTGTTGTCGGCCGATGCCTCGGCGCTCTATGCGCGCAACGTGCTCGACTTCGTGAAGCTGATCGTCACCAAGGAAGGCGCGCTCAAGATCGACCTGGAAGACGACATCGTCGCCGCCTGCCGTGTGTCGCACGACGGCCTGGTCACCAAAAAATAACGAGGAGAAGCCATGGACCCCGTATCTCACACAGTCATCAACCTGATCATCTTCGTGCTGGCCATCTACGTGGGTTACCACGTGGTGTGGACCGTTACGCCGGCGCTGCACACGCCGCTGATGGCCGTGACCAATGCGATCTCGGCGATCGTCATCGTCGGCGCCATGCTGGCGGCTGCCCTCACCGTCACGCCGCTGGGCAAGACCATGGGCGTGCTGGCGGTGGCGCTGGCGGCGGTCAACGTCTTCGGCGGCTTCCTGGTGACCCGGCGGATGCTGGAGATGTTCAAGAAGAAAGAGAAGAAGACCGTGGCACCCGCAGGAGACAAGACATGAGCATGAATGTGGTCACGCTGCTGTACCTCGTCGCCAGCGTCTTCTTCATCCAGGCCCTGAAAGGCCTGAGTCACCCGACCACCTCGATCCGCGGCAACGTCTTCGGCATGAGCGGCATGGCGATCGCCGTGGTGACGACCATCGCGCTGGTGCACGGCCAGGCGCAGTCGCTCAACGTCGACTTCGGCCGCGGCCTGGCGTGGGTGCTCGGCGCGCTGGTGGTCGGCGGTGGTGTCGGCGCCTACATGGCGAACAAGGTCGAGATGACCAAGATGCCCGAGCTGGTCGCCTTCATGCACAGCATGATCGGCCTGGCGGCGGTGTTCATCGGCGTGGCTGCGGTGGCAGAGCCGTGGGCCTTCGGCATCACGCCGCCGCCAGTGGCTGCCGTCGCGGCCGCCACGACGGTCGATGGCGCGGTGCTGGTCGACGGCTTCTTGCGTTATGCGATTCCGTTCGGCAACCGGCTCGAGCTGTTCTTGGGCGCGGCCATCGGCGCCGTGACTTTCAGCGGCTCGGTCATCGCCTTCGGCAAGTTGTCGGGCAAGTACAAGTTCCGGTTGTTCCAGGGCGCGTCGGTCCAGTTCAAGGGCCAACACATGCTCAACCTGGTGCTCGGGTTGCTGATGCTGGTGCTCGGCCTGGTGTTCGTCGGTACCGAAAGCTGGATCGCATTCTTCGCGATGCTGGCGCTGGCCTTCGTGATGGGCGTGCTCATCATCATCCCTATCGGCGGCGCCGACATGCCTGTGGTGGTGTCGATGCTCAACAGCTATTCGGGCTGGGCGGCGGCCGGCATCGGCTTCTCGCTGAACAACGCGATGCTGATCATCGCGGGCTCCCTGGTGGGCTCGTCGGGCGCGATCCTTAGCTACATCATGTGCAAGGCGATGAACCGCTCGTTCTTCAACGTGATCCTGGGCGGCTTCGGCGGCGAGGCCACGACCGCGGCCACCGGCGCCAAGGAGCAGCGCCCGGTCAAGAGCGGCAGCGCGGACGATGCGGCCTTCGTGCTGGGCAACGCCGAGACGGTGGTGATCGTGCCGGGCTACGGCCTGGCTGTCGCTCGCGCACAGCACGCGGTGAAGGAGCTTGCGCAGAAGCTGACTGACAAGGGCATCAAGGTCAAGTACGCGATCCACCCGGTGGCGGGCCGCATGCCGGGCCACATGAACGTGCTGCTGGCCGAAGCGGAAGTGCCGTACGACCAGGTCTTCGAGATGGAAGACATCAACGGCGAGTTCGGCCAGGTCGACGTGGCGATCATTCTCGGTGCCAACGACGTGGTGAACCCGGCCGCGCACACCAAGGGCAGCCCGATCTACGGCATGCCCATCCTGGAGGCGTACAAGGCCAAGACGGTGATCGTGAACAAGCGAAGCATGGCGGCAGGCTATGCGGGCCTGGACAACGAGCTTTTCTACATGGACAAGACCATGATGGTCTTCGGCGATGCGAAGAAAGTAGTCGAGGACATGGGCAAGGCGATCGAGTAGCCTGACGGCGAGCCACGAGCCCGAACGCGAGCACCGAACAAAGAGAGACACAGAGACATGACAGACCGCCCCTGGCTGAGCAGCTACCCGCAAGGCGTACCCGCCGACATCGACGCCTCGCGCTACGCGTCGCTTGTCGCACTCATGGAAGAAAGCTTCACCAAGTACGCCGATCGCACGGCCTACAGCTTCATGGGCAAGGACGTCAGCTACGCCGAGACCGACAAGCAAAGCAAGGCGTTGGCGGCGTACCTGCAAGGCCTCGGCTTGGTCAAGGGCGACCGCGTCGCCGCGATGATGCCCAACTGCCCGCAGTACCCGATGGCCGTCGCCGCCATCCTGCGGGCGGGGCTGATTCTGGTGAATGTGAATCCGCTCTACACGCCGCGCGAGCTCGAGCACCAACTGAAGGACTCCGGTGCCAAGGCGATCGTGATCATGGAGAACTTCGGCATCACGCTGCAGCACTGCATCGCGTCAACGCCGATCAAGCACATCGTGCTCGCGTCGATGGGCGACCGGCTCGGCTTTTTGAAGGGTGCGCTCGTCAACTACGTGGTGCGCAACGTCAAGAAGCTCGTGCCCGACTTCAATCTGCCGACTGCGGTGCGCTTCAACGATGCGCTCGACCAGGGCGCGGCCCGGGCGTTTCAGCCTGTGACCATCGGGCCGGACGATGTGGCGGTGCTTCAGTACACCGGCGGCACCACCGGCGTATCGAAGGGCGCGGTCCTGCTGCATCGCAACGTGATCGCCAACGTGCTCCAGTCAGAAGCCTGGAACGACCCTGTCATGCAGCGCGTGCCGAATGGCGAGCAGCCGACCAGCGTGTGCGCGTTGCCGCTCTATCACATCTTCGCGTTCACGGTGAACATGATGCTGGGACTGCGCACCGGCGGCAAAGTGATCCTGATCCCCAATCCGCGCGACATGGCCGCCACGCTGAAGGAGTTGTCCAAGCACACCTTCCATAGCTTCCCTGCGGTCAACACGCTCTTCAACGGACTGGCCAATCATGCGGACTTCAATACCGTCAACTGGAAGAATCTGAAGGTGTCGGTCGGTGGCGGCATGGCCGTGCAGGGCGCTGTCGCCAAGCTCTGGCTCGAGAAGACCGGCTGCCCGATTTGCGAAGGTTACGGCCTGTCGGAAACCTCGCCGTCGGCCACTTGCAACCCGACCACCAGCACGTCCTACACCGGCACCATCGGCGTTCCGTTGCCCAGCACCTGGCTCAAGCTGCTCGACGACGACGGCATCGAAGTGCCGGCCGGCGAGCGGGGCGAAATCGCCATCAAAGGCCCGCAGGTGATGGCGGGCTACTGGCAGCGGCCCGATGAAACAGCCAAGGTCATGACGCCCGATGGCTACCTCAAGACCGGCGACATCGGCACCGTCGATGCGCAGGGCTTCTTCAAGATCGTCGATCGCAAGAAAGACATGGTGCTGGTGAGCGGCTTCAACGTCTACCCTAACGAGGTCGAAGACGTGGTGGCCACGCTGGCCGGCGTGCTCGAATGCGCGGTGGTCGGCGTGCCGGACGAGAAGACCGGTGAAGCGGTCAAGCTGGTAATCGTTCGCAAAGACCCGACGCTGACGGAAGACCAGGTCAAGGAGTTCTGCCGTGCCAACCTCACCGGCTACAAACAGCCGCGCGTGATCGAATTCCGCACCGACTTGCCAAAAACGCCGGTCGGCAAGATCCTGAGGCGCGAACTGCGCGACGCCAAGAAGCCGGCTGCGGCCGTCTGACCGCCCGCCGGTAACAGGAACGGGAACGCGCGTCGGTCGGCCGGCACTGGTCTTGCATCAAGACGATCGATGCTCCGTTTTATTCTCACGCGCCTGAGCCTTTTGGTGCCGACCTTCATCGGCATGACGCTGCTCGCGTTCTTTTTGATTCGTCTGGTGCCCGGTGATCCGATCGAAACGCTGGCCGGTGAGCGCGGCATCGACCCGGCGCGCCATGCGGAACTGTTGAAGGCCTATGGCTTCGACAAGCCGCTGATCGCGCAATACGGCATCTACATCGCGCGGGTGCTGCACGGCGACCTGGGCAAATCGGTCATCACGCAGGAGCCGGTGATGAGCGAGTTCTTGTCGCTCTTTCCCGCCACGGTCGAGCTTGCGCTGTGTGCCATCGTCTTTGCGCTGGTGCTCGGAATTCCAGCCGGGATCCTGGCGGCGGTACGACGAAATTCCATCTTCGACCACGGCGTGATGGCGGTGTCGCTCACTGGCTATTCGATGCCGATCTTCTGGTGGGGCCTGCTGCTCATCCTGTTTTTTTCGGTGCAACTGGGATGGACGCCGGTGTCGGGACGCATCGCCGTCCAATATTTCATCGAGCCGAGCAGCGGCTTTCTGCTCATCGATTCGCTGCGGGCCGGCGACGTCGACGCCTTCTGGTCGGCACTGCATCACCTCATCCTGCCGACCATCGTGCTCGGCACAGTGCCGCTCGCGGTCATCGCGCGCATGACGCGCTCGGCCATGCTCGAAGTGCTGGGCGAGGACTACATCCGCACCGCGCGCGCCAAGGGCTTGTCGCGTTTTCGCGTGGTCGCGCTGCACGCGTTGCGCAACGCGCTGATTCCGGTAGTGACGGTCATCGGGCTTCAGGTCGGCGTGCTATTCACGGGCGCCATCCTGACCGAGACGATCTTCTCGTGGCCCGGTGTCGGCAAGTGGTTGATCGAGGCGATCGGTAGGCGCGACTATCCGGTGTTGCAGGGCGGCATGCTGCTGCTGGGCGTCATCGTGATGATCGTTAATCTGCTGGTCGACGTGGCCTACGGCGTCATCAATCCGCGTATCAGGCAGTCGCGCTGACATGGCCTTGTCCACCTCCTCTTCGCCCGTTCTCGTGATGACCGCACCGCCCGGGCCATGGCGCGAGTTCTGGACCGCGTTCTCGGCGAACCGCGGCGCTGTGATGGGGCTCGTCGTCATCGTCGTACTGTTGTTCGTTGCCTCGGCGGCTCCGCTGATCGCACCGCACGCGCCCAACCTCACGAACAGCGCCGCATTCTTGCGACCACCGTTCTGGCAGCAGGGCGGCTCCATCACCTATCTGCTCGGCACCGACGCCATCGGCCGCGACGTCCTTTCGCGCCTCATGTTCGGCGCGCGCCTGTCGTTGTCGATCGGCATCGCGGTGGTGGCGATGTCGGTGGTCGTGGGCGTCTCGCTTGGCCTCATCGCGGGCTTCTTTCGTGGCGTCGTCGAGATCGCGATCATGCGGGCGATGGACATCGTGCTGACCTTGCCGAGCCTGCTGCTGGCCATCGTGGTGGTGGCGATTCTTGGGCCGGGGCTCGTCAACGCGATGCTCGCGGTGGCGATCGTCGTGCTGCCGCATTACGTGCGCATCACGCGGGCGGCGGTCATCACCGAAGTTTCGCGCGACTACGTGACGGCGGCACGCGTCAGCGGTGCCGGTACCTTGCGGCTCATGTTCAGCGAGGTGCTCCCCAACTGCGCGGCGCCGCTGATCGTGCAGGCGTCGCTCGGCGTCTCGACGGCCATCCTCGATGCGGCGGCGCTCGGCTTTCTCGGGCTCGGTGCGCAGCCGCCATCGCCCGAGTGGGGAACGATGCTGGCCGATGCGCGCGAGTTCGTGTTGCGTGCCTGGTGGGTCGTGACGTTCCCAGGGCTGGCGATTCTGATCGCGGTGCTGGCCTTCAACCTGCTGGGCGACGGACTGCGCGACGCGCTCGATCCGAAGTTGAAACGATGAGCCTGCTCGACATCAAGGATCTTCACGTCGACTTCCCCACGCAGGGAGGGGTGATGCACGCCGTCGACGGCGTGAGCCTGACGGTCGACGAAGGCGAGGTACTCGGCATCGTCGGCGAATCGGGCTCGGGCAAGAGCGTCACGATGATGGCGCTGATGGGCCTCATCGCCTACCCCGGCCGCGTGCAGGCCGCCCACATGCGCTTTGCCGGCAACGACCTGCTTGGCGTCTCCGACAAGGCACGCCGCAAGCTGGTCGGCAAAGACGTCGCGATGATCTTCCAGGACCCGACGACCAGCCTCAACCCCTGCTTTACTGTCGGCTTCCAGCTCATGGAAACCTTGCGCCTTCATCTGAAGCTCGACCGGCGCGCGGCGAAAACGCGGGCCATCGAACTGCTCGAACAGGTCGGCATTCCGGCGGCGTCCACACGCATCGGCAGCTACCCGCATCAGCTCTCGGGTGGCATGAACCAGCGCGTGATGATCGCGATGGCGATCGCCTGCAACCCTCGCTTGCTGATCGCCGATGAGCCGACCACCGCGCTCGACGTGACCATCCAGGCGCAGATCCTCGACCTGCTCCGCAACCTGCAAAAAGAGCGCGGCATGGCGCTGGTGCTCATCACTCACAACATGGGCGTGGTGGCCGACATGGCGCAGCGCGTGGCGGTGATGTATGCGGGCCAAGTGATGGAAGAGCAGCGCGTCGACCGGCTCTTCAGCACCCCGCAACATCCGTACACCGAGGCGTTGCTGGCTGCGTTGCCGGAACGCGCCGCGCCGGAAGGTCGGCTCGCCACGATCGCTGGCATGGTGCCCGGCGTGCACGACCGCCCTGCGGGCTGCCTTTTTTCGCCGCGCTGCGTCGACGCGACGGCCAACGCTTGCGCGGTGCGGCCGGCGTTGCAAGCGTTTCAGGACGCACAGGTGCGTTGCCACTTTCCGTTGGGCGACGCGGATCGCTCGATTGCCATCATGGATGACCGTTCGCGCGCAGTCGAGGCGCTGTCATGAGCGCCGTCGAACCCGATTTGAAATCGATGACGACCGAACGCTCGTCGAGCGAAACCGTGGTCGATGCGGTCGACCTGAAGCGCGTCTACGAGGTGCGGCGCGGGCTGTTCCGTGCGCCTGCGAAATTACAGGCCGTCGGCGGCGTTTCGTTCAAGCTGGCGCGCGGCCGCACGCTCGCGGTGGTCGGTGAATCGGGGTGCGGCAAGTCGACGTTGGCACGCATGGTGTCGTTGATAGAAAGGCCGACATCGGGCCGCCTCACGTTGATCGGCGTCGACGCGGTCGACCCACCGCCCGACCGCAAGCGTGAGCTGCGCCAGGCCGTGCAGCTGGTGTTCCAGAACCCGTTCGGTTCGCTCAACCCGCGTAAGAAAATCGCCGCGGTGCTCGAAGATCCGCTCGCCATCAACACGACGTTGAGCAAGGCCGACCGTGCCGCCAAGGCACGCGACATGCTGGCGCGTGTCGGCCTGCGGCCCGAACATGCCAACCGATATCCGCACATGTTCTCCGGCGGCCAGCGGCAGCGTATCGCCATCGCGCGGGCACTCATGTTGGAGCCGCGGCTGCTGGTGGCAGACGAGCCGGTGTCGGCGCTCGACGTGTCGATCCAGGCGCAGGTGTTGAATCTGCTGGCGGACCTGCAGGCCGAGCTCGGCCTCGCATACCTTTTCATTTCGCACGACCTGGGCGTGGTGCGGCACATCGCGCACGATGTGCTGGTGATGTATCTCGGACACGCTGTGGAGCAGGGGCCTAAAGCACGGATTTTTTCGCGTCCGCTGCATCCGTACACACAGGCGCTGCTGGCGTCGACGCCGGGGCTCGCCACGGCGCGCATCGTGCTGCAGGGTGAGTTGCCGTCGCCGCTCGATCCTCCGGCCGGTTGCGTGTTCAGCACGCGCTGTGGGCACGCAACCGAACGCTGCCACATCGAGCGCCCGCTGCTGCGCGCACTCGACGAGCGCATGGTGGCGTGCCACTATGCCGAGAAGTTCATCGATGGGCCGGTCGCGGTGCAGATCGCGCGCTCGCCGATGGCGTTCTGAATTCGCTGAGTCACCAGGTCACTTCGTGACCCGTTTTGTCGTTCAGTTTTTTGAGAAGGAGATCCCATGAAGAATGTTCGTCTCGCATCGGTGCTGCTGCCGATGGCCTTTGCCCTCACTTGCGGCGCTGCGGCCGCCAAGACACTGGTCTTCTGTTCCGAAGGCAGCCCCGAGAATTTCTACGCGGCAGTCAACACGACCGGAACCTCGTTCGACGTGACCACGCAGGTCTACAACAACGTGGTCGACTTTGAGCGCGGTGGCACCAAGGTGTTGCCCAGTCTGGCCGAGAGCTGGACCATTTCACCCGACGGCACCGAGTACACCTTCAAGCTGCGCAAGGGCGTGAAGTGGCACACGACGAGCAAGAACTTCAAGCCGACGCGCGACTTCAACGCCGACGACTTCATCTTTTCGATCGAGCGACAGTGGAAAGAGAACGACCCGTACTTCAAGGTCACGAGCCAGAACCACTCGTACTTCAACGACATGGGCATGCCCAAGCTTTTGAAGACGGTGGACCGCATCGACGACTACACCGTCAAGATCGTGCTGAACAAGGCCGAGGCGCCGTTCCTGGCCAACCTCGCGATGCCGTATGCCGGTGTGCAGTCGAAGGAATACGCGATCGCGATGCTGAAGGCCGGCACGCCTGAAAAGATCGACCAGGACCCGATCGGCACCGGCCCGTTCTACCTGGTTCAGTACCAGAAAGACGCCATCGTCCGCTTCAAGGCGTTCCCGCAATATTGGGGCGGCAAGGCGAAGATCGACGACCTGATCTTCTCGATCACGCCCGATGCGTCGGTGCGCTGGGCCAAGCTGCAAAAAGGCGAGTGCCATGTGATGCCGTACCCGAACCCGGCCGACCTCGATGCGATCCGCAAAGACCCGAACGTGCAGGTGCTCGAGCAGGCCGGCCTCAATGTCGGGTACCTCGCGTACAACACGACGAAGAAGCCTTTCGACGACGTGCGCGTGCGCAAAGCCATCAACATGGCGATCGACAAGAAGGCCATCATCGACGGCGTCTACCTGACAACCGGCGTCGCCGCCAAGAACCCGATTCCGCCGACCATGTGGTCTTACAACGATGCGGTGAAGGACGATCCCTACGATCCCGCTGCTGCCAAGAAGCTGCTGGCCGAAGCCGGTCTCGCCAACGGCTTCACGACCGACCTGTGGGCCATGCCGGTGCAGCGCCCCTACAACCCGAACGCCAAGCGCATCGCCGAGCTGATGCAGGCCGACCTTGCCAAGATCGGCGTCAAGGCCGAGATCAAGACCTTCGAATGGGGTGAGTACAGGAAGCGCATGCAGGCCGGCGAGCACCAGATGGGCATGCTCGGCTGGACGGGCGACAACGGCGATCCGGACAACTTCATGTACACGCTGCTGGGTTGCGCATCGGCGCAGTCGAACGGTTCCAACGTCGCCAAGTTCTGCTATCAGCCTTACGAAGACCTGGTGGTCAAAGCCAAGAACGTGCCCAAGCAGGCCGATCGCGACGCGCTCTACAAAAAGGCTCAGGTCATTTTCAAGGAACAAGCACCTTGGTTCACCATCGCCCACGCCGTGCAGTTGAAGCCGGTGCGCAAGGAAGTCGTCGATTTCAAGCTGAGCCCCTTCGGCCGTCACACCTTCTATGGCGTCGACATGAAGTGATGGCGCAAGCCACGGCGGAAGCGACCGCGAACGTCGGGGTGCTCTGATGCCGACGGCCATCCTGAGTGCGCTGCCCGAAGAGCAGCACGGCCTGCGCGAGCAGCTCGAAGAAGCGATGCATGTCCGGCATGCGGGCCGCGATTTCCACACCGGCCGCTGGCACGGCAAGCCGGTGGTGCTGGCGCTGTCGCGCATCGGCAAGGTCGCCGCGGCAACGACGGCGACGGCGCTGATCGAACGCTTCGGTGTTCGACGTATCGTGTTCACGGGTGTGGCCGGCGGATTGCACACAGACGTGCGTGTCGGCGACACCGTCATCGGCACAGAGTTTCTGCAGCACGACATGGATGCATCGCCACTGTTCCCGCGCCACGAGGTGCCGCTCTACGGCCGTTCGCGCTTCGCGGCCGACGAAGAGTTGGTCGACCTGCTCGCGATGGCCGCAGGCGCCGTATCGACCGGCGTGTTCGACGCCGCGACACGCGCCCGCTTCTGCCTCGACGGCATGCGCATCCACAAAGGATTGCTGGTCAGCGGCGACCGCTTCGTTTCAGGCGCGCATGAAGCGCTGACCCTGCAGCGCGACCTCCCCGAAGCCCTCGCCGTAGACATGGAAGGCGCAGCGGTAGCCCAGGTCTGCCATGACTACGCCATCCCCTTCGCCGCAGTCAGAAACATCTCCGACCGCGCCGACGACACAGCCCATGTCGACTTCCCCGCGTACCTCTCCCAAGTCGCCGGCAAGCAAGCCAGAGCCCTGATCGGCGCCCTTCTCTCCCTGCTCGACTAACGTCCCGGTATCAGTTCAGGAACACCGCAGCACGGGCTCCGCCCGGCCGCTGGTGTTGCCCCCGGTCAGGGGGTGGGAGCGGCGACACGAAGTGGGCAGCGACCTAGGGGCGAGCTCAACTCAACCAGCCCTTGCGCCCGAAGTACCACATCGGTCCCAGGGCGCTGGCGATCATGAAAGCCACGACATAGGGGTAGCTGAGCGTGGGGCCGAGCCATTCCAGTTCCGGGAACTTCATGTTCATGCCGTAGATGCTGGCCACCAGTGTCGGCGGCAGCAGCGCCACGCTCGCCACGGAAAAGATCTTGATGATCTTGTTCTGGTTGATGTTGATGAAACCGACGGTCGCATCCATCAGGAAGTTGATCTTGTCGAACAGGAACGCGGTGTGGTTGTCGAGCGACTCGATGTCGCGCAGGATCTGCCGCGCTTCTTCGAATTGCTCCGCGTTCAGCATCTTGCTGCGCATCATGAAGCTGACCGCGCGGCGCGTGTCCATCACGTTGCGCCGAATGCGGCTGTTCAGGTCTTCGTGGCGTGCGATCTCGCCAAGCACTTCGCTTGCCAGGTCGTCGGTCATCTTGCCGGCCAGCACCTGTTCGCTGACTTTCTTCAGTTCGTCGTAGATGTTTTCCAGCGTGTCGGCGGAGTATTCGGCGTCGGCGTCGAACAGTTTCAGCAGCACTTCCTTGGCGTCTTCGATCAGGCCCGGTGCGCGGCGTGCGCGCATGCGCAACAAGCGGAACACCGGCACGTCTTCGTCGTGTATCGAGAACAGCACGCCGCGGCTGCGCAACTCGCTGTTGTGCTGGTTCAGGATGAATGCGACGCGCACCGAGCGCGGGTCTTCGTCGTCGTCGATCAAAAAGTCGCTGCGAATATGCAGTTCGCCGTTGTCTTCTTCGTAGAAGCGGGCCGACTCTTCAATGTCCTCGTCCATCGCGTCTTCGGGGATGGAGAGGCCGTAATACTGTTTGATCCAGCGCTTTTCGTCGACCGACGGCGACTCGAGGTCGACCCAGATCGGCTGGAATTTCGACAGCTCTTCGAGCGACTCGATTTCTTCCTGGACGAGGCGCCCGTTGGCGAGCGTAAAGATATTGAGCATGGGCTCACTCCCGTGAATGGACTGTGCGGTTGAACGAGGGCGGGGCGCTTCCGAATCCCTCGATCGACACGCGCGTCAAACGGGAACCGAAAGCTGCCAAGACGGGTAGGTTTCCAAGGCGGAGTCTCCGGTTGCAGCAAGGCGCGAATTATGTCACCGGGCCCGTCATGTAACGGTCACGCATCTGGATGGGCATCCAGTAAAGTTGCGCCAATGCAGACCATGGCGCCGACCCTTCTCCCTCCGCATCTTTCAGCGCATGGCGCGGCACCGACCACGCAGGCAGAGCGGCTTGCCGCGGCGCTGGCGGACCTCAACGATGAACAGCGCGCAGCGGTCGAGCACGGTGTCGATGCGGCATTTGGCGACCCTGCTTGCGACGACCGACCACTGCTGGTTATCGCCGGTGCCGGCTCGGGCAAGACCAGCACGCTCGCGCACCGCGTGGCGCGGCTCATCGCGCAAGGCACCGATCCGCAGCGCATCCTGCTGCTGACGTTTTCACGTCGTGCCGCGCAAGAGATGGAGCGCCGCGCCGGCCAGGTCGTGGCACGGGTGTTCGCACTGAAGTCCGAGGTGCCGCCGGCGTTGCCTTGGGCCGGCACCTTTCACGGCATCGGCGCGCGACTGTTGCGCGAGTACGCGGCGCACATCGGACTGAACGACAACTTCACCATCCACGATCGCGGCGATGCGGAAGACCTGATGGGTTTGGTCCGGCATGAACTCGGGTTGTCGAGCAGCACCCGACGCTTTCCGCACAAGGGCACCTGCCTGTCGATCTACTCTCGCACCGTCAACACCTGTGCCCCGCTGGGCGACGTGCTGAAGCAGGCGTTTCCGTGGTGTGCCGAATGGGAGGTCGAACTCAAGCGCTTGTTCGGCGCTTATGTCGAGGCCAAGCAGCAGCAGAACGTGCTCGACTACGACGACCTGCTGTTGTACTGGGCCGGCATGGTCGCCGAGCCCACGTTGGCTGCGCAGGTCGGCGCGCGTTTCGACCACGTGCTGGTCGACGAGTACCAGGACACGAACCGCTTGCAGGCGTCGATTCTGATGGCGCTCAAGCCCGATGGCGGTGGCGTGACAGTGGTCGGCGACGACGCGCAATCGATCTATTCGTTTCGGGGCGCCACGTTGCGCAACATCCTCGACTTTCCGACGCAGTTCACGCGCCCGGCGCGCATCGTCACGCTGGAACGCAACTACCGCTCCACGCAGCCGATCCTCGACGTGTCGAACGCCGTCATCGCACAGGCGGCCGAGCGGCATGCCAAGACGCTGTGGACCGACAAGGCTTCGGCCGGCCGGCCTCAACTGGTGCTGGTGCCCGACGAAGCGCATCAAGCGCGCTGGGTGGCCGACCGCGTGCTCGCGCACCGTGAGGGCGGGCTCGCGCTCAAGTCGCAGGCGGTGCTCTTTCGCACCTCGACGCACAGTGCGGCGCTGGAGCTCGAACTGGCGCGGCGCAACATCCCGTTCGTCAAATACGGCGGCCTCAAGTTTCTCGAAGCTGCGCACGTCAAAGACCTCCTCGCGGTGCTGCGCTTCGTCGAGAACCCGCGCGGCCGGATGGCAGGCTTTCGCGTGACGCAGATGATTCCGGGCATCGGGCCGGCGACAGCAACACGCTTGCTCGATGCCATGGACGTGGCTGCCGACCCCGGCGCCGCGGTAAAGGCATTCATGCCGCCCGCTGCAGCGCAGGTCGAATGGCAACGCTTTGTCGAAACGTACACCGCCTTGCGTGAGTCGTCGCTCAGCTGGCCAGCCGATATGGAACTCGCGTTGCGCTGGTACATCCCGCACCTCGAACGGCTGCACGACGACACCTCGGGCGTGCGACGTGGCGACGTCGAACAGCTGGCGCGGCTCGCCTCCGGTTATGCCTCGCGCGAGCGATTTTTGACCGAGCTCACGCTCGATCCGCCCGAGGCGACGAGCGATCGCTCTGGGCCACCACTGCTCGACGAGGACTATCTGATCCTGTCGACCATCCACTCGGCCAAAGGCCAGGAATGGAACTCGGTTCACGTGCTCAATGTGGTCGACGGCTGCATGCCGGCCGACGTCGCTCAGGGCGCGCAGGAGCTCGAGGAAGAGCGGCGGTTGCTTTACGTTGCCATGACGCGGGCGCGCGACCATTTGCACCTGCTCGTGCCGCAGCGCTTTTATGTCACGCAGCAGGCCGTAAGGGGAGATCGCCATCTTTACGCCGGGCGCACTCGCTTCATTACCGCGGCCGACACGGCACGGTTCGAGCAGGTGACATGGCCCGCACCGCCTGCGAGGGCGCCCGCGGTGCCGCCACCCGCCGCGACCATCGATTTGCTGAGCCGGATGCGAGCGAGCTGGCGTTGATCCCCTGCCGGCGGCATGGCGATGTAACGACGACCGGGCTTTGATTTGCGGCTGAATCGAATTGCCGACCAATGCGGGCGCACACGGACTGCTATGAATTAGGTAGCGGACAAATGTGTCCCCAAAGTCACCCCAAATGTTGGGGAAAGAGAGGGATTGCAATGCCTCGGCAACGTGGGCATAGTGAATCGAACCCACCCTCTTTCTGCTTCGCGCTCCACCCCACTCCCAACAATCCTTCCGTTCTGTTCCGGTGCCATTCCGTTTCCGCCGGCCACTTTCCATCCCGGAATGCTGGCCATTTCTGCAACGTTTCCCAGGAGGTCATTCATGAATCTGACGATCAGCGGCCATCACCTCGACGTCACTCCCGCATTGCGAAGCTATGTCACGAGCAAGCTGGACCGGATCACCCGGCACTTCGACCAGGTGGTCGATGTGAAGGTGATCCTCACGGTGGAAAAGCAAAAGGAAAAGGAACGCCGGCAAAAGGCGGAGTGCAACATTCACGTCAAGGGCAGTGACTTGTTTGCCGAGTGCAGTAACGCTGATCTGTACGCCGCTGTTGATGAACTTGTCGACAAGCTCGACCGTCAGGTGGTGCGCCACAAAGACCGTCTGCAAGATCATCATCATGAAGCGCCTAAACGTGTGATGTAGTTCTCCTTTGGGTAAATCCTCTTGCATGATCGAGGGCCGCCAATCTAGCGGCCCTTTGCTTTTTTCGGGGCCAGTGCATAATCGCCCCCGCCCTGCCCCACCATGAATCGCCTCGCGTCCATCCTGCCACCCGCCCAAGTGCTCGTGAGCGTTGACGCCACCAGCAAAAAACGTGCTTTCGAAGAAGCCGGCTTGCTGTTTGAAAACCTCCACGGGTTAGGCCGAGCCCTCATCACCGACAGCCTCTTTGCCCGTGAACGGCTTGGTTCAACCGGCTTGGGTCACGGGGTCGCGATTCCGCATGGCCGCATCAAGGGACTCAAGTCGCCGATGGCGGCGGTGTTCCAGTTGGCCAATGCGATCGGCTTCGACGCACCGGACGAACAGCCGGTCGTGCTTCTCATCTTTTTGCTGGTGCCCGAAGCGGCGACGCAGAAACACCTCGAGATCCTCTCCGAAATTGCCGAGCTGTTGAGCGATGCCGCTTTGCGCGAGAAGATCAAGTCGAGCACCGACGCATCCGTCTTGCACGCACTCATCGCAGGATGGCAGTCGGCGCAGGTGGCTTGAACGCATCGGCAGCAGGACGGTCGCGCGCATGAAGCCGACCGTCATCAGCGCCGATGCGATGTTCGAGGAGTTTCGCGGCTCGCTTCGCTGGGAGTGGCTGGCGGGACTGGGAGCCTCGGAGCGCCAGTTCGACATCGAGGTCATCAGCCGCGCGCAGTCAGCGGCAGACCTGGTCGGCTACCTCAACTACATCCATCCTTACCGTGTGCAGATCCTCGGCGCCCGCGAGGTGGCCTACCTGACGCGCGGAACGCCCGAAGACTGCGCCCGCCGGATCGGCCGCATCGTGACACTGGAGCCGCCAATGCTGGTGCTGGCCGATGCCCAGAGCGCGCCGGACGAACTCCTGTCGATCTGCGAGCGCGCCCAGTTGCCGCTCTTTGCCACGCGCGAATCCTCGGCCTTCGTCATCGATCTGCTGCGCGCCTACCTGTCCAAGCATTTTGCAGAGCGCACGTCGATGCACGGCGTTTTCATGGACATCCTGGGGCTCGGCGTGATGATCACCGGCGAGTCGGGCCTCGGCAAAAGCGAGCTGGGTCTGGAGTTGATTTCCCGTGGCAATGGTCTGGTGGCCGACGACGCCGTCGATCTCTACCGGATCAACCAGAACACGCTCGAAGGCCGCTGCCCCGACGTGCTGCAGAACCTGCTTGAAGTGCGCGGCATCGGCCTGTTGGACATTCGCGCGATCTTCGGTGAGACGGCTGTGCGCCGGAAGATGCGGCTCAAGCTCATCGTGCATCTGGTGCGCCGCGACAGCTTCGAGCGCGACTACGAGCGCATGCCCTCGGCCCCGCTGACGCAAGATGTGCTGGGCATCGCGGTGCGCAAGGTCATCATCCAGGTGGTGGCAGGGCGCAACATTGCGGTACTGGTCGAGGCGGCGGTGCGCAATTCAATTTTGCAGCTGCGCGGCATCGACACCTATGCCGAATTCGTGGAGCGGCACCAAAGGGCGATGGAGTCCGGCCGGCAGGACTAGCGTCGGCTGGCGCAGTCGGCGCAAAGGCCGTACAGCGACATGGCGTGGTCTTGCAGAATCCAGCCTTTGTCGAGAGAGATCATTTGCTGGCGCCGCTCGATCTCGGCGTCGTAGAACTCCTCGACCTTGCCGCACGATGTGCAGATCAGATGGTCGTGGTGCTTGCCTTCGTTGAGCTCGTAAACGGCTTTGCCGCTTTCGAAGTGGCTGCGCTCCAGGATTCCGGCTTGTTCGAACTGGGTCAGCACGCGGTAAACCGTGGCCAGGCCGATGTCGGAGTGCTCGTTGAGCAAAATGCGAAAGACGTCTTCGGCCGTCATGTGCCGCAGGCCGCCGGTCTGGAAGATCTCGAGAATCTTCAGGCGCGGCAAGGTGGCCTTCAGGCCGGTGTTCTTGAGTTCGTCGATGTTGGCCATGGTCGTTCCTGCGTGGGCCGTGCGGAACGGGGTCCGCCGGGGGCCAGCCGCTACAATGCGCCAATCATATCGTTACCCTTTTCCCCCATGCTTGCCAATTCAAAAAGCCGCGTCTGGCTTATCGCCGGCGTCGCCGCGAGCCTCTGTCTGGGCGCTTGCACCAACCTCGGCACGCGAACGCGCGATGCGTTGAGCGCTGTCACGCCCTACAAGGTCGAGGTGGTCCAGGGCAACTTCGTCTCCAAAGAGCAGGTCGAGCAGCTGAAGCCTGGCATGTCGCGACAGCAAGTGCGCGAAGTACTCGGCACCTCGCTGCTGACCGACGTGTTCCATGCCGATCGTTGGGACTACGTCTTCACCATTCGTCGGCAGGGCGTCGACGCTCAGCAGCGCCACCTGACTGTTTACTTCAAGGGCGAGGTACTCGACCGCTTCGACGGCGACACCATGCCGAGCGAAGAAGAATTCGTGGCGGCTGTCGATGCCCGCAAGCGCAGCGGCAAGGTGCCCGTGCTCGAAGCCAGTGAAGACCAACTCAGAAAGTTCGTGCCGGACAAGAGCATCAAGCCTGACGCATCTGCCGCTTCGCTGGCGCCGCTGCCGCCGAGCTACCCGCCACTCGAATCCACCACCCGCTGATATGCGGCGTATCGCGATAGCTGGCGCCTCTGGTCGCATGGGCCGCATGCTCATCGAGGGCGTGCGCAACGCGCCTGACCTCGAACTGGCCGGCGCGCTGGATGTGCCGGGCTCCGAAGCCCTCGGCACCGACGCCGGCGCGTTTCTCGGTTTTGCGAGCGGCGTGCCGATCGTCTCTGATTTGCGCAATGGGCTCAAAGATGCCCAGGTGCTGATCGACTTCACGCGGCCTGAAGGCACCTTGGCGCACCTCGCGGTCTGCCGCGAACTCGGTGTGCAAGCGGTCATCGGCACGACAGGTTTCACCGACGCGCAAAAAGCGGAGATCGCCAAGATCGCCGAGGACATCGCGATCGTCATGGCGCCCAACATGAGCGTCGGCGTCAACGTCACCTTGAAGCTGCTCGAAATGGCGGCGAAGGCACTTTCGACCGGCTACGACATCGAGATCATCGAGGCGCACCATCGCCACAAGGTCGATGCGCCGTCCGGCACCGCGCTGAAGATGGGCGAAGTGATCGCCGACGCGCTGGGTCGCGACTTGGAGGAATGCGCCGTCTACAGCCGCGAAGGCCTGACCGGTGAGCGCGACCCGTCCACCATCGGATTTGCCAGCATCCGCGGCGGCGACATCGTCGGCGACCACACCGTGCTCTTCGCCGGCACTGGCGAGCGCATCGAGATCACCCACAAGTCGGCCAGCCGCGCCACTTACGTGCAAGGCAGCTTCCGCGCTGTGCAGTTCCTTGCGCAGCAAAAGGCTGGATTGTTCGACATGTTCGACGCGCTCGGCCTGCGCTAGAAGGCATCGGGTGAGCGTTCTCGAGCTGCTGACCCAGGGCGATGGCGTCAGCCGCGCGGTGGCGGCGCTATTGCTCGCGATGTCGGTGTCGAGCTGGGTCGTTATCCTGCTGAAAGCCTGGTTGTTGCGCAGCGGCACCCGCAGCGTGTTGCGTAGCATCGCCGCGTTCTGGCAGGCCACCACGCTGGCCGAGGCAGAGCAGAACCTCAAGTCTTTCGATCGCACGGCGCTGGTGTTGCCTGCGGTAACGGCTGTCAAAAACCTGGCTGTTGCGACTGCAACGAGCAGCACTACGCTCGGCGCGGCTGGTGATCGGTCGCAGCGGCTCACACGCGTGCTGCGCGACGCACTGCATGGTTCGCTTCGCCGACTGCAGTCGGGCCAGATCCTGCTGGCGACCGTCGGCGCCACGGCGCCCTTCGCCGGCCTGCTCGGAACCGTCTGGGGCATCTACCGGGCGCTGTCCGGTATTGCTGGGCAGACCGGTGGCTTCACGATCGACAAGGTGGCCGGTCCGGTCGGCGAGGCGCTGGTGATGACGGCTTTCGGCCTCGCGGTGGCGATCCCGGCCGTGCTGGCCTACAACGTGTTCGGTCGTGTGATCGGCCGCATCGAGGCCGAGCTCGAAGGTTTTGCGCACGACCTGCTCGGCACCTTTGGCGGCGTGGTAGCCCGGCGCGACGAAACGTTGCCGCCGGCGCGGCCGATGCCGGTCGCCTGACCCGCGGAATACGCAAATGGCCTTCGGTCGCATTTCGCTCGGAAGCAGCCACGGTGGCACTGGCGGACAACGTCCGCTCTCCGACATCAACGTGACGCCGCTGGTCGATGTCATGCTCGTGCTGTTGGTGATCTTCATCATCACCGCGCCGCTGATGGCCAGTTCGATCAAGCTCGATCTGCCGCAAACCGATGCCGGCCAGCCCAACGACACGCCCAAGTTCGTGAGCCTGTCGGTCGATGCGGCCGGCAAGGTGTTCTTGAACGACCAGGCGGTGAGCGATGACGAACTCGCGAGTCGCTTGCAAAAAGCCGCCGCCGACAGCCGCGACACCGAGGTGCAACTGCGTGCCGACCATACGGTTCCGTACGGCAAGATCGTCGAGCTCATGGGCATCGCGAACAAGGCGGGCTTGAGCCGCATCGGCTTCGTGACCGAAGCGCCAACGCAGCCCGCGCGCTGACGCGAAGCCATCGGCCTCAAGGGCCGATGGCACGCGGAGGCTCAGACGTTCAGAGCACCACCGGCTTCGTGTGCCAGATGTCGTGCGCGTACTCCGCAATGGTCCGGTCCGACGAAAACGCGCCCATGCCCGCTACGTTGAGGATCGCCATCCGCGTCCACGCATCCGCATCGCGGTACAGCGCATCGACCTTGCCTTGCGCCTCGATGTAGCTGGCGTAGTCGGCCAAGAGCAGATAGTGGTCGCCCCAGTTCACCAATGAGTCGTAGATGCCTTGGTAGCGCGAAGGCTCGCCGGGAGAGAACGCGCCGTCGCGCACCGCGTCCAGCACGCGCTGTAACTCGGGGTTGGCGCCGTAGATGTCGCGCGGCTGGTAGCCATGCAAGCGGATGTCCGCAACCTCCGGCGTGGTGTTGCCGAAGATGAAGATGTTCTCTGCGCCGAAGTTGTCGCGCATCTCGACATTGGCGCCGTCGAGCGTGCCGATGGTCAGTGCGCCGTTGAGCGCGAACTTCATGTTGCCGGTGCCCGAAGCCTCGGTGCCGGCGGTTGAAATCTGCTCTGACAAATCGGCCGCCGGCATGATGATCTCCGCCAGGCTCACGCTGTAGTTTGGCAAGAAAACGACCTTCAGCAACTTGCCGACGCGTGGGTCGTTGTTGATGACTGCTGCCACGTCGTTGATGAGCCGAATCACCATCTTGGCGACGACATAGGCCGACGCCGCCTTCCCCGCGAACACCACCACGCGCGGCACGGTGTCGATGGTTCCGCCCGCCGCGTGCGCGTCGAGGATGCGCTGGTAGCGCGTGATCACGTGCAGCACGTTGAGCAACTGGCGCTTGTATTCGTGGATGCGCTTGACCTGTACGTCGAACATTGCGTCGGTGTCGATCACCACGCCCATGTGCTGCTCGATCCAGTTGGCCAGGCGCAACTTGTTCTCGCGCTTGGCATGCCGGAACGCACGTGCGAAGGCGGGTTGTGCCGCCATCGGCTTCAACGCTTCGAGCTGCATCAGGTCGCGGCGCCAGCCCTTGCCGATGCGCTGGTCGAGCAGTGCGGCGAGCGACGGATTCGCCTGCGCCAGCCAGCGGCGCGGCGTCACGCCGTTGGTCTTGTTGTTGAAGCGTTCCGGAAAGATACGGTTGAAGTCGGCAAAAATCGATTGCTTCATCAGCTCCGAATGCAGGCCCGACACGCCGTTGATCGAGTGGCTCGTAAGCACCGCGACGTACGCCATGCGCACGCGCCGCTCGCCGGACTCGTCGACCAGCGACAAGCGGCGAAGCAGCTCGACATCGTTGCCGACCTTCTGCGTCACGGTCGCGAGAAACTTCGCGTTCATGTCATAGATGATCTGCAGATGTCGCGGAAGGATGCGGCCCATCATCTCGACCGGCCACGTTTCCAGCGCCTCGTGCATCAGCGTGTGGTTGGTGTAGCTGAAGACCTTTTGCGTGGCGGCCCAGGCCGTGTCCCAGTCGAGGTTGTGCTCGTCGAGCAGCAATCGCATCATCTCGGGCACCGCGAGCACCGGGTGCGTGTCGTTCAGGTGGATGCTGACTTTGTCGCCCAGCTGGTCGAAGGTGGTGTGGTTGCGCAGATAGCGGCGCAACAAGTCCTGCACGCTGGCGCTGCAGAAAAAGTACTCCTGATGCAGCCGCAGCTCGCGGCCCGACGTTGTCGAGTCATCGGGGTACAGCACGCGAGAAACGTTTTCCGACTGGTTCTTGCTCTCTACCGCGACCATGTAGTTGCCCTTGTTGAAGGCAGACAGGTCGATCTCTTCGGTAGCGCGCGCTGACCACAGGCGCAGCGTGTTGGTTGCTTGCGTTCCGTAGCCCGGAATGATGGTGTCGTAGGCCACGGCCAGCACGTCGTGCGTGTCGACCCAGTCGGCAGCGCCGTAGGGCGCGTTGTTGCCCTCACGCTTTTGCACATGGCCGCCGAAGCGCACGCGGTAGTTGACCTCGGGCCGCTGGAACTCCCACGGGTTGCCGCGTGTGAGCCAGTAGTCGGGCGTCTCCACTTGCTGGCCATCGACGATGCGCTGGCGGAACATGCCGTATTCGTAGCGAATGCCGTAGCCCATGCCGGGAACGCCGAGCGTCGCCATCGAGTCGAGAAAACACGCGGCCAGGCGGCCGAGGCCACCGTTGCCGAGCGCCGCATCGGGCTCGCGTTCGGCCAGCGCCGACATGTCGACGCCGAAGTCGGCCAGCGCCTCGCGCACGGTGTCGTAGAGGTCGACCGCCAGCAGTGCGTTTGTGAACGTGCGCCCGATCAAAAACTCCATCGAGAGGTAGTACACGCGCTTCACGTCTTGCTGGTACTGCGCACGGGTGGTGGTCATCCAGCGTTCGACCAGTTGGTCTCGCACGGCCAGCGCGGTGGCGTTGAGCCAGTCGTCCTGGCTGGCCGCGACTGGGTCTTTGCCGACCGCGTAGATCAGTTTGTTCGCAACGGCGCGTTTGAAAGCGGCGACGTCACGATCGGGATGGTCGTATTCGAAAGTTTTGATAGGTGTCGCTGCGGTCGTGGGCGTCGTTGTGGTCATAAAGTGTTCGCAGATGTTGTGAGGGGGGCTTGGAAGCCGTCAGGCGATGGCCTGTTGATAGACCGCGATGTATTGCGCGGCGGCGGTTGCCCAGTCGACCGGGCGGCGCATGGCGGTGGCACGCACCCGTTTCCAATCGGTCGGACGCCGGTACAGGGCGAAGGCGCGACGCATGGCACGCGCGTAGTCGCCGGGCTCGAAGCGGTCGAAGACAAAGCCGGTGGCCTCGCCGTCCGCCATGTCCTCGAGTGTGGTGTCGACCACTGTATCGGCCAATCCGCCAACGCGGCGCACAAGCGGCAGGCAACCATACTTGAGTCCGTACATCTGCGTGAGGCCGCAGGGTTCGAAAAGCGAGGGCACCAGCGTCACGTCGCCGGCGCCGAAGAGCTGGTGTGCCAACGACTCGTTGTACCCGATGGTCACGCTCACCGACTGCGGCATGGCGACAGCGCGATGGCGAAACGCCTCTTCGAGCCAGGCGTCACCGCCGCCGAGGAGCGCCAGCTGGCCGCCCTGTTCGAGCAGCGCATCGAGACCGCTCAGCACGAGGTGCAGTCCTTTTTGTTCTGTCAGTCGGCTGACCACGATGAAGAGCGGGGCATCGGGCAATTCGGAAAGGCCGAGCTGTCGCTGCAGTGCTGCTTTGCTGAGCGCCTTTCCGGCCATGCGCCGAGCTTCAAAGCGGTAGGCCAGCAGTGTGTCGTTGGCCGGGTTCCAGACCTGGTCGTCGACCGCGTTGAGGATGCCGGTGAGCACGCCGTTGCGCGCACGCAGCAAGCCGTCGAGGCCGAAGCCTTGTTCGGACGTCTGGATCTCGCGGGCATAGGTCGGGCTCACGGTGGTGAGGCGGTCGGCGTAGTACAGCCCGCTTTTCATGAAGGACAGCTGGCCGTGGTATTCGAGCCCATTCATCTGGAACGCCGGCCCTGGCAGTCCAAGGTCGGCAAAGTGCCACGGCGCGAACACACCCTGGTAAGCCAGGTTGTGCACGGTGTAGACGCTGCCGACGCGCGGTCCGGCTGGCCGCTGGGCAAAGGCCAGGTACGCGGGTACCAGGCCGGCGTGCCAATCATGGGCGTGCACCACCTGCGGCTGCCAGGCCGTATCGAGCCCTTGGGCCAATTGCGCGCCGGCCCAGCCGAGCAACGCGAAACGGCGGTGGTTGTCGTCGTAGGGCTGGCGATCGGCGTTTTCGTAAGGGTTGCCCGGCCGGTCGTACAGCGCCGGCGCATCGATCACGTAGGCGGGAACATCGGGTGCGCCGGTTGTTTGAATGCGGCCGAGCAGCAAGCGGCTGGTGTCGCCCCACGGCGCCCGCAGTTCGGCAACGGGCACCAGGTCGACAACGCCTGCAAGGATGGCCGGAAAGCCAGGCAGCAACACGCGCACCTCCTGCCCGGCGGCTGCGAGCGCGATCGGCAGCGCACCCGCCACGTCGGCCAGGCCACCGGTCTTGAGGAGGGGGAAAAGTTCGGCGCTGACCTGGAGAATTCGCATCTGCGCTCAGATTTCGAGACGCTTGAGCATCTCGCGGGTGACCAGCGTCACGCCGGCCTCGGTGCGCTCGAAGCGTGCTGCGTCGGCGGCCGGGTCTTCGCCGATGACCATGTCGTCGGGGATCGTGCAGCCGCGGTCGATCACCACTTTTTTAAGGCGCGCCCCGCGTCCGATCTCTACGTCGGGCAGCAGCACGGCCTCGGTGATGTCACAGAACGAATGAATACGCACACCCGAGAACAGCACCGAATTGCTGACGGAGGAGCCCGAAACGATGCAACCGCCCGACACGATGGTGTTGAAGGTCATGCCGTTCTTGCCGTCGCGGTCAAGAACGAACTTGGCCGGCGGCAGTTGCCTCTGGTAGGTCCAGATGGGCCAGTCGGTGTCATAGATGTCGAGCTCGGGGGTGATGGAGGCCAGATCGAGGTTGGCCGCCCAGAATGCATCAATCGTGCCCACGTCACGCCAGTAAGCCTTAGCGCCGGGTCCGCGTGGCCCGCGCGTTACGCACGACATGCCGAACGGATGCGCGAGTGCGCGCCCTTCGGCCACCGCCCGGGGAATGATGTCCTTGCCGAAGTCGTGATCCGAATCCGGATCGAGGTTGTCTTCTTCGAGCAGTTGGTAGAGGTACTGCGAGTCGAACACGTAGATGCCCATGCTGGCCAGCGCGACGTCCGGGTTGCCGGGCATCGCGGGCGGGTCCGCAGGCTTTTCGAGGAATGCGGTGATGGCGCGGTCTTCATTGATCGCCATCACGCCGAAAGCCGTGGCCTCCATGCGCGGTACTTCGATGCAGCCGACGGTGCAGCCCAGGCCGCGCTCGGCATGGTCCTTGACCATGATCGAATAGTCCATCTTGTAGATGTGATCACCGGCCAGGACCACCACGTAGTCGTGCTTCGTCGACCGGGTCTGGAGGATGTCGAGGTTCTGGAACACCGCGTCGGCCGTGCCGCGATACCAGTGCTCGTCACCCACGCGCTGCTGCGCAGGCAGCACATCGACCATCTCGTTGAGTTCGGCCCGCAAGAAGCTCCAGCCGCGTTGCAAGTGGCGCATCAGCGAATGCGACTTGTATTGCGTGACCACCGCCATCCGCCGGATACCGGAGTTAAGGCAATTCGATAGCGCGAAATCGATGATTCGGAACTTGCCGCCGAAGTACACGGCCGGCTTGGCGCGCCGGTCGGTGAGCTGCTTCAGCCGCGAGCCGCGGCCTCCGGCAAGCACGAGGGCGATGGTGCGGCGCACGAGCTGATGCGCCTCGAGAGTGACTGGCGTGGGTTGGTCCATGGTGTGTCTCCGTCTGTCTTTGTTGGTTCGTTCGTCTGCAGTTCTTGTCCAGATCCTTGCCTCGATTCCAGCCTAGCACCGGCACGCGCGCATGGCTCCTACGTTCTTGCAATCCACAGACTCGCAGGTGCCACACGGACGCTTGCCGGCAACGGCTGCGATGCGACGGATTCGTCTTGCGCCGGGTCGGTAGCGAGGCAGCCACGCCAGGTGCCCTCGGGCAACCGGAAGTCGACGGGCGCGGCGCCTGAATTCACCAGCACGAGCCGCATCCCTTCGCCGGCGGCGGCACCCGGGAGTGGATCGAACCGGATTGCAAGGGCCGTGCCTTGCCAGTCTGCAGCTGTCATTGGTTGGGCATCCGGGCGCAGCCAATGGACACCCGCAGAAGCGGCATCGCCGGCAAGCCACCAATGCGCGTTGCGCAGCGCCGGCGACTCGCGGCGCAAGGCCGTGAGCCGCGCGATGAAGGGCGCAAGCGACGCATCGGCTGCGGCCCAGTCGAGCCAGGTCAGCTCGCTGTCCTGGCAGTAGGCGTTGTTGTTGCCTTGTTGCGTGTGGCCGAGGTCGTCGCCGGCCAGCAGCATGGGCGTGCCTTGCGAGAGCAGCAGTGTTGCCAGCAATACCCGCTGCAGGCGCGTGCGTTCGGCCCTCACGGCCAAGTCGTCGCTCGGCCCTTCGACACCGCAGTTGCGGCTCATGTTGTGGCTCGTGCCGTCGCGGTTGCTCTCGCCATTGGCGAGGTTGTGGCGCTCGTCGTAGCTGACCACGTCGCGCAGCGTGAAGCCGTCGTGCGCCGTCACGAAGTTCACGCTCGCGGTCGGTGCCCGCGCGTCGTGGCGAAACTGCTCGCTCGATGCGGTGAAACGGTGCGCGAAGTCACCGAGGCCCGCGCTGCCGTCGCGACCCTGTCGTACCCAGAAGCCGCGCTGGGTGTCGCGGTAACGGTCGTTCCATTCGAGCCAGCCGGAAGGAAAGGCGCCGAGCTGGTAGCCACCGGGTCCGATGTCCCAAGGCTCGGCGATCAGCAGCACACGCGACAAGACAGGGTCTTGCGCTACCGCGGCGAAAAAGGGCGCCCGCCGGTCGAAACCGGTCACCGCATCGCGGCCGAGCACCGGCGCCAGATCGAACCGAAAGCCATCGACTCCGAACTCGGTGACCCAGTAGCGCAGGCTGTCCATCACGAGCTGCACGACGCGGGGTTCGTCGAGCTTCAGGCAGTTGCCGCAGCCGGTCCAGTTCTCGTAGAGCGCGCGATCGTCCGGGCGCAGGTGGTAGTACAGCGCGTTGTCGATGCCGCGCATCGACAGCGTCGGGCCAAGTTCATCGGTTTCGGCGCTGTGGTTGTAGACCACGTCGATCACCAGTTCCATGCCGCGCGCATGCACCGCGTCGGACATCGCGCGGAACTCGCTCGCCGGCGTGGTGCCGACCTGGCCGCTCCAGTAACGCAGCTCCGGTGCGAACCAGCCGATGGTGTTGTAGCCCCAGTAGTTACTGAGCCCCATGCCGAGCAGCCGCTGCTCGTCGGCACGGTGCTGCACCGGCATCAGGCTCAGCGTGGTGACGCCGAGTCGCTGCAGGTGATCGAGCACCGCCGGCTGCGCCAGTCCCGCGTAGCTGCCGCGCAGCGCTTCGGGCACGGAGGGGTGCAGCCGCGTATGGCCGCGGACGTGCGCTTCGTAAAGCACGCGTTCGCTGGCCGCAATGCGGGCGCGACCGGCTGGCGCGGTAGGCAGCGGCGCTGCCACGCAGGCTTTGAGTGCCACCGATGCGTTGTCGCGGCGATCAG
This sequence comes from Variovorax sp. GrIS 2.14, assembly GCF_046115955.1. NCBI lineage: Bacteria > Pseudomonadati > Pseudomonadota > Betaproteobacteria > Burkholderiales > Comamonadaceae > Variovorax > Variovorax sp. GrIS 2.14. The sequence continues at coordinate 532,237 of NZ_JBJXIA010000001.1, forward strand.
GCTGCGTCGCGTCTCTGGCATCGTGGCCAGCGAAGATTTCTTCACCACCGTAGCGACCGTTGATGGCGCGCGCGTAGGGGTCGAGCAACACCTTGGCCGGATTGAAGCGGTGCCCATCTCTGGGCGACCACGGGCCGTGCACCCGGTAGCCGTAGATCAAGCCCGCCCGGCCGCTCGAGAGCTGCCCGTGCCATACGCCATCGGTGCAGGCGGGCAGCGCGAGACGCTGTTGCTCGTGCTTGCCGGAGCTGTCGAACAGGCACAACTCGACCTTGGTCGCGTTAGGCGCGACGAGGGCGAAGTTGACGCCTTGTGGGCTTGGCGTGGCGCCCAGGGGGTAGGGGTGGCCTGTGTTCATCGTGCTGTCTTCATCTTGTCGTGTCGGTTCAAACCAGCACCCACATCAACGTCCCCAGCGGCGGCACATCCACGGCGACCGAATGCTCCTTGCCATGCCAGCGCACCAGGTCGCTCCAGACCGTACCGTTGCCGACACCGCTGCCGCCGTACGCCGTGCTGTCGGTGTTCAGGATTTCGCGATAGGCGCCGGCGACGGGCACGCCGAGGCGATAGCCACGTCGCACTACCGGCGTGAAGTTGCACACCACGATGACGAAGGTGCCATCGCGGGCGCGGCGGATAAAGGCGAAGACCGACTGGTCGGCGTCGTCGTGCACGATCCATTCGAAGCCCGGCCCTTCGTTGTCGAGTTCGTGCAGTGCGGGAAAGTGCCGGTACACGTTGTTGAGATCGCGCACCAGGCGCTGCACCCCTTGATGCGGCGCGCGGTCGAGCAGGTGCCAGTCGAGGCTCTGGTTGGCGTTCCACTCGGCGATCTGTGCGAATTCGCTGCCCATGAAGAGCAGCTTCTTGCCGGGGTACGCCCAGAGGTAGCCGTAGAGGTTGCGCAGGCCAGCGAACTTCTGCCATTCGTCGCCCGGCATGCGGCCGATCATCGAGCCCTTGCCGTGCACCACTTCGTCGTGCGACAGCGGCAGCACGAAATTCTCGGAGTGCGCGTACATCAGGCCGAACGTGATCTTCTGATGGTGGTGCTTTCGGTGCAGCGAGTCGGTGCCGGCATAGGCCAGCGTGTCGTTCATCCAGCCCATGTTCCATTTGTAGTGGAAGCCGAGCCCGCCGCTGTGGCCGTCTTCGGAGGGCGGACGTGTCACACCGGGGAAGCTCGTCGACTCTTCGGCGATCGTCACTGCGCCCGGCCGCTCGACACCGACTACGCGGTTCATGCGGCGCAGGAACTCGATGGCTTCGAGGTTCTCGCGACCGCCGTGAGCATTCGGCACCCACTGACCCGGCTCGCGGCTGTAGTCGCGATACAGCATCGACGCCACCGCATCGACGCGCAGACCATCGACACCGTAGCGTTCCAGCCAATACAACGCGTTGCCGACCAGGTAGTTGCGAACCTCGGGGCGCGCGTAATTGAAGATCAGCGTCTTCCAGTCGTTGTGGAAGCCCTCTCGCGGGTCGGCGTACTCGTACAGGGGCGTGCCGTCGAAATTGCCAAGGCCGTGCGCGTCCGTCGGAAAGTGCGCTGGCACCCAGTCGAGGATGACGCCGAGCCCCGCTTCGTGCGCGGCTGCCACCAGAAAGCGAAAGTCCTCCGGCGTGCCGAAGCGCGACGTCGGCGCATACAGGCCGACCGGCTGATAGCCCCACGAGCCATCGAACGGATGCTCGCTGACGGGCAGCAATTCGAGGTGCGTGAAACCCAGGTCGCGTGCATACGGCACCAGCGTTTCGGCCAGTTCGCGGTAGTTGAGCCACTCACCGTGGTTCCGACGCCATGAGCCCAGATGCACTTCATAGATGCTGATGGGCGCATCACGCTGGTTGGCTTCGGCGCGGCCTTTTGGCATCGGCACTGCAGCAGGCAGCGGCCGCACCACGCAGGCCGTATGCGGGCGCAACTGCGCAGAGAACGCAAACGGATCGGCCTTGCGCTGCACCGTGCCATCGGCGAAGAGCAGCTCGAACTGGTAGTTGTCGCCCGCCATCAGGTGCGGCGCGAACATTTCCCAGACACCGCACTCGCGTCTGAGCCGCATCATGTGACGGCGTGCATCCCACTGGTTGAAGTCGCCCACCACCGATACGCGGCGCGCGTGCGGCGCCCACACCGCAAAAGCGACGCCGCGCACGCCGTCGACCTCCCGCAAGTGCGCACCGAGCTGCTCGTAAGGCCGCAGATGCGTGCCTTCGGCCAGCAGCCAGACATCGGTCTCGCCCAGCACGGGGCCAAAACGGTAGGGGTCGTCGAGCTCCGATGTGTGACCACCCCAGTCGACCTGAAAGAGGTAGCCGAGTCGGGCCGGCGCAGCGGGCACCAGCGCCGAAAAAAGATCGGTATCGCCATGCCGGGCCAGCACCGCGAGCGGGTCGCCCGAGCGCGCGTGCACGGCCGTCACCGAGCGGGCGCCGGGCAGCAGTGCCCGGATCGTGAGGCCGGCGCTGGTTTCGTGCGGGCCGAGCACCGCGAACGGGTCGCCGTGTTCGGCGCGCATCAGCGCGTTGATTTCTGAATCGGGCAGCAGGGCCATCGGTCAGCGGGCTTCCCAAAAGACACCGGACAGCGCGCGGGTCGCGTTTTGCGCGGGGTCGAATTCATTGTGGCACGCGAAAACGGGGCTGGCCGCATGGCGGAGGCGCCAACGTGCTGCCACCCGCGATAATCCGCCTTCCCCCGGCCGCCCGGTGCCGGGCTCCTGCCGAATTGCCATGAACCCCAGCTACAAACCCAGCGACGTCGAGTCGGCCGCCCAGGCCCAGTGGACCGCTGCCGACGCCTACCGCGTCATCGAAGACGCAAAGCGGAAGAAATACTACGCCTGCTCCATGCTGCCCTACCCGAGCGGCAAGCTGCACATGGGCCATGTGCGCAACTACACCATCAACGACATGCTGGTGCGCTACCTGCGCATGTGCGGCTACAACGTGTTGATGCCGATGGGCTGGGACGCTTTCGGCCTGCCCGCGGAAAACGCCGCCATCAAGAACGGTGTGCCGCCAGCCAGGTGGACCCACGAAAACATCGACTACATGCGCAGGCAGCTGCAGGCGATGGGGCTGGCGATCGACTGGAGCCGCGAGATCGCCACCTGCGACCCGAGCTATTACAAGTGGAACCAGTGGCTCTTCCTGAAGATGCTCGAAAAAGGCATCGCTTATCGCAAGACCCAGGTCGTCAACTGGGACCCGGTCGACCAGACCGTGCTGGCCAATGAACAGGTGATCGACGGCAAGGGCTGGCGCACCGGTGCGACCGTCGAAAAGCGTGAAATCCCCGGCTACTACCTGAAGATCAGCGCTTACGCGCCTGAGCTGCTCGAGCACACCCAACACAAGCTGCCGGGCTGGCCCGAGCGCGTGAAGACGATGCAGGAGAACTGGATCGGTAAGAGCGAAGGCGTGCGCTTCGCCTTCCCTCACGACATCGAGGATGGCAGCGGCCAATTGATCCAGGACGGCCGCATGTACGTCTTCACGACGCGCGCCGACACCATCATGGGCGTGACCTTCTGCGCCGTCGCGCCGGAGCATCCGCTGGCGCTGCACGCCGCCAAGACGAATCCGAAAGTCGCTGCCTTCATCGAGGAAGTCAAGGGCGGTGGCACCACCGAGGCCGAACTCGCGACGCAGGAGAAGAAGGGCGTCGACACCGGCATGGTCGTGATGCACCCGATCACCGACGAGCCGATCCCGGTGTGGGTCGGCAACTACGTGCTGATCGGTTACGGCGATGGCGCGGTGATGGGCGTGCCGGCACATGACGAGCGCGATTTCGCCTTTGCCAACAAATACGGCATCGAGATCATCCAGGTGGTGCTGGTCGACGACGAGCCGCACTTCGACTATCACAAGTGGCAGGACTGGTACGCCGACAAGCAGCGCGGCGTGACCATCAATTCCGACAACTTCAGCGGCATGCCGTTCAAGGAGGCGGCGGCTGCGGTGGCGCATGCGCTGCAGCACAAAGGCCTGGGTGAACTGCAGACGACATGGCGGCTGCGTGACTGGGGCGTGAGCCGCCAGCGCTATTGGGGCACGCCGATCCCCATCATCCACTGCGACGAGCACGGCGCGGTGCCGGTGCCCGAGAAGGATCTGCCAGTCATTTTGCCGACTGACTGCGTGCCCGACGGCTCCGGCAACCCGCTGATCAAGCACGAAGGTTTCCACGCCGGCGTCGTTTGCCCCGTGTGCGGCAAGCCTGCTCGGCGCGAGACCGACACGATGGACACCTTCGTGGATTCATCCTGGTACTTCATGCGCTATTGCGACCCCAAGAACGACCAGGCGATGGTCGGCGAAGGCGCGCAGTACTGGATGCCGATGGACCAGTACATCGGCGGCATCGAACATGCCATCCTGCATTTGCTCTACGCCCGCTTCTGGACCAAGGTCATGCGCGACCTGGGCCTGGTGACCATTGACGAGCCCTTCGCCAAGCTGCTGACGCAGGGCATGGTGCTCAACCACATTTACTACCACCGCGACGACAAGGGCGGCAAGCACTACCACCCGCCGCTCGAAGTGACGCCGACGCTCGATGCCGCGGGCCGCATCGTCGGCGGCACGGTGGCCGGTGGTCGCAAGGTCGAATACGGCGGTGTCGGCAAGATGGGTAAGAGCGAGCGCAACGGCGTCGACCCGCAAGACCTGATCGAGAAGTACGGCGCCGACACGGCACGGCTGTACACGATGTTCACCGCGCCGCCCGAGGCCACGCTGGAGTGGAACGACGCGGCGGTCGAAGGCAGTTCGCGCTTCTTGCGGCGCGTGTGGAATTTCGGCGTCGCGCTGGCTGCATCGGCTGCAGGCAAGGGCGCTGCCCCCACCTTCGGCAAGAGCGCGCAGTTGCTGCGTCGCGAGGTGCACAGCGTATTGCGTCAGGTCGACTACGACTACCAGCGCATGCAGTACAACACGGTAGTGTCGGGCGCGATGAAGCTCCTGAACGCACTGGACGCCTTCAAGCCCGACGGCAGCGCCGGTGACTCCGCGGCGGTGCGTGAAGGCTTCGGCATCCTGCTGCGTTGCCTGTATCCGGCAACGCCGCACATCACGCACCAGCTCTGGCTGGCGCTCGGTTACGACCAGCAATTCGGCGACTTGCTCGATGCGCCGTGGCCGGCCGTCGACGTAGCGGCACTGGCGCAAGACGAGGTCGAATTGATGTTGCAGATCAACGGCAAGCTGCGTGGCGCGGTGAGTGTGCCGACGGGTGCGTCGAAGCAGGAGATCGAGAAGATCGTGCTGGCCAGCGAAGCCTTCGCGACCCACGCGCAGGGCGCGGTGCCGAAGCGCGTCATCGTGGTGCCGGGTCGGCTGGTCAACGTCGTGCTCTGACGTGGTGGAATGAAACGCATGAAATCCTCTTCTTCAATGTCGCGCCGTTGCGTGCTTGCCGTGTCGGCGATGACGCTCGGCGGCACCATCGCAATCTCCGGGCTGGCCGGTTGCGGCTTCGAGCTGCGCAAGCCGCCGGTGTTCGCTTTCAAGACCATAGCGGTGCGAGGCACTTCCGCCACCGTGAATCTGCTGCGCCGTAACTTGCGCGCGACCGGCACGCTCACTGTGGTCGAGATCGGCAAGGCCGGTGAGCCGGTGGTGGCCGATGCCATCCTCGAAGTGGTCAGCGAAGACCGCACGCGGGTCGTGCTGTCGACCAATGCCGCCGGTGAAGTGCGCGAACTCGATCTGGTACTGAACTTCAAGTTCAAGCTCTCCACGCCGGCTGGCAAGGAACTGTTGCCGACCACCACTATCGAGCAACGGCGCGACCTGACCTACAACGAGACCAATGCCATCGCCAAGGAGAGCGAGGCCGACTTGCTGTACCGCGACATGCAGAACGACATCGCCCAGCAGACCGTGCGCCGGCTCGGCGCCGTCAAGCAGCTCTGATAGAGCAGCTCCGAAAGTCACGTCCCCATGCAGCTCTCCGCGGCACAACTCGCCGGGCACCTGAAGCAGGCGCTGCGGCCGCTTTACACAGTGCACGGCGACGAGCCGTTGCTCGCACAGGAGGCCGCCGATGCCATCCGCGCCACCGCCCGTGAGCAGGGCTACACCGAGCGCAGCTCGTACACCGCCTCCGGCGCGCACTTCGACTGGAGTGCCGTGCTCGCGGCAGGCGGTTCATTGAGCCTGTTCGCCGACAAGCAGATCGTCGAGATCCGCGTGCCGTCGGGCAAGCCGGGCAAAGACGGCAGCGCCGCGCTGCAGCAGATCGCAGAGGCGGCGCGTGGCAACGACAGCACGCTGACGCTGGTGCTGCTGCCCAAGCTCGACAAGGCGACGCGCACCGGTGCCTGGTTCTCGGCGCTGGAAAACCATGGCGTGAGTTTGCAGGTCGATCCTGTCGAGCGCGGCGCGCTGCCGCAGTGGATCGCGCAGCGTCTGGCGACGCAGAGCCAGCGCGTGAAGGCAGGCGAAGAAGGCCAGCGCACGCTGCAGTTTTTTGCCGATCGGGTCGAGGGCAACCTGCTCGCCGCCCACCAGGAAATTCAGAAATTGGCGTTGCTGTATCCCGCCGGCGAGCTGAGTTGGGAGCAGGTCGAAGGCGCGGTTAACAACGTTGCGCGCTACGACGTGTTCAAGCTGTCCGAGGCGGTGCTGGCGGGCCATCTGCAGCGCGTGGCGCGCATGCTCGACGGCCTCAGGGCCGAAGGCGAGGCCGAGGTGCTGGTGCACTACGCGCTGGCCGAAGACATCCGCGCGCTAAAGCGCGTCAAGGACGCGATGGCTGCGGGTCGACCGCTACCGATGGCGCTGCGCGAAAACCGCATCTGGGGCGCGCGCGAGCGGGCGTTTGAGCGCGTGTTGCCGCGCATCGACGATCGCGCGCTGGCCCGCATGCTGCGCGCTGCGCACATCGTCGACGGCATCGTCAAAGGGCTGAAGCAGCCGGATTGGCCGGCCAGTGGCTGGCAGGCTTTGCAGCGGCTGGCGTTCATGCTGTGCCGCAGCTGCGCGGCATGATTCGCGGTCTGGGTCGCGGCCTTCTGATCTGACCGATCAAATCAGATCGGTCCAGCGTCGCAAGGCGTTATAGAGCGTGGGCGAGCGACTGGGTTCCGAGGCGCGGCAAAATAGGGCGATGAACGCGTTCTATGTCCACGAGCACATGCAAGCCCTCGGTTTGCAGGCAAAAACAGCGTCGGCCGTCATGGCTCGCGCCGATGCCGCCACCAAGATAAAAGCGTTGAAGGCGCTGGCCCGGCGCTTGCGCGAGGCCGGTCCGGCGTTGGAGATCGCCAATCGGCAAGACCTGGAGCGCGCCACGGCTGCCGGTCTGTCAGAACCGATGATCGACCGGCTCAAGCTCACGCCCAAGGTGATCGCCACCGTCGCCGAGGGCTGTGAGCAACTTGCCGCGATGCCCGATGTCATCGGCGAAATCATCGGCATGAAGCAGCAGCCCAGCGGCATCCGCGTTGGTCAGATGCGCGTGCCGCTCGGCGTGTTCGGGATGATCTACGAGAGTCGGCCCAACGTGACGATCGAGGCGGCCAGCCTCGCCATCAAGAGCGGCAATGCGGCGATCCTGCGTGGTGGCTCCGAGGCGATCGAATCGAACAAGGCGCTGGCACAACTGGTGAGCGACGCGCTGGCCGAGGCCGGCCTGCCGCGCGAAGCGGTGCAGCTGGTGCAAACCACCGACCGTGAAGCTGTCGGCCAGTTGATCGCGATGCCCCAGTTTGTCGATGTGATCATTCCGCGTGGCGGCAAGGGGCTGATCGAGCGCATCAGCCGCGACGCCAAGGTGCCCGTTATCAAACACCTCGACGGCAATTGCCATGTGTATGTCGACAGCACCGCCGAGCTGCCGATGGCGTTGGCCATCGTCGACAACGCCAAGACGCAGAAGTACAGCCCGTGTAACGCGGCGGAGGGGCTGCTTGTGGCCGAGAGCGTGGCGGCGACCTTCTTGCCGATGATCGGGGCCGTGTTCGCGGCCAAGGGTGTCGAGATGCGCTGCGATCCCAAGGCTGCGCGCATCCTGCGGGGCGAGGGTGCGGTCGAAGCAGGTTCGTTGGTGGTCGATGCCGTCGAGTCCGACTGGTCCGAGGAATATCTGGCAGCCGTCATCAGCATCAAGGTGGTGAGCGATGTCGACGAAGCGATCGCGCACATCAACCACTATTCGAGCCACCATACCGATGCCATCGTCACGCGCGACCACGTCAATGCGCAGCGATTTTTGCGCGAGGTCGATTCGGCCAGCGTGATCGTCAATGCCAGCACGCGCTTTGCAGATGGCTTCGAGTTTGGCCTCGGTGCCGAAATCGGCATCAGCACCGACAAGTTTCACGCACGCGGCCCGGTGGGGATCGAGGGTCTGACGTCGTTGAAATACGTTGTGCTGGGCCAGGGCGAGACCAGAAGCTGATCGGCGTGCGGGCGAGGGCGGTCGACGGCAACGTCGGGCGTGCCGATTTGCGCACGGCGGGTTGTCATCCAGCGGTCAGGCCCCAAATCTTACAATCCCGATACTGCTTTCTTGCACAAAGCGCCAACAACAACAAGGCCGCCGCATGGTCCCGCATCTCGTCACCGCCCTGAACGGCCCGATCAACGAACTTGAGCAACGCGTGCTCGACTCGATGTCTGCCATCGAGCGCTGGTTCCGGCTCGAATGGATGGAGCACACGCCGCCGTTCTATACCTCGGTCGATGTTCGCAACGCCGGCTTCAAGCTGGCGCCGGTCGATACCAACCTGTTTCCGGGGGGCTGGAACAACCTCACCAAAGAGATGCTGCCGCTGGCAGTGCAGGCCGCACAGGCAGCCATCGAAAAGATCTGTCCGGAAGCACGCAACCTGCTGGTCATTCCGGAAAATCACTCGCGCAACACGTTCTACCTGGCCAACGTGCTCCAGCTTGTGCACATTTTCAAGATGGCCGGGCTCAATGTGCGGGTCGGCTCGATCGATCCGGCGATCAAGTCGCCCAAGAAGATCGAACTGCCCAATGGCGAGAGCATTTGCCTGGAGCCGGTGGTGCGCACCAAGCGCCGGCTGGGTCTCAAAAACTTCGATCCCTGCACCATCCTGCTGAACAACGACCTTGCTGCAGGAACGCCGGGCATCCTGGAAGACCTGCACGAGCAATACCTGTTGCCGCCATTGCATGCCGGTTGGTCGGTGCGCCGCAAGAGCAACCATGCGCACAGCTACGAAGAGCTCACCAAGCGCTTCGGCAAACTGCTCGGCATCGACCCCTGGCTGATCAATCCGATGACATCCAAGGCCGATGGCGTCAATTTTGCGGAGGGTATGGGGACCGATGTGCTCACGAGCCACGTCGACGCCATGCTCACCAAGGTGCGCCGCAAGTACAAGGAGTACGGCATTAACGAGAAGCCGTTCGTCATCGTCAAGGCCGACAACGGCAACCACGGCATGGGCGTGATGACGGTGCGCGATGTGAAGGAGCTCGAAGCCCTCGACAAGAAGACTCGAGGCAAGATGAGCAGCGCCCGCAGCGGGCTGGAGGTCAACGAAGTGATCGTGCAGGAGGGCGTGCTGACCAACGAGCGGGTACACAACGGCGTGGCCGAGCCAGTCGTCTACATGATGGACCGCTACGTGGTCGGCGGCTTCTACCGGGTGCACGCCGAACGCAGTTCCGACGAAAGCCTCAACTCGCCGGGTTCGAGCTTTGTGCCACTGGCGTTCTCGGAGAGCGCCCACATGCCCCAGCCCGGCGCCAAGCCGGGTGCCAGCGCGCCCAACCGCTTCTACATGTACGGCGTGATCGGTCGATTGGCGATGGTGGCGGCCAGCTACGAACTGGAAGCAACCAACCCTGACGCCGAAGTCTACGAATAAGGGCGGGCGGGGAGCACAATCCGTCTCCTACCAATTGAGCGACGACCGTCCGGGAGGGCGGCCACGTTGCAGTGACGCATGCGCAGCAATGTCAAGTCTTCGGTTGCCGCGCTCACGCTCGGCGCCATCGGTGTCGTCTACGGCGACATCGGCACCTCTGTCCTGTATGCATTCAAGGAGGTTTTTGCGCACGGCCATGTTCCGCTGACGCGTGACAACGTTCTGGGCGTGCTGTCGATGTTTTTCTGGACATTGATGGTGGTGGTGTCCATCAAGTACGTCGCGCTCATCATGCGTGCCGATAACCACGGCGAGGGCGGGCTGATGGCGTTGCTCGCACTGGCTTCGCAATCGGTGAAAGACAGGGAACGGCTGCGTGGGGCGTTGCTCTTGATCGGGGTGTTCGGTGTCGCGCTTTTTTTTGGCGATGGCGTGATCACTCCGGCGATCTCGGTGCTGTCGGCGGTCGAAGGGCTGGAGATCATCACACCCGCAGCTAAACCGTACGTCGTCCCCATCTCTCTCGTGGTGCTCACGGTGCTGTTCATGGCACAGAGACATGGAACCAGCGACCTCGGGCGCTTTTTTGGGCCCATTACGATCTTGTGGTTTCTCGCCATTGCGGCCACCGGCGCAGCGCAAATCATTCGTGAGCCGGCGGTGCTCGCAGCGATCTGGCCCGGTCATGGTGTCCGCTTCGCCTTGGCAAATCACTCTATGGCGTTCATCACGCTCGGCGCAGTATTTTTGTGCGTCACCGGGGCGGAGGCGCTCTATGCCGACATGGGTCACTTCGGAAAATTCCCGATCCGGCTGGCCTGGTTCGCGCTCGTGATGCCGGCATTGGTGATCAACTATTTCGGGCAAGGCGCGCTCGTGATGCTGGACCCCAAGGCGGCTGAGAATCCGTTTTTCCTGATGACGCCTGAGTGGGCGTTGGTTCCCATGGTCGTTTTGGCGACTGCCGCCACGGTCATCGCTTCGCAAGCACTGATATCGGGCGCTTTTTCGGCCACCAAGCAGACGATCCAGCTCGGCTTCCTGCCCCGACTCACCATCCTGCACACGTCCGTGCGAGAAACCGGCCAGATTTATATCCCAGCCGTCAACTGGGCGCTGTATGCCGGCGTGGTGCTGGCTGTGAGCCTGTTCGGCTCGTCGTCTGCGCTCGCTGCGGCTTACGGTATTTCAGTCAGCCTCGTGATGGTGATCACGACTGCACTGACCTTCTTCGTGATCCGATACGGCTGGGGCTACCCCCTGTGGTTGTGCGTCCTGACCACAGGCTTCTTCTTCGCGGTCGACCTCGTCTTCGTTGCCTCGAATTCGCTCAAGATCATGCAGGGCGGCTGGTTTCCACTGGTGATGGCGGCCGTCCTGTGCGTCGTACTGACCACGTGGAAAGAAGGCCGGCGCCTCATGGGCGTAGCGCAGCGCAAAGATGCCCTCGAGCTCAAATCCTTTCTGGCTTCGGTGTTTTTGAACCGGCCGACGCGGGTCGAGGGGACGGCGGTGTTTCTCACTGCAGACCCGGGAGTCGTGCCCAACGCGCTCCTGCACAACCTGAAGCACAACAAGGTGTTGCACGAGCAGAACCTGTTCGTCACGGTGCGCAACCACGAGGTGCCGTGGATACCGATGGACAAGCGCATCGAGATGGAGGCGCTAGGGCATCACTGCTGGCAAGTCATCGTGCATTACGGCTTCAAGAACGACGTCGACCTGCCGCGTGCGCTCCAGCAGGCGCGCATGCGGGGCTGCCAGCTAGAGCCTATGGCGACGAGTTACTTTCTGTCGCGCGACGTGGTCATTCCCACCCTCGGCGGCGGCATGTCGCCGTGGCGCGAAAAGCTGTTCGCGCAGATGCACCACAACGCGAGTGGCGCGGCCGATTTTCTGGGTCTGCCCAACAATGCGGTGGTGGAGCTCGGCTCCAAGATTGAGATTTGAAAGCGCGTAGAAACCTTGCACGCAGTGGGTGTAGCACTTTGTAAGTATTGTGTAAATGTGCACTAAAGTCCGTTTGCCGACTTCTTAGTTTCGTTCCAGCGTCGGCTCACAGGTGAGGCGACTTTTGGCAACCAGTACGTCGGCTTTTGGGGTTCTGCGGCTAAGCCGCGGCGCGTTGGCTTTGGCTTTCGTCACCCTCGTCACGGCTTGCGGTGGTGGAAGCAGCGGCACAGGTGTCTCGGCTCCCAGCACTGTTTCCGTTGCCGAGTCCGGCACCGCCGTTGGCACAGCGACCAGCACGGGCGCTGGCATCAGCGTCGCGCCCGCCTCGTTCAGTTTGCAGGCTGCCTCGAAACCGGCGTCCGCCACGACGACCTCAGACGGTCCCATCGTCGCGCTTACACGCACTGCCGACATGCCGCAAGACGCTTCACCTGTGCGCAGGCGCACGCCTGGCGTCTCCGGGTCGCTCGCGTACGTGAACCTCGACGGCTTGAACGCCGAGAAAAGAGGTGTTGTCGCGCGAAAGACCCGAGTCGTTGCGAACGAATCCGCAGCCATACCCACGCAAGTCGGCCTGGGTCGCAACATCGATGCCACCGCTACGGAGGCCGCCACCGCGCAGGTCCTGGTGTGGAACGACTCTCCGGGAAAAGGGCGCATCGCCGCCATCCACTTCGCGACGCCTGACGCCAAGGGCGTGCGGCTCGGCGTGCGAATCACCAGTCTGCCGCTGGGCACGATGTTGCGGTTCTATGTCGCCGGCGGTAAGACAATGATCGAGGTCTCGGCGCAGCAGCTGCTCGCGTCGATTCAGCGCAGCCTCGATGCCGGCGAAACAGGTGAGGCTGCACACACGTATTGGTCACCCGACCTGGGTGGCGAAGAAATTACACTGGAGATCGAGGTGCCACCCGGCACTGACACGGCGCTGGTGCAGATGGCCATCCCGCGCCTGACCCACATGTTTGTCCAGGCCGATGCCCTGAGTGCCACCGGCGCGCTCGGCAATGCGGCGGCTTGCACGCTCGACGTCAGTTGCACCCATGCCTACGACACCGAGAGCAAGTCGGTAGCTCGCATGACCTTCGTGAAAGACGGCGACGGCTACGCCTGCACCGGCACCTTGCTGAACGACAAGGCTTCGTCCGGCACGCCGTATTTTCTGAGTGCGTACCACTGCATCTCGACGCAAGCAGAAGCGTCGAGTCTCGTGACTGACTGGTTCTTTCATTCGTCGCAGTGCGGCAACGGCGTGCTGAGCGACGCCACCCGAACTGTCTACGGTGGCGCCACGCTGCTGCTCGCCAACGCCAACGCCGACACCGACACGTCTTTCATGTCGCTTGCCGGCACGCCACCGCCAGGCGCGGTGTATGCCGCATGGATTGCGACGCCGCCGCCGATCGGCAACGACGCCTTTGGGCTTCACCATCCACTTGCCGATCTGCAGAAGTACAGCACCGGCAAGGTGATCGACTACTTCTCGTGCATCGCACACACCACCGACGGCAACTGCACCTTTGCCACCGCTACGCCTTCAACGGCGCGCTTCATCGAAGTGATGCTGGGCCAAGGCCCGGTGCAGCCAGGCAGCAGCGGATCGCCACTGTTCACGACATCGAACGGCACGAGCGTGCTGGTGGGTCAGTTGTTCGGCGGGGCGGCTTCATGCACCAATGCGATCGCGGTGTACGGGCGCTTCGATGTCGCCTACAACGCGGGCATGTCGCAGTGGCTCAATGCGCCGGCGCACCCGCGCATCCCGATCTATCGGTTCTATAACACCGACACCTCTACGCATTTCTACACAGCCAGCGCGACCGAGCGCGACACCGTGCGCAACACCACGCCGAAGTACAGCTACGAGGGAATCGCGTTCTATGCTTATTCCGACGGCAGTACCGGAGCGACGGCGCTCGAGCGCTTCTACAACTCGAAGACCGGAGCGCACTTTTACACCATCAGTGCAGACGAAGCCCAGAACGTGAAAGCCAACAGTCCGGCTTTTGCTTACGAGGGAAAGAGCTGGTTTGCCGACACAAACCCCACCACTGGAGCGACGGCGATGTATCGCTTTTTCAACACACGCACCGGCACGCACTTTTATACGATCAGTGCGGCCGAACGTGACTCCGTGCTTCAAAGTTCGCCGAACTATAACTATGAGGGCGTTGGCTATTACGCCTGGACCGCACTCTAGCCCTCCAGCCCCTCCACATGCCTCACGATAGCGCCAGGGGTCGTGAACCAGATCTCGCCGCGATCGCGCGCGGCAGCCAGCGCTTCCAGCGCCCGCCGCAAATGCCGCAGCCGATACGGCTGCCCGACGATGTAAGGGTGCAGCGCCACACCCATCACCAACGGCTGCGTGCGCGCCTGTTCGCGCATCTCGTCGAAGTTGTCGATCACCATCGTCGCGAAGTCTTTCGCGTCCATCTGGCGCGCGATGATCATCGGGATGTCGTTGAGTTCTTGCGGGTACGGCACGGCCCACAACGACTTGCCGCTGCGCGTGCGCATGCGTGTCGGCTGGTCGTCGTGGCACCAATTGAGCGTGTAGGTGTAGCCGGTCTCGACGAGCAAGTCCGGCGTCACCGCGCTCTCCGATATCCAGGGCGACAGCCAGCCCGCGGGCGTGATGCCGCTCTCGCCGGCGATGCGGTCGCGACAGCGTTCGAGCAATGCGCGCTCACCGGCTTCGCTGTAATCGCCTTGTCGCTCCGCATTGCTGTGGCCGTGGCCGATGAGCTCGTCGCCGCGCAGCTGCACCGCGCGCAGCAGTTCGGGGCAGTGGTCGTACAGCGCGGTGTTGATCAAGGCGCCGGTGGGCAGGCCGAGCGAGTCGAAGAGTTCGAGGCAGCGCCACGCACCGACGCGGTTGCCGTATTCGCGCCATCCGTGATTGAGCACATCGGGCTCCGGTGACGGCGGTCCGATGCGGGCGCCCAGGCCATCACCAAAAGCGAAGTGCTCGAGGTTGAAGCCGAGGTAAACGGCGAGCCCGGCGCCGTTCGGCCAGCGGTAGTCGGGCCGCCGGGTGATCGGCGAATAGTCGAAGCGGTCGTGCGAGGGAAGCCTGTCGGGCCAGCGTGCGGTCATGCGGCGAGTTTGCAAGAGGCGGGCCACCTCCGCAAGGCAGGCCATGAACGCCGGGCACAATTCGCCAATGCGTTTTTTCAAGGACTTGAGCCTGTCGGCTTTCACGGCCGGCTTCGTCGCGGTGCTGGTCGGCTTCACCAGTTCCGTGGCCATCGTGTTCCAGGCCGCACAGGCCTTCGGCGCCACGCCCGCGATGATCACCTCGTGGATGTGGGCGCTGGGGCTCGGCATGGGCCTGTGCTCCGCGGTGCCTTCGTTGTATTGGCGCAAGCCGGTCATGATTGCGTGGAGTACGCCGGGCGCGGCGGTGCTGGCGGTGGCCGGCGTGGGCTACGGCATGAACGAGGCGGTCGGCGCCTTTATCGTCTGCGCGGCGCTCATTACGCTGGCCGGCGCGACCGGCTGGTTCGAGCGCGTGATGAACAAGATCCCGATGGCGATCGCCTCGGCGCTGCTCGCGGGTGTGCTGGCGCGCTTCGGCTTGCAGGCCTTCCTTGCGGCGCAGACCGCGCTGCCGCTCGTCTTGCTGATGCTGGCCGCCTACCTGCTGGCCAAGCGCTTCATGCCGCGCTATGCCGTGCCGCTGACGCTGCTCGTCGGCGTCGTCTATGCGGCGTCGCGCGGCCAGTTGGCCTGGTCGGCGGTGCACTTCGATATGGCCCTGCCGATCTTCACGATGCCGGTGTTTACCTGGCGCGCCGCGGTGAGCCTGGCGCTGCCCTTGTTCGTCGTCACGATGGCCTCGCAGAACCTGCCCGGCGTCGCGGCGATTCGTGCGGCCGGCTACGACCTGCCGATCAGCAAGCTCATCACGATCACCGGAGTCGCCACGCTGGTGCTCGCGCCGTTCGGCGGCTATGCGCTCAACCTTAGCGCCATCACCGCGGCCATTTGCATGGGGCCTGAGGCGCACGACGACCCGAAGCGGCGCTATACGGCGGCAGTGAGCTGCGGTGCGATTTACGTCGTGATCGGGCTCTTCGGTGCGGCGGTGGTCGGCGTGCTGACCGCGTTTCCGAAAGAGCTGGTCGCTGCCATCGCCGGGCTCGCATTGCTCGGCACCATCGGCGGCGGACTTGCCGCGGCGGTGCGCGACGAGTCGCATCGCGAGGCAGCGCTCATCACCTTTCTTGTCACGTTGTCGGGCGTCTCCGTGGCCGCCATCGGCTCGGCTTTCTGGGGTGTAGTGGCCGGCGCCATTGCGCTGGCCGTGCAGCAACTCGGCCGGCGCAATCGTTACGACTCCGCTCAAAGCATCCACGGCGCCGACCCGACAAAAACCTCCGTCGGCAAGGCCATCGCACCCGGCGGCAAGATCGTGCCCAATGAACAGCAGGCGACTCGCAACGCGGCCGCCGGAAAGACCTTCTGATGCACAACATTCTCTTCGTCGCCGATCCGCTCGACGAATTCAAGATCTACAAGGACACCACTTTTTCGATGATGCGCGAGGCGCAACGGCGCGGACATCGCATAGCGGCGTGCCTGCCGCAAGACCTGCAATGGAAATCAGGTGGCGTGGTTACCGCCAACGTTCAGCAGATCACCCTCACCGGCGACGCCAAGGACTGGTATCGCGAAGACATCATCGAGACCAAGGCGCTCAAGGATTTCGACATCGTGGTGATGCGCAAAGATCCACCATTCGATGCCGAGTACATCTACGCGACGCACCTGCTCGAGCAGGCCGAGCGTGAAGGCGCGCATGTGGTCAACACGCCGCGCGCGTTGCGCGACCACCCCGAAAAGCTCGCGATCATGGAGTTCCCGCAGTTCGTGACGCCGACGTTGGTCACGCGCAGTGCCGAGTCGGTGCGCGACTTTCATGCGGAGCACGGCGACATCATCCTGAAGCCGCTCGACGGCATGGGCGGCATGGGCATCTTCCGCGTGCGGCAAGACGCGATGAACCTCGGCTCCATCGTCGAGACGCTGAACAAGGGCGGTGCCGAGACGATCATGGTCCAGCGCTTCGTGCCCGAGATCACGCAGGGCGACAAGCGCATCCTGATCATCGCGGGCAAGCCGGCGCCCTTCGTGCTGGCGCGCATCCCGCAGGGCACCGAGGTGCGCGGCAATCTGGCGGCCGGCGGCAAGGGCGTGGCGCAGCCACTGACCGCGCGCAATCGAGAGATCGCAGAAGTCGTTGGCCGCACGCTCGCACCACGCGGTCTGCTCTTGATCGGGCTCGACGTGATCGGCGATTCGGTCACCGAGATCAACGTCACCAGCCCGACCTGCTTTCAGGAAATCACCGAACAAACCGGCTTCGACGTGCCGGCGATGTTCATCGATGCGCTGGAAGAATCAGTCGGCATCAAACGCAACTAGGCGCTGCTGGGAGCCACCGAGCCTCGGGGTCCGGTCTGTCGCGCACGCCGCTTGCGCGCCCATATCACGATGCCGGTGATCGACAGCATGGCGACACCGAGGCCCATCGCCGACATCATGATGCGGCCCGGCAAGCCGAGGATGCGGCCGGAGTGCATCGGGAACTGCAGCTGCACGAACACGTCTGCAGCGGTGCCTTTCCATGGCACGTTCTGGCTCAACAGGCGACCGTCCATACCGTCGATGTAGAGGTTGCTCAGACCCATGCCGCCTTGTCCGTTTTCAGCGCCGGGCTTGAAGAACGACACGTTGTAGAAGCCGTAGCGTGCCTCGTAGTAGATGCCTCCCGGAGGCGTCGTCCAGCCTTGTCGCCGTGCCTCGGCCTCGGCGATGTCCACGACCTGTGCGAAACCCAGTGACGGCGTGATGGTGGTACCGAGCGGTGCCATGGTTCGCGTCTCGTAGGGACCGGGTGTCGTCTTCGACACCAGCGACAGCACGGGATAGAAGACTTCGCGGTACAGGTTGAGTGAAAACGAAGTGAAGGCGATCACGATGATGAACACCCAGGCCCAAAGCCCGCCCGCGCGGTGCAGATCGAAGTTGAGCCTGTAGCCACCGGCGCGCCACCGGATGGCCCATGCCGGTTGCCAGCGGCCCAGCCAGGTCGTCGGCTTGCGATGACGCGCCGCGTGCTTCGGCGCGTCGCGCGGCATCTTCAGGCGACGCGGCGTGGTGATGTAGAGCGCCACGCAGCTGTCGATCAGCCACACCAGCGCCACCGTCCCCATGATCCAGTAGCCAATGCGATCGGTGCCCCAGATCGCGGGGATGTGCAGGCTGTAGTGCACCGTGCGCAGAAAGGGAATGAGGCTTTCGCGCGAGAGCGAAACGGCGGTCGAGTCGCGCCGGCCGACGACGTGTCCCGTGACCGGGTCGACGAAGACCTGGTTGCAGCCGAGCGAATAGGGCTGTCGCGTGGCAGCGTCGGTGCGTGGCTCGACGAAGAAGGCAGCGTTATGGCCTGCTTCGAGTCCGAGCGAAACGTAGCTGACTTTGGCGCGCGGATCGGCTGCTTCCACCGCCGCGGCCATTGCCATCGGGTCCTTGAAGGGTCCGCGGCTATCGGTGTCGTAGAGCGCGCTGTTGAGCCACTCGTCGAGTTCGTGATCCCATGACGTGACCGCGCCTGTGAGGCCGGAGACGATCAGAAAGAGCGCGACCGTGAGGCCCAGCCAGCGGTGAGTGACGGTAAAAAACGCGCGCACGGATCAGGCGTGTCCTTAGAAGTTGACCGTGCCGGTCATGACGAACGTGCGTGG
Source organism: Variovorax sp. GrIS 2.14 (assembly GCF_046115955.1). Lineage (NCBI taxonomy): Bacteria > Pseudomonadati > Pseudomonadota > Betaproteobacteria > Burkholderiales > Comamonadaceae > Variovorax > Variovorax sp. GrIS 2.14. The sequence goes on from NZ_JBJXIA010000001.1 coordinate 550,799, forward strand.
CTGGCCCAAGACGAGGTAGTTCGCGCCGGGATAGCCACCAGCCGATGCCCAATATGACTTGTTGAGCACGTTGTCCACACGTCCCCGGATCGTGAGCAATCGCCCGTTGCCGATGTCCACGAGATAGCGCGCACCGAGGTCCAGACGAGTCCATGACGGCAGCACTTGCGTGTTGGCAGCATCGGCGTACTGCTTGCCGGTCTGCAGCACGCGTGCATTGACCGAAAAGCCGTTGATGCCCGGCACGTCCCACTCGGCGCCCAAATTGATCTGGTGCTTCGGCACGCCGATCACCTCGTTGCCGTTGTTCGACGCGATTGCTCTGCGGCGCTGCTCTGCGTCGAGCAATGTGATGCCGCCCAGCAGGCGCAGGCCCTTCGTCGGTTCGCCGAACACCGACAGTTCGACGCCGCGGTTGCGCTGCTCGCCATACGAGCCATAGGTCCCGTTCTGCAGGTAAGCGCTCGGCTTGCTCGTGCTGAAAAGTGCGACGCTGGCACCGATGTTGCCGCCGTCGTACTTGGCGCCGATTTCCTTTTGCTTCGACACATACGGTGCAAAGACCTGCCCCGCGTTAGTGACGCGCTGCCCGGTCGACGTGGTGGTCGGGGCGACGTCGCCCTTGATCAGGCCTTCGATGTAGTTGGCGTAGAGCGAAAGGCTTTTCAGCGGCTTGAAGACGAAGCCGACCACGGGGGTCGTCTTGCTCTGGTCGTAGCCGTCGAGTCGCGAGCCTTTGTTGTAGTCGTACGTCGTGTCCTTGATCTTCTGGCGACGCGCACCGACGGTGAGCAGGACAGTGTCTTGCGCAAAAGACATGGTGTCGGCAACGGCGAAGCTCGACGTGTCGGTCGATTCGGTCAGGCCCGGATTGCTCAGCACGCCGCCGGTGAAGAAGGTCGCCGCCGGCGCGAACACCGCGGTCGGCCGGTAGATGTTGCTGTCGATTCCACTGAAGCCTGACAGCGCATAGGCATTGCGTGAGTCGGAACTCAAGGCCGCCGCGGAAGCCACCACCGTATGGCCGATGCTCCCGGTCTGGAACTTGCTGCGGATACCGATTTCGCCGGTGTTGACCTTGTCCTTGCGGGCGTTGTCGAAACGGTAGCCCGACGTATCGCCGAGCGCATCGATGATGCTCATTGGCGTGAGCGAATTGTCTTCGGTGCTGCGGCGCGTGCCGACCGCGGCCCAGGCCGTGACGTTCGAAGAAAGATCGACCTCGCCGCGCACCGTGCCGAATACCTCCCGGCTGTTCGAATAAGTCCAGGGCTGCGCGAAGTTGTTCTTCGCATCCGGTGCTTCGGGGATCGGCAGGTTGGAGGCCGGCGTCACGCTCGGGCGAGGCGACTTCAGCTTGTCGTTCTGGTAGCCGACGTCGGCCGACAGGCGCACGTTGCTGCTGTGCCAGTCGAGGCCGAGGCTGAGTGCGCTCAGCTGATGCTTTTCACGGTCGACGCCGTGGTCACCGCCATCGCGACGCGCCGCGTTCAGGCGAATGCCAGTTGCCTGGTCAGGGCCGAAGCGCCGGGCAATGTCTGCCGCCACGTAACCCTGCCCGCCGCTTTGCACGCCGACGGAAACCTCGCTCAGCGGCTCGTTCGGCGCCCGCTTGGGGAGTACGTTGATCAGCCCGCCGATGCCACCGCCGCCGACCGAACCCGCGCCTGCGCCGCTCAGAAACGCGTTGGCGCCGCGAAATACCTCGACGCGCTCGACGAATTCGGCTGCCATGTACTGACGCGGCACCAAGCCAAAGAGGCCGTTGTACGACACGTCGTCGGAGAACACCGGAAAGCCGCGAATGAAGTACGCCTGCTGGAAGTTGCCGAAGCCGCGCGCGGAGCGCACGGAGGCGTCGTTCAACAACACGTCGCCGATACTTTGCGCTTGCTGATTCGCGATCAGTTGCTGGGTGTAGGTCGTCGTGTTGAACGGCGTGTCCATCATGTCTTGCGCGCCCAGCACGCCGATGCGGCTGCCGCGTGCGACTTCGCCCCCGGCGAAGGGCTTGCTCAAGCCTTCGGCCGATGCGTCGGCACTGGCCTCAACCTTGATCGTCTCCAGCGTTTGCGGGGCAGCCGGCTGAGCCTGCGCAGCGGCGCTCAGGGCATGGATTGCCAGGGCACTGGCGATTGCGACAGCGCGCAGGGGAAAACGGGCGGGAGCCATGTGAGGTTCTGTTGTTGCAAATGAGAACCGTTATTGTTCACGGAAAACGTACCTCTCGCGGTACTTTCATGCAGATTTGCTGTGAACGCCACACCCGCCGGGTGCAATTCCGGATCGCTGCACGCCAGTGACTCGCCGATAACTCGCAGTCGACTATCCGCTTTGCGCCTGCCCGTCGACGAACACCTTGAGTTCCCCCGGGGCGAAAGCGGTCCACGCTTCGTTGGTCGTCAGTGGCGCCGTGACGACGATCGCCACCCGATCGGTCGGCGTGGTGTGCGCCGCGAAGTCGATCGCCAGATCGTCGTCCGACAACTGCGCCGAAACGAACGGATGCCGGCGTTCGATGTACCAAAGGTTGGTCGACGCGTGCGCCCACAACGCCTGCCCGTTCGACAGCATGAAGTTGAAGGTGCCGTGCTTCGCCAATTGCGGCGCCAGCTCACGCAGCGTGAGCGTGAGCTCGTCGACGCTCGGCACACCGGCGTGCGACTTGGCCAGCTCCTGCATCAGCCAGCAGAACGCGTGCTCGCTGTCGGTGCTGCCGACCGGATGAAAGGCGCCGTGCAGCCGCGGTTTGAAATTCTTGAGGTCGCCGTTGTGCGCGAACACCCAGTAGCGGCCCCACAACTCGCGCACGAAGGGATGGCAATTCTGCAGATTGATGGCGCCCTGCGTCGCCTTGCGAATGTGCGAGACGACGTTCTGGCTCTTGATCGGATAGCGGCGAATCAGCTCGGCTACCGGTGAATCGCAGGCCGGTTGATGGTCGACGAAGTGGCGCAGCCCGCGATCCTCGAAGAACGCGATGCCCCAACCGTCGGCGTGATGGTCGGTGCGGCCACCGCGCTGCGCGAACCCCGCGAAGCTGAACGTCACGTCCGTGGGGGTGTTGCAGTTCATCCCGAGCAATTGGCACATGGCTGCATTAAACCGTTGTCGGCAGCGGCTTCTTCTGGCGCAACTGCAGCGCCGCCAGGATGGCCAGTGCGCACAGCCCTGCAAGCATGGCAAAGGCCTCGTCGAAAGCCGCTATCCGCGCCACGCTGGTGGTCGGGTTGATGAGCGAGTCGCCGTGCACCGAGAGCCGCCACTCGAGCACGATGGCGCACAGGCTCACGCCGGTCGCGCCGCCCAGCATCCGCAAAAAGCTGATGGCGCTCGCGCCCTGCGGAATCAGCGGCTTGGCCAGCGGCCGCATCGATCCGATGTTGAGCGACGGCAGGATAAAGCCGAGGCCGATGCGCCCGATGGTCGCGAAGATCACCAGCAGCCAGATGCCGCTGTCGAGCCTGAGCACAATCATCAGCGCGAACGAAAGCGCCAGCAACGCCAGCCCGATGCTCACCAACATCCACGTCGGCTGGCGGTCGGCCAGGCGCCCGACCAGCGCGATGGTGATGGCCAGCACGATGCCGGCCGGCAGCATGATCGTGCCCACATGCGAGGCCGACAGCTGCAGTCCGAGCTGCATATAGACCGGCAGCAGGTAGGTCGAGCCGAACAGCGCCGTGCCGTAGATGAAGGCCACCACGCTGCCCATCGCGAACTGTCGGTACTTGAAGAGCGCCAGGTTCATCAGCGGCTCGCGACCCGAGGCCGACATCCGCTTTTGCCACCAGAGGAACGCCACAAACGCGAGAACGGCGCCGGCCAGCAGCAGCGTTGCGTGCAACGGCGAATCACCGCGCAGCGCGACCAGCCCGTTCAGCAGGCACAGCGTGCCGATCGTGCCCAGGCCGAGCCCACGCCAGTCGAGGTTGCCGGCGCGCGCAGCGACCACGCCGCCCGGCGCGGTGGTCGGCACGAAGCGGTACGCCAGCGCGATCGACGCGATGCAGAACGGCACCACCATGAAGAAGATCGAGCGCCAGCCGAACAGGTCGACTAGCACGCCGCCGATGCTCGGACCGATCGCCGGCGCCAGCACCACGCCCATGCCGAAGAGGCCGCTCGCGCGCCCTTGCTCGTGTGGCTCGAAGGCGCGCAGGATGATGATGGCGGGGATCGGCTGCACCACGCCAGCGGCCAATCCTTCGACCACCCGCGCGACCAGCACCAAAGAGAAGTTGTTCGACAAACCGCCGGCCAGCCCGCCCAGCAAAAGCAGCACCATCGTGCCGACGTAGGTCGCGCGATAGCCATAGCGACCGAGCAGCCACGGCGTGGTCAGCATCGATACCGTCATCGCGACCATGAAGCCGGAACTCACCCACTGCGCTCGCTCCTGCCCGAGCGAAAAGTAATGGCTCATGCCCGGAATGGCCACGTTGACGATGGTCGACGACATGATCGACGCCATCGTGCCCACCATCACCGACAGCAGCAGGTACCAACGGTAGCGATCGCCGTACCGGTCGCGCAAGCTGTGGATCGAAGGCGCCGCAGAATTCGGTGGCGAGTCGGCGGGCGGGCGGTCGGGGATCTGTGGAATCTTGGGGTCGGTCATTGGCGCGCGGATGGCCGCGGGGGTTCGGCCGTCCTACAAGGATATCGGCGTTTGAGCGCGTGTGCTCTCGCGCCCGGTGACTTCACAATGACGCCATGGAACAGACCTTCCAATCGCAATCCGTCGGCACCGCGCCCGAGCAGTCGGACCACTCGCTCGCCGCCGACCTCAAGGCGCCGACACTGAGCCGCGCCTACCAGTGTCAATGCGGCCACCCGATTTTTCTCGGCAACAGCGAATGCCTGGCCTGCCACACGCCGCTTGGTTATGTCGTCGAGAGCCTGGGAGTCGTGCCGCTCGCACCCGCGACGTTCCAGGGCGCCGAGGCCGATACCTACACCGTGTTCGGCGATACCAACGGCAAGGCCTACCGGCGCTGTACCAATCTGATGACCGCATCCAGTTGCAACTGGATGGTGCCTTCACCGCGTGAGGGCGACGACGCCAGCTTCAACACGATCGGCCTCGCTCCCGGCTACTGTCTGTCGTGCAGTGTGACGCGGACGATTCCCGATCTCTCCGTCCAAACCAACGGCGTACTGTGGCGCAAGTTGGAGCAATCGAAGCGCCGCCTCGTCTCGCAATTGCTCGCGCTCGGACTGCCGGTCGTGAGCCGGCACGCCGACCCGGTGCATGGGCTGGCCTTCGACTTCTTGAGCAACATGCCCGGCGGCCCGCACGTGCTGACGGGCCACGAAGCCGGCGTGATCACGCTGAATGCCGAAGAAGCAGAAGACGCGGTGCGGGAGCGCATCCGCGCCGAAATGCGCGAGCCATATCGCACTTTGCTCGGGCACTTTCGCCACGAGATCGGTCACTACTACTGGGACTTGCTCGTCTACCCGACTAACTGGCTTGAGCAGTTTCGTGCGCTCTTCGGCGATGAACGCGCCGACTACGCTACCTCCCTGAAAACGCACTACGAGCAAGGGCCGGTGCTCGACTGGCGCAATCGCTACGTGACCAGCTACGCCAGCTCGCATGCGTGGGAAGACTGGGCCGAGACCTGGGCGCATTACCTGCACATGGCCGATACGGCCGACACCGCCATGAGCTTCGGAGTCGACGAGACACGCGCGGAACTTGCCAGCGATTTATTCGAGCCCGCCGACCTGTGGCAGCCCGACCATCCGGACGCGATGAAGTTTCTCGACTTCCTGAACGGCTGGGTGCGCCTGACCAACGTGCTCAACGAGTTGTCGCGCAGCATGGGCCAACCCGACTACTACCCGTTCGTGCTGCCACGCGCGGCGGTTGGCAAGCTGCAGTTCATCCACCAGGTCATCACCGACCAGCGCCATCGCATCGGCGCACCTTCTCCCGCGCCGGAAGCGATGAGCGATCCCGTCCCCGTGCCCCCGACGGCGGGTTCGACGACGTCGCTGCAAGGTTCGCAAGCTTTGCAGCAGCCGCCGACGCGATCGACACCGCTGCAGATGCGCCAGCCCGTGCAGCAGGCACAGGGCTACGCATACGACCACGGGTTTTTCTCGCGGCGTTGAGGCCGCGCGAGCATGGGTCTGCTTGTCAGCGGGGCGTGGCAGCTGCGCAGCGGGCACAGATACATGAAGCGCCGCGCGCCGCTTCGGGCACCTTGGAAAGCAATGCCGCGCTGAAGTCGGCCTGCATGCACCAGCACTCGCTTTGCAGTGTGCCGGTTTCGCGCGCCAACTCGACTGCACAGCGATTCGCTTCGCCGCAGATCGGACAGTGAGTGGCGTCGATCACGCCGATGATCTCGCCATCGTTCATGGCCGACCAGCCGCCGATATCGCCATGATCAAGCCACCTCGAAGGCGGGTAGCTTTTTCGGCACCGCCACATTGCGCAGCGTCACGTACACCGGCAAGCCATCGCGGTACGCCGGATAGTCTTCGCCCTGAATCAACGGCATCAGATACCGTCGGCAAGCTTCGGTGATGCCGAAGCCATCGGCCGTGATGAAGTCGCGCGGCATGAACTTCTCGGTGTTGGCCACCGCTGCGAGCGGTGCACTGCCGATGCGATATGTGTAGGGCAAATCGCTGGTGCGCTCGATCGTCGGCATCACTGCATTGCGACCTTCGATGGCGAGTTCGACGGCGCGTTGGCCGAGTTCGTATGCCTGTCTCACATCGGTCGCCGAAGCGATGTGTCGCGCCGAGCGTTGCAGGTAGTCGGCCACCGCCCAATGGAACTTGTGGCCGAGCGCTTCCTTGACCATGTTGGCAACGACCGGCGCCGCGCCGCCGAGCTGCGCATGACCGAACGCATCGCGCGTGCCCTGTTCCGCCAGGAAGCTGCCGTCGGCGCGATGACAGCCTTCGGACACGACCACGGTGCAGTAGCCATGCTGCTTCACCAGCGCATCGACGCGCGTCAGGAACGCCGCCTGGTCGAACTCGATCTCGGGGAACAGGATCACGACCGGGATGCCGTGGTCGGTCACCAGCCCGCCCGCCGCGGCAATCCATCCGGCGTGCCGTCCCATCACTTCGAGCACGAAGACCTTGGTCGATGTCGCGGCCATGGAGCGCACGTCGAGTGACGCTTCAAGGGTGGAGATCGCGACGTACTTGGCGACGGAGCCGAAGCCCGGACAGCAGTCGGTCAACGGCAGGTCGTTGTCGATGGTCTTCGGCACATGGATCGCCTGCAGGGGATAGCCGAGCGACTGCGACAACTGGCTCACCTTGAAGCAGGTGTCGGCCGAATCGCCGCCGCCGTTGTAGAAGAAATAACCGATGTCATGCGCCTTGAACACCTCGATCAGCCGCTCGTATTCGCGGCGGTTTTTCTCGAGCGACTTGAGCTTGTAGCGGCACGATCCGAAGGCCCCCGCCGGCGTGGTGCGCAACGCGGCGATGGCGTCGGCCGGCTCTGCGCTGGTGTCGATCAGGTCTTCGGTCAGTGCGCCGAGGATGCCGTTGCGCCCGGCATAGACGCGGCCGATTCGGTCCGGGTGGCGTCGTGCTGTTTCGATCACGCCGCAGGCCGATGCGTTGATGACCGAAGTGACGCCACCGGACTGCGCGTAGAAAGCATTGAGGACAGTCATGGTGCATTGTCCTGCAGCGGCCCCGAGAGGCCAAATCCGCGTTCAACGCCCCGGAAAAACCGGTGCCCGTTTCTGCAGGAACGCCGTCACGCCTTCGCTGAAGCTCGGCTTGTCGATCAGTTCGCGTTGCCGCTCGCTCTCGAAATGCAATTGCTCGCTGAGCGTGTGCTGCGCCGAGGCTTCGAACGCCTTGCGGGCTTCGAGCACCGCGTGCGCCGGCAGGCGCGCCAGGCGCTCTGCGATCTTCTGTGCTTCGAGCAACAGCAAATCGTCTTCACAGGCGGCCCAGATCAAACCCCATCGCTCCGCCTGGTCGGCGCTCACGCGCTCGTCGAGCAATGCCATGCCCATGGCACGTGCCGCCCCGATGCGGCGTGGCACGAACCAGGTGCAGCCGAGGTCCGGCACGATGCCGAGCTTGGGCAAGAACGGCAGATAGAAGTACGCGCTGCGTGCCGCGATGGTGATGTCGGCGGCAAGTGCCAGGCCCACGCCGGCGCCCGCCGCCGCACCGTTGACCGCTGCGACGATCGGCACCGGCAGCGCATGCATCGCCTCGATCAACGGATTGCTGAGCGACTGCATCCACTCGGCGGTCTGCGTGCCGAGCGAGCCTTTCGCCTTGCCATCTCCGTCGTCAGCACCGCCAAGAATCGCGCTCAGATCTGCACCCACGCAAAACGCCTTGCCGGCACCGGTGAGCACCACCGCGCGCACGCTGCGGTCGTCGGCCACGCGCGCCAGCGTGTCGCGCAGTTCGACCTGCAGGTCCATCGCGATCGGGTTCAACCTGGTCGGGATGTTGAGCGTCAGCGTCGCGACGCCGTTTTCCAATTCATACAGGACATGCGACATCAAAGTCTTTCGATGATGGTGACGTTGGCCATGCCACCGCCTTCGCACATCGTCTGCAGGCCATAGCGCTTGCCGCGCTGAGCCAGCGCATGGATCAGCGTGGTCATCAGCTTGGTGCCCGACGCGCCGAGCGGATGACCGAGCGCGATGGCGCCGCCGTTGACGTTGAGCCGCGCCGGGTCGGCGCTGAGCGTTTGCAGCCAGGCCAGCGGCACCGGTGCGAAGGCCTCGTTCACTTCGTACAGGTCGATGTCGTCGATCGACATGCCGGCCTTGGCCAGTGCGCGCTGCGTCGCCGGCAACGGTGCTTCCAACATGATCACCGGGTCGTGCCCCATCACGCTCATGTGATGAATGCGCGCGAGCGGCTTTACGCCCAGCGCCTTCAGGCCGCGCTCGTTGACGACCAGTACGCCGCTTGCGCCATCGCAGATCTGGCTCGCGGTCGCGGCGGTGCAGCGGCCGCCTTCTGCGATCAGCTTGACGCCGGCAATGCCTTCGAGCGTCGCCTCGAAGCGGATGCCTTCGTCGACCGTGTGCATCTGCCCGCTGCCCGATCCATCTGCAAGGCGAATCTCGATAGGCACGATCTCGTCGCCGAACAGGCCTTCACGGCTGGCCGAGATGGCGCGCTTGTGGCTCTCGAATGCGTAGCGATCGAGCGCGTCTTTGTCGAGCCCGTAGTTCTTGGCGATCATCTCTGCGCCGGTGAACTGGCTGAACTCGACGCCGGGGTAGCGCCGCTGCATGCCGGGGCTCATGTAGGTACCGAGTCCGGCCTTGGCCGGCAACGCGTTGGGCGTGAACATCGGCACGCGCGTCATGCTCTCGACACCGCCAGCGATCACCGCGTCCATGCTGCCCGACATCACCGCCTGCGCCGCGAAGTGCAATGCCTGCTGCGACGAGCCGCACTGGCGGTCGACCGAGGTGCCGGGCACGGATTCAGGCAGCTTCGACGCCAGTACCGCGTTGCGCGCGATATTGCTCGCCTGTTCGCCGACCTGGCTGACACACCCGAGGATCACGTCTTCGACCGTCGCCGGATCGATGCCGCTGCGCTCGAGCAATGCATTGATCACTTCGGCCGCCAGGTCGGCCGGATGCCAGCCCGCGAGTTTGCCGCCGCGCTTGCCGCCTGCTGTGCGCACCGCAGCCACGATGTATGCCTCTGCCATCTTTGTTCCTTCAGTGAGCCTTCGATAGGGAAGGTCGATGGTTGAGCGTCATCGCCGCGAGGTCAAGCCGGGAACATCCCTTGCGCGACACCGGCCCAGTGTGACCGCGCCGCTTCAGCGCTCAAGGGCGTCCGCCCACATGAGCGCCTGGAGATGCGCCCAGTTGATCTGGTGGTTGGTCAACTGCAACTCGTTTGCGGCCTTGGAAAAGGCGACGTCGTCACCGCTCTCGCATGCCTTGGTGAGCGCAAGGAACGGTGCCAGCTGCCCTTCGTTGCGCAGCAGCGCGTCGAGCACAGGCTCCGGCAACGTGACCGAACCGAGCGCTTGCGCCATCGGCATGCCGACCAGCGTGTCGAGCAGCGAGAACACGCCGACGATGAAGGCGTTGTCGCAGTCTTCCTGCGGCATCAGTTCGGCAGCGAGCAGCTCCATCAGCCGGCCACGCACCACTGCTGTGGTGCCTGCTGCCGGCGCGGCGCCGCCGGGGCGCGACACCGTCATCAGCAACGTGGCCCAGCGGATCAGTTTGTTGAGCCCGAGGATCATCACCGCGTGGCGGAACGAGGTGATCTCCACGCTCAGCCCGAAGCCGCACGAGTTGATCATGCGCAGCAGCTTGAAAGACAGCGTCGGGTCTTTCTTGATCAGCTCTTCGATGTCGCCGAGGTCGGCTTCGCGCCGCACCAGGTTGATCAACTGGATGATCGTGGCTTGCGAGGTTTGCACCGCCTTGTCGGTGATGGCAGAAGGCTGCGCGAACCAGCGGCCCTGGAACAGCTTGACGCCAAAACGCTTCATCAGTTCGTACTGCTCGACCGTATCGACCTGCTCGGCCACCACATCGGCGCGGCTCGAAGTCTTTGCAAGCTTGATGAAGCGCTCGGCCTGGTCGTTCGGCATGCCGGCCAGGTTGAGCTTCAAGAATGCAGCCATCGGCCGCCACGATGCGTAGGCGGGTTCGAGGACCGCCGGGCCGAACGCCAAACGGAATCCGCTCTCGCGAATTTTCGTCAGCGCCAGACGACCGAACTCGATCTCTTCTTCGGTGCTGCCTTCTCGAGTCGACACCTCGAGCACGACCTTGTCGGGGTCGAGCAAGTCGAGCTGGAGGCCGCCGAGATTTTCGAAAGCGCAATGGATAAAGACGAGCTTTTCGCCCGCCACCGCGTTGGTGCCCGAGTCGGAAAGCGCATCGACCACCACGGTGGAATCGTTCGCGCGGTCGCGCGGTTGTTCGAACAGCGCGTAGCCGAACACGGCACGCCGCTCGTCGACGATGGCCTGGCGCGACAGCGCAGCGCCCACGCCGACCGGCGCAGCACTTTCGACATCAGGGGCGAGGGCATGATCAGTAGACATCGAGACTCCGGGGAAAGAAAAACAGGGAAAACACAAAGATCGGTCAGGCGGCGCGCGTCGTCAGCAGTCCAGCCGGCTGCAGGCTGCTGCCCGCGAGCATTCGCAGCAGTGCGCGGTTCACGTCGTCGGATGCCAGGCCATAGGTTTCGCGCACGGCACGCAACGGGGCAGGGTCGTCCGATTCGAGGGCGAGGGCGGCTTTCAGGCTCGGTGCATACGGGCCGTTGTGGCTCACGATGGCCGAGACGATTCGCTCCGACAACGGGATCCGACTGAGGCTGAGCTTGAGAGGCTCGTCGAGCACGAGGTCGAGCTGCGCGAACAGGCCGCACAGGTACACCTCGCGCCGCAGATCGTCCTCGATGCCGGCGTCCATCAGGTGCTCCATCAGGTGGCCGCGCAGCACCATCGTCGCGTTCACTGGCCGCAGGCCCGCATCGTCGGTCGCGTGCGGCAGTTGCTCGGCCAGCCACGCACTCAGCGAACGAAAGCCCAGCATCATGAAGCCGTGCCGCAACGACGCGATGCCGCTGCGCAAGCCCAGACCGGCGGAGTTGAGATACAGCAAGAGGCGGTAGGCCAGCGTCGGTTCTTCGCCGAGCAATTGTTCGATGCGTTCGAGCGACGGCTCGTCGTCGAGCGCGTTCATGGTCTGCACGATGGCGCGACGGCTCGGCGGCAGCGGCTGCCCTGCGTAGCGGTGCACGGCATCTTCGACCGGCCAGCCTGCGATGGCCCAGGCGCCTTGCTGATCGAGTGCGTGTTCGGCCAGCGCGCGACTCGCCACGCCTTCGACCATGGAGTTGGGGAGTACCGGGCTGCCTTCGGCGCGGGCCGCAAGACGACCGACTGCAGCCGATTCGCGCGCGCGCTTGGCGGCATGCAGCGCGGTGCCGGCATCGACCGCCGACAGCGCGGTCATGCGCCGCTCGAAGCAGCGCGCCACGTCTTCGGGCGGGTTCTGTGCCGCGTCGCCACGCGCCACCATGCGCACGCCGCGCGAGCGCGCGGAATGCACGCTGGCACGCAGCCGTGCGTCGTCGAGCCAGCGCACCGGCACTTCGATCATCGGGTCCGATGGCGTGGCGTGTTGCAGCAGGCTGGTTAGCAGTTCGCGCGACTGCAAAGACAGCAGCAGCGCCGGCGACTCGGCGGTGCGCAGCTCTGCCAGCATGCGAAGCAGGTGATGGCCGTCGACGCCTTCGCTGTCTTCGTGAACGAACAGCTGCACGCCGGACAGTGTGCGGCTCCGGCCCCACAAGGGTCGGTAGCCGAGGGTCAGGCTGCCTAGTACGGTTTGCGCCATGAGGCCTCCCGTGGCATGAGGGTGTGTTTCATCGCGCTAGCTGATGAAGTTGAAGAGCGACTGTTTCTGGATCTGCGCGTAAGAACCGAGCGCCGCGGAATACGCGGTCTGCTGCGTCTGGAAATCCGAGACCCCTTTCACCATGTCGATGTCTTCCGCACGCGATCGATCCGCCTCCAGCTGGATGCTGCGGTCGGCTTGTCGCCCCGAGATGTCGTCGACCCGGTTCAGCAGGTCGCCGGCCGTACCGCGCGACGACTGCAGGCGCGACAGGCCCGAGTCGATCTGCACCAGAGCCTGCGACACGTTCTGCGCCACTGCGCCCGTGCTGGTGGCGTCACGGATCCCGGCAATCGCCGCGTCGAGCACGCCGAACAGACTGGCGTGGGTGCTCGGCTTCACTTGCAGAGTCGCGCCGTTGGCAGGCGTGCCCGATGGCGTCAACGAAATGCCGTCGAAAGCGATCGCCTGACCTCCCAGGTAAGGCTGCGCGCTCTGTACCGTCGTTCCCGCGGTGGTGTTGAGCACGTCGTAAGTCGTCACACCGCCGCTCACGTTGAACACGATGTTGTAGTTGGCGCCGGTCACCGCGCTCGGGTCGGTTACCTTGCCTGCGTCGGTGTACACGGTGCTGGTGCCGCTCGCCTGCGTGATGGCGAACACGCCGTTCCCGGTGGGCACGTTCATCCAGGTCGCGGCGCCATCGAGCGTGGCGGGCACCGACACCGCGCCGCCTGCGGTCTGGCCTGCGATGCCGTTGAACGTCACGCCGCCGCTGGTGTCGGAGAACGGTGCGGCCGTGCTGCCGAGCCCACCGAAGAGCGGCTGCCCGTTGCTGTCCTTTTCATTGGCGTAGCCGAGGATCTGGTCGCGCAGCGTGGTCATCTGCTGCGCGATGCTGGCGCGGTCGGTGGCGGTGAGCGAGGTGTTGCCGGCCTGCACCGCGAGGGCGCGAAAGTCCTGCACCGCAGTCACCGCATCGCCCAGTGTCGACTCGGCCGTGGCGACCGCGTTGCGTTGCACTTCGAGGGCGCGCTGGTCGGTGGTGACGCGCGCCATGCGCGTGATGGCGCGCTCGGCCTGGGCTGCGCCGCTCGGGTCGTCGCTCGGGCGCAGCACCTTCTTGCCGGCCGTGAGTTGCTCTTGCAGATTCGACAGTTGCGACTGCCGCGCGGTGAGTTGGCGCACCGCGTTGTCATAGGTGTTCGCGCTGCCGAGGCGGGTGGTGTTGCCAGACATGGTTTGCTCCGGTGAATTCAGTTCATGCCTTGCAGCAGCGTGTCGAAAATGCTTTGTGCAATCTGGATCATCTTGGCCGACGCCTGGTAGGCCTGCTGGTACTTCAGCAGGTTGGCGGCCTCTTCGTCGAGGTTGACGCCCGACACGCTGGTGCGGCTGGTCTCGAGGTTCGTCGCGATCGAGTTGGAGATGCCGGCGGCGTACTGCGCGCTCTGCGAACGGACGCCGACCGTCGCCATCAGCGAGGCGTAGCCATCGGACAGCGGTGCGCCGTCGAACACTGTCGCATCGCGCAGGCCGAGCAGTGCGGTCGCGTTGCCGGCATTCAGGTTGCTGTAGCCCGGCGTCGCTGCCTGCACGGTGATGGTGTCGCCGGGTTTCGGTGTGCCTTTCAGCGTGAGGTTCCAGCCGTTGAAGCTGATCGGCTGGCCCGCTGTGTACGCCACGCCGGTCGGGTTGCCGGTGCCGGTGCCGCTCACATCGACGGTGCCGGCTGCGTTGAAAGTCAGCGTGACGGTGCCGGTCATGTTGGCATCGGCCTTGGCCGGCGCGAGTGCCGACACGGTCACGTTGCCAGTGTTGCTGGTGCCGGCGCGGGCCTCGATGGGGCTGGCTGCGGCGAGCGCGCGCGGCGAGGTGATCGCGGTCGCGACCTGGCCCGCAGCGGCGGCATACGGCTTGAGGGTGAAGCTGTCGCCGGCGTTGGCTGTGCCTGCACCGACGGCGATGGTCAGGCCATCCACTTGCACCGGCAGCGGTCCGGCGAAGTTGCTGATCTTGCCGTCCGACAGCCGCGTCACCTGCAGGCTGCCTGCCGCGCCGAAGTTGAGCTGGTAGGACGATGCGGCGAGCGCCGACGGGTCGGTCACGGTGGCGCCCACCGTCGCGTTGCCGGTGTTGGCCGTCGCCGGCACCGCGTCGGGCACCGCGATCGGCTGGAAGAAATTGCCGCCCGCATTGCCGTCCAGATCGACGCCGAGCTTGTGCTGCGCATTGACTGCGCTGGTGATGGTCGTCGCCATGCGCCCCAGCAGGTTGCGGGCCTCGGCGAGATCGGTATTTTGAAAACGCAGCAGCCCGGCCACCGCCCCACCGCCCAGCGTTTCGCCCTGGATCGTGGTGCCGGCGTTGGCGCGCGTGAGCGTCAGGGCTTGCGTGCCGTCGGCGCCGGTCGCAAGCGACAGCGTTGCGGCCGAACTGCCCAGCACCAGCGGCTGGCTGCCGATGAAGACGCTCATGGTGCCGTCGTCGGCCGCCACGGTGGTGGTCTGCACCTGCTGGTTGAGATCGCGCATCGCCTGATCGCGCTGGTCGAGCAGGTCGTTGGGCGCTTGGCCGCCGCCTTGCGAGCGTGCGATTTGCTGGTTGAGCGCGGCCACCCGCGTGGCCAGGCTGTTGATGGTCGTGACCGCATCGCCGAGTTGCGACTTCACGCCTTGCTGCAGATCGTCGAGCCGGCTTTGTGCGTCCCGGAAGCGCGCGGACATTTCGTCGGCGCGGGTCAGCACCACGTTGCGCGCGCTGATGTCGGTCGGCGTGCTCGCCACGTCCGACAGCGAGTTGAGCATGTCGGTCACCGACGCGCCGAGGCCGCTGGCGCCACCGGTGAAGATGTCTTCGAGCGACGAGAGCTGGTTGGCACGCGTGCTGTCCATTGACGACACGGAAGCGGCCTGCGTGGCCTGCGTGGTCAGAAAATCGCTGTGGGCACGCTCGATGGTCGAGACCTCGACGCCCTTGCCGATGTAGCCGCTGCCGGTGTATTGCCCCGGCACCTGCGACATCACCGCGGTCTGGCGCGAGTAGCCGACCGTGTTGGCATTGGCGATGTTGTTGCCGGTGGTCGCCAGCGCAATCTGGTTGGCGAGCAAAGCCCGCGCGCCGACGTTGAGCAGACTCATGCTTGAGACCTTTGCAGCTGCAAGCTGGTGTTGATGGCGCGGCTCAGCTTGGCCGCGTAGGCCGGATCGGTGGCGTAGCCGGCGCGCTGCAATTCTGTGGCGTAGGCGGTGGCCGAGCCGGTTTGCGCGCGGGCCTGCGCATAGCGCGGGCTCTCGCCGATGAGCTTGGCGTAGTCGCGGAAAGATTCCTCGTACGAGCCGTAGGCGCGGAACTTGGCCGTGACCTTCTTCGCTTCGCCGTCGACGTATTCGGTGGTCGTGATCTCGGCCACCTTGCCGGTCCAGCTGCCGGTGGCCTTGATGCCGAACAGGTTGAAGGCATTGCTGCCGTCGGCGTTGCGGATCTCGCTCTTGCCCCAGCCGGTTTCATGGCCGGCCTGACCGATCATGAAAGCCGATGGAATGCCGGTGGCTTGCGCCACGCGCTCGGCCGCCTCGGTGTGCTGCGACACGAAGCCGCTTTGCGTCGCGCTCGGATTCGTCGTGGTGCCGCCGAGCGACACCGTCGGCGTGGCGCTGCGCGCATTGCCGGTCATCTGCTGCGTGAGCTGGCGCGTGATGGCTTCGGTCAGGCCGCCGGGCATGCCGGAGAGCTGCACCGCGAACTGCTGGTCGAGCAAATCGGTGCCGAGCTTTTCGCCGTCGCTGTCCATCAGTCCTGATTTCATCGTGGCCTCGCGCATGCTCTTGATGAGCTCGCGCATGAAGAGCGATTCGAACTGCTTGGCGGCTTCCTTGACGGCCTTGGGATCGTTGCTGCCCGCGACCAGCTTGAGCGTGTCGAGCGAACGCGCGTCGGCCGCGAGTCCGCCACTGCTCAGGGTGGGAATGGATGACGGCGCGGCCATGTCAGTGCCGCCCGGCCGCCCGAAGGCACTGACGCTCCCCCTCGGGGGGCAGCGATACGCGAAGCGATGAGCGTGCGGGCTTCATCTTCAGATGACTTCGAGTTCCGCGTTGAGCGCGCCCGAGGCCTTGATGGCTTGCAGGATCGCCAGCAAGTCTTGCGGCGTGGCGCCGAGTGCGTTGAGTGCACGCACCACGTCCGACAACAGCGGCGAGTTCGGCAGCTGAATCAGGATGCCCGGCTCCTGTTTGATCTGGATGCTCGCTTGCTCGGCCACCACCGTTTTGCCGTTGGAGAACGGCTGCGGCTGGCTGATGATCGGTTGCGAGCTGATGGTGATCGACAGGTTGCCGTGGGCCACGGCGCAGGGGCCCAGCGTGACGGCCTGGTTCAGCACCACCGAGCCGGTGCGCGCGTTGATGACCACGCGCGCAGCGGGAATCGGAATCTCCAGCGTGAGCTCTTCGAGTTGCGCGATGAAGCTGACACGAGCGTTGGCATCGACCGGTGCCTGCACCTGCACCGTGCGGCCGTCGAGCGCGCGAGCCAGGCCGCTGCCGAGCTTCAGGTTGACGACGGCGGCCACGCGGCGCGCGGTTTCGAAGTCGGCCGAGTTCAGGTCCAGACTCACGCTGTCGCCGTCGTTCAGCGAGGTGGGTACCGAGCGCTCGACCTGCGCGCCGTTCGGCACGCGACCGGCGCTCAGGTGGTTGATCTGCACCTTGCTGCCGGCGGCCGAGGCACCTGCGCCGCCGATGATCAGGTTGCCTTGCGCCAATGCGTAGATCTGGCCGTCGGCACCGCGCAGCGGCGTGGCGATCAGCGTGCCGCCCTTCAGCGACTTGGAGTTGCCCATCGACGAGACGTTGACATCGAGCATCTGGCCCGGCTGCGCGAAGGCCGGCAGCGTCGTCGTCACGATGACGGCCGCGACGTTCTTCAGTTGCAGCTGCGATGCGGTCGCGGCCGGCAAGGTCACGCCCAGTTGCTGCAGATAGTTGGCGACGCTCTGCGTGGTGTAAGGCATCTGCGTGGTCTGGTCGCCCGTGCCGTCGAGACCGACGACCAGGCCGTAGCCAGTCAATTGATTGGAGCGCACGCCTTGCACTGCGGCCACTTCCTTGATGCGGATGGCGTGGGCGGGCGCGAGCAGCGCCATGCTCAACATGAGCAGGCCGGCGAGACGAGCGGAGGTGCGAATGGAGATGGTCTTCATCGAGTGCTTAGAAAGGCAAGACGCTCATGAAGAAGCGGTTGAGCCAGGGCATGACTTGCGCTTCCTGCTGCGCACCGCGGCCGCGCGACTCGATGCGCACGTTGGCCACTTGCGCCGAGCTCACCACGCTGCCGGCCTGGATGGAGCGTGGATCGATGGTGCCGGAAAAGCGCAGCACGTCGACGTTTTGGTTCACGCCGATCTGCTTTTCGCCGGTCACGACGAGGTGGCCGTTGGGCAACAGGTCGACCACCGTCGCGGTGATCGAGCCCTGGAAAGTGTTGGCGCTTTCGGTGCCGCCCTTGCCGGCGAAGTTGTAGGTCGAGTCGGCCGTCGCGCTGGCGCGGCTGAACGAGTTGCTCTTGAAGAAGGGCATCGCGCTGATGCTGGCGTCGACGCCGTCTTTCTTGTCGATCGACGAGGTGGACTTCTGGCTCGCGGTCACGTTCTCGACGATGGCGATGGTCACCGTGTCGCCGACCAGCCGCGCGCGACGGTCTTCGAACAGCGGACGGTAGCTGCTGGTGTGGAACAGGCTGCCCGTCGCATTGCGCGGTGCGGCAATGGGCGCCGGCACAGCTGGCGGTGCGGTGCTCGGCATGTCGACCTGCGGCGTATTGGCGAGCGTGGTGCAGCCGGTGACGAGCGCCGACGACATCGAGAGCATCGACACGATCAGGGCGAGGGAAGCGAGACGTTTCATGAACAAGCGCGAAGTGTTCAGAGCTGCGCGAGCTTCTGCAGCATCTGGTCGCTGGTCTGGATCGCCTTCGAATTCATTTCGTAGGCGCGTTGCGTCTGGATCATCGAGACCAGTTCCTGCACCACGTTCACGTTCGAGGTTTCCAGAAAGCCCTGCATCACGGTGCCCAGGCCGTTGGTGCCGGCAGTGCCGCCTTGCGGCTGGCCCGACGCAGCGGTCTCGGCATAGAGGTTCTCCCCGCGCGGTTCAAGTCCGGCCGGGTTCACGAAGTTGGCGATGGCCAGCGTGCCGATGGTCTGCGGTGCGGTCTGGCCCGTGAGCGTGGCCGACACGGCGCCGTCGGTCGCGATGCTGACGTTGGTGGCGCCCGCCGGCACCGTGATGCCGTTGGCCACCGGCAGGCCCGCCGCCGTCACGAGGCGGCCCTGCGCGTCGACCTGAAAGGAACCGTCACGCGTGTAGCCCATGGTGCCGTCGGGCTGCGTCACCTGGAAGAAACCGTTGCCCTTGATGGCCAGGTCGAGCTGGTTGTTGGTCTGCTGCATGCTGCCCTGCGTGAACGAGCGGCTGGTGGCGACGGTGCGCACGCCCAGGCCGAGCTGCAGGCCGGTCGGCAACTGCGATTGCTCGGTGCTGTTCGCACCGACCTGCCGCAGGTTCTGGTACATCAGGTCTTCGAACACGGCGCTGGCGCGCTTGAAGCCGGTGGTCGAGACGTTGGCCAGGTTGTGCGAGATGACGTCGAGCTGCGTCTGCTGCGCTTCCATGCCGGTCTTCGAGATCCAGAGCGAGTTGATCATGGTGTTCTTTGAATGGTCTTAGCGTGTCGTGACGGTCGCGGGCATCAGCCCACGGCGAGCAACTGGGCGGCCGATTTGTCGGACGCTTCGGCGGTGGTCAGCAGGCGCATCTGGGCGTCGAACTGGCGGGCGGCGGCGATCATGCCGACCATGGTTTCGATCGCGTTCACGTTGGAGCCTTCGAGCGCGCCGGTTTCCAGGCGCGCCGTGTTGTCGCTGGGCAGCGGCTCTTGCGATGCGGTGCGAAACAGGCCGTCTTCGCTGCGCTTCAACGGGTCTTCCTGCGTCGGCGTGGCGAGCTTCAGGCGGCCCAGTGTCGACACCGGCTGATCGCCGGTTTTCGAGGTCACGGTGCCGTCGTTGCCGATGCTGATGTCGCCACCCGGCGGCACGTCGATCGGCGAACCGCCATCCGACAAGATGACCAGCCCGGAGCTGTTGACGAGCGTGCCGGTCGGCGACACCTGCAGCGCGCCGGAGCGGCTGTACGCCTCGGTGCCGTCGAGTCCCTGCACCGCGAACCATGCATTGCCTTGCGCCTGCACGTCGAGGCTGCGACCGGTGCGCTGCACGGCGCCGGGCGTGCTGTCGTGGCCCGAGGTGGCTTCGAGTGCGAACACGCGGGTGGTCGCGCCGTCGCCGCGCACCGGCACCGCACGAAAGGTCGACAGCTCGGCACGGAAGCCTTGCGTCGATGCGTTCGCGAGGTTGTTCGCGAGCACGGCCTGGCGTTGGGCGGCCGCGTTGGCGCCGCTCATCGCGGTATAGATCAGATGGTCCATGGCGTGCCGTGCGTGTGCTGGGAGGTCTTGGCGGACGGATCGATCAGCGCAGGTTCACCAGGGTCGACATGACCTGGTCTTGCGTCTTGATGGTCTGTGCGTTGGCCTGGTAGGCGCGTTGCGTGGTCATCATGTTGACCAGCTCGGCCGTCAGGTCGACGTTCGATTCTTCGAGCGCGCCCGAGCGCAGCTGGCCGAAGGTGCCTTCGCCCGGCGCGCCGTGCACCGGCTGGCCGGATGCGGCCGTCTCGACCCAGTAGCCCGAGCCGGTCGGCGACAGGCCCTGCGCATTGCGGAAGTTGACCAGTGCGACCTGGCCGGCCGACTGCGTCTGGCCGTTCGAGTAGGTGGCGGTCAGGATGCCGCTGTCCTCGATCTTGATGCCGGTGAGGGCGCCCGAGGTGTAGCCGTCCTGCGAGAGATCGGCCACGGCAAAGGCCGAGTTCACCTGCGTCATCTTGCTCAGGTCGAGCGTGATGGGGAAGGTTTGCGCAGGGTCGTTCGGCGAGGCCAGCGTCAGGCTGGGCACCGGCGAGGTGGCGGTATTCAGGCTGCCGTCGGCGTTGAAGTTGACGGTGAAGGGCGTCGAGGTGCTCGGATCGCTTCCGTTCACGCTGGTGTGCACCTGCCAGCTGTTGTTGGCCATCTTGGTGAAGTACATGCCGACCGGCACTTCGAGACCTTGCGCGTCGAACGCGGTGAGCGAGGTGCCGTAGGTCTGGATCGGTGTCGGAGGCGTTGCGGTGGCGGCGATGGGCGCGGCCGCGTTCAACGTGATGTCGGCGGCCATCTTGGTCGTTTGCTTGGCCGGAATCGGTGCGCCGGTGGGCAGCTTGAGCGGCTGCGCGTCGAAGCTCTGGCGCACGCCGTTCGCGTCGGTGGGATAGCCCATTACCGTGGCGCCGCTGTTGGTGACGATGGCGCCGGTCTTGTCGAGCTTGAAGTTGCCGGCGCGCGTGTAGGCGGTCGATCCGTCGGTCGACTTCACCTGGAAAAACCCTTTGCCGTTGATGGCGACGTCCAGGTCGTTGCCGGTGATCGACAGCGTGCCTTGCGAGAACTGTTGCGCCACCGCGCCCACTTCGACGCCGAGCCCGAGGTTGGTACCGCCCAGTGCGCCGGCCGAGCTGGCATAGATTTCGGCGAACTCGGCGCGCGAGGACTTCATGCCGGTGGTGCCCGCGTTGGCGATGTTGTTGCCGATCACGTCGAGGCTGCGACTGGCCGCGTTGAGGCCGGAAAGTGCTTGTTCAAAACTCATGGGAGTGCTCCTGGAAGAGGGGGCTGATCAAAGAACCGTGTGGACCTTGGCGTACGGCGTGACGCCGGCCGACAGCAGCGTGAGCGTGAGACCTTTGGTGTCGCTGCCGACCGCCACCACCTTGTCGCGCATCAACGCGGTGGACTGCACCGCGTCGCTGCCGTTGGTGGCGGTGACCTTGAACTGCAGCACCGCGCCGGTCGGGTAGTTCGACGCGTCGAGGCTGAAGCCGTGCTGGCCGGCGTCGAGCTTGCCGAGCGACACGGTGTCTACGATCTGGCCGCCCGCGGTCATCACCTGCACCTTGACGTCGGTCGCACCGGTGGCGAGTTCGACTGCGCCGACGGCCGTGGTGCCGTCGATGGCGATCTGGTTGCCTTCGGTCAGCACGCTGCGCCCGACCATGTCGCCGGACTGAAGCATCTGCTGCGACGACATTTGCGCGGCCATTGCCTTCATCGTGGTGTTGAGCGACTCGATGCCGGTGACGGTGTTGATCTGCGCCATCTGCGTGGTCATCTGCGCGTTGTCCATCGGGTTCATCGGGTCCTGGTTGCTGAGCTGTGCGACCAGCAGCTTCAGGAAGCGGTCCTGGATGTCCGACGAGCTGGTGCTCGTGCTGGAGGTCGAGGCGGCGTCGGCACTCGAGCTGATGTTGTAGCTGGAGGTCGTGCCGGCGATGGAGGAGGTGGCGCTGGTGGCGGTCATTGACGGGGTCCTTGTTTACTGGCCGAGCTGAAGCGTCTTCAGCATCAGGCTCTTGGCGGTGTTCATGATTTCGATGTTGTTCTGGTAGGAGCGCGAGGCTGAAATCATGTTGACCATCTCTTCCACCGGGTTCACGTTGGAGTGCGTCACATAGCCTTCGGCATCGGCAGCCGGGCTGGCGGGTTCATGCACCTTGCGGCCGGGCGTCTGGTTTTCTGAAATCGAGTCGACGCGCACGCCGGCATCGGCGGCGCTGCCGTACGGCACGGTCTGGAACACGACCTGGCGCGCCTTGTAGGCCTGGCCATCGGGGCCGGCCACGGCGTCGACGTTGGCCAGGTTGCTGGCCACCACGTTGAGGCGCTGCGACTGCGCGCTGACCGCGCTGCCGGCAATGCCGAGGATCGAGAACATCGACATGGTTTATTGCCCCTGGATGGCAGACATCAAAGTCTTGCTCTGGCCGTTGATGAAGCGCAGCGTGGCTTCGTAGCGCACTGCGTTGTCGGCAAAGGCGGCGCGCTCGCGGTCGAGGTCGACGCTGTTGCCGTCGGCGGTCGGCTGGGTCTGCACCACGTAGCCCGCCGCGTTGTCGCTGTCACCGATGCCGGCGCCGCTGCCGCCGGTGAGCGGGATGTGGCGTGCGTTGCTGCGGCCACTGTCGATCGTGTCGGCGCTGGTCGTCATGCGCAGGGGCGAACCGCTGCTTGCACCACCCGTCGCACTCTTTAGTGCATCGGCAAAATCGAAGTCACGTGCCGCATAGCCGGGCGTGTCGGCATTGGCAATGTTGCTGGCGATCACGCGCTGGCGATCGGCGCGCAGCACCAGGACCTTCGCATGGAAGTCCAGTGAGTTCGTCAAGTTGTCCAGCATCGGGAAAGCCTCGGATAGGAGTGGGTGGCCATTTCGGGCCGTGTGGAAATTATGAAAACGCGGCCACTCCGGGAAGCACGGAGTAAAGGGGGGATTCGCGGCCTGTTCGGTGCTTTGTGTGGTGCGGGTCTGCCTATATTTCAGTCGCGGCACTGTTGCTGCAGCTTCTCTTCTGGACTTTTGGAAAGGCACCTCATGCCGTCCCTTCGAATTCGCAGCCGACGTCCGAGCCAGGGCCGCATCGCCGGCCCCATCACCAGCGTTATGGCTGTGTGCATCTCTCTGTATGCGGCCGTCCTGTGTGGCAATGCACAGGCCCAGCAGGCGCCGTCGCAAGGCGCCGAGGTCGCGCCGGAATTCGTCGCCGCCACGCAGCAGTGGCTGGACGACGCGGTAGCCAAATCGCAAGCGGCATCAGCCTCGCCGCTTCGCATGGAAGTGAGCGTGGGCACACTCGACAGCCGGCTGCGGCTGGCACCGTGCACCCACGTCGAGCCCTACATCCCGGTCGGCATGCGCCTGTGGGGCCGCACCCGGCTCGGCCTGCGTTGTACCGATGGGGGCGGTCGCTGGAACGTGTTCCTGCCCGTGACCATCAAGGCCTTCGGCCCGGCTTGGGTGTTGCGCGACAACGTGATCGCCGGTAGCTTGCTGACCGCTGCCGATGCGGTCGAGGCCGAAGCCGATTGGGCCGCCGAGACGTCGCCGGTGGTGGCCGATCCGGCTTTGTGGGTCGGGCAGACCGCAGCGCATTTGTTGGCGGCCGGGCAACCGGTGCGGCAGTCGATGGTCAAGCCGGCCCAGGTGTTCGCTGCCGGGGCGCAGGTTCGTGTCGTGGCGTCGGGGCCAGGCTTCGAGGTGACGTCCGATGCGCAGGCCATGACGCCGGGCGTTGTCGGCCAGATGGTGCGGCTGCGGATGGAAAACGGCCGCATCACCACTGGAATCGTGCAGGATTTGCGCACGGTACGGCTTTCGATGTGATCCAACTTGAAGAAAGTTCTCAAGTTCCTCCAAAGGGTGCCGAAATTACAGGAACGATGCTTCCACAAGGGGGCACTGGAGTTGAATCATGAAGATCCAAGCACTGAACGATCCCGCCCTCGCGGCCGCATCGCTCGCAGCCACCAAGGCCGAGCGCGGCGGAGCCTCGAGCGGCACCGGCGGAACCGAAGCAGCAGGCGCTGCCAGCGGTTCGGGTGCGACCGTCACCGTATCGGGCGCGGCCCGCACGCTGAACGTTGCCTCGGCCGGCACCGGTATCGATGAAGCCAAGGTGGCGTCCGTCAAAGCATCGATTGCCGACGGCACCTTCAAGGTCGATTCCGGCGCCATCGCCGACAAGATGCTTTCGAATGCCCAGGAAATGTTGAGCCGAGTGAGGAACTGACCATGCCCGATACCCGCAATTCCACCGAATCCCTCCTGGTCGAAGTCGAGCAACAGCTCGACGTGGTCGATGCCGGCCTGATGGCGGGCGAGCCCGATGCACTGCAGCGCGCATGCGCCGCGCTGCGCGAAGTCGCCCTGTCTTTTGCCCGCGTGCTCGAAGCGGCGCTGTCGGCCGAAGTGTTCGACCATGCTTTCCGTCGCCGCATCGATGCCGTCGCCCAGCGACTGGCCACGCAGCGCCAGAGCATCGCCCGCCGCACCGTGATGGTCGAGCGCGCGCTGGCTTCGATCTTCCGGCCGCAAGCCGAGGCGACCTACGCGCGACTGGGCGACCGCCCGACCTTCGCTTCGCACTGATCCTCTTGCAGGATCGAAAGGCCGTCGAAGCGACGGTTGCCCGTTGACCGGGCGCGGAGCGCTTAGACACTCTGTTTGCTCCAATTGAAAACGGCGCCGCAAGGGCGCCGAAGCACTCGGCCTCAGAGGCCGTTTCAGTGGCTGCGCATCTTCGCGCGAAGCCGTGCGATCGACTGGCTGTGCAACTGGCTCACGCGCGACTCGGTGATGCCGAGCACCGCAGCGATTTCTTTCAGGTTCATGTCCTGCTCGTAGTACATGCCCATGATGAAGCGCTCGCGTTCCGGCAGACCGTCGATCGCCACCACAAGTGCCTTCTTCAGGCGCTGGTCTTTCAAGAGGCTGAGTGGGTCGGCCTCGGTGTCGGCGGTATGCCGATCGAGAAAACCGTCGGAGTCTTCGCTGCCGGCACCGATGTCTTCGAGGTAGACCAACTGCGTGCCGCGCACGCGACCGAGCAGGGCCTGGTATTCGTCGAGCGGCATCTTGAGCTCGGCGGCAATTTCCGATTCGACCGGAGAGCGGCCAAGCCGATGCTCCAGCTTGTGCACCGCCTGCTCGATCTGCTTCTGGCTCTTGCGCGAGCCGCGCGACAGCCAGTCGCCTTCGCGCAGCTCGTCGAGCATCGCACCGCGAATGCGCTGCGTCGCAAAGGTTTCGAACTGCACGCCCTGGCTCGCTTCATAGCGCGACAAGGCGTCCGCCAGACCGATCATTCCGACCTGGATCAGGTCGTCGAGTTCGACGTTGGCCGGCAGCTTCGCGATCATGTGGTGCGCGAGACGCTGCACCAACGGCACGTACTGGCGAATCAAGCCGTCGCGGTCGAGTCGGCCTTGGGGGTTGTACATCTGGGAAGCGGTAGCGGCGAGCATTGCGTCGAAGTTCAGGCGCCGCAGTCGGCCGGTGAGAAGTAGCAGGGCATGTCGACCGGCTTCGGGTCGAAGGCCGAGCGTTGGGCTGCCTGCATCGAGGCGCGGATAAGGCCGCGTGCATCGCCGACCTTCCAGTCCTCGGGCACGCGCTGGCCATTGCCGATGCCGCGCACGGTGAACTCGTGGCGCATCAGCACATCGAGCACCGGGCCGAGCTTGGCGGCTTCGTCGATTTTCGAGACGATGGCCTGGCGCGTGCCGCCGAGCTTGAATGCGATGGCCATGTCTTCCAGCGTGTCGCCATGCGCACCGGCATTGAGCACCAGCACGCGCTTGACATTCGGCACGTCGAGCATGTCGAGCAGATCGCGGCGACGCGGATCGTGCGGCGCCACGCCGGCGGTGTCGATGATCACGACCTTCTTGCCTATCAACAGATGCAGTAACTCCTGCAGCGCGGCGCGGTCGTGCGCCAGATGCGCCACGACGCCGAGGCTGCGCCCATGGGCGCGCAGTTGTTCGTGCGCCCCGGCGCGTTGCGTGTCGAGCGTGATAAGGCCGACGCCGGAGGGTCCGTGCAGTTGCGCGCCGAGCGCGGCCAGCTTGGCGGCGCTGGTCGTCTTGCCGACGCCGGTGGCGCCGATCAACGCGAACACGCCGCCTTCTTCGGGGATCGACGGCTGCACGGTCTTGGAGCTGAGCCGGTTCTCCAGCGAGCCGAGCAGCCAGCGCACTGCGTCGCTGGCTTCGAGTGAAGCGGGCATGGCTTCGAGCACCGAGCGCGCGAGGCCGGGCGAGTAGCCGGCACGCACCAGCTTCAGCATCAGGTTCGACTGGATCGGGTCTTGTCGCGCCTGGCCGAGCCACGCGAGCGCGTTGAAGCGCTCGTCCATCATGGTCTGCATCGACTGCAGTTGCGCCATCAGGTCGGGGGATGTGGCGGCGGTGGCGGGGGCGGTGGCGGGTTCGGTCACGACCGAAGCGGTCGGCGCGCCAGGCGTCGCAGTGGAAGCGATGAAGTCGTTCACTACGACGGTGACCGGGGGCGATGAAAGGATCTGAAAATCGGGCTTGGCCGCGGCTTTGGCGGGTGCTGGTGCGGCTGCGGGTGCGGCTTGCAGCGATGCAGCTGCGGTGACAGCCACAACGACCGGCACGCTCGCTTCATGTTGACGGCGCAGCATCCGCTCGCGCACATAGTCCTGGAACGACAGCGTGCTCATCGCGAGCTGCTCGGTGTCGGCTTGCACGCCGATGTCTAGCGCGGGTGCGGCGACCGCTTCGACGATGGCCCTGGGTGCTGCGACCGGCGCTGGGCGTGCAACTTCGACCGATCCATGCTCTGGCGTCTTGCTGTCGATCAGCGCCAGCGCGGCTTCGGTCGCGGCCATCACTTCGACGCCGTCGGGCAGCTGGCGGTTCGACAGGATCAGCGTGTCGTCACCGAAGGCGGCACGCGCCTTGGCCAATGCCTCGCGGGCGGTCGGTGCGAGAAAGCGTTGAATATTCATGCGGAAGCACCTCGAAGGATCGGGCCGATACGGATCGTGTGGGTTTCAGGAATTTCGCTGTGCGCCAGCACTTGCAAACGGGGCGCAACGCGGCGCACCAGGCGCGAGATCGAACTGCGGATGGCGTCGGGTACCAGCAAGCAGGCCGGTACGCCCAGCTCCTCCTGCTTTTGTGCGACTTCGGCCGCGGTGCGGGTAAAGAGTTCGGCCACGCCGGGATCTAGCGCCGGGGCCTGCGCATTGGCCAGCGCCTGCACCAGCAGGCGCTCGAAGCCGGGCTCGATGGCGATGACGTCGAGCTCGCGCGTCGGGCCGTAGATCTGCTGCACGATGGCCGGCGACAGCGCCACGCGCACACGGCGCGCCAGCTCGGCCGGGTCGGTGGTTTGTCCGGCCTGTTCGGCCAGCGTTTCGACGATGGTGCGGATATCGCGAATATGAACAGACTCTTCGAGCAGCAGCTGCAAAACTTTCTGGAACGTCGAGATCGGTACCAGTTTGGGTACGACTTCTTCGATCAGCTTGGGGGCCAGCTTGCTCACGTGTTCGACCAGTTGTTGGGTTTCGGTGCGGCTCAGCAAGCGCGCTGCCTGAACATGCATCAAGTGTGAGAGATGGGTCGCCATCACGGTGGGTGAATCAACGACGGTAAAACCGGCCATTTGCGCGGCTTCCTTCTGGCGTTCCTCGATCCAGTGCGCCGGGAGGCCAAAGGCCGGGTCGGTCGTCGCAGTGCCGATCAGCGGCGTGTTGATGCCGCCCGGATTGATCGCCAGGTACATGCCGGGGAACGCTTCGCCCTCGGCCACCATCACGCCGCGCAAGGTCACGCGGTAGCCGCTCGGCTTGAGTTCGAGGTTGTCCCGCACGTGCACCGCGGGCGGCAGGAAGCCGACCTCCTGTGCGAACTTTCGGCGCACGCCCTTGATGCGCATGAGCAGGTCGCCTTGCCGGTTCTTGTCGACCAGCGCGATGAGGCGGTAGCCGAGTTCGAGGCCGAGCAGGTCGACCGGTTGCAGGTCGTCCCAGGTGGCTTCTGCATCGGCCGCGGGTGGTGGCGCAGGCGCATCGACGGCCGGTGGCGGACGCCGCGAGATCATCCATGCGCCGTAGCCGAGCAGCCCGCCCATCACCAGGAACACGACGTGCGGCATGCCGGGGATGATGCCGAGCAAGATGAGGATGCCGGCGGTCAGGCCGAGCACGCGTGGCGAGGTGAAGAGCTGCTGCACGATCTGCCGGCCGACGTCTTCTTCCTTGCCGACGCGCGAGATCACCATGGCGGCGGCGACGGAGATCAGCAGGCCCGGAATCTGCGCGACCAGCGCGTCGCCCACCGCCAGCAGTACGTAGGTGTCGGCGGCCTTGCCCACCGGCAGGCCATGCTGCAGCACGCCGATGGTGAAGCCGCCGATCACGCTGATGATCAGGATCAAAATGCCGGCCATCGCGTCGCCGCGCACGAACTTGGAGGCACCGTCCATCGCGCCGAAGAAGTTGGCTTCTTCGGCCACTTCGAGGCGACGGCGCCGCGCTTCTTTCTCGTCGATGTTGCCGGAGTTGAGGTCGGCATCGACCGCCATCTGCTTGCCTGGCATCGCGTCCAGGGTGAAGCGCGCCGACACTTCGGCGATGCGCTCCGCACCCTTGGTCACCACCACGAAGTTGATGACCACCAGGATCGCGAACACGATCAAACCGACCGCGAAGTTGCCGCCGATCAGGAAGTGGCCGAAGGCTTCGATCACCGCGCCGGCAGCGCCGGGACCGGTGTGGCCTTCGAGCAGCACGACCCGTGTCGAGGCCACGTTGAGCGACAGCCGCATCAGCGTGGTGAGCAGCAGCACCGAAGGGAATGCCGCGAAGTCCAGCGGCCGCACCATGTACGCGGCGACCATCATCACCATCAGCGCGACGGCGATATTGATGGTGAAGAAAGTGTCGAGCAGCCAGGGCGGAATCGGCAGCACCATCAGGCCGAGGATGGCGACGACGAGCAATGGCGCCGCAGCGCGCTGGAACATCGCGCCCTGCGCACCGAACCATTGGCGGATCATGTCCGGATTCATTCAGTGCCTTCGACGGGTTGCTTCGGGTTCTTCGGTTGCTTGGGCGTTTTGTTCAGCGGATCGAGCTCCGGCGGCACGAAAGGCTCCGGCACGACCAGCGGCATCGGCGCTTCACCGCGCAGTGCGGCTTTCAGGCGATACACATAGGCCAGCACCTGCGCGACGGCGGTGAAAAGACTGGCCGGAATGGGCTGGTCGAGCTCGGCGTGCGCGTACAGGGCGCGCGCCAGCATCGGCGACTGCACGACCGGAATCGAATGCTCCTTGGCGATGTCGCGGATCTTCATGGCGAGCAGATCGGCGCCCTTGGAGATCACTTGCGGCGCGCTCATGGTCTGCTCGTCGTAGCGCATCGCCACGGCAAAGTGCGTCGGGTTCATCAGGATGAAGTCGGCGCGCGGCACGGCGGTGATGCTGCTGCGCTGCGCCCGCTCGCGCGCGTTGCGGCGCATCTGGCCTTTCATGTGCGGGTTGCCGTCGGCTTCCTTGTGCTCCTGCTGCACTTCCTGGTGCGACATCTTCAGCTTGGCGCGATGAAAGTGGTTTTGCAGCGGCACGTCGATCACCGCTGCGGCCAGCACCACCAGCATTACCAGGCTCATGCCCGACACCAGCCAGTCGCCGAGCGCAGCCAGCCCGGCGGGCGACTGCTGCATCGCGAGCTGCGCGATGGTGTGCAGCGAGCCCGCCGCGAACATGTAGCCGACGGTGCCTAGCAGCGCCGACATGAAGACCAGCTTGGCGACGTTGACCAGCTGCTGCTTGGACACCAGATTGCCGATGCCCGACAGTGGATTGAGCCGGCTCAGGTCGGGCGTGATCGACTTCATGCTGGCGACCCAGCCGCCCGTCGCAACGGTGCCGGCGATGGCCGCGAAGAGCACGATGGCCGCGAAGATCGCGCAGGCCGCGAGCCCGAGGTTGGTGTACGCGGTGAGCCGGGCCAGCATGTCGCCGGGCTGGGCGATGCTGTGCGCGTCGAAGTGGAAGGCGTGCGCCAGCGTGCTGCGCATGCGCTCGAAGGCGGTCGGTGCCAACAGCAGCAGGGCGACAGCGCCGGTGCCGAGAACGATCAGGTGCGGCAGGTCTTTCGAGCGCGCAGCCTGGCCGTCACGGCGAGCCTGATCGAGCTTGCGTTGCGTGGCGGGGAGGCGACGGTCCTGACTGCTGGATTCCATGGCGGGCTTTTGGGTGTGCCAGCCATTGTCCGAAGCGGGGGCGAAAACGAAGCGACGATAAGCGGCGCGAGTGCCTGTCTATTCGTCGATCAGTTCGTTGGTGACGAAGAAGATGCAGCCTTGTCGTGGTCGCGGATCAACTGTTCGTTGATGGCCTTCACCGCATCCGGCGCGTCCAGGCGCGGCGTGCCAAGCAGTCGCGACTCAGCCTCGTGCGTCAGCACTGTGATGCTGATGCGCCGATTCACCGGCGCCATCGCGTTGCCCTTGTCGAGCAGGTCGCTGGCGGCCAGGCCGACCACGCGCACCAGCTTGTCATCGGGCATGCCCGAGGCGACGAGCTCGCGGCGCGACGCGTTGGCGCGATCGGCCGAAAGCTCCCAGTTGCCGTAGCCGCGATCACCGTTGCCGTACGGCGTGGCGTCCGTGTGGCCGGCCAGGCTGACCTTGTTCTCGATGCCGTTGAGCGCGCTGCCGATCTCATGCAGGATGTCGCGCATCTGCGGCTTCACCAGCGAACTGCCGGTGTCGAACATCGGACGGTTCTGGTCATCGACGATCTGGATCTCGAGGCCATCGATGGTGACCTGCATCTTGATCTGCGAGCGGTACTCGCGCAGCTTTGGGTTGGCCGCGATCAATGCATCCATCTTGGCTAGCAACTCGTTCATGCGACGCGCGTCCTGCTTGGCCTGTTCTCGCTTCGGGTCTTCGATGTTGAGCGGCGCACTCTCTTTGCCCTTGCTGCCGTCGTTGCGCTTGACCGCACCCACGGTGCGCGTTAAGTCTTTGCCGCCGCCCGTGACGATGCTCGAACTGGCGCCGGCGCCCGAGCCGCCCGCCATCTCGACCTTGAGCGGCGATTGAAAGTAAGAGGCGATGCCCTGCAAGTCGCCCTTGGCCGTGGAGCCCAGCAGCCACATCAAAAGAAAGAACGCCATCATCGCGGTGACGAAGTCGGCATAGGCGATTTTCCAGGCGCCGCCGTGGTGGGCATGCGCCGTCTTCTTCACCCGCTTGATGATGATCGGCTGGAGCTTCTTGGTACCGGGGCTGGTGGCCATGTCGTCACTTCTTCTTCACGTGGGCTTCGAGCTCGCTGAAGCTCGGGCGGTCGGTCGAGAACAGCACCTTGCGGCCGAACTCGATCGCGGTCGTCGGGTTGTAGCCCTGCATGCTGGCCAGCAAGGTGGTCTTGATGCACTGCAGTTCCTTGGAGGCGTCTTCGGCCTTCTGCTCGAGCAGGCCGCCGAACGGCTCGACGATGCAGTACGCCATCAGGATGCCGAGGAAGGTGCCGACCAGCGCCGAGCCGATCATCGCGCCGAGCACCGCCGGTGGCTGGCCGACCGAGCCCATGGTGTTGACCACGCCCAGCACGGCAGCCACGATGCCGAAAGCCGGCAGTCCGCCAGCCAGCCGCGCGATGGCCGCGACCGGTGCGTGCTCTTCCTGGTGGTGCGTTTCGATCTCGCTGTCCATCAGCGCTTCGATCTCGTGGGCGTTCAGGTTGCCCGAGACCATCATGCGCAGGTAGTCGGTGGTGAACTCGACGACGTGGTGGTCTTTGCCCACGGTCGCGTACTTCTGGAAGATGGCCGAGTCCTGCGGTGCTTCGACATCTTTTTCGATCGACATCAGGCCGTCCTTGCGCGCCTTCTGAAGAATGTCGTAGAGCAGCGCCATCAGCTCCATGTAGCGCGCCTTGGTGTACTTGCTGCCCTTGAAGGCCTTGGGTACCGCCTGCAGCGTGGCCTTCAGTACCTTCGGCTGGTTGTTCACGATGAAGGCGCCGATGGCACCACCGCCAATCACCATCATCTCGATCGGCAACGCATGCAGCACCACGCCGATGTTTCCGCCGTGGATGATGTAGCCGCCAAAAATGCAGCCCAGCGCGACGACGTAACCGATGATGACGAACATGGGGGAGTGATCAGTTCAAGGCACGAGTGACATGTAAAAAGCGGCAGCAGACATTGCTCCGCGCATGCAGCGATTTGGCACGCATCGATCTCGCCGCACTCCATTGAAAAGGGCCCGTTCAGGGGCCCTTATCGAATCTTTGTGGCCGGTGCGGCCTCGCAGAATTACTGCAAATGAATGCCGCCCGCCGCCGACCCTTTGCCTGCTCGCGCCGGCGGCACGCACATGCCGCAGACGTAGTGCCTGGCGTTTTCGTAGGGTTCGGTCACGAAGTGGCCGCCGCACTTGGAGCACTGGGTCATGGCGAGCATGTTGTTCTCCATGAAGCGCACCAGGCGCCAGGCCCGCGTGATCGACAGTTGCGGCTCGATGTCGCACGAGGAGATCTGCTCGGTGTAGAGCTGGTAGGCCTTGATCAGCACGTCGACCGGTTCGAGGTCGCTCGTCTTGGCCAGGTAGGTATGGATGTTCTGGAACAGCGACGCATGGATGTTCGGCTGCCAGGTCAGGAACCAGTCGGTCGAAAAAGGCAGTTGGCCCTTGGAGGGCGACTTGCCCGCCACTTCCTTGTAGAGACGCAGCAGCCGCTCGTAGGAGAGCTCGGTTTCGCTTTCGAGCACCTGCAAGCGGGCGCCAAGGTTGATCAGGCTGACGGCGCGCCCAATCTGCCGGGAATCTCCGAGAACGCTTTTGGAAGTGGCCATGTCGGTGTCTCTCGCTCTGTTTCAGGGAGCGATGGTTTCGGCAGCGTAGCGGCCGGCCATCACGATGCCTGCATGCAAACGCGTCGTCGCGTCGTTGGCAGTGCGGGCGTTGACGTTGTGATTGGTCAACAGGCTCCAGACCATGTCGTCGTCGGCGCGGAAGCGGCACAGCAACATGCTGCCCGATGCGATCTTCATGATCTGCGCAGGGGAGAGTGCTTCGATCAGGTCGGCCGATTCTTCCGGCAGGCCGAGGCGGAACAGGGCTTGCGCCTTGTCAGCGCGGATCAGGCTCTGCGCCAGCATCAGGTAAGTGAGGTTGGCTTCACGAATCTCGGCAAGGATTTGCTCGCTGGTCATATCGGTGCTTTCGTAGGACGACGTCCGGGTTGCGTTAAAGCCGATTCTGACCAGCGTTACAAAAACTTTAATAGGTTAACAACTGTTAACGACGTCTCCGAAATGTGTCGATGTGTCATTCAATTGCCTACACCCAAAGTATTCATGTGAACTTTATGAATACACATTTGCGTAAGACTTTGGTCGATTTGAATCACAAGGTATTCATTTCCACTCACCCCGTAAATGTGACGGCCGGAAAAGCACTGACAACACGCCGTTGTTCAAACCGTGACTTAGTTGGCTTGCCTCTAAGGTCTGTGGCGGCACAGACACGTTTTCTCCTTGATTCGCGGGCGGTGTGTAACTGCATCGGTCGCCCTCACATCTGCCGTTGCGGCGATTTCTAAAGGGTCAGTTACGAAAAATATACCTCTCAAGCTAGTCGCAGTTCGATCCGAAAACAAAACCAGCGGGTCACGAATGCGATCCGCCAGGCGGCCAGTCTCTTTGCTGGCGTGACATTGGCAGCGATGCCGGATTTATTCAGCTCTAAAGGACTTCTCCATGACCTCAGTTATCAACACCAACATCAGCTCGCTTACGGCGCAGCGCAATCTCACCAACAGCCAGTCGTCGCTTGCGACTTCGATGCAGCGCCTGTCCTCGGGCTTGCGCATCAATAGTGCCAAGGACGATGCCGCTGGCCTGGCGATTTCGGAGCGTATGACCTCGCAGATCCGCGGCATGAACCAGGCCGTGCGCAATGCCAATGACGGCATCTCGCTGGCGCAAACCGCTGAAGGCTCATTGAGCGAAGTCGGCAATAACCTGCAGCGCATTCGTGAGCTCGCCGTGCAGTCGTCCAACGCGACCAATTCGACCAGCGACCGCACCGCACTGAACTCGGAAGTGAACCAGCTCGTGTCGGAAATCGACCGCGTCTCCAAGCAGTCCGACTTCAACGGCACCAAGCTGCTCGACGGTTCGTTCAGCAGCCAACTTTTTCAAGTCGGTGCCAACGCGGGTCAGACCATTGCAGTCAACAAGATCGCCAACACGACCGCCGCCGCACTCGGCAACGTCAAGTTCGCTGCAGCAGTCACCGGTACCGCACAGACGCCTGCCACTGCAAATGCCGCCAGCGACATCACCGATATCTCGATCAACGGTGTCGCGATCGACAAGGTGTCCATTGCTGTCGGAGACACGGGCGGCGCGACCGGGAAGT
Organism: Variovorax sp. GrIS 2.14; assembly: GCF_046115955.1. Lineage (NCBI taxonomy): Bacteria > Pseudomonadati > Pseudomonadota > Betaproteobacteria > Burkholderiales > Comamonadaceae > Variovorax > Variovorax sp. GrIS 2.14. The sequence goes on from NZ_JBJXIA010000001.1 coordinate 585,073, forward strand.
CCTTGGCCGGCGCTATCAACTCCAAGATGAATGAGACCGGCGTCTACGCCACCTCTGACGCGACCACCGGCGCCCTGACCTTGACCTCGATCAAGGCCGGCAAGGATCTGGTCGTTGCGGGTGGCGCAGCTGCTGGCCTGACGGCCGGCACCACGACCGCGGCGGCCACCACCACCGCCAGCTTCGCGAAAGACCTCGACATCACGACCGTGGCCGGCGCACAGAAGGCGCTTGAAATCGTCGATGCCGCACTGACGCAAGTCAACGGCAGCCGCGCCGACCTGGGTGCCATCCAGAACCGTTTCACCTCGGTCGTGACCAACCTGCAGACCAACTCGGACAACACCGCGGCCTCGCGCTCGCGCATCCAGGACGCAGACTTCGCCGCTGAAACGGCCAACCTGTCGCGCTCGCAGATCCTGCAACAAGCAGGCACAGCCATGGTGGCCCAGGCCAACCAGCTGCCGCAGCAAGTGCTGAGCCTGCTGAAGTAAAAAGGGCGCGGTGCCACCTGGGTGCGATGGCGAGGGGCGCCACGCACGTACACAGCGGCTAACGGGCATACCGTTTGCCGCTTTTTGGCTATTTGGACGAAGGAGTAAGCGACATGTCGACCATTTCATCGGCGGGCATCGGCAGCGGACTCGATGTCGAGAGCATCGTCACCAAGCTCATGGCGATCGAGAAGCAGCCGCTCACCGCACTGAAGACGCAGGCGAGCGCGCTCGACAGCAAGATCTCGGCCTTCGGCGCCATCACGTCCCAGCTTTCCGCGCTGAACGACAGCGTCACGGCGCTCACTTTGCCGGCCACCTGGAGTAGCAAGACGGTGAGCTCGTCGAACACGGCAGCGGTCTCGGCGGGCGTGTCGGGCACTGGTGCCTTGGCCACGTCGTTCAGCCTGCAGGTGTTGCAGCTTGCCCAAGGCCAATCGGTCGCGTCGAATGCGGTCGCCACGGGCAGCGGCTTCGGCGCCGGCAGCTTGTCGCTCCAGCTCGGCACCTGGGCCGGCACCACGCCCGCCTTCACGGCGGGCAGCGCCGCCGCGGTCTCGGTGACCGTGGCCCAGGGCGACAGCATGTCGACCATCGCCGGCAAGATCAACGCGGCCGACGCGGGTGTCACCGCCACCGTCATCAAGGATCTGTCGGGCGAACGCCTCCTGATGCGCTCGACCGCGACGGGCGAGGCCTCCGGCTTTCGGGTCCAGACCACCGATGGCGCCGGGGCAACCGGGCCCAGTCTGGCCGCGCTCGCCTTCGACAATCCCTCCGCGGGCGCCGGGATGGCGGCCAACCCGGTGCAGTACGGGCTGAATGCCAAGGCCACCATCAATGGCGTGGCCATCACATCGGCAAGCAACACCCTGGCCGATACGGTCCCCGGGCTGACGCTCACGCTGTCGCAAGTCACCACCGCACCGGTCGAGATCGCCGTCAAGAACGACACCGGCTCCCAGGTGTCGGCGGTCGATGCCTTCGTCAAGGCCTACAACGCCATGAACGAGATGTTCAACGCGGCCACCAAATACGACAGCACGACCAAGACCGGCGCGCTGTTGCAGGGCGACGCGACCACGACAGGGCTCCAAACGGCTATGCGCACGCTGATCGGCGCGGTGTCCGGCGGCGGTGCCCTGCAGCGGTTGTCCGATCTGGGAATCTCGATCGCCAAAGACGGCGCGGGCGACCTTGCGATCGATTCGACCAAGCTCGCGACGGCACTCAAGGACACGGTCGGCGTCGCCACTTTTTTCACGTCGGCGAACGCCACCTCCGCCAGCGCGACCGGCTTTGCCACTCGGATGAAGACTTTTCTAGATGGTGCCATCGGGAGCGCCGGCATTTTGGCAACCAAAACCACGTCGCTGCGAGGCCAGAAGACCTCGAACGGCAAGGATCAGGATCGCCTGAACGACCGGCTGACGACGGTCGAGGCGAACATGCGAAAGCAGTACTCGACGCTCGACACCAAGATGAGTTCGCTGACTGCGCTCAATGCCTACATCACGCAGCAAATTGCGCAATGGAACAAGCCGGCCGCCTGAAGAACCCGCAAACGGTCGTTGAGTTCGGCGCACGGATGCCGATAACTAGAGTGTGAAGTGAATGCTGCGCACCCTCCCGCAGAGCAGATTAAGGAACACACCATGTACACCCCGCCCAGCCTCCGCGCCGCAATGGCTTACAAGAACGTCGGCGCCCAGTCGAGCGTCGAGTTCGCCAGCCCGCACCAGTTGATCGACTTGCTGTTCGACGGCCTGGTAGTAGCGCTTACTTCGGCGCGCGGCGCGTTGCAGCGCGGCGACATGGCGGCCAAGGGTGTGCAGATCATGCGCGCGGTGCGCTTGCTGAACGAAGGCCTGAAGGCGGGCCTGGACAAGGAACGCGGTGGCGCGCTGGCCGAACGGCTCGCTTCCCTTTACGACTACTGCATCGAGCGTTTGACGCTTGCCAATGCGCGCAACGATGGCGAGATCCTCGCTGAAGTCGCTGCCCTCATCGCCCCGGTGGCGCAGGGTTGGAAAGAAATCGGTCGACCGAGTGTCGGCCAACCCGCTTGAGGGCGTGACCGGAGGTCCCATGCAAGACGATTTGATGGACTACTACAAGGCAATCGAAAGCTCGAGCCGGCAGATGCTCGACGCGGCGCGCCGTGAAGACTGGGACGACGTCGTGCGCTGCGAAGGCGCCTGCGCGGTGCTGATCGAACAGCTACGGTTTCTGGCGAAGTCGCAAGACCTCCCCAAAGACCTTCGCTCCGAGAAGTCGCGGATCATGCAGCGCATCCTGCGCAACGACGCCGAGATCCGCATCCTGGCCGAGCCGTGGCTCAGCACCTTCGCAGAGATGTTCGACGCCAAGCTGCAGTTGATTCACTGACGGGTTTTTATCCACTCTCCCTCCGGGAGAGGGTCACCCTCAGACCTGCATATTCATGATGTCGGTGTAAGCCTGCACCATCCGGTTGCGCACATTCAGCGTTGCAGCAAACCCGATCTGCGACTTTTGCAGCGCGACCATCGTCTGCTCCAGACTGACATTCGGATTTTCGAGCTGCACTTCGCGCTGCAACGCGGTGGCGTCGCCCTGCGAGGCACTCACTGCTTTCAAAGCACCCGACAGGGCCCCGGCAAAGCCGGTTTCCTGCGTGGCACCGGTCGATCCGGTGACGGCGCGGGCGGCCCCCGCCGGGCGCGTGGTTAGCGGTGCGGTAACGGGGGTGAGGCGGAGGTCCATGGCGATGATGCTAATTGGGCAGTGGACGGGCATGGGCTGGAAATGAGCGGGAAAGCGACGCCTTATCGGGCTTATGCGGAACGGGCCGGCCCGAATAATCGTCTCGTGCAAAGAGCCGACCGGCTTGCTGCCGCACCCACCCACCGCCCATGTCCGCCGTCGCTGAAATACCTGTCCCCCTCGCCACTGCTGCGCCGTGGTCGCGCAAGTTCGAAGGCCTGGCACCCCGCCAGCGCATCCGCTTCGCCATCGGCGTCGTCCTGCTCGTCGCGGTCGCCATCGTTGCCATCGTGATCGGTCGGCAGCCGGATTGGCGGGTGCTGTACGCCAACCTGGGCGACAAGGATGGCGGCGCCGTCATCGCGCAACTGGCGACGATGAACGTGCCCTATAAATATTCCGAGGGTGGCGGTGCCGTCATGGTCCCGGCCGATCGCGTGTACGACCTGCGTCTTCGCCTCGCGGCGCAAGGCCTGCCCAAGGGCGCCGTGGCCGGCTTTGAGCAGATGGAAAACAACCGCTTCGGCATGACGCAGTTCCAGGAGAAGCTGAGCTTTCAGCGGGGCCTCGAAGGCGAACTCACCCGATCGATCCAGGCGATGAGCTCGGTGCAGAGTGCCCGCGTTCATCTGGCGCTGCCGCAACAAAACGGCTTCTTCCGCGAACAGCAGAAGCCGACCGCATCGGTGCTGCTGAGCCTGCACCCCGGCCGCACGCTGGAGCGCAACCAGATCGCCGGCATCGTGCATCTGGTCGCTTCGAGCGTGCCCGAACTGACGCCCGCCGCCGTGAGCGTCGTCGACGACACCGGCAAGCTGCTCTCGGCCACCAGCGAGCCCGGCAGCGGTGCCGATGCGCAGCAGCTTCAGTACGTGCAGCAGATAGAGCAGCAGTACACCCGCCGCATTCTCGAAATGCTGGAGCCCGTGGTCGGCCGTCAAAACGTCAAGGCGCAAGTGACAGCCGACGTCGACTTCTCGCAGACTGAAGCGACCTTCGAAGAACACAAGCCCAACCTGGCGGCCGACGCCAGCGCGGTGCGCAGCCAGCAAACGGTCGAGAGCACCGGCCCCGGCGCGACCGGCGCACCGGCTTCGGGCGTGCCCGGCGCCACGTCGAACCAGCCACCCGGCCCGTCGTCGACCCCGATCAACGGCGCAGCCGCACCGCTGTCGCCGGCCGGCACCGCGCCGGGTGCAGCGGCGGCCAAGCCCCCGAGCAAGCGCGAGTCGACCACCAACTACGAAGTCGACAAGACAGTGAAGACGGTGCGCAATGCCACCGGCCAGATCAAGCGCCTGAGCGCTGCGGTCGTGCTCAATTACCAGAACGTGGCCGATGCCCAGGGCAAGGCCGGCCCCTCGACCCCGCTGTCGGCGCAGCAGCTCGAACAGATGACGGCGCTGGTGCGCGAGTCGATCGGCTTCAGCAAGGACCGCGGCGATTCGGTGAACCTGATGAACGCGCAGTTTCTGAGCGAGCACAACGAAGTGGTCGAGGTGCCGATCTGGAAGAACCCTGAAATGCTCGATACGGCGCGCAGCTTCGCCTGGCCGGTCGGTCTGGTGCTGATCGGCGCGATCGTGCTGTTCGGCCTGGTGCGACCGGGCCTGAAGACGCTGGCGACGATGCAGCCGCCGCAGCAACTGACCAACGAACCCGGCCGTCAGCTCAACGCCATGGTGGCGGACACGCCGCAGCGTCCCTCGCTCTCGTCGCCCTCGGTGGCCGAAGCGCTGCCGCGGCCGGAAGCAGCCGAACAGGCGCGGCTCGAAGGCGCGCGCCAGATGGCGCGACAGAACCCGGTTGCCGTCGCCAACATCGTGAAGACATGGGTCAACGGCGACGACGCCGCGGCCGCGTCGGCCTGAGAGTCGCATCGCCATGGACGAACAAGGCCTCAACGACGCCGCCATCCTGCTCATGTCGCTGGGCGAGATCGAGGCGGGCGATGTGCTGCGCCACCTCTCGCCGCGCGAAGTGCAGAAGCTCGGCGAAACCATTTCGAAAACGCGCGCGGTATCGCGTGAACGTCTGGGTGCGGTGGCCGACCGCTTCGTCACTGCGACCGCTGGTCAAAGCCTGTTCGCGGCCGACACCGGCGACTACGTTCGCGCCGTGATGAAGCACGCGCTGGGCGAAGAAAAGGCCTCGATCCTGATGGACCGCATCCTTCAGAAGGCCGACCTGAGCGGCATCGAAAACCTGAAGTGGATGGACGCGCCGTCGGTCGCCGAACTGCTGCGCGTCGAGCATCCGCAGATCGTCGCGGCCATCCTCGTGCACCTCGAGCCCGAGCACGCCGCCGCGGTGCTGGTCAAGCTGCCCGAGCAGCAGCGCGCCGAAGTGCTGCTGCGCGTCGCCACGCTCGAAGGCATCCAGCCTGCCGCACTCGAAGATCTGAATGAAGTGATGTTCCGCGTGCTGGCCAACGGCGCCAAGGTGCTGACGGCTTCGCGCGGCGGTGCCCGTACGGCGGCCGGCATGATCAACCTGCTCGGCAACGGTGTCGATACGCAGGTCATCGAGGCCATTCGCAACCACGACCCGGATCTGGCATCCGAGATCAGCGAGCTGATGTTCGTGTTCGACGACGTGATGAAGCTGGATGACAAGTCGATCCAGATGCTGCTGAAAGAAACGGCGTCGGAGACGCTCATCATCGCGCTCAAGGGTGCGGCGCCGCCGCTGCGCAACAAGTTCCTGTCGAACATGTCGTCGCGTGCGGCCGAGTCGCTGCGCGAAGACCTCGAATCGCGTGGGCCGATGCGGCTGGTCGAAGTCGAGGCGCAGCAAAAGGAAATCCTGCGGTCGCTGCGGCGCCTCGCCGACGAAGGCCAGATCGTGTTGGGCGGTGGTGCCGAAGGCGGCATGGTCTAAGCGATGCAAAGCCTGAACAATCTTCGAAACCGCGGGCTGATCGCCAGCGAAGACATCGCGCATGTCGCGCGCTGGCAGTTCGGCGCGGTAGCCCCCGACAGCGGCGAGCCTGAGAGCGGCATCTCCGATCCCCAGGCCTTGCGCGCGGCCCATGCCGAAGGGCACGCAGAAGGTTTTGCGGCGGGCCGCGCGCAGGCGCTGGCCGAGGCCGAAGCCCAGCATGCGATGTACCGCGCCAATGAAGGACAAGAGGCGGCACGCCGGCTCGCCGCGTTGCTGCAATCCGCCGAGGCGGGCCTCGTCGAAGCGCAGCAATCGATTGCGCGCGGCACGCTAGAAATCGCTTGCGCCCTGGCGCGCCAGGTGCTCCGCCACGAACTCGCGACCGACCCGAATTCGCTCGAACCCGTGGTGCACGAGGCGTTGTCGTTGCTGCTCGCCGATGGCCGCAGCGCCACCGTGCGGCTGTCGCCCGTCGACTTCGATTTGCTCGACGGTCCATTGCGTGCGCAGTTCGCCGGTCAGCCCGTCACCGTGCTCTCCGACAACGCAGTGCAGCCCGGCGATTGCCTGGTCGAATCGGCCGGTGCGGTGGTCGACGGCAGCGTGGCGTCGCGCTGGTCGCGTGCGGTGGCGAGCCTCGGGCTGTCGATGCCGTGGCACGAGGAGAGCAATGGAGCAAACAGCGATGCCGCCTGAGCAGGAAGTCTGGCAACGCTTCATGGCCGACGCACATGCGCGCGCCTCGCAAGACGCGGGGCTGGCGTTGCGCGGCACGCTCACGCGACTGACCGGCCTGGTGCTCGAAGCCGCCGGGCTGCGCGTGCCGGTCGGCTCGCAATGTCTAGTGCGCATGGGCAATCAGCCGCCGGTGCTGGCCGAGGTCGTCGGCTTCTCCGATCAACGTGCCTTCCTGATGCCGGCGGGCGATGTGCACGGACTTTCCAGCGGTGCCAGCGTGATGCCGGCGCCGCCGTATGTGCCGATCCCGCGACTCGGCGAACCCGAGCGTGACGTGACGGCACGTGTCGGCGTGCTGCGCTTGCCTTTGGGTACCGGCCTGCTCGGCCGCGTGGTCGACCCGCAAGGCACGCCGCTCGATCATCAAGGGCCGCTCGCGGATGTCAGCGCCGAGCCGCTCGACCGCAAGCCCATCAACGCGATGGACCGCGCCCCCGTGCGCGAACCGCTCGACACCGGCGTGCGCGCGATCAACGCGTTGCTCACCGTGGGGCGCGGCCAGCGCATCGGCTTGTTCGCTGGCTCCGGCGTCGGCAAGAGCGTGCTGCTCGGCATGATGGCGCGCTACACCGAGGCCGATGTGATCGTGGTCGGCCTCATCGGCGAACGCGGCCGCGAGGTCAAGGAATTCGTCGAAGACATCCTCGGCGATGAAGGCCGCGCACGCTCGGTCGTGGTGGCCGCGCCGGCCGATGCGCCACCGCTGTTGCGCATGCAAGGCGCCGCCTATGCGACCGCCGTGGCCGAGTACTTTCGCGACCGCGGCCAGCATGTGCTGCTGCTGATGGATTCGCTCACTCGCTATGCGATGGCGCAGCGCGAGATCGCCCTGGCCATCGGCGAGCCGCCAGCCACCAAAGGCTATCCGCCATCGTGCTTCGCCAAGCTGCCGCAACTTGTCGAGCGCAGCGGCAACGGGCTGAACGGGGTCGGCTCGATCACCGCTTTTTATACCGTGCTGTCGGAGGGCGACGACCAGCAGGACCCGATCGCCGATGCGGCGCGGGCCATCCTGGACGGGCACATCGTGCTGTCACGTTCGCTCGCCGAAGAGGCGCACTTTCCGGCGATCGACGTCGAGCAATCGGCCTCGCGGGTGATGCACAACGTGGTGCCGCGCGAGCACACGGATTGCGCCCGCCGTTTTCGTGCGGTGTATGCGCGCTATCGGCAAAGCCGTGATCTGGTGCGGCTCGGCGCCTATGCAGCAGGAAGCGACCCGGCACTCGACGAAGCGATCCGCCTGCAGCCCGCGATGACTGCCTTCTTGCAGCAGGACATGTACGAAGCCGCGACGCTCGGCGCGAGCGTGGGCGCGATGGCGCAGACGGTGGGTCGAAGCTAAACGCGCACATGACCTGCATGACCTCCCCGTATTTCACTTCTCCGATCCCGAAAGCCCAACCATGTCGAACCTGAGTGCCTTGCAGACCGCCGTGTCTCTGGCCACGAGCGAACGTGATGCCGCGGCACAGCGCCTGGCGCAAGCGCGCCAGGGATGGCTCGCGACGCAGGTTCAGCTCGATCAGCTCGAAACCTACGCGCAGGAAACGATGACGCGATGGCAGGTGCAGTCCGCGCGGGTGACGCCGGAAATCATGGCGCATCACTACCAGTTCATGGAGCGCCTGACGCATGCGATCGCTCTGCAGAAGAGCGCGGTGGCGCAGCAGGTGAATCAAGTCACGCTGATGGCCGATCGCCTGCGCGTTATCGAAATGCGGCGCGAAAGCCTGGTGCAAGTGCACGCCAGGCGCGACGCCGAACAACGTCGCCAGACCGATCGGCGCGAGCAGAAGGTGTCGGACGAGCAGGCCGCATTGCAGTACCGTCGCCTGGGTGGCGGCGTGATGGGAGGACTCTGATGGCGATCGAATTTGCACGCAGCAACGAAGTGCCGGCGGCGTCCGGCGCAGCGCGAGGACGATCGAGTTCGAACGACAACGCGGATGGCGTGAGCAGCTTTGCGGCGGCGCTGGCTTCGGCCGATCGGGAACCGAACGCGGACGCGATGGCAGCGTCGAGGCCAGCGCAATCGAACGGTGGCGCGGACCGCAACGCAGAGCAGGGCGCCACTGCCGACAGTGCATCTCCTTCCGACGCCGCGTCTGCAGCCGCCGATCGCGAGAAGGCCGATCGGCGTGAGCGGGCTTCAGCTGCCTCAGCGGCTTCAGCTGCGTCGACTGATGCGGTCAGCAATGCGGCAACCAACGCAGTTGACAACGCGACACCGACCGCGCCTACCGTGCCGACGCCGGCCGCCGATGCGTCGGCACTGCTGCTGGCGCAAAGCAATCTGAACGCCGTGAGCGCATCGTCGGCGCTCGATGCCGGATCGGCCGCCATGGCCCTGGCCCAGCAAGCGGGCAATGGCTTGCCGAGCGCGCCGGGCCGGGGCGGCGCATCGACGCTGCCCGACAGTACGGTCGCCGGCCTGACCGGTGATGGCGCGAGCGCAGCTGCAAAGGCCGTCGCACTGCCCGAAACCGTGAATTACACCGGAACCGTCAAGAGCGCCGGAACCGTCAAGGACACGGGCACGGTCGATTCGCATTCGGCCGCGCTCGGTGTCGCCTTGCTCGATCGCACCGGCGGCAAGAAAGACGGTGTCAAAGACCTCTCGCGCACTGCATCGGCGCAAGACGCGTCGACGCCGCGCATCCCCAACTCGACGGCAGCGACTGCCGCAGCAGCGGCCTCGGCCGACGCCGCTGCTGCCAGTCGTGTCGCGATGTCCGCCACCGCGACGCCAGCGGCCGAAACCGTCGCGCTTGCGCAGGCGGCAGCGGCCAGCATTCCGGGCGAAGGTGCGTCTCCGTGGCGTCGCATCGAACGTCCCGGCGACGCATCGACCCCATCGGCAGGCGCAGGCTCGTTAGGTTTCGACGCCACAGGCAGCGCCGCATCGTCATCGACTGCGCCGACCGACGCCGCAGCGGCCGCCGCCAACGCAGGCGCTGGCAGCACCGAATTCATGGAGCGCATGGTCGATCAGGTGAGTTGGTGGATGGCACACCGCAGCCAGGGCGCCGAACTCAAGCTCGATCTGCCGGGCGGCCAGCCGGTCTCGGTCAGCGTGCAGGTTCAAGGCAACGAGGCGCAGGTCGCGTTTCGCAGCGACCACCCCGAGGCACGGCAGTGGCTGAACGCCGCGATGCCGCAGTTGAAGGAGATGCTGGGCAACGAGGGGTTGATGCTGTCGGGCTCGTCGGTCGGCCAGTCGGGCAGCGGCGCCGAGAAGGAAGCTGCGCGCGATGCGCAGCGGGCCTGGCGCGCAGAAAGCGGCAGCAGCGGCGCCGCGACTTCGACCATCGACACCTCGATGACGACAGCCCCGCGGCCCCGCACGGTGAGCGAACGCGCACTCGACCTCTACGTCTAGCCTGCTCTGCCCTCTACGGGCAGCGGGCCGGGGCAAGCGCCCATAAAGCGCGGCTTTCCCCCCTTTTTTCCGGGCTTGGCGCGAGGGGGTCGCGCCGAATAATCGGTTCCAAGCAGACCCTGCTGCGCGTGGCGCGATGGGTCGTTCTGCCGACGAATCGAAGGAAACTCCCGTGTCCGCCCCTGCCGCCACCGCTGCCGCCATTCCGGCCCCCGATGCGCCCAAGCGCAAGGGAAAGTCGATGCTGCTCATCATCGTGGCGGCGCTCGTGCTGGCCGGCGGCGGTGCCGGCGGCTGGTTCTACATGAACAAGAAGAACCACGCGGCCACCGACGAAGAGCCGGCTGCGCACGCGCCCGAGCACGCCGCGGCGCCGACCTACCTCGCGCTGGAAAACATGGTGGTCAATCTGGCCGACCCGGGCGGCGAACGCTTTGCGCAGATCGGCGTGACGCTCGACCTCGAAAACGAAAAGGTCGGCGACAAGATCAAGACCTACCTCCCCGCGATTCGCAGCAGCGTGCTGTTGCTGGTGTCTCAGCGTACTTCCGAAGAATTGTTGAAGCGCGATGGCAAGGAAAAGCTCGCCACCGACATCGTGGCCGAGGTGTCCCGCACGCTTGGCTATGAAGTCGAAGCGCCGGTCAAGAAGTCCAAGGTGGTGGCCGAGTCCGATGACGACGAAGCGCCGGTCAAGACCAAGAAAAAGCGCAAGGCCGAGCCAAGCCCTATCAAGGGCGTGCTGTTTTCCAGCTTCATCGTCCAGTAACGGCCGATCTCGCTGCCAACAACTCGCCTCGACTGCACACGCCTTCCGATGGACAACATTTTCGACACTGCGACCGATGCTGCGAAAGACGCGGCAGATGCAGCGCCCGACGATGCCGTAGAGCGCATGGCCGATGCCATCGTCCGCGAATACGACATGGCAGCGCAGGAGCGCATGGTGCGCCGGCCGATGCCGACGTTGGACATCGTCAACGAGCGCATGCAACGCTATCTGCGCGCCGGCATCTTCCAGTTTGCGCGGCGCAGCCCGGAGATCACGGTCGAGCCGACTGTGGTGCAACGCTTCTCCGAGTTTCTCGAAGTGCTGCCGGCCCCGGTGCACTTCAGCGTGGTGGCATTGCGCCCGTTGCGTGGAAGCGGATTGGTCGTCTGCGAATCCACCTTGATCTCTGCGTTGGTCGATGCGTTGTACGGCGGCGCCGGCACATTGCAGGCACCGTTCGAAGGCCGCGATTTTTCGCCGACGGAACAGCGCGTGATCCAGCGACTGCTCACCCTGGTGTGCACCGAATACGCCAAAGCCTGGAAGGGCGTCTATCCGCTCGAGCTCGAATTTCAGCGCTCGGAAACGCATCCCCGCTTCGTCAATGTCGCGGCACCGGCCGACCTGGTGCTGGTGACCACCTTGCAGATCACCTTCGGCGAACTGAAGGGCGCGATTCGCATCTGCAAACCGTGGGCGGTGCTCGACCCGGTGCGCGACATGCTCTACGGCGCGCAGCAGGCCGACGCCATCGCAGAAGACCGACGCTGGGTCACGCAGCTGACGCGCGAGATCCAGGCGGCGGAGGTCACGCTCACGGCCGAACTGGCCCAACCCGAACTCACCGTGGGCCAGTTGCTCGCGATGAAGCCCGGTGATTTCATCCCGCTCGAACGCGCCTCGCGCATCGTCGCAGCGGTCGACGGCACCCCTGTTTTCGCCTGCCATTACGGCACCCACAACGCGCGCTACGCCTTGCGCATCGACGAATGTGTGCGAAGCGACAGCGCGCACTGGCTCGGAGGCTCCCATGTCCATTGAAGAACAGACCATCTCTCCCTCCGCTTCCGGTGCCGACTGGGCCGAAGCACTCGAGGCCCGTCCCGAAGGCATGAGCAGCGCCGCGAGCGGTGCGCCGCTCAACGACATTCAGCGTGTGCTCGACATCCCGGTGCAGTTGTCGGTCGAGCTCGGCCGCAAGAAAGTGCCGATCAAGCAAGTGCTACAACTGGCGCAAGGCTCCATCGTCGAGCTCGATGCCATGGCCGGCGATCCGATGGACGTGCTGGTCAACGGCTACCTGGTCGCGCAAGGCGAAGTCGTGGTGGTCAACAACAAGTTCGGCATCCGGCTGACCGATGTGGTGACGCCGGCCGAACGGCTGCGTCGCGTGCACCGCGGCTGAAAAAATCTACGGATCGAGTCGATGGCACAAAGCCTTTTCACCGTCGTGCTGTTCCTGGCACTGCTCGCCTGCGCGCCCTACCTGCTGCGTCGTTTGCAGGCGCGGCGGCTCGGCGCTTCCGGCATGGTCGATGGCGAGGCGTCGAAGCTGCTGTCGACCGTCGTGGTCGGTCCGCAGCAACGCGTGGTCACGCTCGAAGTCGGACCGCAAGGTGCGCGCACCTGGCTCGTACTGGGCGTGACGGGGCAGTCGATCAATTGCCTGCATGTGCTGCCGGCCAATCCGGTTCACGCAGCGCAGGACGCCATCGATGTCTGACGCCCGGAGCAAGCGTCGCCATGCATGGATCGGCGCCCTGGTCGCACTCGGCCTGAGTGCCGTTGCGCCCTCGGTCTTTGCGCAAGCGACGGGGCAGGGTGGTCAGTTGCCGCTGGTCATCGGCACGGGTGCCGGTGGTACGAGTTACTCGGTGCCGGTGCAGACGCTGCTGTTCTTTACCGCTCTGTCTTTCCTGCCCGCCATCTTGTTGATGATGACCGGCTTCACCCGCATCGTGATCGTGCTGTCGCTCCTGCGGCAGGCGCTCGGCACGCAGTCGGCACCGCCCAACCAGGTGGTGGTCGGGCTCTCGCTCTTTTTGACTTTCTTCGTGATGGGTCCGACCATCGACCGGGTCTACAGCGAAGCCTATGTGCCGTACACCAACAACACGCTGCAGTTCGAGGCGGCGCTCGGCAAGGCAGAAGCGCCGATGCGTGAGTTCATGCTCAAGCAGACGCGGCAGTCGGACTTCGCGCTGTTCGCGCGGCTTGCCAAGTTGCCTGCCGACGTGACTGCCGAGACCGCGCCGATCCGCGTACTGATCCCGGCGTTTGCGACGAGTGAGCTGAAGTCGGCCTTCCAGATCGGCTTCATGATCTTCATCCCGTTCCTGGTCATCGACATCGTGGTGTCGAGCATCCTGATGTCGCTCGGCATGATGATGTTGTCGCCGGTGCTCGTCGCCTTGCCGTTCAAGCTCATGCTGTTCGTGCTGGCCGATGGATGGAACCTGCTGATCGGTTCGCTGGCCGCCAGCTTCGTGCAGTAGCGAGGTTGACCCAGACCTGAAACAGCCCCCATGAACGCACAAACCGCATTGACCATCGGCCAGGAAGCACTGGTCCTGCTGCTCACCGTATCGCTGCCCGTGCTGCTCGCGGTGTTGGCCGTCGGTTTGCTGGTCAGCATCTTCCAGGCGATCACGCAGATTCATGAAGCCACGCTGGCTTTCGTGCCCAAGCTGATCGCCGCCGTGGCCGTGTTCGCGATCGCCGGCCCGTGGATGCTCAACACGCTGGTCGACTACATCCGCCGCACGATCGAATCGATTCCGCAGATGGTCTTGTAGGGTGCTGACCTTCACCGAAGCCCAGCTCATGGGCTGGATCACGCCGGTGCTCTGGCCGTTCCTGCGCGTGCTCGGGCTCTTCACTACCGCGCCGCTCTTCTCTACGCGCGCCATTCCCATTCGCGCGCGCATCGGCCTCGCCTTCCTGATCGCGCTGTGCGCGCAGCCCACGTTGCAAGGCCAGCCGATGGTGGCGCTCGACAGCGTCGCGATGCTCGGCACGCTTATCCAGCAGGTCGGCATCGGCATGGCGATCGGCTTCACCGTGCGGCTGGTGTTCACCGCGGTCGAATTGGCGGGCGAGTTGGTCGGCCTGCAGATGGGCCTCAATTTCGCGTCGTTCTTCAATCCGATGAGCAACGCGCAGACCAGTGCGGTGTCGAGCTTCCTCGGCAACATCGCCACACTGCTGTTCATCGCAATCAACGGCCATCTCACCATCGTCATGGCGGTGATGAAGAGCTTCGACGCCTTCCCGATCGGCGGCAGCTTCATGCAGGCGATGGGCCGCATGCGCATTCACGAGCTGGGCACCGAGCTGTTCGCGAGCGCGCTGTGGATCGCGCTGCCGATGATCGGCTTGCTGCTTTTCACCAACCTCGTGCTCGGCGTCATTTCACGCGTCGCGCCGCAGATGAACATTTACGCGATCGGCTTTCCGGTGACGCTGGTGGCCGGGCTGGTCGGCATCACGTTGACGCTGCCGATGATGGAGCAGCCGTTGTTGATGCTGATGGAGCAGATGATGGCGCGGATGTAGGGCGCGCCCCGAGGTCATTCTTTTGTATCTCATGTGATACAGTTTGAGCTTGATCGAAGTTCGCGAAACACCTGAATACGAAAAGTGGTTCGCGTCGCTGAAAGATCGAACGTCACGTGCTCGTGTAGACATTCGAATTCGACGCCTGTCGCTCGGAAACCTGGGATCTGTCGAACCTGTTGGAGAAGGTGTTTCAGAGCTGAAGATCGACTATGGCCCGGGCTACAGGGTCTACTTCGTGCAGCATCGGGGTCACTATGTCTTGCTGCTGGTTGGCGGTGACAAGTCCACGCAAGCACGTGACATCAAGAAAGCCAAGCAACTGGCGCGTCATTACGCGGAGCAAATATGACCAAGACGACTCGTATATGGGATCCCGCCGAACATCTTCAGACCGATGAAGACATGGCGGCCTATCTTGAAGCGGCGCTCGAAGAAGGCGATGCATCGCTCGTCGCCGCAGCGTTGGGCGACATCGCGCGTTCCAAAGGCATGTCACAGCTCGCTCGCGAAACCGGCCTCGGGAGAGAGAGTCTGTATAAGGCGCTCTCGCCTTCTGGAAATCCCGAGTTCGCGACCATTCTTCGCGTCGTCGGAGCCCTTGGTATCCGGCTGCATGCAGTGCCGGTTGGGGCCAAGCCGGTCGCCTAAATCAAATTGTTCCGAATCGCATAAACCGTCAGCGCCGCATTCGTCGGCAACCCGAGCTTTTCCATCACCCGCGTGCGGTACACGCTCACCGTCTTGGGGCTCAGCATCAGCTCTTCCGCAATGTCCGAAAGACGCTGGCCCGATGCGATCTTGATGAGGGTCTGCAGCTCGCGTTCCGACAGCGCGGCATGCGCCGCTTCCAGCGCTGGGCGAGCCACCGAGTCGGCCAGCATCTGCGCGACTTCAGCGGTGACGTACTTGCGGCCTTGCGCGACAGTGCGCGTCGCCGAGATCAACTCGTCGGGGTCGCCGGCCTTGCTCACGTAGCCCTTGGCGCCAGCGCGCAGACAACGGATCGCGTACTGGTCGGCCGGGAACATCGACACCACCAGCACCTTGATGGGCGAATCGGTTTCGGTCAGGCCGGTCAGCACTTCCAGGCCTCCGCGGCCGGGCATGCTGAGATCGAGCAACAGCACGTCGCACAGCGTGGAGCGCAGAAGCTCGCGCAGTTCGGCATAGCCGCCCGCCTCGCCCGTCACCTTGATATCGACCGCTTCCGATAGCGTGTCCCTGATACCCCTGCGCACGACGGCATGGTCGTCGCACAACACCACATGGATCATGTTTCTGCCCGTTCCAGCGGCACCGACAAAATGATCGATGTGCCGATGCCGCCCTGGTTGCTGATGTCGAGCCAGCCGTCGACGGTGCGGGCGCGTTCGCCGAGGCCTTTGAGTCCGAAGGTCTTGGGCTTGTCGAGTTCGGCACGCGTCAGGCCACGGCCGTTGTCGGTCACTTCGAGTGTGAGCACGTTCTCGCCGTCCGACAAATCGATGTGCACTTCGCTGCAATCGGCGTGCTTGGCGATGTTGGTCAGCGCCTCTTGCGCGGTGCGGTAGGCCACCAGCTTGACGGCATCGGACGCATCGATGGTTTCGTGCGTCGCGGTGAAGGATGTCTTCACGCCGGTGCGCCGCTCGAAGGCAGTGGCGAGCCAGTCGACCGCCGCCACGATGCCCTGGTCGAGGATGGGCGGCCGCAGGTCTTGGACGATGCGCTGGCTGGCGTCGATGGCGTGCTGCAGCGTTTCGATCGCGCCGTTCACATGTTCGACGATCGCCGGATCTTTGGCGCGGCGACCGATCCAGGCGAGGTCGAACTTGACCGCCGCCAACGAGCCGCCAATGTCGTCGTGCACCTCGCGCGCGATCGACTGGCGCTCTTCTTCCAGGCAAGCCTGCAGGTATTCGTTGAGCTCGGACGAGCGCCGCATGGAACCGGCGAGTTCTGCATGGGAGTCTTCCTTGACGGTGCGCATCTGGTTGGCGCCGAGCGCCCGCACGATGGCGCGGGGCAGGTCGGGCAACGCGCTCTTGCGGACGAAGTCGCTGACGCCGCGGCGGATCGCGTCGATGGCATCGGACTCGCTGGCCGAATTTGACAGCACGATGAAGGGTGGCTGCACACCCGATGATCCGAGCACGATGTCCCAGGCGTCCATCGCGGTGAAGCCATTCGCGTGATAAGCCGCGACGATGACATCGCAAACCTGCCGCTCCAGCCGGTCGTTCAACTCGGCCAGCGTTTCGATGCGCTCGATGGCGTAGTCGGAACCGTTCAGTTCGAGAGCCGCCCGGGCCTTCGCATGGTCGGCCGCAGAGGGCTCGATGTGGAGGATTCGCAGCCGGCGCGGAGGTTGGGCGGGTAACATTTGTGACGAATGATAGTCAGCCTGCGTTGCGTATTGCCGACGCAGGCTGACTATCGTTCGCAGATGGCCCCGCGCGAGGGGCCATCTGTTGTTTTACAGAGCGCGTGCGATCAGCCTGGGATCAGAACCTTGTTGACCACGTGGATCACGCCGTTCGACTGGTACACGTTGGCGATCGTCACCATCGCGGTGCCGCCCTTGGCGTCGGTGATCAGGACGTTTCCGCCGCTCGTCGTAGCGGTCAGCGTGCCGCCGCTGGCGGTCTTGAGCGTTGCCTTGCCACCACCGGCGGTGATTGCGCTCATCAAGGCGGCTGCATCCATCTTGCCAGGCACCACGTGGTACGTCAGCACCTTGGTCAATGTCGGCTTGTTCTCAGGCTTGAGCAGCGTGTCGACCGTGCCGGGCGGCAGCGCGGCGAAGGCTTCGTTGGTCGGTGCGAACACGGTGAACGGGCCAGGGCTCTTCAGCGTATCGACCAAGCCTGCGGCCTTGACTGCAGCGACCAGCGTGGTGTGGTCCTTCGAGTTGACGGCGTTGTCGACGATGTCCTTGTTGGCATACATCGGTGCACCGCCGACCATCGGATTGGCCGCCATGCCGCTGCCGCCCGACATGCCGCTACCGCCCATGCCCATACCGCCCGCGCAAGCGCTGAGCAAGACCGAAACGCCGACCGCAATCATGAGTTTTTTCATTGGAGGCTCCAGAAGAATTAGATGGTTTGAAGAAGCTCTGTGGAAACCGCCAACAGCTCGGAGGCGCCAAGCGCTTGGAGGTGATACGGAGATCGTGTCTCTTTGGATGTGTAGGACAAAACCCGATAGTCACGGGCATGAAAAAAGCGCCCGAAGGCGCTTTGCTCCGAGGGGCAAGAACCCGTATCAGGCTTCGCCCTTCACCTTCAAGCGCCACGCATGCAGCAGCGGTTCGGTGTACCCGCTCGGCTGCTCGACCCCCTTGAACACCAGGTCTTGCGCTGCCATGTACGCAGCCGAAGTCTGGAAGTGCCCGGCCATCGGCTGGTAGATCGAGTCGCCCGCGTTCTGCTTGTCGACCACCGCAGCCATGCGCTCGAAGGTCTCGTTCACTTGCGCCTTGGTCACGACGCCGTGCAGCAGCCAATTGGCGATGTGCTGGCTGCTGATGCGCAGCGTGGCGCGGTCTTCCATCAGGCCGACGTTGTGGATGTCGGGCACCTTGGAGCAGCCCACGCCCTGGTCGATCCAGCGCACCACGTAGCCGAGGATGCCCTGCACGTTGTTGTCGAGTTCCTGCTGCTTTTCTGCGGCGCTCCAGTCGGTCCTGGTGGCTGGCGTCGCGATCGGCACCTGCAGCAGCGCATTGAGGATGTTGTCGCGCTCGCCGTCGGCGTCGATCTTTTCCAGCTCCATCTGCACCGTCGTCACGCTGACCAGGTGGTAGTGCAGTGCGTGCAGCGTGGCCGCAGTGGGCGAGGGCACCCACGCCGTGTTGGCGCCGGCCTTGGGGTGCGCGATCTTCTGCTTGAGCATGTCGGACATCAGGTCGGGCATGGCCCACATGCCCTTGCCGATCTGCGCCTTGCCGCGTAGGCCGCAGCTCAGGCCGACCAGCACGTTGTTCTTTTCATAAGCGCCGATCCATGCGCTCGATTTCATGTCGCCCTTGCGGATCATGGCGCCGCCCTGCATGGCGGTGTGCATCTCGTCGCCGGTGCGATCGAGGAAGCCCGTGTTGATGAAGGCGACGCGTGCGGCGGCCTCGGCGATGCAGGCCTTCAGATTGACGCTGGTGCGGCGCTCCTCGTCCATGATGCCGAGCTTGACGGTGTTGGCGGGCAAGCCCAGCAGCTGTTCGACGCGGCCGAACAGTTCGCTGGCGAAGGCCACTTCCGCCGGACCGTGCATCTTCGGCTTCACGATGTAGACGCTGCCAGTGCGCGAGTTGCCCTTTCGTTTCAGGTCGATGGTCGCGATGGTCGTCGTCACCACGGCATCGAGGATGCCTTCCGGGATTTCCTTCTTGCCGTCGTACAGCACGGCCGGGTTGGTCATCAGGTGGCCGACATTGCGCAGGAACATCAGCGAGCGGCCATGGAGCTTCAACGGCTTGCCGTCGGCGCCGGTGTATTCGCGGTCGGGGTTCAGGCCGCGCGTGAAGGTCTTGCCGCCCTTGGCGACTTCTTCGGTCAGCGTGCCCTGCATGATGCCGAGCCAGTTCGAATACGCGACCACCTTGTCGGCCGCATCGACCACCGCCACCGAGTCTTCGAGGTCGAGGATGGTGGAAAGCGCTGCCTCCATCACCACATCGCTCACGCCGGCCGCATCGGTCTTGCCGATCGCCGTGGTCGGATCGATGACGATGTCGATGTGAATGCCGTTGTGCTTCAGCAGGATCGAGGTCGGTGCTTCTGGCGTGCCCCGGTAGCCGACGAAAATGGTCGGGTCGGCCAGCAAGGTGCTGTTGCTTTGGAGAGCGATGTGCAACTGGCCGCCTTGCACCGTGTAGCGCGTCGCCATCTTGTGCGAGCCGTTGTCGAGCGGCGCCGCCTGGTCGAGTGCTTCGCGTGCAAAGCCGATCACCTTGGCGCCGCGAACCGGGTTGTAGCGTGTCCCTTTTTCGGCCCCATCCGTTTCCGGGATCGCGTCCGTTCCGTAGAGCGCGTCGTACAGCGAACCCCAGCGCGCGTTGGCCGCGTTGAGCGCGTAACGTGCATTCAGGATGGGTACCACCAGTTGCGGGCCGGCCTGCAGTGCGAGCTCTGCATCGACGTGGGTCGTGGTCGCTTGCGTGTCCTTCGGTTGCGGCAGCAGATAGCCGATCTTTTCGAGGAAGGCGCGATAGGTCGACATGTCGGCGATCGGCCCGGGGTGCGCCTTGTGCCAGATGTCCAGTTCGGTCTGCAGGCGGTCGCGTTCGGCCAGCAGCGCGATGTTCTTCGGCGCCAGGTCGGCCACGATGGCATCGAAGCCTTTCCAGAACGTGGCGCTTTCGACACCGGCGGCTGGCAGCACCTTTTCATCGACGAAGCGGTAGAGCTCGGTGGCGACCTGGAGGCCGTGGGCGGTGGTGCGTTCAGTCATGGGGCTTGTCCGGAAAGTAGGGGGGTTGAGAGATGAGAGTCGAAGACGAAATCGGAATCAGAAGAAAGCCAGCACGTCGCGCAGGCTGCTGCCGGTCCGCTCGGGCGTCGGTCCGATGGCTTCAAGCGGCAGGCTGAGCCGATTGATCCAGAGCGTGCGAAATCCATACCAGGTGGCGGCCAGTGCGTCCCAGCCGTTGCTGCTGACGAAGACGATGTCGGCCGCTTCGCAGCCCGTCGCTTGCGGCCCCAGGGCGTAGGCATCGGGATGCGTCTTGAACTTGCGCACGGCATCGGTGCTGAGGACGTGATCGAACAGGCCGCTGAAGCCGCCGTTGTGCACCAGCGGCGCAAGCATCGAGGGGTCGCCGTTCGAGAGGATGCCGGTCACGACGCCGCGGGTGCGCAGCGCTTCCAGCACCTCCCGAGCTTCGGGATACGGGGTGAGGCTCAGGTATTGCGCCATCAGTGCCGCTTCGCGTTCGGCCGTCAGATCGAGCGCCAGACGCTGGCAGGCGTAGCGCAATCCGGCGCGCGTCAGTTCACTGAAGGGTTGGTAGTGCGCGCCATCGTTGCTCGACGTCACGAGGCGCGAGTACTCGATCTGCTTGTCGCGCCACAGCACGCTGAGCACCTGTCCCTGACCGGGAAAGAAGCTTTCGGCCAGTGCGGCGACGCTGTGCACGTCGAACAACGTGCCATAGGCATCGAACAAAACGGCGGAAGGCGTGCGCATGCCGCTACTCTATTAGATACCGAGCTCTGCATTGAGACGCGGCGGAGCGATTGATTGATGACCAAAACATGCGCAATCAATCCCGCCCATGAAGTTTTGCCGCCGGTTCGCGCACAGGCGCAACAAAGGCGACGTTTTGGGGACGCGTCGGCGGGGTGAGCGCGGCGGCAGCTGCCCGGGGTGTCCGTCTGATAGAACAATGGCCGCTGCGAATCGATTCGCCCAGGAGACAAATTTGGAATCTGCATCCAACCGCAAGTCGGACGTCCGCACGGCGTACGACGTGCTGATCAGCGAGGTCGGTCCGCGCGACGGCTTGCAGTCGGTCAAGGCCACCATGCCGACAGCAGACAAGCTGCGCTGGATCGACGCGCTCTACGCCGCCGGCCTGCGCGAGATCGAAGTCGCTTCATTCGTGCCGGCCCGGTTGCTGCCGCAGATGGCGGATGCCGCCGAGGTCGTGCGCCACGCGATCACATTGCAGGGCCTCACCGTCATGGCGCTGGTGCCCAACCGGCGCGGCGCGGAGGCCGCGTTGCGAGCCGGAGTGCACAAGCTGACGATGCCGGTGTCGGCCAGCCCGGCGCACTCGCTTGCCAATGTGCGCAAGACGCCGGCCGAGATGGTCCAAGAGGTGCGCGCCATCAGCGATTTGCGGCGAGAGATCGCGCCGCATGTGCTGCTCGAGGCCGGCATCTCCACGGCTTTCGGTTGCACGCTCCAGGGCCATGTGGCCGAAGACGACGTCATCCGGCTGGCGGTGCAATGCGTCGCCGCCGGTGCCGACGAGTCGGGCTTGTCGGACACCGTCGGCTACGCCAACCCGGCGCAGGTCCATCGGCTCTTCAAGCGGCTGCGTGCCGAGCTCGGCGCCCAGGCCGGCGCCGCGCACATGCACAACACGCGCGGCCTCGGCCTTGCCAATTGCCTGGCCGCTTACGAAGAGGGCGTGCGTACTTTCGATTCTTCTCTTGGCGGTCTGGGCGGGTGCCCGTATGCGCCAGGCGCGTCGGGCAACGTCGTGACCGAAGACCTCGTCTTCATGTTCGAAGCGATGGGCGTGCGCACCGGCATCGACCTCGACAAAATCATTGCCGCGCGCGTGCCGCTGACGGCCGGTCTGCCCGGCGAGCCGCTGTACGGCATGACGCCGGAAGCGGGGTTGCCAAAAGGCTTTGCGCAAAGGTTCGCGCAAGGTCTCGTGAACGAAGCCGAGCATGTCTGAAGCCAAGATGTCCGACACGAAACAACCGCTGCCCTATGAAGGCATCCGCGTCGTCGAATTCACCCACATGGTGATGGGGCCGACCTGCGGCATGGTGCTCGGCGACCTGGGCGCCGAAGTCATCAAGGTCGAGCCTATCGAGGGCGACAACACGCGCCGCCTGCTGGGCTCCGGGGCAGGATTCTTCCCCAACTTCAACCGCAACAAGAAGAGCATCGCGCTCGACCTGAAGCAGCCCGCCGGCGTCGAGGCGGCGCTCCGCCTGATCGCGACGGCCGACATCGCCAGCGAGAACTTCAAGCCCGGCACCATGAAGAAACTGGGGCTCGACTACGACACGTTGAGGAAGCTCAATCCGCGCCTGATCTACGTCAGCCACAAGGGCTTCTTGCCCGGCCCGTACGACCACCGCACCGCGCTCGACGAAGTGGTGCAGATGATGGGCGGGCTGGCCTACATGACGGGCCGCTCCGGCGACCCGCTGCGCGCCGGCACCAGCGTGAACGACATCATGGGTGGCATGTTTGGCGCCATCGGAGCGATGGCTGCATTGCGCCAACGCGAGCTCACCGGCGTCGGATGCGAAGTGCAATCGGCGCTGTTCGAGAACAATGTGTTTCTGGTCGGGCAGCACATGATGCAGTTCGCCGCGACGGGCAAGGCGGCCGACCCGATGCCGAGCCGCATATCGGCCTGGGGGGTGTACGACGTCTTTACCGTCAAAGACGGCGAGCAGATCTTTCTCGCGGCGGTCAGCGACAAGCAGTGGGCGATCTTCTGCAAGGCTTTCGGCCTCGAAGAAATGATGGCCGACCCGCGCCTCAAAACCAACAACGACCGGGTGATGGCGCGCGAATGGATGATGCCGATCCTCCGTTCGCACATCGCCGACCGCAGCGCCGCCGAGCTGAGCGCAGTGTTCGAGGCGAACGAGTTGCCCTTCGCGCCGATCACGCGTCCCGAGGCGCTGTTCGACGATCCGCACCTGAACGCCAACGGCGGCCTCGCGCCCATTCGAATGAACGACGGCAGCATGTCGAAGGCGCCGCTGCTGCCTTTCACCATGGGCGGCAAACGTGCCGGCATCCGGCTCCAACCACCGCTGCTGGGCGAACACACGGATGCGTTGCTGACCGAGGTCGGCTGCAGCGACGAAGAGATCGCCGCGCTCAGGCATAACAAGGTCGCTCACGGAGCCTGAATCGCAGGACAACCCCAAAGTGGCTGGCGAAGTGCTCGCCAGGCCGGCCGCGCTCGTGTGGCCGGTATGAATAATCGGGCGCCATGGACCGCCTGAAGCAACTCGAATCCTTCGTCTCGATCGCCACGCGCGGCAGCCTCACGGCGGCGGCCAAAGCGGAGGGCGTGGCGCCGGCCATCATGGGCCGACGGCTCGACGCCCTCGAGGAGCGGCTCGGCGTCAAGCTGCTGGTGCGCACCACGCGGCGCCTCACGCTGACGCACGAGGGCAGCGCTTTTCTCGAAGACTGCCAGCGCCTGTTGATCGACATGGCCAACGCCGAAGCCAGCGTGAGCGCCGGCGGCGTCAAGGCCAGCGGCCACTTGCGCATGACCGCGCCGGCGGGCTTCGGGCGCCGACATGTCGCGCCGCTGGTGCCGCGCTTTCGCGAGCTGCATCCCGAGGTCACGATCTCGCTCAACCTGAGCGACCGCGTGGTGGATCTGGCGGGCGAGGGCTTCGACTGCGCAGTGCGAGTGGGCGACATGCCGGACTCGTCCTTGGTCAGCTTGCGGCTGGCCGACAACCGCCGTCGCTGCGTGGCCACGCCGGCTTTCATCCAGCGGCATGGTGCGCCACAGCACCCGAGCGAGCTGTCGCGCTTCGCCTGCCTCACGCTGTCGAGCGACGCCTCGCAAACCCGCGGCTGGGCCTTTCGCACACCCGATGCCGCCGGCAAGCTGGAGGTGATCCATTTCAAGCCGCACGGCCCGCTCGATTGTTCCGACGGGCAGGTGCTACACGACTGGTGCCTGGCCGGACACGGCATCGCCTGGCGCAGCACTTGGGAGGTCGAGGCGGAGATCGATGCCGGCCTGCTGGTGCCGCTGCTCGACGAATACGCCGCGCCGGCCAATGGCATCTACGCGCTGTTTCCGCATGCGCGCCACCTGCCACTGCGGGTACGGCTCTGGCTGGATTTTCTGAAGCAGCAGTACGGCAGGCCGGAATTTTGGGGAGAAGTTCGCTGAATGGGCGGCGAATCGAGTTCTTGTCTGGGGTTCGACAGCGCTCGCTGCATTGCACAATCCGGCCATGAAAATTTCAGTCGTCACCATCTCCTTCAACCAGGGCGAGTACCTGCGTGCCTGCATCGACTCGGTGCTGAACCAGAACTACCCCGACCTCGAATACATCGTGGTCGACCCCGGCAGCAAGGACGACAGCCGCGCCATCATCGATTCGTACGGCGACAGGATCATCCGCGTCTATGAAAAAGACGATGGCCCGTCGGATGGCCTGAACAAGGGCTTCGCCCATGCCGCTGGCGAAGTGCTCGCCTTCATCAATGCCGACGACGAACTGCTGCCCAATTCACTTCAGCGCATGGCCGATGAATTCAAGCGTCAGCCCGACGCCGATCTGGTGATGGGTTGCGGCTATTTCTCCGACGAAAAAGGCAAGCGCGGCAAGCGCATCCTGCCGTCGCGCCTGACGCCCTGGCTCTACGTCAACGGTGGCGTCACGCTGTTCCAGCAGGGAACCTTTTTCCGCCAGGGCATCTTCCGCAAGATCGGCGGCTTCAAGAAGACCAACCGCACTTCGTGGGATGCCGAACTCTTCCTGGACATGGCGCTGGCGGGCGCCAAGTTCGTTCGCATCGAAGACGACATCGCATTGTTTCGCATGTACCCCGGCTCCATCACCGGCAGCGGGCGACTGCAAAAGCTGTACGAAGCCGACAACCTGCGCATGTTCAAGGCGGTCATGGGGCGTGAACCGCGGCCGGCCGATCGACTGCTCAACAAGGTGGCGCGGGCGATGAAGTTCGCGGCCGATCCGGGCTACGCGTTGCGCCGCATGCGCTGAAGCGGTTGCAAAATAGACGAGCTGCCGTCTATCTTTAGAGAGCAATCGATGACCCTCGAAGCCATCCTCGCGTACCTGCATTTGCTGGCCATCCTGACGATGGTCGTCTTCATCGCCAGCGAAGCCGCCCTGTGCCGGGTGCAGTGGCTCAATGCGGCCGTGGTCGAGCGGCTGGCCAGGGTCGACATGATCTACGGCATCGCGGCCATCGCGGTGCTTGCCACCGGCATCGCGCGAACCTGGTGGGGCGTGAAAGGCACGGCCTGGTACTGGACCAACCCGCTGCTGCACGTGAAGCTGGGGCTCTTCATCATCGTCGGCGTGCTGTCGATCTTTCCGACGCTGACCTTCTTTCGCTGGCGCAAAACGCTGCGTTCCACCGGCAAGCTGCCATTCGAGGGCGACATCAAGATGACGCGGCGCCTGGTGATGTTGCAAGCGCACCTGATCGCACTCATCCCGCTGGTCGCCGTGTTCCTCGCGCGCGGCTTCGGCAAGTAAGCCCTCGAACAAAGACGGGTGCTGGCGCGATCTGCCATCGTTGGGTGAAGCAGACGCAAAAAAGCCCGCGCGCGGCGGGCTCTTGAGTGCGACGCAGACGTCGCGCCAGTGCGGTCTCAGCCTTTGGCGTCGGCTTCGCACTTCTTCATGAAGCTGGTCTTGGCGGCACCGGCCAGCGCCTTGCCGTTCTTGTCCATCGCCTTCGTCGCGCATGCGGGCGCTGCCGAGGACATGGTGTCCTTCTCGCACTTCTTCACGAAGCTGGTCTTGGCGGCGCCGGCGAGGGGCTTGCCGTTCTTGTCCATGGCCTTCGTTTCGCAGGCGCTCTGGGCGTGGGCTGCACCGAAAGAGAGACACGCGCCGAGGGCGATCAGGGAAAGGAGCTTTTTCATGGTGTGGATGTCCTGGAGGTTGAGTAACGACAGCAGCCCCGACCGGGGCCAATGATGCTAACGGGGCAAGGTGCCTGCAGGATGACGCAAGAAAGGAGCCCGCTGTTACGCCCGGTAAAATTGGCCGATGCTATTGGTCAAACAGGAGTTGCTCGCGGCGCTCGCGAACACACTCGATACTTTCTCGCCCGGCGCTGGCGCCAAAGCCGCGTTCGAGTCGCCCAAGGTGGCGGCGCACGGCGACTTCGCCAGCACGGCCGCGATGCAACTCGCCAAGCCGCTCGGGCGCAAGCCTCGCGATCTGGCCGAGGAGGTGAGCGCGGCGCTGCTCGCCACGCAATCCTTCCAGCAATGGGTGCAGTCGATCGAAATCGCCGGCCCGGGCTTTCTCAACATCCGCCTGAAGACCGCCGCCAAGCAGCAGATCGTGCGCGAGGTGCTCGATGCGCGCGCCACCTTCGGCCAGCGAGCCCCCACCGGCGAGAAAGTGCTGGTCGAGTTCGTCTCCGCCAACCCGACCGGTCCGCTGCACGTCGGTCATGGCCGCCAAGCCGCGCTGGGCGATGCCATCTGCAACCTGCGCGCCTCACAGGGCGATGCCGTGTTCCGCGAGTTCTATTACAACGACGCCGGCGTGCAGATCCAGACGCTCGCCAGCAGCGTGCAGATGCGCGCCAAGGGCCTGAAGCCTGGCGACGCCGACTGGCCGAGCGGTGAAAAGGCCGCCGCCTACAACGGCGAATACATTGCGGATATCGCTGACGACTTCAGGGCGAAAAAGACCGTCAAGTCGGACGACCGGGAGTTCACCGCCAGCGGCGACATCGCCGATATCGACTCGATCCGCGAGTTCGCCGTGGCCTATCTGCGGCACGAGCAAGACCTCGACCTGCAGGCGTTCCGGGTGCGCTTCGACAACTACTACCTGGAGTCGAGCCTGTACACCAGCGGCCGTGTCGAGTCGACCGTGCAAAAGCTGGTCGCCGCCGGCAAGACCTACGAAGAAGACGGCGCGCTCTGGCTGAAGTCGACCGACTACGGCGACGACAAGGACCGCGTCATGAAAAAGCGCGACGGTACGTACACGTACTTCGTGCCCGACGTGGCGTACCACTTGGCCAAATGGGAGCGCGGCTTCCACACCGTCGTGAATATCCAGGGCACCGATCACCACGGCACGATCGCACGGGTTCGCGCCGGCCTGCAGGGGGTTGGTGAAGGCATCCCGCCGAGCTACCCCGACTACGTGCTGCACACCATGGTGCGTGTCATCAAGGATGGCGAAGAGGTCAAGATCAGCAAGCGCGCCGGCAGCTATGTCACGCTGCGCGATTTGATCGAGTGGACCAGCACCGACGCCGTTCGCTTCTTCCTGCTGAGCCGCAAGCCGGATACGGAGTACACCTTCGATGTCGACCTGGCCGTGGCCAAAAACAACGACAACCCGGTTTACTACGTGCAGTACGCGCACGCGCGCATCTGCTCGGTGCTGACTTCATGGGGTGGTGACGAGGCCTCGCTGAAAGCGGTCGACGTGTCACCGCTCGACAGCCCGGCGGCCCAGGCCCTGATGTTGCTGCTCGCCAAGTACCCCGACATGCTGAGCGCCGCTGCCAAGGATTTCGCGCCGCACGACGTCACTTTCTACCTGCGCGAACTGGCCGCGAGCTACCACAGCTACTACGACGCCGAGCGCATTCTGGTCGACGACGAAGCCGTCAAGAAAGCCCGTTTGGCGCTGGTCGCCGCCACTGCGCAGGTGCTGCACAATGGCCTCGCAATTCTTGGCGTCAGTGCGCCACGCAAGATGTGATTCCGAACCTCAAAATGAAATCAAGTACACGCTCAGTTCAGCGCGGCAACATCGTCATCGGGCTGATCATCGGCCTGGTGCTCGGGCTCGGCGTGGCGCTGGGCATCGCGGTCTACGTGACCAAGGTGCCGATCCCGTTCATGAGCAAGAACCAGCGCGGCGGTGCCGAGCAGGACGAAGCCGAAGCCCGCAAGAACCGCGACTGGGACCCGAACGGCCCACTCGCAGGCAAGGCCGGTGCCGTCAAGCCGCAGCCGCCTTCGGTGACCGCACCTGCGACGGTCGGCCCGCTCAATGCGCCTTCGACCGGCCCGGTTCCGGTCGTGGTCGCGCCCGGTGCGTCCACGACCCCTGCTGCGCCGCGCCCGCGCACGGCACCGGTGCCAGCCGAAGCCAACGCACTGCCGCCGTCGAGCGATCCGTTGGGCGACTTGGCGCGCTCAAGATCCGGCAACAACCCGACCGCCGGCGGCACCATTGCCAGCGTGGCGCCTTCGACGGCTGCTGCTGCCAACGCCAGTGGCGCAGACCCGTTCCTCTACTTCGTGCAGGCCGGCGCCTTTCGCACCACCGACGACGCCGAAGCGCAGCGCGCCAAGTTGTCGCTGATGGGTGTCGAGGCCAAAGTCACCGAGCGCGAGCAAGCCGGTCGCACCGTGTACCGCGTGCGCGCCGGCCCGTTCAACAAGAAGGACGATGCCGACCACTTGAAAGATCGCCTCGATGGCGGCGGCTTCGATTCCGCACTGGTGCGGGTGCAGCGTTGAGTGCGGTCCGCCGTGGAGCGTTGAGTTTTGGAACGTTGACTTTTCTTTACTCGCCGCGGCGTGACGCACTGCGTCTCTGCCGCGTTGAATCAACCGGGCGCGGAACTCCGCGCGGCACTTCTGGCTCTTTCAGCCGAACAGGAGCACCTCTTTGATGAAACACATGAACCGTCGTGACTTTTCTCTGGCCGCCACATCCCTCGGGTTGATGTCCGCCGCTTCTCTCTCGCATGCCCAGGTTCAGCCCAAGGCCGGCAAGGACTACATCGACTTGAGCCCCCGCGTCCCGGTCGATGCGCCGGCCGGCAAGGTGGAGGTCATCGAGTTCTTTTCTTACAACTGTCCGCATTGCAATGCGTTCGAGCCCGAGCTCGAAGCCTGGGTCAAAACGTTGCCGAAAGACGCCGCGTTCCGTCGCGTTCCCGTGCCGTTCGTCGGCAACGACGTCGAGCCTAAGCAGCGCCTGTATTACGCGCTCGATGCCATGGGCAAGCTCGACGAATACACGATGAAGGTCTTCAATGCGATCCACACCCAACGCCAGAACGTGAACGGCGACGCGGCCATCATTGCGTGGGCCGAAAAGAACGGCCTCGACAAAGTCAAGTTCACGGAGGCGTTCACCTCGTTCGGCGTGGTGAGCAAGGCCAAGCGGGCGACGCAAATCACCGAGCAGTACAAGGTGGCCGGTGTGCCTGCTCTTGGCGTGGCAGGGCGGTTTTACGTCGACGGCGAGCTCGCCGGCAACATGACCAAGTCGCTGCAGGTCGCCAACTACCTGATCACCGAAGCGCGCAAAGGTTGAAGCTGTCACACGCGTTTTTTGAGAAGCCCGCTTCGGCGGGCTTTTTCGTCAAGGTCGTGTCAGTTGGCCGCATACAATGCGCAGCAAGTTTCGTGCCTCTATGACCCTGCGCTCAAAATCCCCCCTTCGCTCCTTTCGTTCTGCTTTCGCGATCACCTTTGGTGCATTGCTCGCCTTGGCACTCGGCACCGGCCTGCCGGCGCATGCCGAAAAGGCCGACCGACTGAAGCCGATGAACATCGAGTCGGACGCGCTGCGTTACGACGACCTGAAGCAAACCAGCGTTTTCACCGGCAAGGTGTTCGTCACCAAGGGCACGATCGTGATTCGCGGCGCCCGCATCGACGTGCGCCAGGACCCCGAGGGCTACCAATACGGCGTGGTCACGCCCGAGCCGGGCAAGCTGGCTTACTACAAGCAAAAACGCGACGCCCCGGGCGACGAGTGGACAGAGGGTGAAGCTGATCGCATCGAATACGACAGCCGCGCCGACAACGTCAAGTTCATCGGCCATGCCGTGATGCGGCGGCTGATCGGCACCAAGGTCAACGACGAAACCACCGGCCCGCTGATCGTCTACGACCAGAGCAACGACACCTTCACGGTCAACGGTTCGACCTTGCCGCCGGACGCCAGCGTCGCGGCCGGTGCTTCGGGTGGTCGCGTCAGGGCGGTGCTCACGCCGCGCGCTCCGGCGTCGGCAGCCGGTGGCGCCAAAGCGGCTCCGCCTGCGGCCGGTCCGGGCTCGGGTTCCAGTGCCGCGCCGGCCACGACGGTGCCCGCCACCCCCGCTGCAGGCTCCGGCCTGCGCCAGAGCACCACGCTCGGCGGAGAACCGCGCAAGTGATCGAAAACGCAGACGCGATCGACGTCGGCAGCCGCCTCGAAGCGCGCGGCCTCAAAAAGACCTATGGCAGCCGAACGGTCGTCAAGGATGTGTCGCTCGGCGTGCAAAAGGGCGAGGTGGTCGGGCTGCTCGGCCCGAACGGCGCCGGAAAAACGACCTCGTTCTACATGATCGTCGGACTGGTTCGCGCCGATGCGGGCGAGATCACCATCGACGGCGAGCCTATCGCGCACATGCCGATCCACAAGCGCGCGCGCATGGGTCTGAGCTACCTGCCGCAGGAAGCGTCGATTTTTCGCAAGCTCACCGTTGAAGAGAACGTGCGGGCCGTGCTCGAGCTGCAGCTAGACACCGACGAGTCCGGCAGGTCGGTCCCGATATCGAAGGCACGGATGGAAGAGCGGCTGAGCGAGCTGCTGAACGACCTGCGCGTCGAACATTTGCGCAACTCGCCGGCGTTGTCGCTGTCGGGCGGCGAGCGGCGGCGGGTCGAAATCGCCCGTGCGCTCGCCACGCAGCCGCGCTTCATCCTGCTGGATGAACCCTTCGCCGGCATCGACCCGATTGCCGTTATCGAAATCCAGCGAATCATCAGTTTTCTCAAAGAGCGCGGCATCGGCGTGCTGATCACCGACCACAACGTGCGTGAAACGCTGGGCATCTGCGATCACGCTTTCATCATCAGCGACGGGCAAGTGCTGGCACAGGGCACGCCTTCGGAGATCGTCGACAACGCCGAGGTACGACGCGTCTACCTCGGCGAACACTTCCGGATGTAGAGCGCGCAGGATGAAGCAAGGCCTGTCGCTGCGCGTATCGCAGCACCTCGCGCTCACGCCGCAACTGCAGCAGTCGATCCGACTTTTGCAGTTGTCCACGCTCGAGTTGAGCCAGGAAGTCGAGCAGATGCTCGACGACAACCCGTTCCTGGAGCGCACGGCCGAAGAAGCCGCACGCGAAGAGTTCGGCATCGACGTGTCCGACGCGCCAGCGCCGCGCGAAGAGCACGACAGCGACCGCCAGAGCGAGAGCGACGGCGAGTTCGCGCCCAGCGCGCTGGCGACCAGTGCCGACGGCGCGAGCACCACCACGACCGCCAGCGAGACCGAAGCGCCGGCCGCCGAGATGTCCGACCAGGAGCCCGACTGGGGCGGCGACGGCACGGTCGAGATGACGCCGGACGATGGGGAATGGGGCGGCGAGGCGCCGGCCAGCAGCAACAACCTCGGCCCGAACGACGGCAGCGAGCGCACCGACGCCACCGAGCTCGCGCGCAGCCAGGAGTCGCTGCAATCCTTCCTGCACCGACAGGCACTGAGCCTGCGGCTGAACGAAAACGACCAGGCCGCACTGCGTTTTTTGATCGAATCGTTGAATGACGATGGCTACCTCGAAGACTCGTTGCCAGCGCTGGCATCGGGCCTCGCGGGCGATGACAACGACCAGTTCGACGGTCTCGTCCACCACTTCCAGGTGGCGCTCGGCCTGCTGCAAAGCCTGGAGCCGGTCGGCGTCGGCGCACGCGATCTCGGCGAATGCCTGGCGATCCAGCTGAAGGCGCTCGCCCATGAGAACGAGACGGCCGAAGAAAAGCAGATCCGCAAGACTGCGATCCTGATCTGCAAGCAGCCGATGGAGCTGCTCGCGCGGCGCGACTTCAAACGTCTGGCCACGCTCACACGCAGCAACGAAGAAGAAGTGCGCAGCGCGCTGCAGGCGATCGCCAAGCTGGAGCCCAAGCCGGGCCGCCGCTTCGTCGATGTCGAGCGCAACATCGTGGTGCCCGACGTGATCGTCACCCGCACCGGTCGTGGCGCGACGCTCAAGTTCCGCGTGATGCTCAACCCCGACGTGATGCCGCGTCTGCGCGTGCACGACATCTACGCCGGCGCGCTCAAGGCGCACAAGGGCGAGGGCAGCCAGGCGCTGTCGCAGCGGCTGCAGGAGGCGCGCTGGTTCATCAAGAACATCCAGCAACGCTTCGACACCATCCTGCGGGTGAGCAACGCCATCGTCGAGCGGCAGAAAAGCTTCTTCGTGCACGGAGAACTCGCCATGCGCCCGTTGGTGCTGCGTGAGATCGCCGACGAGCTGGGCTTGCACGAGTCGACCATCAGCCGCGTGACCACGGCCAAGTACATGTCGACGCCTTACGGCACGGTCGAGCTCAAGTACTTCTTCGGTTCGGCGCTCGGAACCGAGACCGGCGGCAATGCATCCAGCACGGCAGTGCGAGCGCTCATCAAGCAACTCGTGAGCGCGGAGAGCATCAAGAAGCCGCTGTCGGACAGCCAGATTTCCGACATGCTGAAAGAGCAGGGGATCGAATGTGCGCGGCGCACCGTCGCCAAGTACCGCGAAGCGCTGCGCATCGCACCGGCGAATCTGCGCAAGGCGCTGTAAGGCTTCGGTTTACCGCCGCGCCTGCAACAAAATCCCGCGCAGCTCCGCCGGCTGCACCGGCTTGCGCAACGCATGCCAGCCACGCTCGCGGGCCAGGTGCAGCGTCGCTTCATCGATATCGGCCGAGATCAGCGCGATCGTGAGCGACGGCTTTTGCAGTTGCAGGCGTCGTGCCAGGTCGATACCGTCGAGCTTGCCCGGCAAGCGGATGTCGCACAGCGCGACGTCGATGGCCTGCAGGTCGGCGAGCGCCAGCGCCTCGGCCGCGCTCTCGTAGATGCGTGGCAGCGCCTGCCATTGGCGCAGCAGGGCCGCGAGGCTGTCGGCCACCACGGCGTTGTCTTCGACCACCAGCACCGCCAAGCCGGGCGCCAGCGGCATGGCGTCGAGCGCTGCGGTGCTGGTCGCCGCCGCGGTCGCGGCGCGTGCCGTGCGGTCGGGGTGCGCATCGCGAGGGGCCGATGGCAGCGTGAAGCCGAACACCGAGCCGCGTCCCGGCAGCGACCGCAGCGTGATCTGGACCCCCAGCCGCATCGCCAGGCGCCGCACGATGGCCAGCCCTAGGCCGTGCCCACGCTGTAGATTGCGCTCCACGTTCCCGACCTGCTCGAAGTCGCCGAACACCCGCTCCTGCGCTTCGCAAGCGATGCCGATGCCGCTGTCGCGCACCTCGATGCGCCAGCCGCCCGGCCGGCGCCGACAGGCCAGCAACACGCGGCCATTGGGTGCGAACTTGACAGCGTTGTCGACCAGATTGGCGACGATGCGGCGCAGCGCCACCGTGTCGGTCCACACGATGGCTTCGGCCGGGCAACGCACCCGCACCCGGCCGCTGCCTGCCTGCCGTGCGAACTCGTTCAGCAGCGGTGCGAGGGCGACCGCGGTCAACGTGAACGGGTCGGCAGCGGCCTCGATGCGACCGATTTCGAGCAGCTGGTTGGTCAAGCCTTCGAGCGCCTGCTGTGCCCGTGACAGCGCATCGACGGAGCCTTGCACCACGGCGGCGCTTTCGCCGGCGCGCAGTTGCTGCCGCAGCACTTCGGCCTGCAGGCCCATAGCCATCACCGGCTGCCGCAGGTCGTGGTTGGCGGCTGAAAAGAACCGGAGACGCTCGGCCTGCGCCTGTTCCGACGCGCGCAGGCCAGCCAGCGCCTGCACGCGCAGCGCGCTCTCGTTGTGGCGCAGGCTGATGTTTTCTTCGAGCTGGCGCGAGCGCTCCGACACCAGGTTCCACACCATCGCAAGCAGGCCGATGCCGAGGACCGCCGCCGTCACCATCACCGGCTGGCCGTAGGTGAGGCTCATCACGATCATCGGCACCAGCAGCAGCGAGATCGCCAGTTGCATCGCGGGCGTGTGATACGACACCGAGAACGCCGACGACAGGGTCATCGCCATGATGACGACGGCCAGCAGCAGTTGCACCACCGGGTCGGTCGGACTGAACAACAGTACGCCTGCCGCACCGTGCGCGGCCTCGTGTACTGCGATGCGAAAGGTGTGCAGGCGGAGCGCAGGCTGCAGGTTCTCGGGCGTCAGCGAGCTGGGCAGCACTTGCGGAAAAAAGCCGCGCCATGCGGTGCTGGCGGCGATCATGGTGATCCAGATAAGCGCGTGCGATACCGAATACTGCCAGGCGAAGAGGGCTGCAACGCCGCAGTCCAGCAGGAACTGCACGGCCAGCATCGGTCCGGTGGGCTGGGCGCTTAGGCGCAGCACTTCGCACTGCACTGCAAAGCGCACGGCCGGCGACGGAGCGGCCTGTGATGAGGGCGACGCGGGGGCGGACGGGGAACTCATGAGCACGGCCACTATAGTGGGCGGGTGAACGATCTCTCTCTCTTTTTGCCTTGCGCCGCCGGCGTCGAGGAACTCCTGGCGCAGGAAGTCCATGCGCTGACCGGCCGTGTCGGCCAAGACCTGCTGACGCTGCGCGGCGGCGTGCGGGTCCGGGCCGAGTGGCGCGACGCCCTCAAGCTCAACCTGCACAGCCGCCTGGCGCAACGCGTGCTCATCGAATTGGCGCATGCGCCGTACCGCAGCGAGAACGATCTCTACGCCATTGCCAGTGGCGTGGCGTGGGAGATCTGGTTCACGCCGAAGCAGACTTTCAAGATCGAGACCACTGCGCAGCACAGCCCGCTGCAGAGCCTGAACTTCGCGACGCTGCGCATCAAGGACGCGATCGCCGACCGCTTTCGCGCCAAAGCCGGCGGCGTGCGGCCGAGCATCGAAACGCAGTGGCCCGACTGCCGCGTCTTCGCGCATCTGACCACCGACGACTGCACGCTCTACATCGACACCAGCGGCGAGCCGCTCTTCAAGCGCGGCTGGCGACAAGACACCGGAGATGCGCCGCTGAAGGAGACGCTGGCCGCGGCCATGCTGGCCGCCAGCGGCTGGTGGAACCCCGAAACGGGCGAGGTCGCAACCCAACCCTTGTACGACCCCTGCTGCGGCAGCGGCACGATCGCCATCGAGGCGGCGCAGATCCAGTCGGGCATTCCGGCGGGCTGGTTGCGGTCGTTCGGCTTCGAGAAATTGCTGGCGTTTCAGCCGCACGTGTGGGCGGCGATCAAGGCCGCGGCTGAAGAGGCCGGCGCTTCGCACGAGCCGGGGCCGGCCAACATCTTCGGCTCCGACGTGGCGCACCGGATGGTCGATTTCGCCGAGCGCAATGCCGAGCGCGCGGGCGTGGCCGACCGCATCGAGTTCCGTGGCGGTGACGCGTTGCAGCGTATGCCGCCAGTTGACGTTGGCACCACTGGAGGCGTCATGGTCGTGAATCCTCCATATGGCGAGCGCATCGAAGTCGGTGGCATCGCAGGCGCGGACAGTGCAGCCAACACCGCGCGGTTCGGCGCACGCGAGTCGGCGCAGACCGAAGGCGGCGATGCCAGCGGCGACTTCTTCCCGCAGCTCGCCAGCCACTGGAAAAAGAACTACGCCGGCTGGACCGGCTGGGTGCTCACGCCCGACCTGCAGTTGCCCAAGCGCATGCGCCTCAAAGAGTCGCGCCGCGTGCCGATGTGGAACGGGCCGATCGAGTGCCGGCTGTTCAAGTTCGACATGGTCAAGGGCTCGGCGCGCACGCCGAAAGCGCCGGTGACCTGAGCCACCTGGAGGCACCGGAACGCGTCAGGTGCCGATGCGTAAATCGTCCGTCGACACTGCTGTCACGCGCGGCCCGAAGCTGCTGATGTTGGTAAGTGTGTCGTTGTGGTGCCGGATGACTTGTTGCGGCGTCAGCCCCGCATTGCCTTCGGTCGTGTGTGCGTCGGACACCAGCACCACCGGGTAGCCCAAAGCCAGCGCGCGCCGGGTGGTCGTGTCGACGCAAAACTCGGTGTGCATGCCGCAAACGATGAGGTCTTCGACGTCGTGCGCCTTCAAGACATCTTGCAGATCGGTCTTGTGGAACGAGTCCGCGGACGTCTTTCGAACGCGCAGGTCGGTCGGCGCTACGGTGAGTCCATCGGCCAGTTGCCAGGCGGGAGTGCCGTGTTCGAGGTAGCCCGAGCCGGACTCGTGCTGCACGAAGATCACGAAGGCGCCCGCGGCGCGCGCCTTGTCCGAAACCCGGTTGATCCGGTCGATGACTTGCGGCGATTCGAAGGCAGCATGCTCGCCCTCGCACAGACCTTGTTGGACGTCGATTACGAGCAGTGCGGTGTTCATGAAACGGATTGTCGGTCAGGTCTTTTGCAGCCGTTGTGGCGGCGCCTAGACTTCCCCGATGATTTCGGCGCCCATCGTTCTCGACACCAACATCGTTCTCGACATCTTCGTGTTCAACGACGTGGCCGTGCAAGCGTTGCGCGCCGAACTCGAAGCCGGGGCACGAACCTGGATCGCGACGGAGGCCATGCGCGTCGAACTCGCACGCGTGCTCGGCTATCCGAAGATCGTGCCGCGCCTCGTTTTTTATGAAATCAGTGCTGGCGACGTCATCGCCGCCTTCGACCGTCTGGCGCACATCGTGCCCGCTGCAGCCAAAGCTGTGATGACCTGCAAAGACCCCGACGACCAGATATTCATCGACCTGGCCGTCGCGCACGGTGCGATGCTGCTGAGCAAGGATGGCGCGGTGCGCGCCTTGCGCAAGCGGCTGGCGGCGCTGGGTGTCGAGATGGAACCCTGAGCGGGACGCCCAGCAGGCCTTGTCTCCTGGCTCACCCGAGCTTCATTGCAGTCATCCCCCCGATTGCATGCGCCGCGACCCTATTCCGCTTCGATCCCGGCCGCCTTCACGATGCTGCCCCACTTCTGCGATTCAGCGGCCTGGAACTTCGCCAACTCGTCGGGCGTGGTCGTGAAGACCTCGGTGCCGGTGGTCGCGTAAAAGCTGGTGCGTGCTGCGTCGCTCTTCGCGGCTTTGACCAGCAGCTCGTTCAGGCGCTTGACGACGGCGGGCGGCGTCGCGGCCGGTGCGTAGGCCGCGAACCAGTAACCCATCTGGTAGCCCTTGACGCCGGCTTCGGCAATCGTCGGGACATCGGGTGCGAGCGGCGAGCGTTGGGCGCTCGACATGCCCAATGCACGCAGCTTGCCGGCTTTGACTTGCGGCAGGCCCGTGGCGGTGTCGGTAATCATCATGTTGATCTGGTTGCCGAGCAGATCGGTCACCGCGAGCGTGTTGCTTTTGTAGGGCACATGCAGCAGCTTGATGCCGGCCATCTGCTGCAGCAACTCGCCCGCCATGCGGCTCGACGAACTGCCGCTGCCGAAGCTGTACTTGCCCGGATCTTTTTTTGCGAGAGCGATGAACTCGGCCACTGTCTTCGCCGGGAAATCGGGCGCGACGACCATGATCTGGCCGCCCTTGCCGAGCGCGGTGATAGGCGCGAAATCCTTCACCGGGTCGTACGGCAGTTTCTTGTACAGATGTTCGTTGGCCGCGTGCGTGGTGTTGGTGGTGATGAGCACGGTGTAGCCGTCGGCTGGAGCCTTGGCGACGTTCTGCGACGCGATGAAGCCGCTTGCGCCGGCCTTGTTGTCGATGACCACCGGCTGTTTCGTCTCGGCCGTGACGGCGTTGCCGAGCGCGCGGGCGATCTGGTCAGTCGCGGTGCCGGCCGCGAAGGGCACGACGAAGGTGATCGATTTTTCCGGGAAGGTCTGCGCCTGGGCCAGCATCGGCGCCAGCGAGAGTGCCAGCGTGGCGGCCACGGCAACGACCGCCATCGAAGCAAAGGAAGGGAGTGGACGGAACGATTTCAAGGGATGTCTCCTGATGTGGTGATGATGAAAAGTCGCGTCAGTCTTCGGATGGACCGGCGAGCAGATGGTGCAGGTGATCGGGCACGTCGACCGGCAGTGCGAGCAACAGAAACGACAGTGCCTTGCCGTGCGTGTCGAGGTTCAGCGCATCGTTGACGCCGCCGTCGAGCACGCCGTCGAGCACGAAGTTCATCGCGTGCAATTTGGGAAGCACGAAGCGTTGTACGCGGCTCGGCGCGCGATGGTGAAACTGCGCGGCCACCGCCTCCGATGTGACTTGCGCGACGAGCAAGTCGAACAGCTCGGGATGCCATGCGATGACGCTGATGTTGGAGCGGTCGCCCTTGTCGCCGGTGCGCCCGTGCGCCAGGCGATACAGCGGGAAAGCCTGGGTGCCCATGACGGTCGTGTTCATGGCAAGTTCCCACCGCTGACGATCTCGAAGCGCACCGGCACCGCCTTGCGCGGCAGCAGGCAGGAGAGGGTGCTGAGGCGCGGCGTGAGCGTGGTGCGGACGCCGCCGCCGCCGGCCGGGCCGCAGGTGTAGAGGGCGGTCACTTCGCGGCCGAGCCGCTCGGCCTCGGCGCGATCGGCATGCGTGGCGGCGACGCGCAGGCGGACATCGCGGTGGCCGGCGTCGGGCAACTCGGCGAGCGCCCGGCCGGCGTCGTCGCCGAAGATGCTGAGCGAACCGATCAGGTCGACGCGCAAGCTAAGCCCGACCAATCGGCTGCGCAGCACATCGGCTGCCAAGCGTGCACGGGCCTCGGCGCGCGGGCCGGCGTACGAGATCTCGCCTTCGGCAAGCCAACCGCCTTCGTGGCACACGTTGACCTTGTAGTGCGTCGGACGCGCATGGCCGCGCACGCCCGACAGTCGCACGCGGTCGGCGCCCAGCAGTTCAACTTCCGCGTCGGCGATATCCGCCACCACGTCCGGGGTCAGATAGGCCGCCGGCTCGTGCACCTCGTACAACAGTTGTTCCTTGACCGTCGCCTCGGTCACGAGGCCGCCGGAGTTGTCGGCCTTGCCGATGGTGCAGCGACCGTCGTTTTCGATTTCGGCAATCGGAAAGCCGACGTTCGCCAGGCCCGGAACATCCTTGAAGCCGGGGTCGGCGAAGTAGCCGCCGCACACCTGCGCGCCGCATTCGAGCAAGTGGCCGGCCATCGTCGCGCGGCCGAGCACGGTCCAGTCGTCGGCGCGCCAGCCGAAGTGCGACATCGCCGGGCCGACCGTGAGCGATGGGTCTGCCACGCGGCCGCAGACCACGATCTGCGCGCCGGCATCGAGTGCGGCCGCAATCGGTTCCGCGCCGATGTATGCGTTGGCGCTGACGATGCGCAAGCCGTCGAGCTGCGCGCCCAGTTGTTCTCGCAGCAGCGCGCGTTGTTCCGGCGAAGACAGATCGTCGCCCTCGACCACGGCAATGCACGGCGGGGGCTGCTGCAGCTCGACCGCCATGCGCGCGATGTGTCGTGCCGCCGCGCGCGGATTGGCCGCGCCGAAGTTGCTCACGATGCGGATGCCGTGCGCCAGGCAGCGCGCCAGCACGGGACGCAGCATGGCATCGAGCAGCGGCTCGTAGCCTGAATCCGGATCGGCACGGCGACGTAACTGCGCGAGCGCAAGCGTGCGTTCGGCCAGCGTTTCAAAGATCAGGAAGGCGCGTTGGCCGGCCGGTCCGCTGGCGAGCCGAGCGATCAGCGTGTCGACCACCGGGCCCGCAGCGTCGGTGCGATCGCCGGAAAAACCGGCGGCACAACCGACGAGCAATGGGGGTGGGCTGGGCGTGACAGGCGACGGCATCGTCCTAATGTAGGTACCAAAGCATCATCCGTAAAATCAAAAATTCGAATGAATTGATCCGAATTTCAAATCACAGAACGAGGTCGTAGAGTGGACTGCAGATGAGAACCCCCGACCTGTCTTCACGCCAGCTGCGCGCCTTTCTTGCGCTGGCTGATCAACGCAACTTCACGCGGGCTGCGCAGACCTGCCATCTGTCGCAGCCTGCCTTCAGCGCGCTCATCCGCACGCTGGAAGCGTCGGTCGGCGCGCGCCTGTTCGACCGCGACACACGCAGCGTGCAGCTCACGCCCGAGGGCCGATTGTTCGAGGGTCCTGCGCGGCGCCTGCTCGACGACATGGGTGGCGCCATCGAAGATCTCGCGAACCACGTCGCAATGCGCACGGGGCGGATCAGCGTCGCGGCCTTGCCATCGCTGGCCGCGGGCTGGCTGCCCGCGGTGTTCGCGGAATTCATGCAAGCCTGGCCCGGCATCACGCTCGATCTGCACGACGCGCTGTCTGATGCGTGCGTGGCATTGCTCCGCAGCGGTCGGGTCGACTTCGCACTGGCTGCATCCGGCGCCGGTTCGGCCTCGGCGAGCGACCTGCGCAGCCGCAAGCTTTGCTCCGATCGCTTTCATCTGGTCTGCCGCGCCGACCATCCCCTGGCGCAGGAGCCGCGGCTCACGGCCAGGAAGATTGCGCCGTGGCCGTTCATCCAGATGGCGCGCCACAGCAGCGTGCGCCAGTCGCTCGATGCCGCTCTGCATCCGCTGCGACTCAATGCCGTGTTCGAGGTCGAGCATCTGGCGACAGTGATGGGATTGGTCGAAGCGGGGCTCGGCATCAGCGTCGTGCCTGCTCTCACGCTATTCCATTTCGGGCGGAAGACACTGGTGACGCGGCCGTTTCCGGTGGCGTCCCTGACGCGCAATGTCTATCTGGTGCAGCGTCGTGAGGGCAGCTTGTCGATGGCGGCGCAGGCGCTGCACGACCTCATCGTGAAGCGGCTGGGGTCGATGAAGCTCGATTGATCGCGTCAATCCGACAAGGCATCGCCCTTGCCATGCCAGCGCGACAGCAACCGCGCGACGGCTCGCACGCGTTGCGTGTCGCGACCCCAGCGCCGACCCGCCGGCAAATGACGCAACCAGCGCATTCGCTGCGCTGCCAGCCGCAACCGCGCGCGTACCTCGATGTCGGCCGCCTTCAGCACCGCGTGCCAGTGATCGGCCGCGGCCTGCGGCGACGCCGCGCGCACCAGCATCGCGGTCGAATGCAGGTAGCTCAGCCAGTCGCGCGCCTGGCATTCAGCCAGCGGCAGCGTCTCGCCTGGGTCGTCCTCGAAGTCGATGTAGCCGATGACGCCGTCGGGGCACTGCACCAGGTTGCGGTCGAAGGCCTGGCTCAGGTACTTGCCGCGCGCGTGCACGATGGCGATGGCGTCGAGCCCTTCGCGCCACACGGCAAGCAGCGCGGCGGGGCCGGCGGCGGCAGCGTGATCGAGCTTTTCCTGCAGCACGACGGTGCTGCGACCACTCTCGCCGAGGTCCGACATCAGCAAGCCGTCGGGTTGCTGCGCCAGCACGGCCGGCACGCGCAAACCCGCTGCGCCGAGCTCACGCAGGCGTCGACCTTCGATGGCGATGGCCGCCTCGCCGCCGGGGTTGGGCACGGGCTTGAGCACGTCGAGCCGCAGCAGGCCGGCAACGACCGCGAGCAGGTGATAGCGCAGCTTGCCGTGCCGCGCACCGGCCTTCTTGAGCCACACGCGCTCGGCGCCGAGCCGGTGACTGACGACGTTCTTCGGTTGCTGCCGCAGTGTGATGCGAAGGAACTCGGCGTAGTCGCCCGGTGCAGGTGCGCGCGGAAGCGCGTCGAGTGGCGCAGGCCCCGAGGCCACGCCTTTGCGCATCTGGATGCGCGTGGAGCCGCTGCGTTTGGGAGGGTTCATGCGCTGAGCGCGACCTCTTGCGGCGCCTGCCCTTCGGCCTGCGTTTGTGTTCTTGCTTGCACGTCCGCAGCCTCACGCTGCTTCTGCGCATCGGCCTGCAGCGCCGGCAGCAGCGGCTGAAAACTGGCCGAGTTCGCCAACGGCCAGTACGTGCGAAACACGTTGTGCTGCGCATCGAGTGGCCCGAGCAGCGCACCGGGCTGCACCTGCATCA
This sequence comes from Variovorax sp. GrIS 2.14, assembly GCF_046115955.1. NCBI lineage: Bacteria > Pseudomonadati > Pseudomonadota > Betaproteobacteria > Burkholderiales > Comamonadaceae > Variovorax > Variovorax sp. GrIS 2.14. The sequence continues at coordinate 626,791 of NZ_JBJXIA010000001.1, forward strand.
CGAGGTTGCTCAACAGTCGCACCTCGGTGTCGGAAATGCGCCGCACGATGTGGTGCGCGGTGATCTGTTGCGGATGGTCGAGCCCCGCGGCCTGCACCAGCTCCTGCAGCGCGTGCAGCGTGCTGCGATGAAAGTTCTGCACGCGGTCGGCTTTGGTCGGTACGACCAGCGCCTGCTGGCGCAACGGGTCTTGCGAGGTGACGCCGGTCGGGCAGTTGCCGGTGTGGCAGGTCTGCGCCTGGATGCAGCCGAGCGCCATCATGAAGCCGCGCCCCGCGTTGCACCAGTCGGCGCCCAGCGCCATCATCCGCGCCAGGTCGAAGGCGGTGATCACCTTGCCCGCGCAACCGATCTTGATGCGGCTGCGCAAGCCGACGCCAATCAGCGTGTTGTGCACCAGCAGCAGGCCTTCCTGCAGCGGCGCGCCGACGTGGTCGCTGAACTCGACCGGTGCCGCCCCGGTGCCGCCCTCGGCGCCATCGACGACGATGAAGTCGGGCGTGATACCGGTCTGCTGCATCGCCTTGACGATGGCAAACCATTCCCATGGATGGCCCAGGCAGAACTTGAAGCCGGTCGGCTTGCCGCCCGACAGCTCACGCAGCCGGGCGACGAAATTCATCATCTCGACGGGCGTGCTGAAGGCGCGGTGCGACGACGGTGAGATGCAGTCCACACCGATCGGCACACCGCGCGCCGCTGAGATTTCGGCCGTGACCTTGGGGCCGGGCAACACGCCGCCGTGGCCGGGCTTGGCGCCCTGGCTCAGCTTGATCTCGATCATCTTTACCTGCGGGTCGCGCGCGTTGGCAACGAAGCGTTCTTCGCTGAAGCTGCCGTCGTCGTTGCGACAGCCGAAGTAGCCCGAGCCGATCTCCCAGATCAGGTCGCCGCCATGCACGCGGTGGTGTTGCGAGATCGAGCCTTCACCCGTGTCGTGCGCGAAGTTGCCGGCCTTGGCCCCCTTGTTGAGCGCGAGGATCGCGTTGGCCGACAGCGCACCGAAGCTCATCGCCGAGATGTTGAACACGCTGGCGTCGTAAGGCTGCGCGCAGTCGGCGCCGATGACGATGCGAAAGTCGTGGTTCGCGAGCTGGGTCGGCACCATCGAATGGTTGATCCACTCGTAGCCGGCGATGGTCACGTCGAGCTGCGTACCGAAAGGCCGGTTATCGGGCTCGCCCTTGGCGCGCTGGTAAACCAGCGAGCGTTGCGCGCGCGAGAACGGCGCGGCTTCGGCATCGCTCTCGATGAAGTACTGGCGCATCTCGGGCCGGATGTACTCCAGTAAAAAGCGCAGGTGCCCGATGACCGGGTAATTGCGCAGGATGGCGTGCCGCGTCTGCCGCAGGTCGTGCACGCCGGTGCCGCTCAGCACCGCAAAGGCGCCAACGCCGACCCATCCGCGCCAGAGCCAAGGCCACAACAGCACCGTCGCCAGGCTTGCGACCAAGCCGACCACGCACAGCGCGAACGCGATGTAGCGGGTGGGAAAAGGTGTGTTGATCGGTGTCGCGATGGTGTGTTCTCCAGTGCCCGGCGGCCTGCCTGCTGCATCATAGAGGGCTCAAACAGACGCAATATGACGACTCCTTCCGCTCCTGACAACGACTCCGCTGCCCAACCCATTCCGGACCCCGCACCGCTCGGCCCCGACGACTTCGACGCGCTCGACGGCGACCTCGACGCCATGCGAGAGACCGACGAAGAAATCCCTCAGTGGGAATTCTGCGAAGGCTTCATGGCCGCGCTCGTGTGCTCGCGCCGCCCGGTGCCGACCGAAGAATATTGGCCGGTGCTGCTGGGCGACGGCTTCGTCGCGGCGCAGCACATGGAATTCGTCTGGCGCTGGAAGCGCCGCTGGCGCGAGATCGAGCAGGGCCTCGATGCCGATGTGCAGTCGCTCGATGACGAGCGCACCTGGCAACCAGAAGTGCTCGACACCCGCGGCGCCATCGCGTCGTTGCCCGAAGACGAACGCACCGACATCGAGGGCGAAGAGATCCCCTCGTTCGCGCAAGTGTGGGCGCTGGGCTTCATGTACGCGGTCGAAAACTGGCCCGAAGACTGGGCCGCGCCGCGCGACAAAGAGGCCGCGCAAATGCTCGACGAAGCACTCCAAAGCATCGTCGCCCTGACCGAAGACGACACCGCCAAACCGACGCTGTCGATGTTCAGCGAAGACGGCCCGCCGAGCGTGAGCCAACAGCGACTCGACGACTTCGGCGAAGCCATCTGGGCCGTGTACGACCTGCGTCAGCTATGGAAGAGCATGGGGCCGAAGGTCGAGACGATCCGCAAGGAAGCGACGCCGGGGCGCAATGATCTGTGTCCTTGCGGGAGTGGAAAGAAATTTAAGAAGTGCCATGGGGGGTGAGGGTGGGTTTGATGCGCAGGATTAATTAACCGACTGCTTTTAGCGCATACGTGCATTCGTTCACATGGCATGTGGTTGCCAGTGCCAAGTCACATTTCATCCATGCTTTCGTTCTGAAGCCCCTCTCATAATCCGGCAGAGCAGTCATCTGCCGGGTCATTCTCAGGGGGAATCTTCATGTCCGTTATCAGCGGTCTATCCGCGCGCACGCTTGAAATCAGCAGCAGCGCCATTCCGGTCGTACTCGGCCGTCCTGCACTCGAGCCAGTTCGCCTTTCCGGGCACGAAGGTGTCAATAGCCTGTTTGAGTACGAGCTGCTGCTGAAGACTCCAGACACGTTGAACATCGGCGCCGCAAAGGCTGCGGACTACGATCTGGACAGCTTCATCGGGCGCGAAATCACTTGTTCCATCGAACTCGACGGCGCTGGCGAGTTCATTCCGGGCGCGGTTGGCGCTAGCTCCGACCGTCTCGGTGCCGGCAGTCGCCAGATCAGCGCTCTGATTACCGACGCGCAACTGTGGGGTGAAGAAGGTCGCCACATCCAGTACCGCCTGACCCTGCGGCCCTGGCTTCACTTGGCCACGCTCACGACAGACTGCAAGATCTTTCAGGACAAGACGGTTGTCGACATCCTTGACGAACTCCTGGCTGACTACGCTTTCTCCGTCGACAAGCGCCTGTACGAGCAGTACCCGACGCGTGATTACCAGGCTCAGTTCAATGAGTCTGACTTCGCCTTCTTTGAGCGCCTGTGCCAGGAATGGGGCATCAGCTACCACTTCGAACACTCCGACGATAAACACCGGTTGGTGCTATCTGACGCCATGGGCTCCTACAAGCCCAACGAAAGTGCCGGTTATCAAAACGTTGACTATCACGCGCCTGGATGGAAGGTCAACGCGGAGTACATCCACGCCTTCGCGCCGCACAACCATTTGACCAGCGGCCGCTATGCCACCCGCGATTACGACTACACCCGTCCAAAGTCCGAGTTGGCTACTGGACGCACGGACCCTCGTCCCACCGGGCAGGCCGCCCAGGAGGTTTATCAGTGGCACGCGAGCCATTCAGGCAGTCACTACGCCCAGCCCCGAGCTGGGGCGGCCGCAGCCAGCGATGCGGTAAACGACGGTGGCAAGCTCGCCCTCTTGCGCATGCAGAACTTGCGGACCCACGGATCGCGGGCTCGCGCGAGCGGCAACCTCCGCGGCATGGTGCCCGGCTGCACCTTCAAACTCCAGAAGCATCCACGTCAAGGCGCCAACGCCGAATACCTGATCCTGGATACCCAACTGCTGATCGAAGACGCCGCGCTCGACAGCCAGAACGTCGATGCTGGAGCTGAGCGACGCCAGCAATGGCGAGTCCAGGTCGACCTGACGGCTCACCCAGTCACCGAACCATTGCGTGCCGAACTCACCAGGCGCAAGCCGCAGACAGGCGGCCCGCAGCCGGCCATGGTGGTCGGTCCTGAGGGGCAGAACATCTGGACCGACGAACTGGGTCGCATCAAGGTCCAATTTCCTTGGGACCGCATCGGCCAAAAAAACCAGAACAGCACCTGCTGGCTTCGCGTCTCGAGCCCCTGGGCCGGCAACCAACTTGGCGGCGTGCATGTGCCGCGCATCGGCCAGGAGGTCGTCGTCGATTTTTACGGCGGCGATCCTGATCTGCCGATTTGCACGGGGCGCGTTCACAACCAAGCGAATCAACCGCCCTGGAGCTTGCCTGACTAATCGGCACTCAGTGGTTTTCGCAGTCGTGAACTGACCAAAGAAGGCGGCAACAGCGCAGCGGGTCGCAGCAACCACATGCTGCTGGACGACACCGACGGCAAGATTCAGGCGCAGGTCAAGAGCGACCACATGGACTCCAGTCTCAGCCTTGGCCATGTGACGCGGGTAGAAGACAACGCCGGCCGCAAGGACGAGCGGGGCGAAGGCTTCGAACTGCGCACCGATGGCTGGGGCGCAGTGCGCACGCAGAAAGGCCTGCTTATCTCGACCGATGGCCGTTCGAAGGCCATTGGGGGCCTGCTCAGCCGCGATGAACTCGTGGCCTGCCTCCAGCAGGCGCTGGCGATCGCGAAAGACCTGACCAAGGCGGCCACGAAATGCGAAGCCGGTGCACGCGAAACTGCGCCCCAGCAGGCCTTGAGCGAAGCTGCCGAAGCCCTTGGCCACAAAGCAAGCAATGAAGCCGGCGCCCACGGCAAGGCGCAAGGCGGTCAGCCGGTATTGGCCCTCAGCGGTGCCGCCGGCATTGCCACCGTCACGCCCAACGACTACACCCAATATGCCGGCCTGAACATCGACACCGTGGCGGGCCACAACCAGCAGCACTACGCCGACCAGTCCATCCTGCACACCGCCGGCAAGGACATCGGGCAGTTCGCTCGCACTGGCGATATCCGTGTCATTGCCAATGAGGGCAAGCTGATCCATCAAGCCCAGCACAACAGTGTCGAGATCACGGGCGAGAAGTCCATCACGATCCAGTCCACCGAGGACGGCATCACCCTCAAGGCCAAGAAGAGGATCACGTTAGCCCTGGACGATGGCACGTACCTGCGCATGGAGGGCGGCAAGGTGACATGGGGCATGACCGGCGAGCATCTGGTGCAGACCGCCAACTTTCGCCTCAGTGGCCCCAGCACCATCGGTGTGGACTTCCCCGGTTTTGTGCGCACCGACCAGGCCCAGCAACTCAAATTGCACAGCGTGGGAGACAAGGACGACAGCCTGGCAAACCGGGCCTACACCGTCCTCAAGGCGAGTGGGTCAAAGGCTTCCGCCGAGACAGGTGGCGACGCCATTTCCAAGCTCGACAAAGACAAGCCGTTCGATGTCACTTGAACGGGCTTGTGAATCCGAAAACTTGAAACCATTCAGGGAGTTAAGAAATGAAAAAGAAGAACTTGTTGCCTGTCAACGGTCGAATTGGCCAACTCGCGTTGACATCCGCAATGGCTTTGCTGGCCGGCGCAGCCAACGCAGACATCACCGCCGGTCAAGCGCAGGCCATGGCTGCAGACGGTGTCAACAAGACTGCCCAGTTTTTGGTCGGAGTCCTGGGCGGTTGCGCCAGCACCTACCCGGAGATGCGCGTTGATGTCGTCAAAGTCTTGCAAACCATGAGGGACGACTTGCAAGCCGAAGAGGCAAACAAGATCATCAGTTCGGTAGGTCGGTGCATGAGCAAGGAAAGCGTCCCGACAAAAAGCCAATGCAACGACTTGGCAGCGCAGGTGCCAAGTCGCAGCTTCGATCCCAATGACAAGAAATTCGAGCCCTTATTCATGACAAGCCTGGATATGTTGGCGCCTTGCCGAGGCGGCAAGTGAAGGTGGCCGACGGGTTGAAGCCTGGCTCGAGATCTGCTTGTCTTGCCGCGGCAATGCTGGCCGTAATGATGAGCCTGTGCCTGGGCGCATGTGCCGGGGGTGGAGTCTCACAGTCATCTGTGCCACAGCCCAAGTCTTCCGTGCCGGCACAGGTTGCCTACCGCATCGACGATCACCGTTACTTCGAGATCACGCCGGACGAAACCTGCTTTGGGAACATGCTGTATTTCGTAGACACAGCAAAAGGCATTCATTCGGAGGTGGTGACGTTCGACGCGGTGATGAATCGGACCACTCTCATCATCGATGCGGCCAATGATCAATACCTGGTGGCGCCGGTGACGCGCGGAGGCACGAACTGCTCGTCCGGTGGAGGTGCTTGTGGGGGCGACAAGATGCCGTATTCCACTGATGGTGGCAGGACATGGAAACGGGTATGGTCTCCGGGCAGCGACTATGACCTGATGCTCAGCGGATCAACGGCGTATCAATCGCACCGAAACGTAGACGTCATTACTGAAGGACTTGAGCTGACTCTTCTCAAGCCGATGAGCGAGGACTGGAAGTACCTTCCGGGCTTCATCTTTAAACCTCGCATCGCTCCTACTGACACCAAGGTGAGCTGCAAAGCTCTGAATAATGGGAGCCTCAAATGACCCAAGACAGCGACCTTAGTCGATTGACGCCGATCACCCCAGACCCAGGTGTGTACCAATGGGTCAAGGGCATGGTCACGGGTACTGACGATAAGCAAGTCGACCGCACCCACACCGTTGGCGTGCCGCACTTGATGCCCGGAATCACCATCTTCGTGCACGGGGTCAATTCAGACGGCGAGTGGTATGGCATGGACAGGAACTACAGCAGCGGCAACGTCAGAAGTTCCAAGTCGCCAACAAAATCAAGAGGTGACATCATTCCCAAGCCCTACGAGGTTGAAGCATTCGAAATGGCTTGGTTTGCGTCGCGCAACCGTTTCACCGCAACAGAAAGATGCGCATGAGAGCCGATGACATCTCTTCAATGACGCTTTTGCTTGCGCCCCTGCTGTTTGTATTGAGCGCATGTGCCGGGGGTGGAGTCTCCCAGTCATCTGTGCCACCGCCCAAGTCTTCTGTGCCGGCACAGGTTGCCTACCGCATCGACGATCACCGTTACTTCGAGATCACGCCGGACGAAACCTGCTTTGGGAACATGCTGTATTTCGTAGACACAGCAAAAGGCATTCATTCGGAGGTGGTGACGTTCGACGCGGTGATGAATCGGACCACTCTCATCATCGACGCGGCCAATGATCAATACCTGGTGGCGCCGGTGACGCGCGGAGGCGCGAACTGCTCGTCCGGTGGGGGTGCTTGCGGGGGCAACAAGATGCCTTACTCCACGGACGGGGGCAGGACGTGGAAACGCGTTTGGTCTTCAGGCAGCGAAGACGACCTGATGGTCGGTGGATCGACGGCTTATCACTCATATCGTTTTGGGGAAGTTCTGTATACGGATGCAATTGACCTGGTCGCGCTCAGTACTCAACAGGATGTCGACTGGAAATCTTTGCGCGGTTTCATCTTCCAACCGCAAATTGCTCCGGTGGATACGAAGGTGCGCTGCAAAGCCAGTGGCACAGAGGGCAAACCATGAGCGATGAACTTAGCACCATCAAAATACCCGTCACTCCCGATCCTGGAAAATATCAATGGGTCAAAGGAAAAGTCACTGGCATTGACGACAAGCAAGCTGCCCGCACCCACACCGTTGGCGTGCCGCACTTAATGCCCGGAATCACCATCTTCGTGCATGGAGCCAATTCATATGGCGAGTGGTATGGCATGGACAGGAACTACAGCAGCGGCAACGTCAGAAGTTCCAAGTCGCCAACAAAATCAAGAGGTGACATCATTCCCAAGCCCTACGAGGTTGAAGCATTCGAAATGGCTTGGTTTGCGTCGCGCAACCGTTTCACCGCAACAGAAAGATGCGCATGAGAGCCGATGACATCTCTTCAATGACGCTTTTGCTTGCGCCCCTGCTGTTTGTATTGAGCGCATGTGCCGGGGGTGGAGTCTCACAGTCATCTGTGCCACCGCCCAAGTCTTCCGTGCCGGCACAGGTTGCCTACCGCATCGACGATCACCGTTACTTCGAGATCACGCCGGATCAGCACTGCTACGGTGACATGCTGTACTTCGTGGACACAGCCAAGGGCATTCATTCAGAGGTAGTGAGATTTGACGCGGTGATGAATCGGACCACTCTCATCATCGATGCGGCCAATGATCAATACCTGGTGGCGCCGGTGACGCGCGGAGGCACGAACTGCTCGTCCGGTGGAGGTGCTTGTGGGGGCAACAAGATGCCTTACTCCACGGACGGGGGCAGGACGTGGAAACGCGTTTGGTCGCCCGGCAGCGACCATGACCTGATGATTAGTGGATCAACGGTGTATCAATCGTGGCACCGCCCAGCCTACGGCACCACCAGCACGGATGGACTGGACTTGGCCAATGACATCGCGACCACGGGTGGAGTGAACGGCCCCTTGCAATACGAAGCCCAGTGGAAGTCAGTCAAAGACTTCGTCTTTGAACCCAGCATCGCCCCGGTAGACATCAAGGTTCGATGCTCAGCCAAGTCCGGGGAGAACTAATCATGAGTAACGACTGGAGCAACATCAAAGACTCCGTGATACCGGACCCCGGAAAATACCAGTGGGTTCAGGGAAAAGTCACTGGCATTGACGACAAGCAGACTGACCGTACCCATACGGTGGGTGTGCCGCACTTAATGCCTGGAATCACCATTTTTGTGCATGGGGTCAATTCCGATGGCGAGTGGTATTTCGATGCATCCGGGCAGTTTGCAAAGGGGTTGAACCAAAGATTAGGCCGAGACGACCTGGAACAGTTGGCTTCAGACAATGTAGGCGACAAGAACAAAGCCACCGCGCATCGCTATCTCAAAGTTAAGGATGGTCAGCGCATCAACTCCTCCATCATTCCTTTCTGGTGGGGCTACAAGGTCGAAAAATCCGAGCAGAAGATGGTCAAAGGCACCGACCAGACTGGAGAAACTCCGGCCTCGACCGACGGCTATGGAAACCCACTGCGTACCGACGGTGCCTGGGGCGGCGGCCCTTTCCAAAACGGCGGTGCCGCACTCAGCTCCTTCTGGCTGCCCACAGGGTTTCGCAAGGACATCCTGAACGGCGTCATCGACGTGAATGCGGTCAATCCCTTTCTTGGGCGCATCCTGTGCGATTGCCCGCCACGCCTGTACTACGCGCATGCTGCACGGCGCCTTGCCAATCTGGTCAAGGATATCCGCAAGAACCTGCCCAACGAGCCCATCAACATCGTCTCGCACAGCCAGGGCACGATCGTCGCGCTGTGCTCGCTGTTCTTTCTCGATGAGGTGCGCGCGCCTGATACGGTGATCCTTAACAGCTCGCCCTATCGGTTCGACACCCAGATCACCGACTACGGCAGCGCGTCCGACGGCCGTCACAGTGTGCAGCCGGAGGCCGGGCGTATTCAGACCTTCGCCAACGCCGCTGGCATCCTGTCCAAAGCCATCAAGGACTATCCCGCTCCACCCGCCGCCAAGGCCGAGTGCACGGTGGAGCACCGCCCGTGCAATGCGTACGACGATGTGGTCTACGTGAACAAACCGGCCAATGCGCCACTATGGCAGGCCGAGATCGGCGGCAAAGTGGAAGACCCGAAAGGCCCTCGCGGCCAGGACGGCAAGCCTTGGTGGAGCGATCCCAAGTTCGAGCGCCGCGAGACTCGCGGCAAGCTGATGGTGAACTTCAATCCGGGCGACCGCGTGATCGGGGTTTCGGCCGTGTCCGGCATGGGCTGGCGTGGGATTCCACCGCAGTACATAGCGCAGATCGGCAGCAACGTGCAGCAGCGACTGTTCGCGCGTGGAACCAATCCTGAACACAACCCAGCTGTTGGGTCAAAACCGACGGGCGAGCCGCTGCCTTATTTCTACAAGCAGATCGTGCACGTGCCGGCGGGTATCAACGGTGCGTCCGCGCAGGATCGGGAAGAGTGGCATTACCTGGACGGTGGCGCGGCCAACCGGGCGTGGAAGATTCCGTCGGAGAAGATATTTGGTCTCGCCGCCGCGCTGGGTGATCTCAGCCCCAGTTGGAGCGGTCATGTGGAGAGCGTGCTCGTGAATGCGCCGGAGGTCCCCAGCCCGTTGGAGTTGCCGCAAGAGTTCGACGAAGGCTACGTGATGTACGACGGCCAGGCGGGCAAGGCGCCGGATGGCACGCCGGTGCAAGCGTCCGAAGAGCAACAGGAGGATTTTGCGGACGACGTGAGATACCAGGAGCGGCAGACTGTCATGCAGCACGACGAGAAAGGTATGCCCACCCACTTGAGCTACGAAAAATGGGCGGACGTTGAAAAGCGCCGCACCCACAAGGTCGGCCACATACCAATATCGCCTACCAACCATGCGGCCATCCTGCGCTTCAAAAATCAAGGGCAGGACACCTCTCCTGTGGCCGACGTCCTGAGCTACGACGTGACAGTCGGCCTCGGCTATGCATGGCACGACGAGAAATATTGGAATTACCTGCTCGACTTGGCGGACTGGAAGAAAAGCGATCCGTACTACGACACGGGCAAGCTGCCCGATTCCGACAAAAGCATGCCGGCGGGCATCGTGAAGGATCGTGCGCCTGAATCCGCGCCGCAGTCGGCGTCTAACCCGGTGGAAGTTCGCTGATGGCAACGCGCAATCGTTACCATCCCGCCGCAGCCTCTCCGGCCAAGTTCCTGCACGTTTCCGGGGTGGGGCTGCGCGTAGACCACGTGCCCGCTGGACCATTGTGGGACCGCGTAGGACGACTGGCATCGCCCGACGAAGAAGCGCCCGACCCGCCACGGACCCTGGACGAATGTCTCACCCAGGCGCGACTGTTTCGCAGCGCCGCATTGCGCGCCGCGCTGACTCATCGACCGAAGAACGGTGAGCGTGGCCGCTTCGTGGAGGGCTATCCCATTCCGACGACCGTCGCGCTGCCACCCTCAAAACAAATGGATGCGGCGGCACTATCGCAGTGGACACGCACTTATCAGAGCGATGAGAGTCAGAGTGGGCTTCCGTGGCAGTTGCATGACGGCCCGGCAGGCATGGCGTTCCACGACCTGCGGTTCAAGGGGTCGCCGCGTTTTGAAGCCGCTGGCATCGACCTCTGGCGGTCGGCTTTCAACGCCTTCGACGCGCAGGGAGATTTGAACAGTCTGCTGGTGTGGGCCGAGGACGGCTACGCCGCGCGCTCGGACCTGGGCGGATGGGAGAACCCGAAAGGCCAGGGCGGCGAATCTTTGGAGGACATCCTTGCGCGGCCCAAGCGTGCCGGGCAATTGCGAGACACCTTCTCGGGCTTGCTGTTGACGCGCCCGGACGCGGCCGAATGGTTGCGTGAGTGGTCGCTTCACGTTGTCGATGCCAGCGAAGACAGCCATTTTCCCAACGGCGTGGTCGGTCGCGGCCGGCACGGTTTTGGGGGCTTGCGCACCCAGGCCCACGACGGACGGGTCACCTTTCGCACGTCGCTGGGTGCCTTCACGCCGACCCCTAACGTGCCGGCCCTCTGGAGCCGGCCACAATATGAGCAGTACGCGCTTATGCCGACACTGGCACTGCTGCTGAAGCCTGAGTTCGCTCGATTCGGTGATGGCATGTCGGCGGACCAAAAGGCCGAAGCCCTGGAGGGTGCGCTGAAGGCGTCACTGGACGGTCCTTTGCGAAAGCAACCGCCCAAACGCTTGTTCTACAGCGCGGCATCGGACGGTGATGACATCGCGCTGCTCGCACGCTGCGTCGCCAAGTTGGCGCCGCAAAGCGGGTTGATGAATTCGGGCGCAGGTTTCCGGCTGGAGCAATGTCTGGGCGGTGAATTGGGAGCGGCAAGCATGAATGCGGCCATCGGGCTGGCGAGCATCGCCGTCTGGGAAAGCGGCGAACCAGCGCTGGCTATCAACCTGCGCGATCCGCGCGGTGCGTTGGTCTTCGTGTTGTTTCCACCAAGCGCCGAATACCGCAAGAGCATGAACGCGCGACCGTACGTCATTTGATCGACTGCAGAGCGCCCATTTGGATTGCCCTGCCAAACCCACAACGACTCATTCCTCGATGTCAGCCCAGCCTTTAATCTTCAAGCACGACCAATGGCGCAAAGGCACCGGGGGCGCCGCAGCGGGCGTGGTGGGTGAAAGCGACGCCAACGCCTACACCGGCTTGGACCTCAACCTCGTTACCTTCTCGGCCAGCACTTTCAGCGGCAGCAGCTTCTTGTCCACCACTTTCGTGAACGCATCCTGGACTGGGTGCCAGTTTTCTAATTGCACCTTCAGTCATTGCGACTTGCGGCGCATCTCTGTCAGCGGCTGCACCTTCATCGGCTGCACTTTCTCGGACAGTCAACTCGCCCATTGCAGATTCAATAACTGCAGCCTGACAGACTGCACCTGGAATCAGTTGAACTTCGACCACGGTCGCTGGAGTGGTCTCGAAGTTCTCTCTTGCGCAGGCAGCGACATCACGGCCGAGGGCCTGATCGGCAAACAGGTGGACTTCACAGGCAGTCGGTTCCGGAACATGCAGTTGACGAATGCCTGCATCAACTGAATCGGCCGCAACTAAATCTTGAACGCCCGCTGAATATCCTCCCGCACCAGATCCACATAGTCCCGGTGCTTCCGGATATACCCCGCGATGAACTGGCACACCGGGATCACATGCAGCTTGCGTGCACGCGCGTCGTCGAGCACGTGTTTGGCCAGGGTCGAACCGACGCCTTTGCCTTCGAAGGTCGACAGCACTTCGGTGTGCGTGAACATGATGGCGTCGGTGAGCAGGTTGTATTCGGCGTAGCCGGCCAGCTCGTTGCCGATGTGGGCTTCGTAGCGGTGCTTGGCGGTGTCATCGGTGAGGGCGATGTCGGTGGTCGGTGCGGTCATGAGTGCGGGGCTTTCCAAACGTCTCGAATTGGTCTCAAGACTGGCGTGCCATGAAGGCAGCGAGGTTGGTGGCTGCGGTCTTCCTGACCTTGTTGCGCAGCGACGGCGACCAGCCGAGCAGCAGGCCCGGCGTGCCGAGCGCCTGCCGCGCCCAGGTCCAGAAGGGGAAGCTGTCGTGGTGCGTGGCGATCAGGCCTTCGGGCGTGAAGGTCATGCGTGCGTCGATGGCGTTGTCGACGATGCGGCCAGTCGCGCTGAATCGGTAGTGCGCGTCCCAGTGGGCTTTTCCGCTGGTGTCGTCGGCCGCGACGTCGCGATACGTCAGCTTCCATACGTCGGCGCCTTTGGCTTGGGTGCCGGCGCACAGCATGGTCCACATGCCGCCGACTTCTTTCCGACCACGCAGCGTGAACACCTCGTCTTCGAAGGTCACGTCGGGCGCGTAGCACGCGCTCATGGTGGCGGCGTCGAGCTTGGCGAAGGCGTTGTAGAAGCGGCGGATGGTTTGTTCATTGGTCGTCTTCATGGGCTCCCACTGCGATGTCGTTGTGGTGAATGGGTCGATTGCGGCGTTGGACAGACGAGGCGCTAGGTCGGCAGCTGCAACATGAGCACCAGCGTCTGCAAAGCATGTCGCACGGTGGCCGCGCGCACCTCGGCGCGGTCGCCATCGAATTGCCGGCGCTCGCTGCGAATCTGCCCGCCGACCGACCAGCCGAACCACACGGTGCCGACCGGCTTGTCGGGCGTGCCGCCACCCGGTCCGGCGACACCGGTGACAGCGACGGAGACCTGCGCTTTCGATCGCGCCACGGCGCCTGACGCCATCGCCTCGACCACTGCCTGGCTGACCGCGCCCTGCGTCGCGATGAGCGATGCGTCGACACCTAGCAAGTCGGTTTTGGCCTCGTTCGAATAAGTGACGAAGCCGCGCTCGAACCACGCGCTCGAACCGGCGAGGTCGGTGCAGGCAGCGGCGATCATGCCGCCGGTGCAACTCTCTGCGGTGGCCAGCATCCAGTGCTTTTGCTGGAGCAGGTCGGCGGTCTGATGGACCAGTGGATCGATCGTCATGCGCTCACCACGCCTTCCATGCGGCGATGACCAGCAGCGTGCAGAACGCGGCCACCAAATCGTCGAGGATGATGCCGAACCCTGCCGCCCACCATGACGGCTCCGCAGCATCGCGCTGCTTGAACAAACCGTCGGCCCACGCGACCGGTCCGGGCTTGGCCGCATCGAAGAAGCGGAACAGGCCGAAGGCGATGGCCTGGCCGAGCAAGCCCGCCGGCGCGATCATCCACAGGATGATCCAGAAGGCGATCACCTCGTCCCACACGATGGCGCCGGGGTCGGCGATGCGCATGTTGCGTGCGGTCACGGTGCAGGCCCACCAGCCGACCGGCAGCGACACCAGAATGATCCAGCCGATGGTCGACGGCACGAACCAGCGCTGCATCACGAGGAAAGCGACCCAGGCCCACAGAGTGCCGACCGTGCCGGGCGCGATGCGCGGCAGGCCGGAGCCAAAGCCGAGTGCGATGCAGTGCGCGGGGTTCGACAGCATGAAGCGCACTGTCGGGCGGCCGGGCAGCGGCGCGCGGGCTGCCTCGGCGCGGGTCGCGCCGTTTGGCGGAAGGTCTGAAGGTTCTACAGGGGGCAGCGACTCGGTCATGAAGGGGGCGCTGCGGAGCGTGATGCTCTCGCTTGGGCGCGCCCCTCCATGGTATCGGCTGCAGCGTGTGGCGGACCGAGGCAGGGCCGGAGAGGCGATCAGGCGGCCCGCGCGAAGAGCGCATAGACGCGTGCGGTCGGCCCGGCTGCCAAGTTGAGCGCCAGTGCCCACAGCGCGTTGCCGGGGGTGATGAAGCTCAACACGATCGTCAGGATGCACGAGGCGAAAAGCACGACCAGCGACACGCGCCGGTCCAGCCAATGCGCGTCGCGCACCGGGTCCGGCAATACCGACATCAACAGGAACCCTGTCGCCGCCACCAGGCCGATGTTGGCTGCATACAGGGCGGTCGCCGCGGCATAGGCTGTGAAGCGCCCCATCACCACCGTGGAGAACGGCAGCAGCGTCACGAACAGCAGGTACAGCAGGCACCACCGGGCGTAGCCCGCGCCGACAAACTCGCTGCGCGACCGCACCTTGATGAGCGAGAGCCAGCTGACGCCGAGCAGGTAGAAGCTCAGCAGATACGGGATCAGCTTCGGCGTCAGCGCCCACAGCGCGTGGACGAGCGATGCCTCGTCGGTCGGGCGACCGATCTCGTCGGGAATGCGCAGGTCGAGGACGAGCAAAGTCATCGCCACGGCGAAGATGCCGTCGGTCAGTGCTTCGAGGCGGTTCTTCGGGTACATCGGCCTGCTGCTTTGGTCAGGTGTCGGTTGTCAGGCGAAGTGATCGAACGAAGTGAAATGCTGCGCAAGCGGTACGCCGCGGGCGTCGACGATGCGCAGGCCCGGCGCGGCTTCGATGTGCCCAATGCGCGTCACCGCAGTGGCGGACGTGATGCCCGCCTGCAAGACCGTATCGCGCGCCGCCACGAGCGCGGTAAACACAAGCTCGTAGTCGTCGCCGCCCGAAAGCGCGCACGTCCTGAGAACCTCCCTGGTGAAGAGATCGGCCGAGCCCGGCGCGTGCTTGTTGGCTGCGACGAGGGCGGCAGCGGCGTCTGCATCCAGCGTCGCACCGACGCGGCTCGACGCCAGGATGTGCCCGAGATCGCCGATCAATCCATCGCTCACATCGACCGCAGAACTCGCGATGCCGCGCAGTGCGATGCCCAGTGCTACGCGCGGCGTCGGCTGCTCCATACGGCGACGTGCCTGCTCGAACACTTCCGCACTCAGCGCCAGCGTGCCGCGAAACGCCTCCAGCGCCAGACGCGCATCGCCCAGCGTCCCGCTCACCCAAATGTCGTCGCCCGGCTTCGCGCCCGAGCGCAACAGCGCCTTGCCGGCCGGCACTTCGCCGAACACGGTGATGCAGATGTTGAGCGGCCCGCGCGTCGTGTCGCCGCCGACCAGCTCGCAATCATGTTCATCGGCCAGCGCGAACAGTCCTCGCGAGAAGCCGGCGAGCCATGATTCGTCGACGGCCGGCAAAGACAGCGCGAGCGTGAAGGCGAGCGGTGCCGCACCGCAGGCCGCGAGGTCGCTCAGGTTCACGGCCAGCGCCTTGTGGCCGAGCCGCTCCGGCGCCACGGTCGACAGAAAGTGTCGCCCCTCGACCAGCATGTCGGACGACACGGCCAGCTGCATGCCTGGCGCCGGCGCCAGCAGCGCACAGTCGTCACCATTGCCCAGCGGGGATCGCTTGGCAGGCCGCGCGAAGTAGCGCTCGATCAGGTCGAATTCCCCCATCGCCGGCCTGTTCAGGTGCCCGCGCGAAAGCGCAGCGACGCTTGGCGCACGACCTCGGCCAGCAGGCGCTCCTTGCCCTGCTTTTCGCGAAGCCAGCGGGCGTCGTTGCGGTTGGCCTCGACGCTGGTGCGCAGCTGGCCCAGCGCCTGCGTCGCGTTGAGCGCTTCGCTGTGCCATTCGAGTTGCGTCATCGTCATCAGGATGTGGTCGCGCAGCGGCATGTGCTCGCCGCTTGCCGGGTCGACATACACCGCGTCGAGGCCGAAGCGGCAGGCCTGGAACCGGTTGTAGGTGTAGACCAGGTAATCGTCTTCGGTCGGCTCGAAAGGCTGCTCCTGCAGGAACCAGGCGGCAAGCGATTGCACGTAGCCGGCCAGCGCCGCGGCACGCTCGATGGTCAGCGGCGTGTCGAACACGCGAATCTCGATCGTGCCGAACTCGGGTTTGGGCCGGATGTCCCAGTAGAAGTCTTTCATGCTGCGCACGACACCGGTGCGGGTCATGCGCTCGAAGTAGTTCTCGAACTCCTTCCAGCTCAACGTGAAAGGCGCGCGGCCCGACAACGGGAAGGCGAACACCGAGTTGAGCCGCGCCGAATCGAACTGCGTATCTTGCCCCTGGACGAAAGGCGACGAGGCCGACAGCGCGATGAAGTGCGGGATGTAGCGCGACATGCGATGCAGCATGAGCAGCGCCGCGTCGGCATCGGGGCAGCCGATGTGCACGTGCTGGCCGAAGATCGTGAACTGCTTGCTCAGGTAACCGTACAGCTCCGACAGCTCGCGAAAGCGCGGCTTGTCGTAGATGCGGCGCTCGTGCCACTGCTGAAACGCATGCGTGCCGCCGCCGACCACCGCGATGTTGAGTTTGTCGGCGTTGCGCACCAGCGCATCGCGAATGGGCGACAGCTGCGTGAGCACGTCCTGTGCCGAGTGGCAGATGTCGGTCGAGATTTCGATCATGCTCGACGTCATCTCGGGGACCACGCTGCCCGGCAACGGCGTTTGCGCCATCAGCCGCAGCATGTCTTCGGCGTACGGCGCGAGGTCGTAGTCGTGCGTGTTGACGAGCTGCAGTTCCAGCTCGACGCCGAGCGACAGCGCCTCCGACTTGTTGAAGGGCTCGAGCTTCACCACGCGGCCGGCTGGCGACTTGGATGCGTCCGGCAGCGCGGGCAACGGACCGCGGTTCAAATTGCTGCTCATCGTTGCGTCTCCTCTGCCGTCATGAACGCCTCGGGCGTCCAGGGCAGCGAGCTTTCGCCGGCGCTGTGGATGGCGATGGTCGCAAGCACCGCGCCCAGCACTTCCATCAGCAGGATGGCGGGCAGCGCGACCTGCGTGATCATCGCGCCCAGCAACGGCGATGCAGTGACGAAGCCCGACGCGATCAACAGCGCGATCGACGACAGCGGCGACATTGCGCAGCCGACCCAAAGCGCCTGCTTCCAGCTCGCGCCGCTGCCCGGGTTGGCAATGGCGACGCCGGCGATCTTGGCTGCAAAGCGCACGCTGATGACGGTGAGCACCACGCTCGCGACCGGCAGGCTCCAGTCCGCCTGGGCGGCGACGATCGACACCAGCACGAACATGAGCATCGTCAATAGCGACGCTGCGGTGCCGAGCTGGCGCGGCCAGGCCCACGGCTTGGGATTGAGTTGCTTCAACAGCACGCCGCCGATGAGCGCGGCCAGCGGTGCCGAGCCACCGACGTGCGCCGTGAGGGCCGCACCGGCCGCGATGATGGCCAGCAGCAGGATCGAGGTGTTCTCGCTGGTCGGGCTCATGAAGCGCAGGGCCGATCGCAAGGCCAGCGCCATGACCGCACCGACCACGAACGACAGGCCCAGCACCACGCCCACCGGGTAGAGCTTTTGCACCAGCCCCTGCGGCGCTCGCTCGATCAGGCCGGCCTGCGCATAGCCCAGCGCCAGCGCATAGAACGTGTTGAGCGTCGCCAGTGTCATCGCCCGATCGGTCACCGGGCCGGAAGCGCGGGTGTCCATCAGCACGCGGCTCAGCACTGCGGGCGAGGCGACGATCGCCATCAGCGCGATCGGGTTGGCGACCGGGTCCGGAATGCCAAGCCAGTGCAGCGCCCAGAACACGCCGAAGTACGTCAGCGAGGCTTCGAGGATGCTTTGCAGCAGCACCATCGGGTTATAGCGAAACCAGCGCAGCGGCAGGCGACCGCCCGCCTCGAACAGCACGATCGCCACGCCGAGCTCCAGCAGGTACATGCTGATGCCCTGCAGTGGCCAGAGCGCACCTTCGAAACCGGCAAAGCCGACGATGGTGCCGACGATCGAATAGCCGACCACCTTGGGCATGCCCATGTAACGCTGCACCAGGTGCCCGGCGGCTGCTGCCACCGCCAGCAGCAAGGACCACAGCACGATCGGCAGGCCGGCGGTCGGCCGCGCCCATTCCGCCCAAAACGCCATGAGCTCGTTGGTCATGACCGTGAAAGACGGGAGCGAAGAGAAGAAAGACATCATCGGAGAAACTTCATCCGGCGGGGTTGCGGCGACACCGCTACACGCGTCAATGCAGCACGCGGGTGCTGGGCCGACCGTCCGAATTGGCTTCGAGCACGAACATCGGGATGGGTACGTCGAAGCGGTCGCCGGCTTCGTTCACCACGAAGAAGCTGCCGTGCATGGTGCCGCTGGGCGCCTGCAACCGGCAACCACTGGTGTAGCGGAACGACTCGCCGGCTGCGAGCAGCGGCTGCTGGCCGATGACACCGAGTCCCTTGACCTCCTGCGCGTGACCCGAAGCGTCGTTGATGAGCCAGTGGCGGGCGATGAGCTGGGCCGGCACCTCCCCGGTGTTGGTCACCGTTACCGTATAGGCGAAGGTATAGACGTGGTCTTCCGCCGACGATTGCTCGGGCAGAAAACGGGGCTCGACCTTGACGGTCATCGTGCTGTCGGACATGCGGCGATGGTACCCGCAGCCTGCTTTGCGACAATTGGAGAATGAGCACCACCGCCCGCCAATTCCGCATCTCACCCTCCATCCTGTCCGCCGATTTTTCGCGCCTTGGCGCCGAAGTGGCGCAGGTCATCGCCGGCGGTGCCGACTGGATTCACTTCGACGTCATGGACAACCATTACGTGCCGAACCTGACCTTCGGCCCGATGATTTGCCACGCGCTCAAGCCGCACGCCAAAACCGCCGCCGGCATTGCGGTACCGATCGACGTCCATCTGATGGTCGAGCCGGTCGACGCGCTGGCAGCATCGTTCGCCGAGGCTGGCGCGGACTTCATCAGCTTTCATCCCGACGCGTCGCCGCACACACACCGCAGCATTCAGGCGATCAAGGCGGCCGGCTGCAAAGCGGGGTTGGTGTTCAATCCGGCGCGCGGGCTGGAGGTGCTGGATTGGGTCATCGACGACATCGACCTGATCCTGATCATGAGCGTCAACCCGGGCTTCGGCGGGCAGACCTTCATCGACACCACGCTGCGAAAAATCGAGGACGCCCGCAAGCGCATCGAGCAGAGCGGGCGCGACATCCGGCTCGAAGTCGACGGCGGCATCAAGGTTGACAACATCGCCCGCGTGGCGAGCGCCGGGGCCGATACGTTCGTGGCGGGCAGTGCCATCTTCACCCAGCCCGACTATGCGGCCGTTATCTCTGCGATGCGTACCGAACTTGCCGGCGCCGCCCCGGCCCGCGACTGATCCCCCTGCGCGGGATCAGCGCTTGCTGACCTTTTCGTTGTAGACCTTGTCGGTGACTGGGCTGGTGCCGGTGTCGACCAAGCCTCGTTCCAGGTCTGCGTGACCTTGCTTGCCGACGCGTGTCGGCTCGCCATCCGCAGTTTCCTGGCTGTCTGAGGATTGGTCGCGTTCGTGTGGCAATTTGGGCGCCGAATCGCCATCCTGCTGGACCTTGGTCTTGCCGCTTTCGGCGTCGTCCACCGGCCCGGGCTGTACCGAATCGATTGCGGGCTGGGACGGTTTTTTGCTTGCCATGACGCTGCTCCTGTAAGCGTCTCTTTATCGCATGATGTTCGCCTGTCCCCGGTAGGACCGTCCTGCCGGTCGCTGTAGGATCGTTCGATGACATCGCTCCATGCTGTTGTGCCGCTGCGAATCCACAGCTTCGAATCGACCGCCCCCGGCCCCCGGCTGATCGTGCTCGGCGGCGTGCACGGCGACGAAACCTGCGGCACCGTCGGCATCGAACGGGTGCTGGCCGAACTCGATGGCGGCACGTTCACCTTGCTGCGCGGCACGCTCACCATGGTGCCGGTGGCCAATCCCCTGGCGCGACAGCGGCAGCGGCGCGAAGGCGAGCGCAATCTCAACCGGTTGTTCCAGCCGAGCACCGCACCGGCCGACTACGAAGCGCTCATCACCAACCTGCTTTGCCCTTTGCTCGACCGGCACGACGTGCTGCTCGACCTGCATTCGTTTCAGAGCGCGGGCGATGCGTTCGCGATGATCGGTCCGCGCGACAACCACGGCGGGCTGGAGCCGTTTTCGCGGGCGTTCGAAGAGGGGCAACTGGCATTGCACATCGGGACCTCGCGCGTGGTCGAAGGCTGGCTCGACATCTACGCCGCCGGCCTGGCGCACCGCGCAAGTTTGCCGGGTGGCGCGCCGGTCGACGATGCCGCGCTGGCGTTCGGCTGGGGCACCAACGAGTACATGCGCAGCCAGGGCGGCTACGGCGTCACGCTCGAATGCGGACAGCACCGCGATCCGGCTGCACCCGATGTCGCGTACCGCGCGATCGTGTCGGCGTTGCGAGCGCTGGGGATGATCGAACACGCTGAAGGCGCGCCGACGCAGCCGTACCGGCCGGCCCTGCTTCGCCTGGTCAGCGTGACCGACCGCACTCACGAAGAAGACCAGTTCGTTCGCGAATGGGCGACCTTCGACGCGGTGGCGCAGGGCGAGCCGATCGGCGTGCGCGAAGACGGCGCCATTCTGTACGCCGAGCGCGATGGCTTCGTCGTGTTCCCGAATGCCGAGGCGCTGCCGGGTACCGAGTGGTTCTACTTCGCGGTCGAGAGCGATCGGCTGCTTTAGCTTCGTTCCTACAGGTGTGATGCTGCGGTGCGCCTACTGTCAAGGGATGGAGGATTCTCAAATGCCCGATTCGAAACCTGCCCCGCGTGTTCTGTGGAAAGGCGCCATCAGCTTCGGCCTCGTTCACATCCCGGTCGCGCTGTACTCCGCAACCACCGACAGCGGCATCGACTTCGACTGGCTCGACAAGCGCACGATGGACCCGGTTGGCTACAAGCGGATCAACAAGAAAACCGGCAAGGAAATCGACCGTGAGCAGATCGTCAAGGGCATCGAATACGAAGACGGCCAGTACGTCGTATTGAGCGATGCCGAGATTTCGGCCGCCTACCCCAAGACCACGCAGACCATCGAGATCGAGACCTTCGTCCCGGCCGCCGGCATTCCGTTCGTCTACCTGGAGCGGCCGTATTACGTGGCTCCCATCAACCGCGGCGCCAAGGTCTATGCGCTGTTGCGCGAAACCCTGCAACGCAGCGGCCGCATCGGGGTGGCGCGCGTCGTCATCCAGACCAAGGAACATCTGGCAGCGCTGGTGCCGTCGGGCGCCGGGCTGGTGCTGAACCTGCTGCGCTGGGGCACCGACATCCGCTCCTGGAAAGACCTGCCGCTGCCCGCCGAAGGCGCGAAGCAGGCGGGCCTTTCGGACAGCGAACTCAAGATGGCGAAAGCGCTGGTTGAAGACATGAGTTCCGACTGGGACCCGGACGCTTTCAAGAACTCGTTCAAGGACGCGATCATGAAGCTGGTCGATCGCAAGGTCGAAGCCGGACAGACCGAAGCGGTCGAAAAGCTGCAGCCGATGGAGGCAGCGGATGCGGGAAGCAGCGCCAAGATCATCGACCTGACCGAATTGCTGCAGCGCAGCCTGCGCAAGGGCGGCGCCAGGGCAGCTCAGGATGCGCCCTTGTCCGGCGGGGCCGAGGCAGCGACCAAAAAGCCGGTTACCAAGCCGGCTGCAAAAAAGGCCGCGCCGGCAGCGGCAAAGACATCTCGGCGCCGCGCCGCCTGAGCCTTTCAAGAGGCGCCCGAGCGGCGCCTGAAATCGCTCGGGGGCTACTGGACGATCTCGTCCGTCGTCACTTCGAACCGCTGAAGCGTGTTCGCCCCGAACACCATGCTGATCGGCACGTCCGCCGCATCGCGACCGCGCGCGATCACGATGCGCCCGATGCGCGGCGTGTTGTGCCGCGCATCGAAGGTGTGCCAGCGGTTGCCCAGGTACACCTCGAACCAGGCGCTGAAGTCCATCGGATACGGCACTGCCGGAATGCCGATGTCGCCGAGGTAGCCGGTCACGTAGCGCGCCGGAATGTTCATGCAGCGGCACAGCGTGATCGCCAGGTGCGTGAAGTCTCGGCAGACGCCGACGCCCTCGCGAAAGCCTTCGAGCGCGGTGCGCGTGGCGCGGGCGCGTTGGTAGTCGAAGCGCAGATGGCGGTGCACGAAATCGCAAATCGCCTGCACACGGTGCCAGCCCGGCGCAACGTTGCCGAAGTTGGCCCAGGCGAACTGAAGCAGCTCGCTGTCGACCTCGCAATAGCGGCTCGGCAGCACGAAGGGCAGCGTCGATACCGGAAGGTCGGACGGCGCATGCGCGATGGCGCCATAGTCGACCGGGTCGGCCCAGCCGCTGTCGAACACCACCGCTTCGTTGCGCAAACGCACGCTGCTGACCCCAAACGGAACATGGACGCGGGCGCAATGGTTTTCGAAAACGTCCTGGTAATGGTCGGTCACCAGGGGCGGGCTGATGGTGATGTTCTCGCCGGCCGGGATGTCGGCGGCACGTGACGGATGCACCTGCAGCATGTAGATCAACGCCGTGGGAGCGGCAACGCCGAGTTCGATGTCGAAACCGATTTTGATGAGCATGTTGGCGTTTCTCTGAGGACAGGAGCTGGAAGCAAAGCAGTTTTGATGCCTGCAGTCCATCTGCAGGTTGTGAGCATCCTATCGGGCACCAAAGTCACCCCGCGTGGGCCGTGGCCGGTTCGCGCGTAGGTGCCAGCGCGGAATGGTCGGCACGGTCCTACCTTGCTTCCCTCGCAACTCCCACACCGGCGCACGCGTGCTCACTACGGGTAACGGAGCGTGTGAAACGTAAATTTCATGCCATCAACAGGAGCTGATCATGGGGCTGTCGTCGTTGTGGGGTGTGTTGAGTAGCGCATCGGTCGATGACGCGCTGGTTTGGGGCGTTGCGATCGTCTCTGCGTTGGTCGCTTTGCTGGCGTTGGTCGATGCGCTCGACATGTTCCTGGATGCCGAAGCCGGCTAGCTTTTTCTAATTTGTTTCCCGGTGCCACATGCACCTGGATTTCGGTCCCCGAAGGATTTCAATGACGCCCCAGAACAAGGGAGCCGCAGGCCGTCGGCCCAAGCCTTCAGCCAAAGCTGCCGCCAATGCCGGTGCCAGCGCCAAGCAAGAACAACTGGCCGGCTACACGACCGACAGCGCGCCGGAGCTGACGACAAATCAAGGCCTGCAAATCCCTGACAACCACAACTCGTTGAAAGCGGGTTTGCGCGGGCCTACGCTGCTCGAAGACTTCATCCTTCGAGAAAAGATCACCCACTTCGACCACGAGCGCATTCCGGAACGCGCCGTCCACGCCAGGGGTTCCGCGGCACATGGCTACTTTCAGGTCTACAAGTCGATGTCGCAGTTCACCAGTGCCGACTTTCTCCAAGACCCATCGGTCAAGACGCCCGTTTTCGTGCGTTTTTCGACCGTGGCGGGCGAGCGCGGCTCGGCCGATACGGTGCGCGACGTGCGCGGATTTGCGGTCAAGTTCTACACGCAGCAGGGCAACTACGACCTGGTCGGGAACAACATCCCGGTGTTCTTCATTCAGGACGCGATGAAGTTTCCCGACTTGATCCACGCAGTGAAGCCCGAGCCGCACCACGCGATGCCGCAGGCGGCCAGCGCGCACGATACTTTTTGGGACTTTGCTTCGTTGATGCCGGAGTCCACCCACATGCTGATGTGGGCCATGAGCGATCGCGCCATTCCGCGCAGCCTGCGCATGATGGAAGGCTTCGGCGTTCATACGTTTCGCTTTATCAACAGCCGCGGCGAGAGCCACTTCGTCAAGTTCCACTGGAAGCCGAAGCTCGGCATTCATGGCCTCGCCTGGGACGAAGCGCAAAAGATCGCCGGCAAGGACGCCGACTTTCATCGCCGCGACCTGTGGGAAGCGATCGACAAGGGCGACTTTCCGGAATGGGAGCTGGGCGTGCAGCTCATTCCGCAAAACAAGGAGCATTCGCTCGGCTTCGACTTGCTCGACCCGACCAAGCTCATCCCGGAAGAGATGATTCCGGTCCAGCGCATCGGCAAGATGGTGCTCAACCGCAACCCGGACAATTTCTTCGCCGAGACCGAGCAGGTCGCGTTTCACCCCGGTCATGTGGTGCCTGGTATCGATTTCTCGAACGATCCGTTGTTGCAAGGCCGGTTGTTCTCGTACACCGACACGCAGATCTCGCGGCTAGGAGGCGCTAACTTTCACGAGCTGCCGATCAACAGGGGCGTATGCCCGTTCCACAACTTTCAGCGCGACGGCATGCACCGCCAGACCATCGCACGCGGTCAGGTTGCTTACGAGCCGAACACGCTCGGCAACGGATCGGAATTCAGGGTCGACGGCAGCGACAAGGGATTTCACTCCTTCCCCGACGAGTTGGAGCCGCCCAAGATTCGGCGTCGAAGCCCGTCATTCGACGATCACTTCACGCAAGCTCGCCTGTTCTTCAACAGCCAGAGCACGGCCGAGAAAGACCACATCGTCGCAGCCTTCCGTTTCGAGTTGTCGAAGCTCGAACTGCCCGCTATTCGTCAGCGAATGGTAGACAACCTGGCGCATGTCGATGAAAAACTGGCGCGTCGCGTGGCGGAGCCTCTGGGCATCGGCGTCCCGGATGCCAAGGCTGCGGCTGGGCGTGCGGGCTTTCGCGACCACCAGATCAGGCTGCCCATTTCGGAATCGCCGGCACTCAGCATGGTTGGCAGCGGCGACGGCTCTATCAAGACGCGCAAGGTGGCGATCCTGGTGGCCGATGGCGTCGACTCGGCCTCATTGAAGCCGATCCGCGAAGCCATCGAAGCAGCGGGCGCGCAGTGCAAGGTCATCGGTTTGAGGCTCGGCACCGTGACCAGCAGCAGCAAACGTCAGATCGACATCGACGCAACATTCACCAACATGCCGTCGATCATGTTCGACGCGGTGCTCGTGCCGGCGGGCAAGGACAGCGCCCAGGCTTTGTCGCGCAGTGGCGATGCAGTGCACTTCGTGCTTGAAGCGTTCAAGCATTGCAAGGCGATCTGCGCGGTGGGCGAGGGCGTGGCACTGCTGTCGACGCTGGGTCTCGATGCGGGCAAGGGGGATGCCAAGAGCGGCGGCGCCGCGGTTCCGTCCGGTGTAGTGATTGCCGCGACCCCGGCGACCAACATGGGCGACCTCACCGCAGCACAGCAGGTGGCGCGCGATTTCATTGCGGCAATGGCCAAGCACCGGCACTGGGATCGCGCCGACATCGACGCTGTGCCGGCCTGAGGACGGCAGCACGCGCTGGGCCAGGCTGGACAGTCAGCGCGCCAGGCTGGCCCGAACGCGAGACCACAACTCGGCGCGCGCGATCGGCTTCGTCAGAAAGTCGTCGGCGCCCGCGTCGAGGCCTGCCTGACGCTCGGCGGCGTCGACCTCTGCACCGATCAGGATGATCGGGATGTGTCGGGTCTCGTCCAATGCCTTCAGCGCCCGCGCGACCGCGTGACCGTTCATGCCCGGCATTCGCACATCGAGCAACACCACGTCGGGCGTATGTCGCGCGGCCAGCGCCAGAGCCTCGGGTCCATCGGCTGCACTGAGAGTGGCGTAACCCTCGGGCGCGAGCAGCGCTTCGAGCAACCGGCGGTTGGCCACGCGGTCGTCGACGATCAGCACGGTGGCGTCGGATGTATTCATATGCATCTCATGCCAATAACTTGTTGATGGCCGCATGCAATTCCTGGTAACGCAAGGGCTTGGCGATGTACGCATCGCAGCCGGCGGCTTCCGCCTTCGCCTGGTCGTCCTTCATGGCCATGGCGGTCAATGCGATGACCGGAATCGCCGCAGTCGCCGGCGCGCGTTTGAGCAGCGCCGTGGCGGCCAGGCCGTCCATGCCGGGCAACTGGATGTCCATGAGGATCAGGTCGGGCTGCGCATCGCGCGCCATCATCAAACCCACTTCGGCATCGACGGCGCACAGCATCGTGTGGCCGGCGTTGCCCAGCAGCAGGCAGGTCAACTTCATGTTCGCCGGGTTGTCTTCGATGATCAGGATGCAGGCCATGCTGTTCAATCTTGCGGTAGCGCGCGGCGCACTTCGTCGACGAAGCGGTCGTGGCCGAATTCGTGCTTCTCTATGACACGCAAGGCCTTTCCCGGATAGCTGTCGAGCGCCGCACGATGTTCGACAGAAATGGGGCTGGCGGTCACCACCACGATCGGGATGTCGGCGGTATCGGGGTTGCGATACAGCGCCTCCACGACGTCGATGCCGCTGGTTTCCGGCATGGTGAGGTCGAGCAGGATGATGTCTGGCTTCACGCGTTGCGCAAGCGCGATGGCGTCCTCGCCGCCATAGGCGCGAAGCACGGCATACGCCGGCGTCGGTAAAAAGGCGGCGATGACATCGACCGCCTTCGGGTCGTCGTCGACGACGAGCACGGTGCGTGTAAGGCTCGCGCCGGGCTGCAGCCCGAGGCTGGCCAGCGTTGCCTTCAGGTCGGCCCGGCTGATCGGTTTTTGCATGGCGGCGACCGCGCCGCGGCTCAGCGCCACGTTGCTGTCGGCTACTCCGGCGATGATGACCACCGGCAGGTGCGCAAGGTCGGCACTTTCGCGCATCTTCAAAAGGAACTCCCAGCCATCCATGCCCGGCAGCTCAAGGTCGAGTGTGACCAGGCTGAGTGTCTGCATCGGCGCCATGACGAGCGCGGCTTCGGCGCTTGCGGCATGCAGCACGGTGAAGCCTTCGGCCTCCAGCAACAGGCGCACCAGGTCGGCCGCTTTGTCGTTGTCTTCGACCACCAGCGCCATGCGTTCCCTGCGAATGGCCGCCGCCGGGTGTGCGTTGCCATTGGTGGTCGCCATCACATGGGCCAGCGGCGGCGTGGCGAGCAGCGGTAGCCACACCGCGAAGCAGGCACCTTGGCCCTCGGCGCTCGACACCGCGACAGTGCCCGCGTGCAATTCGGCCAGTTGCTTGACCATCGCCAAACCCAGACCCGTGCCGGCGAACTTGCGCGCCAGACTGCTGTCGATCTGGCTGAAAGCCTGAAACAGCCGCGCCATGTTCTCCCGCGAGATCCCGATGCCCGCGTCGCTCACCCGTATCTCGAGAAAATCGTCGTGCTCGCTGTCGGCCAGAGGGAAGCTTTGCACCGGCCATGTACCGGGCAGGGTGCCGACGCTGGCACGCGGCACGCGCTGCACGCTCAGCACCACACGGCCCCCGTCTCCACTGAACTTGACCGCATTCGACAACAGGTTGTAGACGATCTGCTTGGTCTTTCGCATGTCGAGCCGCGACAGTCCGATGCCTTCACCGGTTTCCAGGTCGAGCCTGATGTGCTGTGCTGCCGCCTTGTCCTTGACGATCGACAGGCTGTCCTTGAGGAGGCGCGCGAGGTCCACCGTTTCCATCTCCAGGCTCATCATCCCGGCCTCGACCTTGGACAGGTCAAGGATGTCGTTGATGAGCGAGAGCAGGTGCAGCCCGCTGGTAAAAATGTCGCCGATGTACCCCGTTTGCGTATCGCTCATGGAACCCATCAGGCCGTCTTTCAGCGCTTCGGAAAAACCGATGATGGCGTTGAGCGGCGTGCGCAGCTCGTGTGACATGGTCGCCAGAAACTCCGACTTCATGCGGCTCGCATGTTCCAGCTGGAGATTGGTTTCTTCGAGCGCGCGCTCTACCCGCCGCCGTGCGTCGACGTCGCGTGCCGAAGAAATAATTCCCTTCACTTCACCCTCGCGATTCCGGAACGTCGCTGCGTTGAAGGACACCACTGTTTCGACCCCGGTACTCGAGCGCACCGTCAACTCGAAGTCGCTGATCGTGTTGTCTCTCAGCACCCATGCGACGCCCCGTTCGGCGCTGTCGGGGTCGGTAAAGGAGTTGCGGCATGGTGTGCCGATCAGTTCTTCGCGGCTGCGCCCAGTCAACTCCACCATCTGCTGATTCAGGTCGGTAATGATCCCTGCCGGATCGGTCATGACCAGCGCGTCGGTGTTCGATTCGATCAGGGATCGCATGTAGAACTGCTGATCGCGCAAGCGTTGATCGAGCTGTGCCTTGGCGGCTTCCACTTGCATCCGCGCCGTGTTGTCAGTCCCGATGAGCAGATAGCCGATGATGGTGTCGTGCGCATCGCGCAGTGCTGTGACAGACACGATCGCCGGGAAGCGGCTGCCGTCCTTGCGGATGTAGGTCAGCTCGTAGATGTCTTCGATGCCGCGCGATGCCTTGAACACCAGCGCCTCGAAGCCCGGCGTGATCTGGGTGCCGAGTTCGAGGCTCAACGCTGCAGCCCGCGCGATCACTTCCTGCGGGTCGGAGATGTCGGCCGGCGTGATGGTGTCGACTGTCTCGGCGGCGGTGTAGCCGAGCATGCGCTCTGCACCGACGTTGAAAATCTGGATGACGCCGCGGGCGTCGGTTGCAATGCTTGAAAAGTTGGCGCTGTTGAAGATGGCGTCTTGCAGCGCGCCGGCCTTGATGAGCGTCTCTCGCCGCCGGAATTCGACGATACCTTCCGGGCCTGGTGTTTCAGCGGTGTCCATGATTCAGGTGAACCGCGTTTCGGATCTGTCCGACGCGTGCGACTTGTCCGACGTGTGCGACTTGTTCAGGTCTGTAATCGCGACTGCCTCGCCGTGGGTGAAGGCGGCGGCGCGGAACCGGCTTGCCCGTTCGTTGTCCAGAGTGACATCGATGGTTTCGGCGCGTCCGATCTTCGTCATCGGCGTTTGCGGCACCAACTGCTTTCTGGCACTTGAACCGTTGAGTTGAATCAGTCTGGGCATGGGTGGTTCCGATCTACACGTTTGGTGAGGTGCGAGACGGCTCCAACGGCTGCGTCAAACATGCGGTCATCTGCAGTCGAAGGAAAAAACCGTGTCGGGACTTCCTCAAGAATTATCCAAATTCAGTTCTCCCGTACAACATTGCAAGTCGCAAAACTCTTTTGTATTTTCGACGTCGATACAAAAATTTATTGGGACTAAAGTTCTCGCATTGAAGATAAAAATACAGCAATAGAATCACTGAGCTTCTTGTAGTCTAGAACTTGTCCGTCTTAATTATGTAGTTCGAGACGCCGTCTATATCGGCCCTGCATCCCAGAACACTGTGCAAACACGCTAAGGGAAATTGCTTTGATGCTGCTTTGTATTGGAAACAAGAGTTGCAAAATTGAAACTACTGAAACAGATTGGCCGTGTTCAACAAAAACGTTTTTGGTTGTCGATCCTGAATGGCAGAGAGCGCCACGGGCCGTTTCGCACGGGCAAGTGAAAGTCGGTCTGTAATTCAACTTATCTCTGTACGGTGCGAGAGCCAGCCGGGGACAACCCAGCTGCAGGTCGCAGATTCGACCGGTGATCCCGGAAATCGCATTCCGGTGTCGGACTGAGGGTAAACCAGCCAATAGTCTTTTTGGGAGGGACTAAGGTGGCTGGGGTTAAATTGGCATTTGGACGCTACCGCACAGTTGGCGCTTAAATGACAGTTCAAAATAGCTGATTTATCTGAAATTCGAGACTGCGATGTCGATGTTTTTGAGTTCGAAGTCGAATGGGCGACAAACATGACGATGAAGTCTGTAGAGCCCTACGTCGCGCGCCTGTTGGTAGTCGACGACAGCCCGGAGCAACTCAGATTGCTGCTGGAAGTGCTGCGCGGTGCGCGCTTCGAAATCATTGTTGCTTTCGACGGAATGCAGGGCTACGGTCGCGCCGTCGCACAAGCGCCCGACCTCATCCTGATGGACGTCCGCATGGACCGCACCGACGGCTTTGCAGCCTGTCGGCTGCTCAAGGCCGATCCGCTCACAGCGCATATCCCGGTGATTTTTCTGACGAGTTCCGGCAGCCTCGAGGAGCGGCTGACCGGACTGCGCGAAGGCGCTGTCGACTACGTGCTGAAGCCTTTCGAGCCGGCCGAAGTGCTGGCACGCATTCGTACGCATCTGCGCCCAGCGCTCCCCTCGCCCTCTGTGGCGGAACGGGCTGGAACTGCAGGAGTTGCCGGAGTTGTCGGAGTTACCGGAGTTACGGAGGCGAGCACCGCTGTCGCAGCAGACACCGACCAGCAGCCCGACCATGTGCTGGTGCAAGCCGCCCTGCGCCAGGTCGAATCCAACCTGGCCAGCATGCCCACGCTCGCTGAAATTGCACGCCGTGTGGGCACGCACGAGAAGCGGCTGACCAAGGCGTTCCGCCAACAGACCGGCATGTCGGTTTTCGAGTTCGTGCGCGAACAGCGGCTCGGCCTGGCGCGGCGACTGCTCACGCAAACGCCGCTTGGTATTGCCGACATCGCTGCGGAGGCGGGCTTCTCGAGTGCCGCCAACTTCGCCACCGCATTCAAGGCCGGACTGGGTACATCGCCGAGCGAATACCGGGCCCAGCTGGCATCGCGGCAAAGGCCGTCTTGAGGCTGGCGTCGTCGCGGATCGAAGCCTGCAGCCTCGCTGCGCTGGCTTTGTTATCTGCGTTGTCGGCGCTGTCGATGCTTTCTACGTTGGCGGCGGCCAACACCGCAATCGCTGCAAGCGTGGCAACGCCATCCCTCGACACAGTGCAGACCGCGGATGCCCACTGGCCGATGTCGCTCACCCGCCGCATCCAGGTACTCGAAGACGCCACTAGCAGGCTCTCTTTGGCGGACGTACTGGCCAAGGCAGACCCCTTGCAGCCGGACGCGGTCTCGGGCTCTTCGTCGCACTTCGTTCCGGCCACGACGAGCCTGCTCCAGCCAGGCTTCTCGCAGTCGGCCTGGTGGCTGCGCCTGCGCATCGCCAACGACGCCGGCAGCGAGCAACGCTTGCGACTGTTGCTGCGTTCACCTCGACTGCAGTACGTCGATTTCTACTGGAACATCCCAGGCGCGGAGCCCGCCGGCTGGCAGCACAGTCGCGCCGGCACCGCGGTCAGGGTCAGCGAGCAGGAGCCGGCGCGGCGCGAGCCTCTGCTGCCGATCAATCTCGACCCGGGCCAGCGCGCCGAAGTGATGGTGCGAATTGCCGGTGCATCGAGCATGCAGATCCAGCCCTGGCTCTATCCGGCCGATGCCTGGCTCGACCGTGAAACGCGCGATGCGTTGAAAGACGGTGCGCTCATCGGCGGCCTGCTGATGATGGCCGCGTATTCGCTCGTGCTCTGGCTGCTGTCGCGCAGCGGGACGATGGGCTGGCAGTGCGCCGGTTTCGCGATCCTCGCCCTGTATGAGGGGTCGTTCCGCGGCTTGACGCGCTTCTATCTTTGGCCGGAAAGCCCCGTATGGGCTTCGCGTGCGCCCGGCGTCCTGGGCGGCGCATGCGTGCTGGTGCTGATGTTCTATCTGCACAGCCTGACGCTTCGATTGCGAACCCGGCCCACGGGGGGGCGTGGCTACTTCATTGCGCTGGCCGGCGTGCAAGGCGCGGTGTGCGTGGGCATGCTCGTCGGAAACTACTACGTCTTCACGCAGATCAACCTCGGCGTGTCGTTGCTCATCGTCGGCAGCCTCATCGTTGCGGGCTATATGTACGTGCGTCGCGAAGGCGCTCACCACAAGCTGCTGCTCTGCGCCATCTTGTTCGCGCTGCTGAGCGTGGGCATTCGCAACGTGGGACTGCAGGGCGCCCTGCCGCCCATGCTGGCAGGCGTTCGCAACTACGCGACGGGGTTCACGACCGCTGTCGCCGCGCTGGTCGCGCTGGCGGTGTGGGCCCACCAGACCTCACGACAGCGCCAGCAGATCCAGGACAGGGTGATCGACCTCTTGAGCCGCCAGCACCATCGTCTGCGCCGTGCTGTGGCGCGTCAGACGCGTGCGCTCAACACCGCGCTGGCCGAAGCCGAAAGCAACTACAAGAAGCAGGTCCGCATCATGTCTTTCATCGGCCACGACCTGCGTGCGCCGCTTGCCACCATCATCGGCTATGCACGTCTCATGCGGTACGACGAACCGTCGTCCCGCGTCGGCCGTGAGAGTCACCTGGACACCATCGAGCGCGAGGCGACCTACCAGCTCACGCTGATCGACGAGCTCCTCGAACATGCGCGCGGCGAGCGCGACCAGCTCACGTTGAATCCGACTGCGGTCGACCTGGCCGGCCTGCTGGATGCCGTCACGCAGCACGCGGCGAGCTTCGCAGCGCAGCAGCGCAACGCGTTCATTTTCGTGCCCGACCCGGCCGGACCGCGCTGGGTGCTGATCGATGCAGCGCGGTTGCAACAGGGGCTGCTTCACTTGCTGGCCAACGCTGGAACGTTCGCGCGCGATGGCTGCATCAGCCTGCGCGTCGGCTCGCGGCGCGAAAACGAGGGAGGCGACAGTAACGACGGCGCCTGGCGATTGAGTTTCGAAGTGACCGACACCGGAACGGGGGTCGAAGCCGAAGACCTCGCTCGGGCCGCCGACAGCTTCGAGCAGGCCCAGCCGGTCGACGGCGCACCGGGGGTTCCTGGCAGCGGTGGCGCTGCCCGGCAAAGCAGTCTCGGACTCGGTCTCTTCATCGCGCAACGCATCGTGCAACGCATGGGCGGCAAGTTGTCGCTGCATTGCGATGCGGGACGTGGGTGTCGTTTCAGATTCGAGTTGCTGGTGCCGGAAGCCGAGCCTTTGTCGGCTGCTACACCGGCGAGTCCCAGCGCGCCCGCAGCGCCGGTTGCACCCACCGCAGCGCCCACGTCGATCGGCGAGCCCGGTGATGTGCCGACCGCCGATGCGCTGGCACGGCTGCATCGCCTGGCAGGTGACGGCCAGTGGAGTGCGATCGACGATTGGCTGGCGCAAACGCTGATGGCACAACCGGAATGCAGCGGGTTTGTCGCCGCCGTGCGCGCTGCCTTGTCGGCACTCGATTTCGATGCCATTCAGCGCATGGCGACACCGTCGATGCCCGAACGCGCTGCCTGGCCCGCTACCTGAATCGACCGAGGCCAACGATCGAGGCGTTGGGTCTACAACTCGACGAAGTTGCTTTCCACTGAGATGCCGCCTTCGGTGTTGAGTACGAAGGTCAGGTTCTTGGTTGTCGATTGGCCGGACTCGCCATCCGGTTGCACCAACGCCAAGGCGCGATCGTCCCCGGCCTGGTCCGGGCGCGCGTAGAAGTGCGAAACCGTGATGCCGTCCAGATCGGCGAGCGGCTTGAGGAACGCGATGAACGCCGTTGCCGTGATGCCGTCGTCTTGAATGGCGCGCCAGTGTTGCAGCAGCGTGAGATTGGAAGCGTTGCGCGCCTGCGCTGCATCGAGCGCTTCGACGCTGTCGATGTTCGCTTCACCGCCAATGACATCCAAGCCATCGAGAAGCGACGCATGAATCGAGTCCTTGTTGTTCATTGTGTTTGCTACAGAGTTCGCCATGCGGTCAATGCGCGAACCTCGCGTCCGACCGACGTTGCGCGTCGGGCGCATTGGCCGATGGGTCGGTCAGGATGAGCACCGCGCGGTAGGCGGCGCGGCCGGCACCCTTGGCGTCTTCGGCCAGCTGCTTCCAGCTCAGCGCCCGCTCCAGCGGCGTCGGCGCGACAAACGTGGGCCGCACCAAAGCGTTGGTGATTTCCAGCAGGCCACCGACCGAGGTCATGCACAGCTCGATGGCGTCCATCTCGGAACGCGTGATCTCGGTGCCGGCCGTGGTGGCGGTGGACAAGGCATGCGAGCCCGTCTGCTCCCGCACAGCGGCCATCGCATCCTGCAACGCCAGGGCTGCAGCCTGAATCAACGCGCTGGCTTCTTCCCTGGACGCGTTGTCGGCACAGCGGTACTGCATCGGCTTTGTGGTGGCTTCCGAAAGTGGGGCAAAAAGGCAGTCCATGAGCATCTCCATCAGGTGTCGGCACGCAGTAACCAAAAGGGCTACCGGGGGTTGAACAGATTGTTGGCCGCCTGAAAAGGCGCGACCTTTGAATGCGGGCGGAAACCATTGATTGACGTTTGCTTTCGGGGGCGGATCGCCCGATCCGTGATGAATTGCGTTGAATGCCTGAACCATTGCGAAGCGATCCACGTCGTCCGACAGGTCACCTCCATAGCCCTTAAGCGCTAGACCTTCTTGCGAATAGGCGGGTCGTGCACCCCTCCCTAGACTTTCCGGACGAGGTCTGAGAGGCGCGCATTTTCGCGGCGTCGGAGTACCGCCAGCGCGGAACTGAGGGCCGCGCGTGGGGGTCGAATGGAACGGTATTTGAAGGTGGGTGGGGCATGCATCGCGCGCCGATGGATTGCGCGTGAAATGGCATTGAATGCGATCGTGGTGATCCTGGTGTCCTTGACTCCATTGCAACCCGCATCGGCACAGCAGGTCGTCGACGCAGAGGCCGCTGCCAGCAAACAGGAACAAGCCCGCCTCGCCGACACCGACACGCTGTTCGCGCTCACCAACGACGGCGCCGTGCTGTACGCCAACGATGCCGTCAAGCTGTCGGGCTATCAATATTGCAGCCAGGCCGTCGCGCTCGCCGAGGCCGGTGAATTCCGGCAAAGCGTGCGGGCCGCCAGCAAGGCGCTGCACCTGGCCAACACCACCAAAGACCCCAACTTGCTGGCCATGGCCAACCGCGATCTGGCCATCGTCTACAGCTACTCCGGCCAGCTCGACAAGGCCGAAGACTTTGCCCGTGAGGCGCTCAAGTACCCGGCACGCGACCCCAAGCTGGTGGTCGGTCCGGCCAACAAGGTGTTGGGCGATGTGCAGACGCGCCGCGGCGATTATTCGGGCGCGGTGCGCAGTTACGACGTCGCGCTGGCCAACAGCTCCGAGCGCTACATGCCGCTGGTCAAGTCGTCGCTGGTCAATGCGTTGATCGAGTCGGGCGATGCGGTGCGCGCGCGCGAAGTCATCGGCACCATCGCGCCTGCCAAGGAGCCGTCGCTCGCAGCCCAGTTCGACCGCACCCGCGCCCGCCTGCTGCTGGCCGAAAACAAGCCGGCCGAAGCGCGCGATTTGTACCGGCAACTCACCACGCGCACTGTCGGCACGGACACCGGCTACTACCAGCTCTGGGCATGGGACGGCGTGGCCCGCAGCGAGCTGGCGCTGGGCCAGAAGCAGGCGGCGGCCGATGCCGTCGGCCATGCGCTCGGCGGTGTGGACGCAGTGCGCTCGCGCTTTCGCAGCGAAGAATTCAAGATGGGTTTGTTCTCCGATCTGCAGTCGGTGTTCGAGCGTGCCATCGGCTTGTACAGCGATGTCGGCGATGCACGGCAGGCCTTCGAGGTGAGTGAGCACAGCCGCTCGCGTGCGCTGCTCGATGCGGTGCGCGGCCGTGCTGCGGTGTCGGGCGAAGCTGTGGCAACGGTCGACCTCGCGACGCTGCAAAAGACGCTCAGGCCCGACGAGCGCGTCGTGCAGTTCCACTCGCTGCCCGACCGTTTGCAGGTGTGGGTGGTGAGCCCGACCGCCATCGCCGAGAAGAGCGTCGCCATTTCGCGCGACGACCTCACCGAAGTGGTCGAGTCGTTTCGCAATTCCGTCGTGCGCGGCCGGCGCACCGCCATCGCCACCGCCGACAAGCTGGGCGCGCAACTGCTGGGGCCGCTCGACTTGCAAGACGGCCAGCGGCTGATCGTGGTCCCGCATGGGCCGCTGCATTACCTGCCATTCCAGGCGCTGCGGCTGAACGGTCGTTACGTGATCGAGACGCATCCGGTGTCGGTCTCTCCATCGATGAGCATCGCGGTGCAACTTGCGCAACGCAGCCCGCGCGTGTCGGCATCGCTCACCGCTTTCGGCAATCCACGCATCGACGAAAAGTACGAGCTGCCCGGCGCCGAGATCGAGGTCAAGCAACTGGCGCAACTGTTCCCGCGCAACAACCTCTATATCGGCGCGGCCGCCACCAAGACGCAGTTTCGAGATATCGCATCGCGCTCGCCGCTGATGCACGTCGCGGCACATGCCGAGGCCGACCAGATCGATCCGCTCTATTCGCGCATCTTGCTGGCCAACGAAAACGGCAAGCAGAACTTCTTGGAAGCGCACGAAATCCTGGGGCTGCCGATGCAGGGCACTGCGCTCGTCACGCTCTCTGCTTGCGAGTCGGGCCTGGGCCGTATCGCGCAAGGCGACGAGGTGCTCGGCTTCACGCGGTCGTTTCTGTCGGCCGGCACATCGAGTCTCATCGCCTCGCTCTGGCCGGTGTCCGACGACGCCACCGAGGTGCTGATGACAACGCTCTACACCGAGCTCTCCAAAGGCCGTGACGTGCAGCTTGCCATGCAGGCAGGCCAATTGGCCGTCTTGAAGAACCCGCGCATGTCGCATCCATTTTTCTGGGCCCCGTTCAACCTGATCGGCAACTGGCGCCTGACGGTCGGAGGAGCCGGAGCATGAAGCGCTCGCCACTCCTGATCTCGATGCTGATGGCCTTCGGCGCTCATTACGCGCAACTGTCGCACGCTGCCGATGCTGTGCTGCCGCTTCTGCCGACCAAGGACCCGTGCAGCAGTTGCGATCGGCCGGTGGCACAGGCCGGTTCATCTGGTTCGGCCACCAACCCGAACAGCCAGTCACTGCCCGTCGCGCCAACGCCGACAGTGACCGCCTTCCGCCTGAACGACCTTCGTCTGAATGGCGCGCAGACGCTGTCGAGTGCCGAACTCAAGAGCGTGACGCAGCCCTACATCGGGCGCGACGTGACGCTCGGCGACCTCGAATCCTTGGCCCAGGCGATCACCGCGCAGTACCGGGCGCGGGGCTACTTTTTGGCGACCGCCATCGTGCCGGTGCAGACGGTGCGTGATGGCATCGTGGAGATCAGCATCATCGAAGGGCGGTTGGGCAAGGTGGAGGTCAACGTTGCCGCCGACGCGCCGATGAGCGAAGCACGTGTGCGCGGATTCCTGAGCGGTCTCGCGGTTGGCGAAGCGGTCAATGCACCGGTCTATGAGCGATCGATGCTGCTGCTGTCGGATCAGCCCGGCATCCGTGTGTCGTCGGGCTTGCAGGAAGGCACGCAGACCGGCACCACCGATCTGTCGGTCGACGTCGTGGCTGTGCCGCGCTGGGCCTTTACCGCCGAGGCGGATAACCACGGGACGCTCGAATCGGGCCGCTACCGGGTCGGCGGAACGGCACGCTGGCTGAGCCCTTTCGGCATCGGCGACAACCTCGACCTGCGGGTGATGGTTTCCAACAGCAATGCGTTGCAGTTCGGCCGTCTCGCGTACGAAGCACCCATCGGCACCAGCGGCCTGCGCGCCGGCATCGGGCTGTCCCGCGTGGCCTATGCGCTGGGCGGAAACTTCGTCGACCTCGATGCCAGGGGCACCGCCAACGTGCTCGATTTCGCGCTCAACTATCCATTGATCCGGCAGCGGCAGCAGAACCTCTTCTTGCGGCTCACGGCCGATACAAAAAACCTGACGGACGAAATGCGCGCCGTCGACTTCACATCGAAAAAGAAGGTGCATGGCCTTGGCCTCGGCTGGACATGGGAGCGCCGCGACGACGTGCTGGGCGGCGGCTACTGGGCCAGCTCGGGCACGCTGTACCGCGGCTCGCTGCGCATCGAAGACGAGATCAGCCTGCAAAACGACGCGAGCAGTGCGGGTCGCCATACCGAGGGCAGTTTCAGCAAGGGGACGTTCCAGCTGTCGCGCCTGCAATCGATCGTCGATCGGCATTCGCTGTACCTGTCGGTCGGCGGTCAAGCCGCTAGCAAGAACCTGGATGCGTCGGAAAAACTGTCGCTCGGTGGCGCGCGCGCGGTGCGGGCCTATTCGTCGTCCGAAGCATTGGTCGACCAGGGCCTGATCGGCACCGTCGAATGGCGCTGGTCGTACAACGCCGAGCTCAGTCCGTTCGCTTTCTACGACGCTGCGCGCGGCAAATACGCGCGCAGTCCGACCGCCTTCGACGGGCCGAACAACATCAGCTTGCGCGGCTATGGCCTCGGCGTGTCATGGGCGCGTTCAGGCAACTTCGCGATCAACGCGACGTTGGCATGGCGCGATGGCACACGCCCTGCACAGTCCGATGGCGGTGGCCGCAATCCGCGCTTGTTCGTGCAGGCGCAGAAGAGTTTTTGACGGGACGATTCGCATGAAAAAAACTTCTTCGTCCCTCCGAACGAGGCGTCCGTCGCATTGGCGATTGCGTCCGCTGGCCCTGTCGCTGGCCTGCATCGGCATGGCGCCGGCCGGCGCGCAGACCGTGCCGACCAACGCCACCCTGGGTGCAGGCGCGGCCACCGTGGGCGCGCCCATTGCCTTGCCAAACGGCGGCCTTGCGCTGGGCATCAACCAAACGTCGCAGCGCGCTGTCCTCAACTGGCAGACCTTTTCCATCGGTGCGCTGGACCGCGTCAACATCGCTCAGGACAAGGGGCCGACGAGCGTGCTGCTCAACCGGGTGACCGGCGCGCAAGCCTCACAGATCCAGGGCCAACTCAACGCCAATGGGCAGGTCTACCTGGTCAATCCGAATGGCGTCACTTTCTCCAGCACCTCGCAGGTAAGCGTGGGTGGCCTGGTGGCTTCGACGTTGAACATGGTCGATGACGCGCAGTTCAGCGGCTTCATGTCGGGCACGTCGAAGCAATTCGCGTTCGAGCTTCCCGTCGGAAAAGCCGGCACGGTACTCAACCAGGGCACCATCACCGCCGCCGACGGCGGCATCGTTGCGCTCATAGGCGCCCAGGCGCGCAACGAAGGTTCGATCAACGTGGCGCGCGGGTCCATCGGGCTGGCGGCCGGGCAGCGGGTCACGCTCGACTTCGACGGCGACGGCCTCACCAGCTTTCATGTCGACCCGACCGTGTTAGCCGCCAGCGCCAGGGCCGAGAACGCGGCCAGTGGCGTGCTGTCGGCCAGCGGCGGCCGCGTGGTCATGGTGGGCGCATCGAGCGCCGCTGAAACGGTGGTCAACCAGGCGGGGATCGTGCGCGCGCAATCCATCAGCAACCGGGGCGGCGAGATCATTCTTGGAAGCAGCGGCGGCGCGGTCGGCAATGCCATCGTGATCTCGGGTGGTCAACTCGACGTGAGTGGTGTCGAGGCCGGAGTGGCGGGCGGCCGCATCGACGTGCGCGCGCCTTTGCTGCGCATTGCCGCCGGCACGTTGAGTGCGGGCGGCGCCACGGCCGGCGGCGGCATCACGACCCAAGCCGCCATCGTCGAAGTCGGCCGAGGCGTCGTGATCGATGCGCACGGTGGCAGCGGCGCCAACGGCAACTGGACGCTGGATTCGGGCCGCACGCTGGTCGTCACCCAGGCCGACCCCATCCCCGACGCCTCGGTTGCCATCCAGCCTTTCGGCACATCGAAGCTCGCCGATTCGACACTGGGGGCCACGATGGGTCGCGCCACCGATGTGGTGCTGGCTTCGCATGCGCTGCCGCAGCAGGTCGCCAACTTTGGCGGCGGCGTGCAGTTCGACAACGGCTCGCAAGTCATCAAGACCGAAGGCCGTGCATCGCAGTTGACCGTCAATTCGGATCGAAGCGTTGTCATGGACGCGAATTCGGCGCTGCGCTCGACCGCCGGCGCGCTCAACATCGATTTCAATGCCGACGCCAGCGGCGTGCTGTTGCCCGTCACGCCAGCCGTGACCGACCGCAACGACAACAACCAGCGGGTCGGCAATATCTCCATCTCCGGCACCCGCATCGAAACCGCTGGCGGGAACCTGCGGCTCTACGGGCAGAGCGATGCGGTCAACGGACGCGCACTGGGCGCCACTTCGAGCAGCGGCGGCGGCGTGGTCAACGGCGTCACCATTTCCGACAGCGCCATCTCGACGTGCGCGCAGGCGGGCGGCGTATGCGGTGGCAGCGGCAGCATCCTGGTGCGCGGGCAAGGCGCGACCGCGGGTGGTACGGGCCAGACCGTGGTGGCGGGGCCGGGCGTGCGCGTCGATGGCGGCAGCTTCGAGACCGGCAGCGGCACCATTTCAATGGACGGCCGCGGCGGGCTGGCGCAAACCGGCGTGACGATCACCGGCCTCTTCGGCGAAGCCTTCATGACACCCTCGTCGTTGCGATCTGCCAGTGGCGACATCACGCTGGTCGGCAGCACCCGAAGCTGGACGGCCGGCGAAACCAGCGGCACGCTGCAAAACGTCAACGGCGGCTCGGGT
This sequence comes from Variovorax sp. GrIS 2.14, assembly GCF_046115955.1. Taxonomy (NCBI): domain Bacteria; kingdom Pseudomonadati; phylum Pseudomonadota; class Betaproteobacteria; order Burkholderiales; family Comamonadaceae; genus Variovorax; species Variovorax sp. GrIS 2.14. Next base: position 667,258 of record NZ_JBJXIA010000001.1, read on the forward strand.
ATCGAACTGGCGCAGGCCGGCATCGCGACCGGCGGCAACGTCCGGCTCGACGGCAGCGGTGCCGACCTTACCGGCCTGATGAACCAAGCGGCCTTTCAGACGGCCGCGGCCGCAGCGAACAACGGCGCGGGGACCACGTTCGGTGCATCGAACGGCGTCACGATGGCCGATTCGAGCATCGTCGTAGGGGCAGGCAAGTCGCTCGACCTGCTCGGGACTGCGGGCAGCCGCGGTTTCTCGGTCACCGGCAACAAGGCGCCCGTGCTCACGCTCGATGCCAACGACGCCTTCGGTGTGGTGGTTCGCGCCAACGCGTCCAACGGCCTTCAGGCCGAAGGGGGGCGCATCACGATCAATGGTCGTGGCAGCGATGTGGCGCTGGCGCAATTCGGTGGTGACGCAGGCCCGACCTTCGGCATCCAGCCGCCGGGCGAATCGATTCTTGGCGCGCAGCCACGCACCCTGCTGTCGACACGCAGCGAGGCCATGACGGGCGGCAACATCGCGATCAGCGGACGCAATGTCGTGATCGCCGGCAGCGGCACCGCGGCGGTCATCGACAGTGGCGGCGCCGGGCAATCGGGAAACATCGCTGTCACCGGCACGGCCGTCGCCGGCGTCAACGCCAGCGGCATCGTGGTGGTCGGTGACACGGTCGAGCTGAATGCAAGCGCGACGTCGGCCGTCGGCAATGCCGGTCGCATCGACATGGTCGGCGACGAGTCGCTCTATGCGAACGGCCGCCTTTCTGCGCGGGGCGGTTCGGCAGGCGGCAATGGTGGCCGCATCGAAACCTCGGCGCCCGCGTTGCAGCTGCAAGGGATTCGGGTAGATGCCTCGGCATCGGCCGGCCAGGCCGGAAGTTGGGTGATCGACCCGGTGGATGTCACCATCGCCCACGGCGCTGCCGCAGGCACATTGCCGACCAATCCATTCGTGCCGCTCGTTGCATCCACCGTGCAGGACGGCGACATCAACTTCGCGCTCGACAACAACACCGGCGTGACCATCACCACCGGCACGCCGGCGCCGACCACGGTCGGCAACGTCACCTTCGGCCTCAACACCGTCATCCAGCGCACCAGCGCAGGTGCGCCGGTGAAGTTCGAGATCGATGCCAACGCGGGCATCGCGGCCTTCAACCCGACGGTGATCCAGTCGACCGGCGGTGCGCTGGACGTGGTGCTCAGTGCCGGCCTGGGCGGCGTCGGCGGCAACGTCAACTACAGCGGACAGATCACCACCAACGGCGGCAGCGTGTCGATGACCGGTACCAGCCTGTTCGCTACTTGCGGCGTGTGCCTGACCAACGCGAAGGTCGACACCCGTGTCGGGCAAAGCGATGCCAATGCAGGCGGCGCGGTGCAGCTGATCGGCACACGCAACCCCGGGGCTTACTTCTTTCTGGCGCCGGCGGTCGTCGGTCTCACGGGCTCGACGATCCAGAGCGCAACCGGTGACGTCACGCTGTCGGGCATCAGCAATGCCACTGGCACCGGCGTGCAACTGATCTCCAACTTCAACGGAACGGACAGCAGCATTTCCACCACCAGCGGCGCCATCCGGATCACGGGCGTCGGGAACTCCTTGTCGGGCAGCGGTGCGCCCACGGCAGGGCACGGCGTCGAGATCAACGGCGCCACCGTCCAAAGCGTCAGCGGCAACATCAGCGTGCACGGCCTGCGTGTGGTGCAGACGCCCGACTCGCCTGTCGGCAACGGTGTTCGCATCGTCAATGGCGGCAGCGTCACCACGCTGGGCGCGGGCAACATCGAGATCACCGGCGAGTCGCAGATCGCGGATGCCGGCATCTTTATTCAAGGGCCCACCGGCACGGGCATTCCCATTCCTGCATCTCGCGTGGCGGGCGACGGCAACGTGGTGCTGCGCGCCGCGAGCGGCGGTACGGCCGATGCACTGGCCGTTGGCGGCTCCGTCAACGCCGGCGGTGTGCTCGACCTCCGACCCGGTGGCGTCGATGCCGCAGGCAACGCCGGTGACCGCATCGCCAACCCGATCACGCTGGGCGGGACGGCGGCTAACGGCTTCGCGGTCAGCGCCGACGAACTGACGCGCATCACGGCCGGTTCGATCGTGGTCGGCAGCAACACGCAGGCCGGCAACATCGACGTGGTCGGGCCGCTGGCCATGGTGTCGCCGCTCACGCTGCAGAACGGTGGCGGCGGCAACATCACGCTCGGCGCATCGGTCAGCGCACCGCAGCTCGGCCTCTTGAGTGCCGGCAACATCACGCAGGCGGCTGGCGCCGACATCGCCGCGGGCACGTTGCTGGCGCGTTCGACCGGCGGCAATGTGCTGCTCTCGTCCGCGGCCAACGATGTCGGCGTGGTGTCGGGCGGCGCTGCCGGACGCTTCGAATACACCGATGTCAACGCGGTGACGGTCGGCAATGCGTCTGTCATCGGCTTCGATGCAGCGTCGAATACGCCGCAGGCGATCACCGCAGGTTCGATGGCGGCCGATACTGTGTTCTTGCGCACGCTGGGCGGCGACCTCTCGCTCAACACCAGTGTGACGAGCGGCAGCGGTGCCGATCTCGTGGCGGCGGCGCGGTTCCAGAACCTGGCGGCCAACACCATCGCCGGCGCACCGTGGCGGGTGTGGGCCCAGACGTGGATCGGCGAGACACGCAACGGACTGAGCGGCTCCGGGCCTCTGCCCAATCTCTACCACTGCGCGTACCTCGGGTTGTGCAGCGTCGGCGTGACGCCGGGCGACAACCATTTCATCTATGCGCAGCAGCCGACGGCCACGGTGGTCATCGGCAATGCCACTCGACCGGGTGGGTTGCCGAATCCGCCGTTCATCTACAGCCTGACCGGGTTGATATTGGGCGATACCGGGTCGAGCTTTGCCGGTGCGTTGTCGTCGCCCGCCAACGCGTCGAGCCCGCCAGGCGCGTACCCGATCAACGGCGCCTTTGCGTCGGCCGCGGGCTATGCGGTCAACGTGGTGCCGGGCCAGCTCAACGTCGGTGCGGTGCCTGCACCTTCGACCGCGCCGGTGTTCGTGTTGGCCCAGTTGTCTCGATTGCCCAAGCCCGATGTGCTGCGCGAGATGCCCGACAGCTGGATCTACGACCGCAATATCGGCGCGCCGCCGATCTGTTTCGCCACGGGGCCGCTGGATGGCGAGCGTGCACAGCAAGGCGGCGACGTGCTCGCCAGCGAATGGTCTCGCGTGCGCTCCCGGCCCAACCTCACGAGTTGCGTCGACACCGAGCGGCGCAACGGCTGTTCGGACTTCTAGGGGCCGAGGTCTGCGGGGTCGGGTGCGGCCAGCAGCGCGGCATAGGCCTGCTGCGCGCCAGCCTGCAGCGTGCCGCGCTGTTCCAGCAACGCGACGCAGCGCAGCGCCAGGTCGAAAGAGCCGTAGCAGCTGTGCGCGATGGCGGCGAGCTGGCGCAACTGCGCATCGCTCATGGCGTCGGGGCGCGTGAGATCGCGCACGTAGACGATGTCGGCCTCCAGCAGTTGACGCAACCCGCGGCCGCCGTCGCCGGGCACCACCGCCGGTGCGATCGGAGCCTGCTTGATCTGGTCGTAGCAATGCGGCATGAAGCCCTGGCGGCGCAGTTCTCCATCGATCTCGCCGAAGGGCGGCTGGCCCTTGTACAGCGTGACGAACGAGACTTCGGTGTGCACCGCGACCGCTTCCCGCAGCTTCGTGCGGCCGCCCTGCAGCACAGCGAGTTCGCTGCCCTGCACGTCGAGCTTGATGAGGTCGAGGTGCGTGATGGTGTCGAGTGCGTCGAGGCGGTGGGTCTGTATGGACACCCGCTGCAGCACCTCCGCCAGCGGCTGCAGCCCGGTGAAAAGCGCGAGTGCCGCAGGGTCGGGTTCGAACAGGCTGGTCATGCCGCTGCCCCGGCAAATGTGCAGCGAGTGGACGGCGCCGTCGCCCAGTGCGTAGGGCAGATAGCGCGCCAGCGGACCCTGGGTCGCCTGCAGCGTGTCGAACGCATCGGCTTGCGGTTCGAAGCCGGTCACGCGGCACCTGCCAGCCACCAGCATCGACGCATAAGGCGGCTCGCCGTCGATCGGGTTGGCGCCGACGTCGACGACCTCGGTCAGTCGTGCCGGCGCGATCAGCGCGTAGATGCCGGTGTTGTTCATGTGTGCGACAGGTAGCGCGCGAAGTTGCCCGTGTAGGTGCGCTGACCCTGGTGCGCGAGGTTCGATTGCGTGTCGATGACTACCTGTCCGCCCGCGGCACGCCAGCGCCGACAGAATGCGAAGTCTTCGCTGAGGTAGCGGCCGCCGTCCGGCTCTTGCATCGTGTCGAAGAAGCGGTAATGCGGCCAGCCGGCTTCGGCTGGGTCGTCGCTCGCATCGGGGGTGTAGCGCAGCTCGGAAAACTGCGACGCCATGCGATCGAACACGCTGCGCTCGATCAGCATGAACCCGGTCGGCGCCTCCGCCACTTCGACAAAACCATCGGCATCGGCTGCGTGCGTTCCGGCCAATGCATTGACCGGAAAGCGTGCGTAGCGGGCCTCGAAATCCGCGCGTGTGCTGCCCGCAGGCAAGGCCGCTTCGAGTCCTGCGCCGGGCCAGCCATCGCGCTTCTGCGGATAGATGCCCGCCACCACATCGCGCCCCGACAGCAGCAGCCGCAGTGCCGCCTGCGGCTCGAAGCCGATGTCGGCGTCGATCCAGAAAAGATGTGTCCAGCGCGTGTCGGCCATGAACTCGGCGACGAGCCGATTGCGGGCGCGGGTGACGAGGCTGTCGCCATCCAGAAATCGCGTCTGCATCGACATGCCGTGCGTCCAAGCGGTGTTGACGAGCCCGAGCAGGCTGCGCACATAGATCGAGGTCAGCACGCCGCCGTAGTTGGGCGTTGCGACGAACGGACGAATGTTCTTCAGCGCGGTGAGATCGAGCATCGGCGAATTGTCATGCTGTCTTCTGCCGACGTGTCGACAGCAACGCTCGCAGTTTGGCCGGCGCCACCGGCTTGGTCAGCAGCATGACGCCACCTTGCCGGAGCCGCTGCAGCACCTCCGGCCCGGTGGCGCCCGACACCAGCACCGCCAGCGCATCAGGCTGCAGCTTGCGCGCGGCTTCGATGACGGTCATGCCGTCTTCGTCGCCTGCCAGTTGCAGGTCGCACAGCAGCACGTCGAAGTGCACGGCAGGCTCGCCGAGAAGCACCACTGCTTCGCCGAACGTCGCGGCCAAGTTCACCTGGCAACCCCATTGCTCCAGCAGCATCCGGCTGCTTTCGAGGATGGCCGGATCGTCGTCGACGACCAGGCAACGCAGGTGCGCCAACGCCGACGGTACGACCGGTTGCGGCATCGGCGGTGTGACATCGGCGAGCCGGGCTTCGGGCAGGTCGAGGCTGAAGGTGCTGCCGTTCTGCAAGGCAGAGCGCACCGCGATGCGGGTGCCGAGCAGCCTCGCGATACGTGCGCAAATCGCCAGCCCGAGTCCGAAGCCCTGGCGCCGATCGCGCTCGGTGTTTGCGACTTGGTAGAACTCTTCGAAGATGCGGCTCTGATGGATCGGCGCGATACCGACGCCGTTGTCGCGCACCTCGATGCGCACTGCGCCTCCGCGGCGTCGCGCCATCACCAGCACCGTGCCGTCGAGTGGCGCATGCCGCACCGCGTTGCTCACGAGGTTGCCGACGATGCGCAGCAGCAATGCAGGGTCGCTGCGCACCGCCAGATCGTGATCGCGCCAGACCAGCCGCACGCGCGCTTCGCTGGCTTGCGATGCGTGCTGCGCTTCGAGCTGATCGAACAGCATCGCGAGCGACACGGCGGTGATGGCGGGCGTCAGAACCTGTGCATCGAGGCGCGAAATTTCGAGGAGGTCGTCGAGCAGCACGCCCATGAATTCGGTGCTCTCCTGCAAGCGTTGCACGGCGGGCCGCTGCGTTGGCGTGGCAGTCGGCATCAGGCCATCGATGAAGAGGCCCATCGCGTGCAGTGGTTGCCGCAGGTCGTGGCTCGCCGCAGCCAGAAAACGTGCGCGCGACAACGCCGCTTGCTCGGCCTCGGCCATGCGCTGCAGTGCCACGGCGGTGGCCTCGCGCACGCGCTCCTCGCTGACCTGCTGGTTGCGCTGCAGCCGCTCGGCGAGCCGGTTGATGTCGTGCGCCAGGTTGGCGACTTCGTGCGTGCCGCGCGGCACCGATTGGGCGCCTTGCTCGTCCTCGGTCGCGCCGCGTCCGACGACGTCGCAACGCGCGTCGAAGTTACCGGCTTCGAGTGCCGCCACCGTGCGCGACACGCGGCGCAATGGCGATGCCACCGCCCGTGCCATGTGCCGCACCGACGCCCATGCGGCGAGCAACGCCACCAGCGCGATGCCGATGCCGGCCATCAGCGAGCGCGTGCGTTCGCGGCCGTATTCGGTGGTGTCGCGAAAGGTCTGCACCACGCCGATGGGCGCGTCGCCTGCGGCCGTCGAGCCCTCGGGCGCGAAGGCGCTGGCACGCGAGGCTTCGCGCACCGTAACGGGTGCGGTGAACATGCGCTGCCGCTCCATCGGCGCGGTGCTTGAACCAGCGGTGACGAAGACGCCAGCGCTGTTGCTGATCTCGATGCGCACCACCTGGCCGCCGCGCAATGCCGCGTTGGCCACGTTCTGCAGGGCCGGCACATCGCCCGCGTACAGGCTCAGGTCGGACATGGCTGCGACCTGTCGCGCCACCGCCTGGCCTTCGGCATCGAAAGCGCTTTCGAGCGTGCGCAAGCGACTGTGGGTGAACCACGTGGTGAGTGCAATGGCGACCGCGGCGCACGGCACCACGCCGAGCCGGATCAGGTCGCGCTGCAGATTGCCTTGCACGACGAGTGGATGGCTTTGCGAGCGCGACGCTTGCGCCGCAGCGGCCACCGGCGCGGAGTGCGCTACACCCGGGCTCGGCGCGGTCATCGAACGGCAGTCAACCGGTCGGTCAGCTCCCGCTCGTCCGGCACGCGCAAGTTGAGCCCGCGCGCCACCGTCGAGTTGACGCGTACCGTGGCCGGCGTCGCGGCTTCGACCAGCACGCCGGCTGCGTTGGTGCCCGCACCGTTACCGCCAGCGCCGCTCACCAGCTTCAGGCCCATGGTGCGCGCCTGCATTGCCAATTGCGATGGCGTCGACACCGCGGCGGCCAGGCCACCGGAGCGCACCAGACCTTCGTTGGCGCCGAACACCGGGAGCCCCGCACCGGCGCCCGCGTGCAGCACCGCGAGCGTCGCGGCCTGGCTGTCGCCGATGAGGTCGGGCAGCACCATCAGCGCATCGTTGCGCGTCAGAACCGCACGCAGCGCGGCGCCGAGCGACTTGGCATCGGGCGCGTATTCGATCTGCAGGTCCCAGCCCTGCGCGGCGCGCTGCAGTTCGCGCAGCAGCGGCTCCGACTCGGCCGTGGCAACGACACCGAGCCGCCGCTTGCCAGGCAACACCGCATCGACCAGCACCAGCTGATCGGCCATGGCCGGGTCGCGCAGCAGCACGCCGACGCGGCGGTCGGGCCGCTTGAATGAGGGGCTGGTTTTCAGGCCTTCGTAGTCGAGCCGCGTCAGCATCACGAGCAGCAAGGGCTCACGGCCGGGCCGCTCGATGGCCGCGCGTGCAGCGCTCGGGCCGACGGCCATGGTGATGCTGGCGTCGGCGGGAACGATCGGGCTCGCGGCAGCGCTGGCGCGCATGCTGCGGGTTCGCACGCCGGTCACGACGCTGCGCTCTTCATCAGCGGTTGCTGTTGCGGCGGCGGCGGCGGCGGCGGTTGCGATGGCGGTTGCGGCGGCGGAGGCAGTCGACAGGTCGGCGCCGCCGTTCGACATCCGCACCACGTCGAAGCGGCTGTTGGGGTCGCGCGCATCTCGCGTCTCGCGCAACTGCCGCAAAAATTCGGTGTGCGGCGCGGTCTCGTCGGCTATCAGCACCGTCAGCCCGCCGGCGTGCGCACCCCCGCCGAGCAATGCGGCGCCCACAGAGGCAACGCCGACGCCGACGCGCAACGCACGCAGAAGCGTCCTGAGGTGATTCGCAAACATGGGCAGCACGATGCAGCTCAATGTACGGACCCGGCTCATTTCACGCGATAAGGCAGAAGGCCGGTGTCGCGCGTCCAACGGTGGCGTTGCGATGTCGGGCGGCAACGGGTCGCGGCCTGTCGGTCTATGCCCGATGGACTAGCCACCTGCACAACATGCTTCAGATCGTTTCGCGCACTGCCGCCAACTGCGCCGCGATGGCCTGTCGCAAGGCTCGCGGCGCTACCGGTTTGTAGAGCACGGCGACTCCGGCGGCCGCCACTTCGCGCAGCCGGTCGGGCTTGGTTTCTCCGGTAACCAGCAGCCGTGCTGTCGCCACCCGGATGCCGCGCGGATGCCGCTCGAGCGCGGTGATGACGTCGAGCCCGTTGTCGCCACCCTGCAGCAACAAGTCGCTCACCACCACGTCGGGCGGGCTCTCCCAGCGGTCGGCCAGCGCCAGCGCTTCGGCCCGGCTTGCCGCCGCCAGCACGGTGGCACCCCAGTTGCTCAGCACCACCTGCAGGCCTTCGAGAATGGTGCGCTCGTCGTCGATGACCAGCACCCGCACGCCGTGCAGATCGGCCTCTTCGTCGTGCCCGCCGAGCGTGGTGCCGCCCACCGGTTGGCCCAGCGAAGCGGTGGGCGCCGCGCCGCGCACCAGCACGCGCACCGACGTGCCTTTCTTCGGCCGCGAGATCAGGTCGACCCGCGTGTTCAGCAAAGACGCCAGCCGCTGCACTGTCGCCAACCCAAGGCCCATGCCGCGCGCGCCACGGGTCGCCTGCTTGCCCTGGTCGACTTGGTAGAACTCTTCGAACACCTTCTGCTGGTGCTGTGGCGCGATGCCGATGCCGGTGTCCCACACGTCGATGCGGACGCCCTTGCCGCGCCGCCGAGCGCCGATCAGCACGCCGCCCTCGGTCGTATGGCGCAGCGAGTTCGACACCAGGTTGTTGAGGATGCGCGAGAGCATCACGTAATCGCAGCGCACCCATGCGTCCGTCTTGCGCACCACCAGCCGCAGGTTCTGCTGCTCGGCCACCGCGCGAAAGTTGCGGCTGATTTCGTCGAAAAGGCGGTCCAGCGGAAAGTCGGTCCATTGCGGCTGCAGCACGCCGGCATCGAGTTGCGACAGATTGAGCAGCTCCGAAAAAAGCCGGTCGAGCGAGTCGACGCATTCCTTGATGTGCTCGATGCGCTGCAGCCGCGACGGATCGGTTTCGCCATTGGCAAGCCCGTCGGAGAACAGCGTGAGTGCGTGCAGCGGTTGCCGCAGGTCATGGCTGGCAGCGGCCAGCAAACGGGTCTTGGCCTGGCTCGCGATTTCCAGCTGCTCGTTCTTGCGCGCGAGCTCGGCGGTGGCGTCGCCGATGCGGCTTTGCAGCATGCGCTGGCTCTGCACCAGTGCGCTCGCCGCCTGATTGAAGCCGCGCTGAAGTCGACGCACTTCGGTCGAGCCTTCGACCGACACGCTGGCGTCTTCGCCGGCGCCGAGCCGGTCGACGGCTTCACCCAGCGCCTTGATCGGCGCGCTGATACGACGCGCCGCCCACCACCCCGCGAGCCCGACGCCCGCCAGGCTGGCGGCCAGCACCACCAGCACGTTGAACCACACCGCCTTGCGCACCGCATGCACCGCGTCGAGGCTGATCTCGACCATCACCTTGCCGATGCGCGCACCGTCTTCTCCGACGATCGGCACCACGGCGCGTAAGCCCTCGTCTCGCGTGCGATCGACCGTCTCGGAGTTGGCGACGATCTCGCCGTCTTCCGACCAGATCTGCACCTGTTGCACGTGCGGCTGTGCGATGCCGGCTTGCGCAGTGCGCAGCAGGGCGCGCCGGTCGAGGTGGGTCAGCGGCTGTTGCGCCAGCGTCGCGACCTGCAGCGCCACGGTCTGCGCATTGGCGCGCATCAGGTCGGTCACGCTCGTCAGGTGTTGCCCGGTCAGCACGCCGATGGCGCCCAGCGTCGCGACTGTGGCAGGCAGCAACGCCAGCAACACGAGCTGCTGTGCAAGGGACAGGCGGGGCAAACGCGAGAAAAACGTCACGAATCTGTGGCTAAGTTGGTATCTAATTGTGTTCCGCACAGTCCCCCTTTGAACAGCCCTAGTCGATGCAGGCCCCTGCCACTGCCGCCCCCACTGCCGCCGCCACCGCCCCCCGCACGTCCGCATTCGCCGCTACCTGCGCCGGGGACAGTCCGGTCCGCCATGCCGGTCTCGCTGGTTTCCCGGGCGCTTTGTTACGTTTTTTCGAATTTTTGTCGGCGCTCTTGGTCTGCGGATTGCTGTCTGTGTCTTCACTGGCAGGCGCCCAAACCGCGCCGCAGCTCGATGTAGCGCCGGTTCGCTTCGGGATTCTGCCTCTGGGCGGCGCCTTCGAATCCCGCAACGACTGGGAGCCGGTGCTCGCCGACCTGAGCCGCGCCATCGGTCGGCCCGTGACGGTGCTCTCGGTGACGTCGTACGAAGCGCTCGAACAGGCCATCCAGCGCAACCAGGTCGACATGGCGTTTCTCTCTGGAAAGATGGCGCTCGACGCGGTGACGCAACGCCGCATGAAAGTGATTGCACAGGTCACGCGGCACGACGGCATGCCCGGTTATCGATCGCTGTTGCTGGCGCGCAAGACCGGCCCCAAGACCTCGCTCAAGGACCTGCTCGATTCGCCCGAACAGTGGCGTCTGGCGCGCGGGGAAAGCCGTTCGGTGTCGGGCTTCATCGTGCCGCAGCTGCAGTTTTTCTTGCCGCACAACATCGCCATGGAAACGCGTTTTGCGAGTGAACTGGTCGGCACGCACCAGGTGACGGCGCTGGCCGTCGCCAACGGCGAGGCCGATGTGGCGACCAACAACACGGCCGACTTCGAGCGCTTCAAGCTGCAGTTTCCGACCGAGGCGGAGCGGCTGCAGGTGATCTGGGAATCGGATTTGATTCCGCATGCGCAGATCGTCGTGCGCCGCGACTATCCGCCTGCATTCCAGGCGAAGGTGCAAGCCTTTCTGGTCGCCTTTGGCCGCGGCAAAGGGTCGCGCAGCGACGCGGAGCGCGCCATGCTCAAGTCGCTGCACGACCTGGCTGGTTTTCTGGCAGCAGACAACGGCTCGCTCATGCCGGCCGCCAAGCTGGCCTATCAACTGGCGCGGCAAAGCGCGATGAGCGCGCAATGGGTCAACGAAGATGCGCGTCAGGCACGCCTGCAGCGCATCGAAGCCACGTACGCCGAGCAGGTCGCCGCGCTGCGCGAAGGCGCACCTTGAGCGTGAAGGCGCTGCGGTCGTCGTTTGGCCCCAACTGCTACTGGTGCAGCCTGCCGATGGACTTCGACGAGCCCTACGGACGGCCCGAGTCGGCCACCATCGAACACCTCAACGATGCCACCCTGGGCGGGGTGCGCAAGCAGAGCCATCGGCGTCTGGCGCATGCTGTCTGCAACCAGATGCGCAATGAGTTCAAGCTGCAGGCCGAGCGGCAGTTCAAGCAGTGGATCGAGGCGCGGCGGAACTGAACTGCCAACGGGCACACGGGCGAACAGGCGGCGAGCTCACGCGGCGGCGGCTGACAAAGCGCTGGCCGGGGCGGTGTAACCATCTGCTTCGTCCAATCAATATCCGGAGAACCCAATGAAGAAGATCCTGTTCGCGCTTGTTGCATCCGTCGCCGTCCTCAGTGCCCACGCCCAGGTCGGCAAGGCCGCCTCCGAAGCCACCGACTCGGTCCAGCACAAGATCGACGAGAAGCGCGCCGACAGCGCGGCCAAGAAGAGCGGCCCGGTCGGCAAGGCGGTCAACAACGTCAAGTCCGGCTATCACAAGAATCGCGCGAAGCGTTCGGCCAACAAGGCCAAGCAGTCGTTGAAGAACGCGGGCTGATGCCAACAGCGGTCGGATCACCCGGCCGCCGTAACCGCTACCGAGTCTGCAGATCGAGTGCAACTCGATCGATGCGGCGGGCGATGCTCACATCGATTCGTCGACTTCCTTAGTTCGTCGAACATCCAGCGGCGCAGGCACCGGTCGAGGTGAACTCCATCGCGATGCCAGACAACGGCACATACACCGGCACCTTTACCGCCTTGATAAATGCTTCGGTCTTGCTGCCGGGGCGCACCTTGCCGCCCACGGTGCCGACCTCGTTCGCGTGCGACGCAATGACCGATACCGGCTTTACCAGCTCATTCATCACGAATGCTGCCTCGGCCGGGCCGGTGGTGAAGCCGTCGCCCATGTTCATGACGGCCAGCTTCGCCTTGTAGAGATCGCGCACCACGCGCTCCTGGTCGGCGGTGACACCGGTGTCGCCGGACAGGTACGCGACGAGCCCGTTGCTGAACCACAGCACGTAGCCAGTCGCCAGTCCCACGTCGCCGGCAATGCCCGCGTCTTTCATCGACTTGCCGAGCTCGCCGCCGATGTACTCCGGGTCGACGCCGTTGCTGTGCATCGCAGTCACCGTCGCGATGCGCACGCCGCCCACTGTCACGCTGCCGCCGAAACGCGCGAGCATCGAGTTGGCAGGGTCGCCGCCGAGCGCCTTGAGCTTGGCCGCGAAGAACGGCGGCATCTCGCTGCCGGTGACGATCTTCGACTTCTTGGCGAGCGCGATGTTGACCGCGTTGGAGTTGGGCACGTCCGACACCGACATGTCGGGGCTGGCACACGTGCCTGCGTTGGGCGCCTTGTTGTGCGCGTTGCCCAGGTGGTCGCCGTGCATGTGGCTCACCAGCAGGATGTCGATCTTGCCGAGCCGCGGATCGGTGGCGCCCGCCACCGTGCGACCCGGGTCGTAGAGGATGCGCGTACCGTTCGGGTCTTCGAAAATCAGCGCGCGGTCTTGCGCACAGAACTCGCCGTCGATGCCGCCGAGCGGCGTTACCTTGACGTTCTGCGCCAGCGCGGGCGTGGCCAGCAGGGCCGACAACGCGGCAGCGGCCGCCATGAACTTGATCGATCGATTCATTGAATTTCCGGCAAATTTGAAGAAGAAGGGGAAGGGAAAAGACAAAGCGAAAAAACGAGTATCGCGGCATCGGGCCGTGCCACGCATGAGTCGGTGCAGTGACCTTGAACTTGACTTCGACTTCTGAAGCCCAGCGCTGCCGGATGGATGCCGGACATCCATTGGGAGGCCGCTATTTGCGTCGGCGTGTACCTGGATGAGCAGGACGCGATCGGTGCCGTTGCGCCGCATGCAGGATCGGGCACGCCGCTCGCGAAGAGTCACGGGAATAATCGGCCAGAAGTCGCCGTTTGGGTCGCAAGGAGAACCATGCTGAAAGTCTACGGATTCGGACGCGTCAACTCGGCCGCCCGCGGCCACACCCGCGACCTGCGGGTTCTGTGGGCACTCGAAGAAATGCAGATGCCCTTCGAGCTCATCGGCATGGATCATCCGGCGCATGAACTCAACACCGATGCCTACCGCAAACTGAATCCGTTCGAGCAGCTTCCGGCGATCGATGACGACGGGGTCGTGCTGACCGAATCGGCGGCGATTCTGATCTACCTTGCGAAGAAGGCGAACAAGTTGATTCCAAGTGATCCCGCGGGCGAGGCGCAGGTCATCCGCTGGTGCTTGGCAGCAATGAACTCGATCGAGCTACCGCTGATGAGCGTCCTCTACATCGATTGGACTGCCGACGGCGGCGCAGGCGCGGCCAAGCCCAGGCAGTTCATGGCGGGCTGGGCTCAACGCTTGTTCACCGGACTGGAGCGCTGGCTGAAGGGCCGTGAGTTCGTGGCCACCGACCATTTCACGGTGGCCGACATCCTCATGTCGCATGTGCTCTCGGAGGTCAGAGATGAACGGCTGCTGGAGCCATTCGAGAACATCCGGAGCTATCGCGACCGTTGCGTGTCTCGGGCCGCATGGCGGCGAACGATGGAGAAGTATCTGGCTCGGGTGGAAGCGGGCTGAAATTGGCAGCGCGGCCGTCGAAGCCCCGGGGCCCTTCTTCGCGTCTTCGCGGGAACTGGTCTCAAGGTCTGCTTTTGAGACGACGCTATGTCGGGTGAGGCTCCGAATGTTCCGGCGATCCTGTGGCGGGATTCGGGCCAATAGCCGACCTTCCATTGCACACTTCTGTCGAGGCCTTAATGAGTGAGATGCACGATACAGAAAATGCGTTGGCGCGAGCGGTCAAGGCGATCTACGACGCGTCTGATTTGAATCGCGAGATCCAGCCTTTGCTTGCACCACTGCTTGACGAACTGCTAAGCACGACGAGCGCGACTTCCGTCAGGGATGTGCTTCCGGAGTTTCATGACTGGACGATCCCAACGCGCGTCCAACTTGCTATGCATGTACGAATCCTTAGTCTCGACGGCGCAAGGCCTTCTGACGAAGCACAGCTGGCCCAGTTTCTTGAACTGTTTTACGAAGATATGCCAGAGTGGGCAGCGGCCTTGCGAGCAAACTCACAAGTCGCCTAACGGCCAAAACCGGACGTTTAAAGAGCCTCAGAGTGAACCGATAGATCCTACAAATCCCAACCGAATTAACTTGCCCCCGAGGAGCCATTTCTAGTGCTGACGCAGACACTGCAAGACGACCGTGATTCATTTGAGGTCTCAGTCCGCAAAGCGGCCATAGGTTCGCCTGTCGTTCTTTTTTCAGTTGGATCGGGCGGTCAGCCGGAACGGCTCTCTACGCTCCTGGACGCCTTGGCTGAATCTGGCTGCACGGTTGTTGCACCGCATTTTGAGCGACTTGCCTCGACTACCCCAACAGAGGAGGAACTGACCGTTCGGGCTAGACGCCTCACCGTTGCACTGGATGCGTTTATTGAGCCCTCCGCAAGAGCAATAGGCGTCGGGCATTCGATCGGCGCTGCCATCCTCGTCGCAATGGCCGGAGCTCAATTGTGGCTAGGGCCAGGTCGTCGCGTCAGCATCGCACTGGACCGTCGCTTGGCTCGCCTGGCCCTTTTGGCGCCGCCAACCGGTTTTTTTCAAGCTCCGAACGCACTCGATGCAGTGGGTGTTTCGGTTTTGGCGTGGGTGGGGTCGGCCGACAGCATCACCCCGCCAGCCCAAACAGAATGGCTTGCACGTGCCATGCACGACCGGAACGTTGTGGATGTCCGCATCACCGAAGGCGCTGGCCATTTCTCGTTCATGGACCTTCCACCGCCGCACACCACCGAGCCACATCCCAACAAGCAAGCGTTTCTGCGAGATTATTCGAATGAGATCTGCAAGTTCGTGGGGGTCGCGTAGAACTAGCAGGAGGGCGTGTGTGTCTCTGCCGCCTATGCGCTCCGTCGATCACAGATTCGCATTGGTGCCTTGGCTGACTCGAAAAAACGGCGGTGGCCCCGAGGGTTCGGCCGTCGCAACCGGCTACATTCGGCCAGGAGCCGCCATTCACACAGGGCACTTTCATGTCTTACCCCAAAGTCCTCACCAAATCTGAGCCAACGGTTCTTCACCGTCTGAAATGCGGCGAGTGCGGCTGAAATCTATCGCTGCTTGCCGCCACGGACGCGGTGCTGTGTGCCTGCCCATGGTGCGGCTGCGAGGATCTCTCCATCTCCACATCGACTCGTCACGGTGTCGGCATTGAGATTGAATGCGAGGTGCACGGAAACATCACCGTGAAGGTCCTTGACGAGAACGTGCAGTTGCAGGACTTCTCTCCCGATCCTTTGCGGTGTCCTTTTTGCGGCGTAGATGTCGCCGCCTGAAGGTCAAACTGCCACGAGATCTTGGAGCGCTGACTCAAATGAATGCCCTGTCAAGAGAGCTCTCCAAAGTCAGCTTAGGGCCCATAGCAGTCACACGCTCCGACCGTTCATTAGTGCCCGCCTGCCGCCACCCCATGCGCACTGAACCATAAGCCCGCGCACCCAATCGACGAAGGCCTTCTAGGCCCTTCGACTTAGACCCAACGCCTCCGTCTAGGCCGTTAGGTGGATTTGCCGTTCACCCTCTGCGCCGGAAACTAGATGTTTCTTTCTGGCACCCCTGCCATTGACGGAGCGCGGATGAGTTGGCGAACAAAAGTGGTTTGGAGCGAGGGGATGCTGCTGCAGCCTCAGCACCTGCAGCAAAGCGAGCGCCACGCCGACCATGCGCGGCATGTGCTCCTGCGCACCACGACCCCTCATGCATGGGGCTTCGCTGAAATTGAAATCGACCAGGCGGCGCTCACCCTCGGCAAGCTCGCGCTGGTACGTGCCGTCGGCGTGTTCGGCGACGGCACCGTGTTCGACATGCCGGCTGTCGATCCATTGCCCGATCCCATCGACATCCCGCCGACGATGCGCGACGAGGCCGTCGTGCTCGCCTTGCCACTACGCCGCGCCGGTGCCCGGGAAGCCGATGCCGAGGGCTACGACGACCTGGTGCGCCATCGCGTGCTCGAGTCCGAAGTGCCCGATTCCAACACCGCCGGCGAGCGTACCGCCATGCTGCAACTCGGTCAGCTCCACACGCGCCTGATGCGCGCCGATGAGACGACCAATGCGTGGACCACCGTCAACGTCGCCCGGGTGGTCGAGCGGCGTGTCGACAACCAGGTTCAGCTCGATCGCAACCTGCTGCCGCCGCTGCTCGATGTGGCTGGCCACGCGGTGATCCGCTCGTGGCTCGACGAATTGCTCGGCCTGTTGCGCCAACGCGGCGAGGCTCTCGCTGGCCGCATGACGCAGGGCGGCACTGGCGGCGTGTCCGAGATCGCCGACTTCATGCTGCTGCAAACAGTGAACCGTAACGAGGCGGTGTTCGCGCATCTGGCAAAGAGCGCGATGCTGCATCCGCAGCGCTTCTTCGAGCATGCACTGGCGCTGGCCGGTGACCTCGCGACGTTCCGCGATTCGCGTCGGGTCGCGCGCTTCGGTCCCTACATCCACGACGATCTCGCACTCACATTTCGCCCGGTCATGGACGACTTGCGGCGCAGCCTGTCGATGGTGCTCGAACAGTCGGCCATTCGCATCGAGCTGCATGACCGCAAGCATGGCGTGCGCGTCGCCGTCATCCCCGATGTGGAGCTGCAGCGCAATGCGACCTTCGTGCTCGCGGTCAACGCGCAGATGCCGAGCGAGGCCTTACGCGCGCGCTTTCCGACGCAGGTCAAGATCGGTCCGGTCGAGCGCATTCGCGATCTGGTCAACCTTGCGCTGCCCGGCGTCACGCTCATGCCGATGCCGGTCGCGCCGCGGCAGATTCCGTTTCACTCGGGCGCCAACTACTTCGAGCTCGAAACGCGCAACAGCGACCTGTGGCGCCAGCTCGAAGCATCGGGCGGCGTGGCGATGCACATCGCCGGCGACTTCCCCGGCCTGGATCTGGCGTTCTGGGCGATCAGGTCCTGACGCGCCCATGGGAAAAGCACCATGACAACCCCGGACCCTTTCGCTGCTTTTGAATCAGAACGCACGGTCATCAAGCCGAAGCCGCGTGCTGCTGGCGGCGCATCGCCGGCAAGCGGCAACGCCCCGTATGCAGCATCGGCAGAAGCGTTGCCAGCCGATGTCGGTGAGCTCGGCCTGCTCAACCCACTGGTGTCGGCCGCCGGCAGGTTACTGGTGCTGGTCGGCAAGCTGCGCAACCTTGTGCAGCCGCCCAACGTGCCGGCGTTGCGCGCGTCCACTGCCGATGCGGTTAACCAGTTCGACGCTGCCGCGCGTCGCTCGGGCGCCTCGAACGAGTCGGTGCTGGCAGCTCGCTACATCCTTTGCACTGCGCTCGACGAAGCCGTCGCCAACACGCCGTGGGGCGTGCAGGCGGGCTGGAGCAAGCAGAGCCTGCTGGTCCAGTTCCACAACGAATCGTGGGGCGGTGAAAAAGTTTTTCAGCTGCTCGCAAAGCTGGCGCAAGACGTGCCGACGCACCGCAATTTGCTGGAGCTGATGTACAGCGTGCTGGCGCTCGGATTCGAAGGCCGCTACCGCGTGATCGACAACGGTCGCGCGCAACTCGACACCGTGCGGCAGCGCCTCGCCGATCTCATCGCCAAAGACCGGCCACCGCTGGAAGCCGAACTGTCGCCGCACTGGCGCGGCCAGGCAGCCGGCACCGCACGGCTGCGCGAATCGCTGCCGTTGTGGGTCTTCTCGGTCGGCTTCCTGCTGCTGCTCGCACTCGCCTGGTTCGGCCTGCGGCTCACCCTCAACAACCGCTCCGACACGACCTATGCAGCGATCTCCGGCCTGCGCGTGCCCAACGTGCAAATCGCGCCGCCGGCCATCATGGCGAAGTCGCCGCGGCTGGCGAAATTCCTGGAGCCTGAAGTCAAGCAAGGGCTCGTCACCGTCACCGACGAAGCCGATCGCAGCACCGTGCGCCTGCGCGGCGACAGCTTCTTCGGCTCCGGCAGTGCCGAGCCGATGCCGCAATCGCTGCCGGTGTTGACGCGCATCGGCCAGGCGCTGGCCGAGGTCAAGGGCGAGGTGCTCATCACCGGCCATTCGGACAACCAGCCGATCCGCTCGATGCGCTATCCGTCGAACTGGCATCTGTCGGCCGCGCGTGCCGACGCGGTCAAGGCCTCGCTGGTCGGTTTGGTAGAACCCGGTCGCATGCGGTCCGATGGCAAAGCCGATGCCGAGCCGGTCGCGCTCAACGACTCACCGGCCAATCGCGCGCGCAATCGCCGCGTCGACATCGTGCTGTTGTCCGAGCCGGAGCGCACAGCGGCCACGCTGAACGCAACGCCGGAGGTCAAGCGATGAAAAAGCTCCTCGGCTGGCTCTTCAGCCCGCTGCTCTTCATGCTGCTGGCGCTGCTGGTCGTCTCGCTGTTGATCTGGTGGGTCGGCCCGCTCATCAAGATCGGTTCGCTGGTGCCGCTTGAATCCGAAACCTCGCGCTGGGTGCTGATCGGCGTCATCGTGCTCATCGCGGTACTGCGCGCGACCTGGAAGCGCTGGCGCACGCGCAAGGCCAGCCAGAACCTCACGGAAGGCCTGATGCGCGCGCCGGCCGCGAAAACGGGGCCTGTGGACGAAGGCGAGCAGAAGGTGCTCGACACGCGCTTCACCGAAGCGGTCGCGACGCTCAAGCAGATGCGCCTGCATGCGGCCGGCCGCAAGCCCGGCTGGCGCGACTGGTTGTCGCTGTCGGGCGGCAGCTATCTGTATGACTTGCCGTGGTACGTCTTCATCGGCGCACCGGGTGCGGGCAAGACAACGGCGCTGGTCAACTCGGGCCTGTCGTTTCCGCTGGCCGACAAGTTCGGTCCCGGCGCCATTCGCGGTGTCGGTGGCACGCGCAACTGCGACTGGTGGTTCACCGACGAAGCGGTGCTCATCGACACCGCCGGCCGCTACACCACGCAAGACAGCCACCAAGCCGAAGACAAGAACGCGTGGGAAGGCTTCCTCGGCTTGCTGAAGAAGGTTCGGCCACGCCGGCCGCTCAACGGCGTGTTCCTGACAGTGAGCGTCGCCGACCTCCTGAGCCAGGGCGCCGAGGCGCGCAGCTCGCTGGCCTCGTCGATCCGCGCGCGGCTGCTCGAGCTCGATGCCAAGCTCACCACGCGCTTGCCCGTCTACGTGCTGGTCACCAAGAGCGACTTGCTCTACGGCTTCACCGAATACTTCGCCGATCTCGGCAAGGAACAACGCGCGCAAGTCTTCGGCTTCACGCTGCCGGCCGCAGAGGTGGTGCAGGTCGACGAGAAGGGCCTGTCGGCGGTGTTCGGTCGGGAGTTCGGCTTGCTCCACGACCGCATCAACGACGGCCTCATCAACCGCATGCAGCATGAGACGGACGTGACACGGCGCGCGGCTGTCTTCGGCTTCCCGGCGCAGCTCGGTTCGGTCGGGCCGCTGCTGTCGGACCTGCTCGACCAGGTGTTCACCGGCTCGCGCTTCACGCAGCCGCCATGGGTGCGCGGCGTGTACTTCACCAGCGGCACGCAAGAGGGCAGTCCGATCGATCGCGTGATGGGCAGCCTGGCGCGCAGCTTCGGGCTGGAGCGGGCGATGCTCGCTCCGCAAAAGAGCAGCGGCCGCAGCTACTTCCTGACCTCGCTGTTGCGCGACGTGGTGTTTCCCGAGCAGCGGCTCGCGGGCGCCGACGTCACGCTGGAGCGACGTCGTCACGGGCTGCGCCTTGCGGCCCTGTCGCTCATGACGCTGGTCACGCTCGGTCTGCTCGCCGCATGGGGCTACAGCACATGGCAAAACCTCAACTACCTGAAGGCGGTCGAAGCGAAAGTGGAGCCCGCCAAGCAGACGCTGGCGGCACTGCCGGCGCGCGTGCAGAACCTGGTCGAAGTGGCGCCGGTGCTGCAAGGCCTGCGCGATATCTGGAAGGCGCCCGAAAACCGGCAGGGCAACGAGCCGCTCTCGATGACGCTGGGCCTCTACCAGGGCGACAAGCTCGACGCAGCTGCGATGCTGGCGCACCAGCGCGCACTCAACGAAGCCTTCTTGCCGCAGCTCGCCAAGCGACTCGAAGACCAGCTTCGTACCGCGCAAAAGGACAACCTGGAATTCAGCTACGAGGCGCTGAAGAGTTACCTCATGCTGCACCAGCCCGAGCACTTCGATGCCGACGCGCTCAAGGCCTGGATCACGCTCGACTGGGCGCGCAACATGGACCGCGGCATCCCGGAAGACCAGCGCAAGCTTCTCGAAGACCAGCTCGACGTGCTGATCGCGCAAGGCCCGCCGCGCTCGCCGTTGAAGATGGACGAGAACCTGGTGCGCAGCGTGCGTGGCGTGCTCGCCAGCTACCCGCTGGAGCAGCGCGTGTTCAGCCGGCTCAAGCGGCAGCGTCTGGGCAAGGACGTGCCGGCCTTCAGCGTGGCGGCAGCGGCCGGCCCTTCCGGCCCGCTGGTGTTCGAGCGCATCAGCGGCAAGCCGCTGACCGATGGCGTGCCGGGCATGTTCACCTACGACGGCTATCACAAGCGGTTTCAGGCCGAGGTGACCGTGCTCACCGGCCTGCTCGCGCAGGAAGATCCGTGGGTGCTGGGGCAAGACCGCACCGCGACCGATCGACTGAAAGACGCGTCGCAACTCGGTGCGATGACCGACCGCGTACGCCGCCTTTACCTCGAGGAGTACGTGAAGGTGTGGGAGGCGATGCTCGCCGACATTCGGTTGGTGCGCGGCGCAGGGCTCGAGAAGAACATCGAGACCGCGCGCATCTTGTCGGGCGCGAGTTCACCGCTCGCCAACTTCTTGCGTGCGGTGGTCAAAGAGACGACGCTGATTCCGGCCGAAGGCGCCAAAGACGTGGTGAGCAAGGCGACCGAGACCGTACGCAACACGCGCAAGGGCCTCGAAGACCTGTTCGGCGGCGATCCCAACAAGCCGGTCGTGACCGGCAAGCGCATAGAGAGCATCGTGGACGATCGCTTCGAGCCGCTGCGCCGCATGGTCACTGCCGGCACGCCCGGTGGGCCGGCCCCGCTCGACGATGCACTCAAGCTCTTCAACGAGGTCTACGTCTATCTGACAGCCGTCGATTCCGCGGTGAAGAGCCGCTCGTCACCGCCGCCCGGCGACGTGGCCGCCAAGCTCAAGGGCGATGCGGGCCGGCTGCCGGAGCCGGTGCGCAGCATGGTCGAGAACCTGAGCCAATCGGGCGCGACGCAAGCGCAAAGCGCGGAGCGCAGCAACCTGAGCCAGGACCTGCGGCCGGTAACCGACTTCTGCACACGCGCGATCGCCGGCCGCTATCCGCTGGTCGCCACCAGCAACCGCGATGTGCTGCCCGAAGACTTCGGACAGATGTTCGGACCCGGTGGCTTGATGGACGACTTCTTCCAAAAGAAGCTGGCCGCACTGGTCGACACCAGCACCAAGCCGTGGCGCTACAAACCGGTGGCAGAGAAGGCGGCAGTCACCACCGCATCGCTCGCGCAGTTCGAGCGCGCTGCGCGCATCAAGGACATCTTCTTTCGGGGTGGCGGCCGCGGGCCGGCATTGCGGCTGGACTTCAGGCCGGTGGAGATGGACGAGAACATCACGCAGTTCATCCTCGATGTCGATGGGCAGCTGGTGAAGTACGCGCATGGCCCGGTCGTGCCGATGGCGGTGCAATGGCCGGGACCCAAGGGCAGCAACCAGGTGCGGGTGCAGATCAGCCCGCCTTCGGCCACCGGAAATTCGGGTCTGTCGACGGACGGACCGTGGGCGCTGTTTCGCACGCTCGACAAGGCGCAGCTCGAACAGGGCGACCTGCCGGAGCGCTTCTTCATCACCTTCAACATCGAGAACCGTCGCACCCGTTTCGAGGTGACGACCAACAGCGTGCAGCATCCGATCCGCCTGCGCGAACTGCGCGAGTTCTCTTGCCCGGAGGGGCTGTGAGCGAGACGCGAACCTTCCTCGCATCGGACGAGTTGCCGGGCTGGTTCGGCAAGCTTCCGGGCATGGGCGACTTCGCGCATCGCCGCATGCCGGAGCCGATGCGCGAGCGCCTCGACCACTGGCTGCAACGCGGCCTCTTGCGGCTGCGTGACGCGCACGACGACTGGACCGAGCGCTATCTCGCGGGTCCGCTGTGGTTCTTCGCTTTGGGCAGCGGATTGGGCGGCACCAACGCGTGGCTCGGCGTGCTGATGCCATCGGTCGATGGCGTCGGTCGCTACTTTCCTTTCATCATGGCGGCCGAATGCGATGTGCCGCTGAACGAGTTCACGCCGGCGCAGTCGGGTGCCGTGTGGCGCTGGTGGCGCACTTGCGCACAGGCGGCACTCGAGGGGCTGGCGAACGACCTCGATGCAGGACGCTTCGACAACGCGTTGCAACGCGTCTTCCATGCCGCGGATGGTGAGGCAGTGGACGAGGTAGCCGATGCCGACCGAGGCGCTGCGATGGTTTGGCCGACGGGGGGCCAGTCACTGTGGTTGACAGATCCTGCTGCTGACCAAGGCTTGCGCATGACGGCCACCAGCTTGCCAGCGGATGCGCGCTTCGATGCGCTGTTCGGCTTCGTCAGCGACGAATGGGTGCAGCGGGTGGAGGCTGAGCCATGAGCAATGCCGACGCCCCGAAGAACGAGGACGGCGCAACGGTGATCTCCACGGGCGGCGCGGGCAGCACCGGCATGGCCCCTCTCAGCGGCAACCCGACACGCCTGCCGACCTCCGGCTCGCAAGCCGGCGCCGAAGCCGGCGTGTTGCCGGCCGGCAGCAAGGTCGGCGAGTTCGAGATCACCGCACTGGTCGGGCAGGGCGGCTTCGGCGCGGTGTACGAAGCGTGGGATCACACGCTGGAGCGCGTCGTCGCCATCAAGGAATATCTGCCGGTGTCGCTGTCGACGCGGCAATACGACGGCACGGTGGTGGCGTTGTCCGAGCGGCACCGCGAGACCTTCGACCTCGGCATGCGCAGCTTCATCAACGAGGCGCGGCTGCTGGCGCAGTTCGATCATCCCTCGCTGCTGAAGGTCTACCGCTTCTGGCAGGAGCGCGGCACGACCTACATGGTGATGCCGTTCTATCGCGGCGACACGTTGCGCCAGGCGTTGGCCGCCATCCCGGCCGGTGTCGACGAAGGTTGGTTGATGCGCATCATGGACGGCGTGACGCAGGCGCTGGCCGTGATGCATGCGGCCAATTGCTATCACCGCGACATCGCGCCCGACAACATCATCCTGCTCGAAGGCTCGGGCCGGCCGGTGGTGCTCGACTTCGGTGCGGCGCGCCGCGTGATCACCGACAAGACGCAGGCCATCACCGTCATCCTGAAGCCGGGTTACGCACCGATCGAGCAGTACGCCGAGATGCCCGACATGTCGCAGGGCGCGTGGACCGATGTGTACGCATTGGCCGCGGTGATGCACGTCGCCATCTGCGGTCGCGCGCCGCCGCCGTCGGTCGCGCGGTTGCTGTCCGACAGCTATGTGCCGCTGATCAATAACGAGATGCTGCGCAAGCGCTACAGCGCGCGGTTGCTGTCGGCCATCGATGCCGGGCTGGGCGTGCGGCCGGAGGCGCGCCCGCAGTCGATGGGCGCGCTGCGAGAAGCGCTCGGGCTCGATGACGAGACGACGAACGTGCCGGTGCGGCGCTCGGTGCCTGCTGCGCCAGCGTCGGCGCCTGCGCCCGCACCGCGTCCGTCGAAAGCCGTTGCGGCTTCGAGCGGCGGCACGGGCAAGGCCGTCGCTGCCATCGCGGCAGTCGCGGTGCTTGCCGTGGCCGGCGGCGGCTGGTGGTGGATGCAGGGCAGGTCGAACGGCGCCGACACGGTGGTCGGCAGCGCAGCCGGTTCAACAGACGGCAAAGCGTCCACGCCGCCAGACACGAAGGTCGCTGAAGTTCCCGCGCCCGCAACCGCAACCGCAGCCGCAGCCGCACCGCCGCCCACACCACGCACGCCGACCGAATCGATGGCCGCCATCGGCACCGGCGCCACACCAGGCTTCAACGTGACAGCGACGCCGCGCAAGGCCGAGGTCGTCATCAAAAAGGATCGGCTCTCTTTCGACGTCAAGAGCAACCGCGACGGCTACGTGTACGTCTATCTTTTGTCGAGCGGCGGAGAGATGTTCCTGCTGTTCCCCAACCTGCTCGACAAGTACAACAAGATCACTGCGGGCACATCGATCTCGCTGCCGCGCGCATCGTGGCCGATGGACGCGGGCGGCCCGGCCGGCGTCGACTTGTTCGCGGTGGTGGTGAGCGAGCGCGAGCGCGATTTCTCCGGCTCGGGGATTCAGAACGACGGCGTGTTTCCGCAGTTTCCCGTGCCGGTGCTGGCGGCCCTGGAGGCGACGCGCGGCGCCGGCCCTTCGCCGCTGGTCGGCAAGCCCGTGTGCCCGCCGGGTGCGCCATGCAACGACGTCTACGGCGTCGGGACTTTCAAAATCACAGAGAAGTAATCGTCCTGATGAACAGGCAGCCCTTTCGGGCCGGCTCGTTTCACGGCAAGGAGACCGCCCATGAACACCTCTTCGACGACTTATCCGGTTGCCATCATGGTCGCCATCGCGTTGGCAGGATGCGCCATCGGGCCCAAGACCCCCGCTTCCATGACGACCGCTGCATCGACGGCGCCAGCACCCGTACCCGTCGAAGCCGCGGCACCGGCGCGACCCGCGACCAGCGGGCCCGGTGCCGGCAACGTGGCCGGCCAGGCCCGCACCTTTTCGACCCAGCTCGCGACCTACACCGCCGTCAACTTCGAAGCGATGCCCGGCTGGCGGCATGACGACTTCGCCGAAACCTGGCCCGCGTTCCTCGGCAGCTGCAAGGTGCTTACCGGCCGTGGCGATGCCTGGAAAGAGGTGTGCGAGCGCGCTCGCAGAGTCAGCGACAAAAGCTCGCCCGCGATTCGCGACTTCTTCGAAACGGAGTTCGCGGCGTATCAGATTCGCGACGACGACCGCAAGCCCGACGGCGTGGTCACCGGCTACTTCGAGCCCGAGATCAGCGGCAACCGGAGTTATGCGCCGCCCTTCATCTACCCGGTGTACGGCCAGCCTGAGGACATGCTGTTCGTCGATGCGCGCAAGTTGCCCGCCGGCAACGGCACGGTGCCGGTGCGCGTGCAGGGCCGCGACGTGATCGTGCAGATGGGGCTCAGCACGCGTGACATGGGCGCGCCAGGCTTGTATGCGCTCGACCTTTCCACCATCACCCGCGACACGCTGGATCGCCGCGTGCGGCTTCGCATCGATGGCAAGCGGCTGATGCCTTACTACACGCGTGAAGAAATCGAAACGCGCGGCGCGCCCAACGCCAAGGTGCTGGCCTTCGTCAACAGCGCGACGGCGCTGTACGAAATGCAGATCCAGGGCTCGGGCCGCATTCGCATGCCGAGTGGCGAGGTGGTCCGCATCGCCTATGCCGAACAGAACGGCCAGCCGTTTCGCCCGACGCTGGTCGGCGCGGCCAACAGCAAAGGCAAGAGCGCGGTGCGCACCCGCGGCGGCGCCATCGAACTCGACCCTGACGACGATGACGACGAAGACCTGAGCGCAGTCAAGACGCGCGGCTTCACGCTGGCCAAGCCGGTCGAGAGCGGTGCCGTCATGGTGCCCGGCCGCAAGGCCACGGGCGACGTGATCGGCTCCGGCATCAAGGACCCGAGCTATGTGTTCTTCAAGGAGACGATCGGCGCTGCGGGCGGCCCGGTCGGCGCCTTCGGCGTGCCGTTGTCGGCGGGGCGGTCCATCGCGGTCGATCCGCGCAGCACGCCGCTCGGCTTCCCGGTGTTCGTGTCGACACGCGCACCCGGGACCGGCGCGCCGATGCAGCGCTTGACCATCGCACAAGACACCGGCGGCGCGATTCGCGGTGCGGTGCGGGCCGACTACTTCTTCGGCAACGGCACGCAGGCCGCGGCCAATGCGCGTCGCATGAAGGAACGCGGCCAACTCTGGATCTTGTTGCCGCGTGGCCTGGCGGTGGCAGCAGCCTCGACGTCGACCCTCCGGACGCGCGGCGGGGCGGTCGGGGCCGACTTGCCGCAGTGCCTGGTGCCGGTCGAAGGGCAGTGCGTCGATGACTGACTGTTCAGTGCTTTTGCACCGACTTCCGGCTTTGTTTCTTACCCATCTGATCTACCACGGGAGTGAATGCCATGTCATTGAACGGCGATGGATACCTGGACACAGACGAGGCATTGCGCCTGCTCGACCTCGGCCTTCGCAAGGGCGTGTCGCTCGACATGGCGATGTCGATCGACAACCGCGGAACGCCGGTCGAAGGCGAGTCGCCGCGCACCTATGCGGACGGCAAGGCGCGCATGGACCTGCTCGGCTACGACGTGCACGCGGGCCTGCGCATCGCGCCGGGCGCGAGCACGGCATCGCTGTCGCTGTCGCACTTGCACGTCGTGCGGCAGTCCGATGCGGCCACCGCGTCGATCGCCAGCCTGCTGCGCAACCAGACGGTCGGCCTGACCATCACCGTGTCGATCTATCGCTCGGGCGGTGAAGACGGCTCGCAACTGGAACCGATGATCGAGTTCGTCTTGACCGGCGGCCGCGTCAACGAGGTCGCCTACCTCACCGGCGGCTCGTCGGGGCACCCGTGCGAAATCATCCGCTTCGGCTACCGCGTGATGTCGATCAACTCTGCCGCGCAGCTCGCCACCGGCATTCGCGGGGCCGTGCGTACCTGCGACCTGACGGCTTCCTGAAAAGAACCGAGCAAGCGCAAAGCAAGCGCAAAACGAAAGCAAAGGAGTTGCCATGTCCGCCATCGAACTGTTGAAGGCATCCGACCCTGTGGGCGCACTCAAGGCGCTCAGCGACGATGTGCGGGCCAAGCCGGGCGACAGCAAGAACCGCGTGTTCCTGGCGCAGCTGTTGTGCGTGCTCGGCCAGTGGGAGCGCGCGCTCAACCAGCTGTCGGTCGCCGCCGAACTCGACGCACTGGCCGTGCCGATGAAACAGGTCTACGGCGAAGCCATTCGCTGCGAAGGCGTGCGTGCGGAGGTGTTCGCCGGCACCCGCAAGCCGATGGTCTTCGGCCAGCCCGACGAATGGCTGGCGCTGCTGATCGAGTCGCTGCTGCGGCGCGGCCGTGGCGAAGAGGCGATGGCCGAGCAATTGCGTGAGCGCGCCTTCGACGGTGCACCCGCCACGGCCGGGACGATCGACGGCTCACCCTTCGAGTGGCTGGCCGATGCCGACATGCGGCTCGGCCCGGTGCTCGAAGCCTTCGTCAACGGCAAGTACTACTGGGTGCCCTATGCGCGTCTCTCGCACATCAAGCTCGATCCACCCGAAGACCTGCGCGACTGCGTCTGGTTGCCGGCGCATCTGCAGTTCAAGAACGGTGGCGAAACACTGGCGCTGATCCCGACGCGGTACGAGGGCTCCGAGAAGAGCGACGACGGCGCCTTGCAACTGGCACGCAAGACCGAATGGCGCGAGCTGGCACCCGATGTGTGGATCGGCTCGGGCCAGCGCGTCCTGGGCAGCGACGCCGGCGAGCACGCGTTGATGGACGTGCGGGAGATCCTGTTCAACGAAGCCTCGAATGGCTGAGCCCGCCAGCGCGCAGGAGCGGTTGCAGCCATCGCTGCTCGACCGACTTGTCGACCATGCGCCGACGGAAAAGCGAGAGAGCGACGACAAGCGAACGCTCACCAAGCAGGCGCTTCGGCAAGCGGTGCTGCGCGACCTCGGCTGGCTCTTCAATGCGACCGGCTTTGGCCTGGCCTTCGACGACAAGCGCCATCCCAACGCGGCACGCTCGGTCATCAACTACGGATTGCCTATGCTTTCCGGCCAGTTCACGTCGAGCGTGCAGCGTGTCAGCATGGAACAGGCTTTGAAGAACGCGATCCTGCAGTTCGAGCCGCGCATCCTGCCCCGCACCCTGGAAGTCGAACTCGTCATGGAAGGCCCGGCCCTTGATTCACACAACCGCATCGGGCTGCAGATTCGCGGCATGCTCTGGGCACAACCCGTGCCGCTGGAGTTCCTGATGCGAAGTCGCATCGATCTCGAAGAGGGTCGCATCGAGATCGAAGACATGGCGCACCCGGCACGGTAGTCGGCATGGATCCCCGCCTGCTGAACCTGTACGAGCAGGAGCTTCGGTATTTTCGCGAAAGCTCCGGCGAGTTCGCGCGGGCTTTTCCCAAGATCGCGCACCGCCTCGGTGTCGAAGGGCAGGAGGTCGCCGACCCGTACGTCGAGCGCCTGATAGAGGCCACCGCCTTCTTGTCGGCGCGCGTCGGACTCAAGCTCGATGCGGAGTTTCCGCGCTTCACCGGGCACCTGCTCGACATCGTGTATCCACACTTCATGGCGCCGACGCCGTCCATGACGGTGGTGTGCTGCACTCCCGAACTCGACGATGCGAACCTTGCCACCGGGCCCACGCTGCCGCGCAACAGCGGCCTGCGTTCGCGCCATGCCGTGGGGCAGAACACGCACTGCGAATTTCGCACCGCACGTGCCTTGCGCGTGTGGCCGATCGAAGTGATCCGGGCGCAGTACTTCACCTATGCACCCGACCTGCCGATCAACCAGCATCCGCAGGCGCGCGAGATCCGGGGTGGCTTGCGCATGTCGTTGCGCACGACGGCCGGCCTCACCCTCGACAAGCTCCAGCTCGATGAGCTGGTGATCCACTTCGGTGGCGCCGACGACGTGGCGTGGCAATTGCACGAATGCTTTCTCGGCAAGCCGATCGGTGTCATGGTGCAGCCGATGGGTGCAGGCTGTGCGGTCACTGCGAACGCTGTACGGACGCTACCGGCAACTGCGGTGCAACCGGTAGGTTTTGACGACGATGAAGCGCTGCTCCCGGAAACGGCCACCGGCTTTTCCGGCTTCAGGCTGGTGCAGGAGTACTTCGCGTTTCCGCAGCGCTTTCAGTTCGCGCGCATCGTCGGCTTGCAGGCGTTGCTGCGCAGCATGCCGGGCACCGAGGTCGAGCTCGTCGTGCTGTTCTCACGCGGCGACGCGGCGCTCGAAAAACTGGTGACGGCAGACAACATCCAGCTGCACTGCGTGCCGGCCATCAACCTCTTTCCCAAGCGCCTCGACCGTGTCGCCATCACCGAGGGCAACAGCGAATTCCATCTGGTCCCCGACCGCACGCGGCCACAGGATTTCGAGGTGCATTCGGTCACCGAGGTGCTCGGGCTCGGCAACGTCGGTCAGGGCCAGGGAGCCCCGGGGCCGGGCCAGTCCGAGGGTCCGCAAGAGCTCCTCTTCCGCCCCTTCTATGCCGCGTTCCATGGCAGCCGGCACAGCCATCCCGCGTACTACACGACGACGCGCGAGCCGCGCAGCCTGTCGGTCAAGCAGCGCACCGAAGGGCATCGCAGCAGCCACATCGGCTCCGAGGTCTACATGCAGATCGTCGACCCGCAGGAGGCGCCGTACCCGCCGGGCTTGCGCCAGTTGGCGGTCGCGGCGCTCGTGACCAATCGCGATCTGCCGATGCTGCTGCCGCTCGGGCGCGACAACGATTTCGATTGCGTCGACTCGTTCCCGGTGCAGCGCGTACGCATGGTGCGCGGCCCGTCGCGGCCGGTGTCGCCAGTGGTGAACAACGGCCTTGGCTGGCGTGTGGTCGACCATCTGGCGCTCAACTACCTGTCGATCGGTGGTGCCGATACGCACAAGAACGCGGCTGCCCTGCGCGAGATGCTGATGCTCTATGCGGTGCATGCCGACGAGTCGCGCCAAGTGCAGGTGCGCGGCTTGCTGTCGGTGTCGTCGAAGCCGGTGGCGCGACGCTTGCCGATGGCCGGCCCGATCGCTTTCGGCCGCGGGCTCGAAGTCACGCTCGAAGTCGACCGGAATGCTTTTCATGGGCAGAGCGCCTTCCTTTTCGGCGCCGTGCTGGCGCAGTATCTGGCGCGCCATGTCGAGGTGAATCACTTCGTCGAAACGGTGCTCACCGTCGCCGGCAAGGGCGAGACGATGCGCTGGAGGCCGCTGTGCGGGACGCGCCCGGTGATGTGACCTCACGGGTCGGTGCGCACCTGCATTCGGTGTCGCACGAGCCGTGGGCCTACGACTACTTCGCGTTGATGCGTCGCCTGGAATCGGTGGCAAAGAGCAGTCCGCGCTGGGGTCGTGCGTTGCTGCCGAGTGCCGAGCCGGTGCGCGTCGGGCAAGAGCCGTCGCTGTCGTTCGCGCCCGCCAGCTTCAGTCGATTCGAAGCGGCGACCGATGTCTCGCCGCCGCGCCTGCGCCAGCACTTCTTCGGCTACCTCGGCCCCAACGGCCCGCTGCCGGTGCACCTGAGCGACTTCATTCGCGAGCGCTTCATCAACCACGGCGATCCGACATGGGTCGCGTTCCTCGACACTTTCGCGCACCGCTTCTCGCTGCACTTCTACCGCGCGTGGGCCTCGTCGCGGCCGGCCGTGGCGCTCGATCGACCGGGCGAAGACGCGTTTCGATTGCAGGTCGGCGCACTGGTCGGTGCCGGCACCGCGGCCCGCAATCACCGCGACGAAATCCATGACGACGCGCGACTGCACTTTGCCGGTTGGCTCACGCGTCGCGTGCACAACGCGGAGTCGGTCGAGGCGGTGCTGTGCAGCTACTTCGGCGTGCCGGTTCGGCTCGAGCGCTGGGTAGGCCACTGGATGGCGTTGCCGCCCGGCGAGCTCACACGGCTCGGTCGCGGTGAGGCTTCGCGCTCGATGGGCATGGGCGCGATGCTGGGGCAGCGCGCGTGGGACCGGCAGCATCGGGTGCGGCTGCATCTCGGGCCTTTGACGCTGGATCAGTACCGCCTCTTCCTGCCGATCGGCCCGGCGCGCCCCGAACTGCAGCGCTGGATGCAGCAGTTGCTCGGCGACGAACTCGAGTGGGATGCCGAGCTCGTGCTCGAGCAACAAGAGGTGCCGGCGACGCGGCTCGGCCAGGCGCGGGGCGGCAATGCGCCGCGCCTCGGTTGGGTCAGCTGGCTCGGGCAGCGCCCTCGCACCCACGACGCGGCCGATGTGCGCGTCCGGCGTGATGCGGGCGAGCTGGCTTCGCATCGTTCGGCGCGTTCTTTTGAAACCACGGCCCACGGTTCGTCTTGATCACATACGGAGAAATGCAATGAGTGAAATCAGCCGCACCGCCTTGTTCGGCAAGCTCAACTCGCTGGCCTACAAAGCCATCGAAGGCGCTACGGTGTTCTGCAAGATGCGCGGCAATCCGTACGTCGAGCTGGAGCACTGGTTCGCGCAGTTGCTGCAAGCGCAAGACTCCGACCTGCACCGCGTCATCCAGCACTACGGGCTCGACATCTCTGTCATCGCGAAAGACATGACCGCAGCACTGGACCGGCTGCCGCGCGGTGCCACGGCCATCAGCGATTTCTCTCCGCACATCGAGAATGCGATCGAGCGCGCCTGGACCTACGCCACGCTGCAGTTCGGCGAGGCGCAGGTGCGCACCGGCTACATCCTGATCGGCATGCTGAAGACGCAGAGCCTGCGCAACCCGCTGTTCAATCTGTCGAAGCAGTTCGAGCGCGTCAAGGTCGAAGACCTGGCCGACAACTTCGTCAAGATTTGCGACCCGTCGCCCGAGTCGCAGATGCGTGCGCAAGACGGCACCGGCATGGCGTCAGGGGGAGGCGTTGGGACACCGGGCGCAGACGCCGGCGCCATGGCACCGGCAGCGATGGGCAAGGGCGATGCGCTGAAGAAGTTCGCGGTCGACCTCACGGAGAAAGCCAAGAAGGGCGAGATGGACCCGGTGACGGGACGCGACGAAGAGATCCGCCAGATCGTCGACATCCTGATGCGCCGACGCCAGAACAACCCGTTGCTCACCGGCGAGGCCGGTGTCGGCAAGACGGCGGTGGTCGAAGGCTTCGCACAACGCCTGGCGCGTGGCGATGTGCCGCCGCAACTCAAGGACGTGAAGCTGCTCACCCTCGACATCGGACTGCTGCAGGCCGGTGCCAGCATGAAGGGCGAGTTCGAACAGCGTCTTCGGCAAGTCATCGACGAGGTGCAAAGCTCGCCGACGCCGATCATCCTGTTCATCGACGAAATCCACACGCTGGTCGGTGCGGGTGGCGCGGCCGGCACGGGCGATGCGGCCAACCTGCTGAAGCCGGCATTGGCGCGCGGCAACCTGCGCACCATCGGCGCGACGACCTGGGCCGAGTACAAGAAGTACATCGAGAAGGACCCGGCCCTGACGCGGCGTTTTCAGGTCGTGCAGGTGCCGGAGCCGGACGAGGTCAAGGCCATCCTGATGCTGCGCGGCGTGGCCAGCGTGCTTGAGAAACACCATCGCGTGCAACTGCTCGACGAGGCGATCGAGGCCGCGGTGAAGCTGTCCCATCGCTACATTCCGGCGCGTCAGTTGCCGGACAAGGCGGTGAGCCTGCTCGACACGGCATGTGCGCGGGTTGCCGTGAGTCAACATGCGACGCCGCCGGAAGTCGAGGACTGCCTGCGCCGCATCGAGGGGCTCAAGGTCGAGCAGGAAATCATCGGGCGTGAGGAGACGATCGGGATCGATGTGACCAAGCGGGCGGCGGCGGTGGCTGGGTCGCTGGTCGAGTCGAACGGGCAGCTTGAAAAGCTCAATGCGCGCTGGCAGGATGAAAAGGGCCTGATCGATCGCTTGCTCGAACTGCGGGCGCAACTTCGCAAAGCGGGTCAGCCGGTCGATGTGCCGGTCGAGAGCGCGACGCCCTCCATCGCCGAGGTAGCCACTGCACCCGACCGCGCGGCACTGCTTGCGGAACTGCACGAACTGCAGATCAGAATCGCCGCCGTCCAGGGCGAGTCCCCGCTCATCCTTCCTTCGGTCGACGAGCAGGCCGTGGCCTCTGTCGTCGCCGACTGGACCGGCATTCCTGTCGGCCGCATGGTGAAGAACGAAGTGCAGGCGGTGCTGGAATTGGCGGACACGCTGAACAAGCGCGTCATCGGCCAGAAGCACGGCCTCGAGATGATCGCGCGCCGTATTCAGACCTCGCGTGCACGACTCGACAATCCCGGCAAGCCGATCGGCGTATTCATGTTGTGCGGCACCTCCGGCGTCGGCAAGACAGAGACCGCACTTGCTCTGGCCGAGGCGCTTTACGGCGGCGAGCAGAACATCATCACCATCAACATGAGTGAGTTCCAGGAGGCGCACACCGTGTCCACGCTCAAGGGTGCGCCGCCCGGCTACGTGGGCTACGGCGAGGGCGGCATATTGACGGAAGCGGTGCGACGCCGGCCTTACTCGGTGGTGCTGCTCGACGAGGTCGAGAAGGCACACCCGGACGTGCACGAGATCTTCTTCCAGGTCTTCGACAAGGGCTGGATGGAAGACGGCGAGGGCCGGATGATCGACTTCAAGAACACGATCATCCTGCTCACCACCAACGCCGGCAGCGAACTGGTCATGAGCATGTGCCGCGACCCGGAACTGCTGCCCGACCCGGTGGCGCTGAACGAGGCGCTCAAGGCACCGCTGATGAAAATCTTTCCGCCCGCGCTGCTCGGCCGCATCGTGACGATTCCGTACTACCCGCTGTCGCCCGAGATGATGGCGATGATCGTGCGACTGCAACTCGGCCGCATCCAGAAGCGCGTCGCGGCCAACCACGGCATTCCGTTCGAATACACCGAAGCGGTCGTCAAGCAAGTGGTGGCGCGCTGTAACGACGTGGAGTCGGGCGGCCGTGCCATCGACGCCATCCTGACCAACACGGTGTTGCCGACGATCTCGGTCGAGTACCTGCAGCGGCTGGCCTCGGGCGGCGAGATCAAGCGCGTCGCGCTCGATGTGAAAGACGCCGACTTCACCTACGCGTTCGACTAGACGAACACGACGGCAAGCCCACGAAAGATCTGCGACATGGCCGAAGAACTGTTCCACATCAAGAGCGATTCGCCGGTGGTCGACGACTTGATGTTCTGGACCTTGGTGGGCCATGAGAGCTTGTCGAATCCTTCGATCTACGAGCTCGTGGTGCTTTCCAGGAACGATCAGATCGACGGCAAGGACATCCTGGGCCGGGCCTTCGATGTGGTGCTCGATTTCTTCGACGCCGACGGCGGTAAGCACCAGCGTCATTGCCAGGGCCATGCCGTGCGCTTCATGCGGACGGAACGGGCTGGTCGGTATGCCTCGTACCGCATCGTGCTGCGCTCGTGGTTCTGGCTGCTGACCAAGCGCACCAACTCCCGCATCCTGCAGGAGAAGAAGGTGCTGGAGGTGATGGATGCGGTGCTCGAAGACAGCCCGATCAAGCGCTTCAAGAAGGTCGAGACCCAGAACGTGATCGGCAACCACTTGCAGCGCCGCTACAGCGTGCAGCACATGGAAACCGACTTTCACTTCATCTCGCGGCTGCTCGAAGACGAAGGCATCTACTACTGGTACGACGCACACGATGCGCCGGGCACGATGCACCTGTCGGACGCCAGCGAGATCGCTCATGAACCGTTGCCTGTGAAGCAGACGCTGCCGTACGTGAGCTTCGGCGTCAACGACTCGCGCTTCGAAGAGATCAGCCGCTGGGTCAGCGCCCGCAGTTTCGAAAGCGGCAAGTACGACACGCGCGACAGTGACTTCAAGGCCATCGGCAAGCGGCTGGGCGCCAAGCGCGACACCTCGGACGATCACCAGTTGGCGGACTTCGAGGAGTTCGAGTTCCCCGGCGGCTACTTCACCACCGACGATGCCGACAACACCGCGAAGATCCGCGGTGAAGAACAGATCGCACGGCGCGACCGGCACTGGGCCATCACGACCTGGCCCGATGTAGCGGTTGGCCGTACCTTCAAGTTCACCGGCTCGCCCGATGGTTCGAGCGATGGTGAATACCTGATCGGCGGTTGCGACTTCGTGGTCACGCACTCCGGCTACGAAGGCATGAACGCCACCGACGGCAATGCGCATCGCATCGGTTCCGTGCTGCTTGCGATGGTGACCGAAGATCCGTCGAACAACGACATCGCCGGCTTGCTGAAGGAGTTGATCGACGGGCATCCGGCGTTGCGCATTCCGGAGCGCGGCACCCAGTCGTTTCTGATCACCGTGCTGCCCGCCGACATGCCCTTCAGGCCGCGCCGCATCACGCCGCGCGTGACGATGCCAGGGCCGCAGTCGGCCATCGTGGTCGGCCCCAAGGGCGATGAACTGCACGTCGACCAGCTCGGCCGCGTCAAGGTGCACTTTCACTGGGATCGCTACGACGACAGCAACGAGAAATCGACCTGCTGGGTGCGCGTGTCGCAGCCGATGGCGGGCACTTCGTGGGGCGGGTACTTCATGCCGCGCATCGGGCAGGAAGTGATCGTCGACTTCCTGAACGGCGACCCCGACCGGCCCATCGTCGTCGGCCGTGTCTACAACGACAAGCAGCCGATCCCGTACGACTCGCCGACGCGAAGCGGCTTCAAGACGCGGTCGACGCCGGGCGGCAACAGCAACAACTACAACGAGTTGATGTTCGAGGACAAGAAGGGCCAGGAGCTCGTCAACATCCATGCCGAACGCAACATGTCGACCTCGGTCGAGGCCGACGACTCGACCAGCGTGGGGCACGACCAGAGCATCACGGTCGAGAACGACCGCACGGTGCACACCATCGGTTTCGAAAAGCGCGAGGTCGACAAGGACCAGCGCAACATCGTCCACAAGGACCAGTACACCAACGTGACGCTGGCGCAGTACAACAACATCGGCAAGTACCAGGAGAACATCGTCGGCTTGAAGGGGCAGTTCAACCAGGTCGGCGGCAAGGTCGACATGATCGTAGGCCAGACCTACAACCTGAACGTGACGGGTGCCATGACGCAGTTCTCGGCGTCGCTGGCGCTCACCTCGGGCGCCGTCAGCGTCACCGCCGCCTCGCTGGCGGTCGGCACCAAGGGCGACATGTCGTTCACCTCGCAAGCCGGCCGCAAGGACATCACCAGCGGTGCGCATCTGGTCGCATCCAATGCCGGCATCAAGCTGGTGGCTGCGGCCGATGTGGACCTGATGGCCTTCGGCAATATCAATGCGACCTCGATGGGTTCGAACACCACGGTGATGGGTTCCAACTCGAGCGGCTACATCGGCTCGTCGAGCGAAGCCAACATGGGCATGGCGCGCAGCACCTTCATGGGTCTGCAGATGAGCAACTTTCTGGGAATGAGCATCGACAACGCGCTCGCCATCCAGATGGAGAACTGCGCCGCGCTGCAGATGCACAACGTGGCGGCGCTCGATCTCACCAATACGCCGGCCGACATCGAGTGCACCGCCGTCAAGATCATTCAGCCGGGCGCCGGCGCCGGTGGTGCGGCCGGGGCAGCGGTGGTCGGCGCGCTGGGCGGCCTGGTGGCGAGCGTGCTGGGCGTCGCCGACTCGGCCGCGACCATGAAGCAGTACGCCGACGCGGCCGCGGCACTGCGCCAGACAGCAAGCGAAATCCCCGAGTTGCCCGAACTCCAGGGCAAGCTCAACAGCCTGGCCGCCAGCGCCGACCGGCGCCAGCGGCAACTTGGTACGGCGGTGGGCGCAGGCGTCGGGGCAGTGGTGGGCGGCGTGCTCGGCGGGCCGGCGGGCGCTGTGGCTGGCGGCGGAGTCGGCTCGCAACTGGGAGGCAAGTATGTGCCCGGTGCGGCGCCATCAGTGGCGAATGTGGCCGACAAGGCAGGCGAGGCGGTCGGCAAGGCGGCCGACAAAGCCTGGGACGCCGCGATGCCTCCCGCGCCACCCGCGACCAAGACACCGAGCCCGAGCGACAACAAAGGTGGCAACGGTGGCGGATCGACTCCGGCGGGCGGCTGATGCAGGTCTGCAAGCCCATGTCGCTTGGGTTTTCGAGCCGCGCGATCGAATACCGAAAACGCTACGGCATGTACGTCACGCACTATCTGCACGTGCCTTTCGTTCAGGGCAGCGCCGGCCGTTTGTGGGGCGAGCAGTCGCTCTGGAATTTTTTAGCGCGCGAGATGGCGCTGCCGCTGCTCGACGAGGGCGTGGCCAAGCTCACGCCCGAGTTTCTGGTGCACGGCCATGCCTATCCGCAGCCGTCGGAGGCCGCGGGCTGCGCGGTGCGCGTGCGCGTCGGCCATGTCGAGAAAACGCTGCTGGCTTTCGGTGAGCGCTGGTGGGATGGCGACCGGCCGCGTGCCGTGGCCGCGGCGCCCGAGCGCATCGCGCTGGGCTGGCACAACGCCTATGGCGGTGCCGACTACGCACTGAACCCGCTTGGCAAGGGCCGCCAGGCCGTCAACGGCGTGCGCCTGCTGCCCAACATCGAACTGCCGGGATCGCGCATGCTGTCGCCGCAGTCCGAGGTAGTGCCGGCCGGCTACGGCCCGCTCGACACCTTGCACCCGCAGCGGCTCGCCTACCGTGGCACCTACGACGCCGACTACCTCAAGGCCCATGCGCCGGGCTTTCCGCCGGACCTCGATTGGAAGCACTTCAACATGGCCCCGAGCGACCAGTGGTTCGATGCGCCGTTGCGCGGCGACGAACCGTTTGCGCTCAACAACCTGCACCCGGTGCAGCGTCGGATCGAAGGCCGGTTGCCGGGCCTGCGCGTGCGCACCTTCGTCAACTATGCGATCGGCGCTGCCACCAAGCTGCGCGAAGTGCCGATGCGCCTGACCACAGCGTGGTTCTTTCCGCATGCCGAGCGCATGGTGCTGGTGTTCCACGGCATGGCCGAATGCGCGGAGGACGACGGTGCCGACATCCTTCAATTGCTCGGCGCGGTCGAGCGCATCGGCGAGCCGAAGACCGATGCGCACTACATCGACGTGCTGGCCCGGCGTGCCGACCCGAAGCACGGCGGTCTCGAAGCATTGAACGATGCCGACCTGCTGCCCGAGGGCATCGACACCGCCGACCCCGAAGCCACCGAAGCCGAGCAGGCCTTTGCGATGGAAGGCCTGCAGGGCGCAGCGCAGCGCCGCCGTGCGGAGATGGACATCGCCGTCGCGCGCGAAAGGATGACCGCCGAAGGCAAAGACCCCGGCGCACTCGCATTCACCCTGGCGCCGCCTGAACCCAGACGCAGCATGGGTGAGCTGCCGGCCTATCTCAAGGCCAAGCAGGAAGAAGCCCAGGCGCAGCAATGGGCCGCGATCAGCGACATGGCCGATCAGCTTCAGCGCGTGCTCGATCTCGAAGAGGCCGGCGAGATCGATATGGCAAAGCTGGTGCACCGCGGACCACCCGACTACAACGCCGAAGCGCATCTGGCCGCGCTGGATGCGCAGCGCGCTGCGGGCCTGGTGTTCGACCGTCGTCCCGTTGCGCAAAAGCTGGCGCAGCGCGAAGGCGCCGAGCGACTCGGCTACCTGCAGGCGGCGCATCTGCAGCCGCCCGCGTATCCGCAGCAGGGCGAAGTGGCGGCACGCGGCCGCGCGCTGATGCAGTGGATGCTGGCGCGCGGGCTGCGGAGTTTTCCGGGCATCGACTTGACGGGAGCAGACCTGTCGGCGCTCGATCTGCGAAATGTCGACTTCACCGATGCGTGGTTGGAAAGCGCGAACCTGCAAGGCGCCAACCTGTCGGGCGCCAACTTCACGCGGGCGGTGCTCGCGCATGCCGATCTGCAGCGCATGCTGGCGGTCGGCACCGACTTCAGCTACGCCAACCTGGGCCGGGCTCGCCTGGCCGGCGCGGTCTTCGACCAGGCGCAACTGGCAGATGCCGTGTTCATGCATTGCGCGCTGGCCGACACGCACTTGCGCCGCGCCGTCATAGTCAACGCCAACCTGCTGAACACGTCGTGGGGCCACGCCGACTGGACCGGCGTCGAAGCCGCGGGCAATCTGTTCTACAAGCTCGACATGCAGGGGCTGCAGGCCGGCGAAGCCAACCTGGCGGGCGCGACCCTCGTCGAGTGCAACCTCAGCGGCGTGGACCTTCGTGGTGCGCGGTTGCCGGGCGCGAGCTTCGTCAGTTGCCGGCTCGATGGTGTGCGGCTGGCCGGCGCGCAACTCGACGGCGCGGTGTTCACCAAAGACTGCTCGCTGGTCGGCGCCGACCTGTCGCATGCCAGCCTGCTCGCAGCCAACTTCGGCGAGGTCGACCTGCGAGATGTGTCGCTGGTCAAGGCGCGGCTGGCCGGCGCCAACTTCGGCTCGGCCCGCCTCTCCGGCTGCGATGCGCGACTGGCCAGCGCCGAGGGCGCGTTGCTGCGCAAAGCGGTGCTCACCCGTGCTCGCCTGGCAGGCGTCAACTTCAAAGACGCCATGCTGCAGCACGCGGATTTGCGCGGTGCTGACCTGCGCGACGCCAACCTCTTCGGAGCCGACATCTCGCGGGCCCGGCTCGATGCCGATGTGCGCTTCGACGGCGCATTGCTCGAGCGCGTGCGCAGCTGGCCGCGCCTCACCGCCGAACAACAGGCACGGCACGCGGCCGCGCATCCACTGTGAAAGCCGAGCATCTTTCGCTGGCGGTCAGCATGGGCGAGACCATCGACGGTCTCGACCTGCGCAAAGGCCAGTTCGCGAAGATCTTCATCGGCGGCGGTGTCTTCACGCAGGCGCAGCTCGACGAATGCGACTGGCGTGAAGCCGACGCGCGTGAAAGCGTGTTCGACCGCTGCAAGCTGCAAGGCGCGATGTTCAACGGCGCCAATCTGCGGCGCGCGGTCTTCAACCGGTGCGAGCTGGCGCACGCCGATTTTCGGAATGCGCATCTGCACGGCGCGACCTTCAGCGAGTGCACGTTGACGCATGCGCAATTCGCTGCGGCATGGCTCGGCATGGCGACGTTTTCGCGTTGCCGGCTCGACCACGCCAGCCTGGCCGGCGCCACGCTCGAATCCGCGGTGATCACCGGCTGTTCGCTCATCGACGTGAATGCCGACGACAGCGAGTGGAAGCACACCTGCGTGCTGCAGTGCGACCTGGCGCAGCTCACCTGGGCGGGTGCGCGCATGACGCGTGCCGTGTTCACCAAGACCGCGCTGATCGGCAAGTCCTTCGCGGGTCTGGTGCTCGATGGTTGCCAGTTTTCATTCGCCGACCTGACAGGTGCCGACTTTGCCGGTGTCTCGCTGAAGCAATGCAACTTTCAGGGGTCGGTGTTGGACGGCGCTCACTTCAACCACGCGGTCGGGCCGCATGCGCTCTTTTGCGGCGCGCAGGGCGAGGGCGTCGATTTCTCCAACGCCAAGCTGCGGCAGGCGCTCTTCACGGCTGGGCAGTTTCCGTCGGCGCGTTTCGATGGCGCCGACCTCTACCAATGCCACTTCGCCAACGCGAACCTGGCCGATGCGAGCCTCGCCGGTGCCGAACTCACCTACGCCGACTTTCGCCATGCCGACCTCAGTCGCGCCGACTTGCGGCAGGCGACGATGTTTCGCGCCGCGTTGCACGGCGCACGGACCGACGAAGCGCAGATGACCGACCGCAGCCGCGCGCTCGAAACCGACCCTGAACTGGCGCGTGCCGAACGCTGGACTGCAAGCGCCTGACGCCACCTTTATGCTCTTTCCGGAGATACCTATGACTGCCACTGTCGTTTCGAAACCGCGCCGCCGAACGGCCGTGCGCCACGCTGCGCCGACGCCTGCGCAGAGTTGTGTCGGCGTCATCACCGCCGCTGACGCGAACGGAATTTCGGTGAGCAGCGGCAGCCTGCAGGCCCGCGGCCGGCGCGCTGCGAGTTGCCTGCTCGAACCGGCCGTCGGCGACACCGTGGCCTGCTTGCTGGTGGCGCCCGACGAAGTCTGGGTGCTCGCTGTGCTGCAGCGTGAAGAGGGCACGGCCAACGTGCTGCGCTGCCACGGGCCGACGCGCATCGCGGTCGACGGCGGCGCGCTGACTTTGGCCGCGCCGCATCTCGCGCTCGAAAGCGAGGTCTTTTCATTGCGCGCAGCCAAGGCCAGTGTCGCCGCCGACGATGCCGAACTCGTTGGCAAGAACCTGCACGTGATCGGCACCGCGGTGAAGCTGGTCGGCTCCGTGCTGTCGACCGTGTTCGAGCGCGTCACCCATTTCAGCCGCAACCACTTGCGCACCACCGATGGCATCGACCGGGTGCAGGCGACGCATGTCGAATGCGAGGCCGAGCAGCTGGCGCGCATTTCGGGCCAGCATCTGCTGCTCAACGGACAGAACCTGGTGAAGGCGCGCGGCGGCCAGATCCACTTCGGTTGAGGGCGCGGCCATGTTCGCCAACTGCCAGCTCATGGGCACCGACATGGGGTTTCCCGATGTCTGCATGACGCCGGCTGCGCCGTCGCCGTTGCCGATTCCCTACCCGAACATCGCGATGGGCCCGATGGCCATCCCCAACTGCCCGACCATCCTCATCATGGGCATGCCGGCGCACAACCTGGGCACCAGCATTCCCATGACCAACGGCGACAACGCCGGCGTCGTGATGGGCGTGGCCTCAGGCACGGTGATGGGACCGAGCCGGCATTTGACGGCTGCGTTCACCGTGTTGTTTCAGGGTATGCCTGCCACGCGCCTGACCAGTGTGTCGCTGCAAAACAGCACGAACTGCCCCGGTGTAAGGGCCGTGCCGAGTCAGGCGCTGGTGTTGCTGCTGTCGCCGTGACACCATGCTGTTTCAGGTCAGATATTCACAGATTGCAGCAGGAGTGAGTTCGTGATTCGAGTCGTTGTGGTTTCACATCAAGGCGGGCCCGTCGGGCGCGCGCTCGAAGGGCGTTTCGGGCCGGAAGGCGGCACCATCGGGCGCGCTTCGACCAACACGCTGGTGCTCGACGACCCGGACCGCACCGTGTCGCGGGTG
The DNA here is from genome assembly GCF_046115955.1 of Variovorax sp. GrIS 2.14. Lineage (NCBI taxonomy): Bacteria > Pseudomonadati > Pseudomonadota > Betaproteobacteria > Burkholderiales > Comamonadaceae > Variovorax > Variovorax sp. GrIS 2.14. Next base: position 709,327 of record NZ_JBJXIA010000001.1, read on the forward strand.
CATGCGCAGATCGTGTGCCGCGGCGATGCTTTCTTCATCGTCGATCGCGGCAGCAATCCGATGCTGTGCAACGGCCGGTCGCTGGGTGCCGGCAACGAGGTGCCGATGGCCGATGGCGATCGCCTGGTGATCGGCGGCTTCGAGCTGAAGGTCGAGGCGCAGCAATCTTCGGGCTCGGCGGCTCTGGCGGCTTCGGCGGGGAACGGTTTCGGCGACGACCTTGGGCTGTTGGGCGCTGCGCCGAATGCGGCGGCGCACGACGACGATCCGTTCGCCGACCTGCTGGCCGGTCTGGGTGCGCCGACCGCACCGACCGCACCGACCTCACCTGTGCCTTCGCCCGCACGGGCAGCCGCACCTTCGTTCCCTTCCTCCCCGTCCACCGATTCACTGCTGTTCGCCAACCCGCTGGAATCCGGACCGAGCCGCGGCGGCCCGACCGGTGCCGATCCGTTCGCCGACCTGCTCGGGCCGGACTCGAGCGCTCGATCTGGTGCTACGCCAGGCAGTTCCTCCGCAGATCGATCACCGGGCGCGCTGGACGATTTCTCCGACTTGGGGCTGAGGCCGGCCGGCAAAGCTGCCGGCATCGACGACCTGTTCGGTACCGGTGGCGGTCTGGGCGGCGACCCGCTCGCGTTGTCGCCATTGGCCGACCCGCTGCTGCAACCCAACACTGCGAGCAATGCCGATCCGTTCGCGGCGTTGCAGGGCAAGGCGAAGCCGACCGCGGCGCCGCGCAGCGACCATGTGCAGATTGGTAACTTCGGCTATGCGCCGCCGGTGGCAGTGGTGCATGCCGCGATGCCCGTGCCGATGCCCGCGCGTCCGCGTCCGCGTCCGCGTCCGCTTCCGCACGCACCAGCGCCGCAGTTCGACGACCAAACCGGCTCGCCGGTCGGCAACGCCACCTCCGACGCTGAACTGCTGGCCGCGCTGCTGCGCGGACTGGGCGGCCTGCACAAAGAGCCCCCGGCGCTCACGCCGGAGTTGATGGAGCGCATCGGCATCATCCTGCGCAGTGCGACCGAGGGCACGCTGCAACTGCTGCTGGCGCGCCAGGAGCTCAAGCGCGAAGTGCGGGCCGAGGTCACGATGATCGCGTCGCAGGCCAACAATCCGCTCAAGTTTTCACCGACGGTCGAGGTCGCGCTGGCGCATTTGCTGGGTGACGGCGTGCGCGGCTTCATGCCACCGGAGGTCGCCATGCGCGATGCGTTCGACGATTTGCGCGCGCATCAGTTCGGTGTGATGGTCGGTATGCGGGCAGCCCTGGCGCATGTCATCGGTCGCTTCACGCCGGAAGAACTGGAAAAGAAGATCGCGGCCAAATCGGCGCTCGACAGCCTCTTCGCTGCGAACCGCAAAGCCAAGCTGTGGGACCAGTTCGTCGCGCTGTACGGCGGCATCGCAGCCGAGGCCGAAGACGACTTTCACAGCCTGTTCGGCAAGGCATTTCTGGAAGCCTACGAAGCGCAGATGGCGCGGCTCCGGGCCACCGTATAAATTCATAGCAAATCCACGACAAGAGGAATCCGGTTTGGAAATCGAAATCGTCACGCTGTCCAAACAGGGCGGGCGTCCCTACAACGAAGACGTGCACGGGCATTGGCACGACGATCGCTTCGTCGCGTGCCTGGTGGCCGACGGTGCAGGCGGCCATGGCGGTGGTGATGTCGCGGCCGCCACCACGCGCAGCAGCGTGCTCGGCGGCTTCGCTGCGGCACCATCGATCGGCAGCGACGCATTGCGCGCGCTGCTGGAGCGCGCCAATCTCGACGTCGTCGCGCGCCAGGCCGAGGGCGGCAAGCTGGCGGCGATGCGCTCGACCGTGGTGCTCGCGGTCATCGACCTGCACGACGATCAACTGGCCTGGGCGCACAGCGGCGACAGCCGGGCGTATCTGTTTCGCGCGGGCGCATTGGTGGCGCGCACCACCGATCACAGCCTGGTGCAGCAGATGGTGGCCGGCGGCATGATCGATGAGGAGGGGGCGCGGCTGCATCCACAACGCAACATGCTGTTGTCGGCGCTCGGCTCCGTCGACGAGGCGCCGGAGATCAGCGTGTCCGCGTCGATGCCGCTGGCGCCCGGCGACGTGCTGCTGATGTGCAGTGACGGCGTGTGGGAGCCGCTCGGCGACGAGTGCCTGCTCGAAACGCTGCAGGCCTCGCGCAACCCGAGCCAGTGGGTCGAGTTGCTCGACCAGCAGATCAAGGTGCGCGCCAAGCCGGGGCACGACAACTACACGGCCCTGGCCGTCTGGTTACGTGAGGACGACGAAGACACGCGCCGCATGCCGGTCGTTGCGGACCAGCCCGACGCAAGCTGAGGCCCGTGCCCGGGGCGACTCACCAGGGCGGCGATCACCGCCACGCTGCCGCGTTGCGACAGGTCCTTGTGGCGTGCCGCATCAAGGCGCCTTGGGGCGGTAGGCCGTGATCGTGCCGGTGACGCTCACGTCCGTTGTCACCTTCACCGTCGCCAGTTCCATCTTGCCGTTATCGGATCGCTTCATCGACTTCCGGGTGCTCGTCTCTTTGATCGGTGCATCCTTCCAGCGGATCACGCTGGCCTTCACTTTTTCGTGGTGGCCCTTGTCGTTCTGTTCGAGAACGGTCAACTCACCGGCGCCGGTGTTCTTGCTGACGATCGACGTGTGGTGCGGATGCCCGATCGTCGTCTCGACGGCGTCTTCGGACTCCAGTCCGTCCGCGAAGGTAACGGTGGTGGTGGTCGTCTTCGTCATCTCGTAGTCGCGGTACTGGAGCACGTCACCGGGCAGCACGTCTTTCAGGTCGACCTCGTCGCCCCACACGTAGTCGGCATCGCTGTCCGTGGGCCCGCCGAAATCCGACGATGCGCCGGCCCCTGCCTTCTTCAAAGCGCTTTCCGCGAGGTCCCAGCATTCGCCGGCCCCCACGCTCTTGCCGACGTGGCCGCTGGCCCACTGCAAGATCTTCTGATTCAGTGTTGCCATGGCGTCTTCCTCGGTGCGGGACGGCTTTGCGACTTGAACCTCCGTGACTCAAACCTTCTTGTTCGCCGCGATGTCCCAGCCCGCCGTTTTGGCGGCATCGCCCGTGCCGTCGGCTTTTTGCGGAACGTATTCGAACTTGAATTTCGAAAAGTTCAGCGAGATGTTTTCGGTGAGGCGGTCCTCGCCACCGCTGCCGCCGGTGGCGACATGCGCGACGATCAGGTTGCTCAAGGTGAGCTTGATGTACTCGAGCGGTTCTTTGCCGGCCTTGCGCACCACGAACACCGCCTCCTTGATGTGCTCGCCGTTGCAGCACGCCAGTAGCAGCGCATGGGAACTCGCGTCGATGTACTTGGTAAAGGAAAAATCTTGAACGGAAACCTTGCCGCTGCCGCCGCCGCCGCCCATGTGGCTGGTGCCCGACTGGCTGGCGCCCCAGCTCCAGGACATGACATCGATTTCCTTCTTGTGCTTGTCGTCGGACGACTCGCCTTCTACGCCTTCGATCTTGATAAACATGTCTACAGCCATGATGGTCACCTTTCAGTTGTGTTGTGAGAAACAGATCGACTTCCGTGCCGACGCAGCTACAGGGATAACGACTTCAAGTCCCTGAATTCAAAGACTCGCGACAAATTTATTTGGCCCCTTTGGCGGAGGGAAGCTTGGAGACCAGGCGCAATGAAACGGTGAGTCCTTCGAGCTGGTAATGCGGCCGCAAGAAGAACTTGGAGCTGTAGTAACCGGGATTGCCTTCGATCTCTTCGACCACCACCTCGGCCGCGGCCAGGGGCTTTTGCGACTTGGTTTCTTCCGAGGAGTTGGCTGGGTCGCCATCCACGTAGTTCATGATCCATTTGTTGAGCCAGCGCTCCATGTCCGACTTCTCCTTGAAGCTGCCGACCTTGTCGCGCACGATGCATTTCAGGTAGTGCGCAAAGCGGTTGCAGGCAAACAGGTAAGGCAGGCGCGCGGCCAGGTTGGCGTTGGCGGTCGCATCCGGGTCGTCGTACTCCGCAGGCTTGTGCAAAGACTGCGCACCGATGAATGCGGCAAAGTCCGAGTTCTTGCGGTGGATGAGGGACAGCAAGCCGGCCTTCGACAATTCGGCTTCGCGCCGGTCGCCGATGGCGATTTCTGTCGGGCACTTCTGGTCGACACCGCCGTCATCGCTCGGAAAAGTGTGCAGCGGCAGGTTCTCGACCGCGCCGCCCGATTCGATGCCGCGAATGCGCGAGCCCCAGCCATAGAGCTTGTACGAGCGATTGATGTTGGTCGCCATCGCATAAGCCGCATTGGCCCATGCGTATTTGTTGTGGTCGGCGCCGGCAACGTCTTCCTCGAAGTCGAACTCTTCGATCGGATTGGTCTTGGCGCCATAAGGCGTGCGCGCGAGGAAGCGCGGCATGCACAGGCCAAGGTACTTGGAGTCGTCGGAGTCGCGCAGCGAGCGCCAGCCGGCGTACTCGGGCGTGCCGAAAATCTTGGTGAGGTCGCGCGGGTTCGCGAGCTCCTGCCACGACTCCATTTGCAGGAGGTTCGAACTGGCGCCGGTGATGAAGGGCGCGTGCGCCGACGCAGCGATCTTCGCCATTTCGCCGAGCAGTTCCACATCGGGCGGGCTCTGGTCGAAGTGATAGTCGCCCACGATGGCGCCGAAGGGCTCGCCGCCGAACTGGCCGTATTCCTCTTCGTAGACCTTCTTGAACATCGGGCTCTGGTCCCAGGCCGCGCCCTTGAATTTCTTCAGGTTCTTGTGCAGTTCCTTCTTGGAGATGTCCATCACCCGGATCTTGAGGAACTCGTCCGACTCGGTGTTGTTCACCATGTAGTGCAGGCCGCGCCAGGCACTCTCGAGCTTCTGAAATTCGTCGTTGTGCAGGATCTGATTGACCTGCGCAGTGAGCTTGGCGTCTATCGCGGCGATCATGGCCTGGATCGACTTGGTCACGTCCTTGCCGATGACGGTGCTGTTGCTCAGTGCCTGTTGCGCGAGTGTGAGCACGGCGGCTTCGACGGCACTCTTGGCCTCGTCGCTGCGCGGCTTGAATTCCTTTTGCAGCAGTGACGAAAAATCGCTGCCGGCAAACGCGACATCTTTCAGCGCGCCTTGTTCAAGTGCTTCTGCCATGGTGCTTTCTCCTCGTTGTCCGTTGAATGGGTAAGGCGTTGCTCAGGCAGCAGGCGCGCTGTCTTCAGGCTTCTTCGTCGCGGCCAGCGTGGCCAGCAGGGCCGGGTCTTCGAGCACCTTGGCCAGCAGGTCTTCGGCGCCGCCCTTGCCATCCATGTAGGTGACGAGGTTCGACAGTTGCGTGCGGGCTTCGAGCAGTTTTTTGAGCGAGTCGACTTTCTTGGCGATGGCGGCTGGCGAAAAGTCGTCCATGTTCTCGAAGGTGATGTCGACCTTGAGGTCGCCTTCGCCGGTGAGCGTGTTGGACACCGAGAACGCGGCGCGTGGTTTCATGGCCTTCATGCGCGTGTCGAAGTTGTCGGTGTCGAACTCCAGGAACTTGCGATCGCCGACCGGGGCCAGCGGGTCGGCGGGCTTGCCGGACAGGTCGGCCAGCACACCCATCACGAAGGGCAACTGCACCTTCTTTTCGGCGCCATAGAGCTCCACGTCGTACTCGATCTGGACCCGGGGTGCCCGGTTGCGGGCGATGAATTTCTGACTGCTCTTGGACATTGAAATCTCCTTGCGGATGGTGTGCGGGTCGTTGAAAAGTGTTGAAGAAAAAGGGCGCTAATCGGAACTCGGCCGCTTGCCGGTGACGGTCTCGATGGTGTCCATCGCGTTGGGCGCGAGGTTGGCCATGATTTCGAAGAAGTCGACGCCGATGAGCTTCTTGGCGCGCTCGATGAGCAGCGGCGCCGGGTTGCCGGGTTCGGCCTGTATGAGGTAGCTGATGACACGGTCGAGCATGTGCAGCGCGTCTTGCCGCGTCGTGATTTCGCCGCGCGCTACAGCCGGCGATGCGGCAGTTCCGGACGCGGCGGTTTCGGCTTCCGTTGCTGGCGCGACGTCGGCTTCAGCCTGCACTGGCGACCCGACCGCACTCGCTGCAACCTTGTGGAGCAGATTGCCCAAGCTGCGCAACCCGTCCATATCGACGGCGTCGTGGCGGCCAGTGCGTACGCCGAGCAGCTCGTGTAAGGCCGCGATCGTCGCGCGTACCTCGAGCAGCGACTGCAGGGCGGCCGGATGCTCGGTATGAATCTCTTCGAGCGCACCCTGGATCTGCGCAGTCGAATACGTGGGCTCGCCCCCTGCGGCGCCGATCAGGTTGTGCGCGATCGCGATGTCGCGCACGCGAATGGCGCCGACACCGCGCGCTACGCCGACTCGCGCGTCGTACAAGTCGCGCAGCACCATCGCATCGTCGGTGAGTGGCATCAGCGCGTTGAGGCGCATCGTCGGATCGTTGTCGTCGTCGGCATCCAGCTTTGGATGTATGCCGTCCCAGTACGTGTCGAGCAAGCCGGTCAGCAAGCCGAGGCCCGACGCGAAGCCCGGCATGCCGTCGAGTCGCGTGGCGGCGCGCAGCAGCAGCATCGCGGCGCGCAAGTCCTTCGATCGTCGCAACACCGCATCGGCCTGTTCGGCGACCTGCCGCCAGTCGGGCTCGACGGCTGGAATGACGGTGTCGCCGAACTGCTGCTCCGCCTTGCCTTGCGCCAGCGATGCCAATGCCGTGAACGCCGGGTCGTACTCCAGATCGTCGCCGCAAGGAGAGGCTTCGTTGATGGGGCGTTGCAGCGCTTCGACGAGTTCGGGGGTCAGCATGTTGCCTGTTCGAGTTGACTGGTGATAATCAAAGATGCCTATGAACGGGTCAATGCAACGAAGGGAATAGCATGCGATCGCCTGGTACACACCGTTTGCCCTATGGTCGGTTTTCCATAGCGACCCTGCGGCGCCGCATGACCGCATCGGGCGTGTTGCTCGCGGGCCTCGCGCTCGCCGGTTGCAGCGCACCTCCTCCTCCGCCCAAGCCGGTGGTGACGCAGGTCTCCATGACGTTGACTGCAGGCCCCGACGCCAATCCCGATGCGCGCCTGCGCCCGTCGCCGCTCACGGTTCGCGTGTATGCGCTCAAGTCGCCGGGACCTTTCGAGAGCGCCGACTTCTTCTCGCTGTTCGAAAAAGACCAGGCCACGCTCGGCGCTGAAATGGCGCAGCGCGAAGAAGTTTTGCTGCGACCTGGCGAGAGCAAGAAGCTCGAAATGACGTTGGCCGCAGACGTCAAGGTCATCGGCGTGATGGCGGCGTATCGCGACCTGGAGCGCGCGCGCTGGCGTGAGGTCAAGGTGCTGCAGGTCGGCAAGCCGCTGGTGATGACGGCGACCTTCGGAGCGCGTCAGATCACCATCGATCCGAAGTGAGCCGGAAGTGATCTAGGCATCGAAGCGCGCCAGCGGCTGGTCGGCCGGCAGGAAGCGCTCGAACAGATCCGCTGCAAAGGCCGCGCCCGATGCGTCCGCACCCGAAGGCGTCGAGCCGGTGAGGTACAGCCCGCGCCAGCGTTGCGGGCGACGCTGGTCCTTGATGCGACCGAACAGCGCGTCGGCCAGCTGACGCAACCCTGGTTGCATCGCGCGCACCTGTTCGACGAACGCATGAATCGCCAGGCGATCTGCCGGCGTGCTCGTTTGCCGCAGCAGCGCCATGCGCAATGCATCGAGCCCCTCGATGATCGAGTCGAAGGCTTCGGTCGCGCGCTCGTCGGCGCGAACGCTGGCCGCCGCACCGGCGCCCGCAATGCCCGACCAGCGATAACCGATCACCTGCGTCAGCACGTCTTTCGACAACGACGAGCGCAGCGTGTCGTAGCCGGTCAGTTTCTCGAGGCCGGTGACCACGAGGTAGATCGGCAGTCGCAGATGCAGGTGTTCGGCGGCTTCGTCGATCAGGCGGCGCATGCGCATGGCCGATGACTCTTCCGTTGTTCCGGCCGCTCCCGTTGTCGCTGGCAACAGGCTGCTCGCGCCGACGCAAACGACGATGCCGTTCAGCGGCAGGCGTGGCCGCTCCTGCACCAGCACCAGCAACGCCCGGTACCACGAGCGCCGTACGCGTGCGGGGTTCGCTCGCTGCAGCACTTGCGGATCGATTCCGATGGCGACCATCGATGGCAGTGCGTGCCACTGCCAGAAGTGCCAGAAGGGCTGGACTGTGTCCGCGCCGCCCGCCGAAGCACTCGCTGCATCGAGCAGGCGTGGCACATCGGCAGCCGCATCGCCGAGGAATAGAAACCAGGGCGTGCGATACAACGTTGCGCGACCGCCGGTCGAACGCACCGAGGACTGTCGGGCCTGCCGCGGTGCGTCGCCCAGGCCGTCGAGCGTGGCCTGTTCGGCCGGCGATTCGGCAGGGCCGCAGAGCGTGAGCTGCCGCTGCAAATCACGGCACCGCGCCACTCGGCGCCGGCCCGTGATGCGCCACCACAGCGCTGTCGCCCCGCCGATGCAGACGGCCACCAGCAGCCAGAACACGAGCGGGAGCTGGGTCAGCACGGTCACGGCGGGGGTGGCAGTCATCGTTCCGCGGTCTCCAGGAAGAGGAACTCCGCGATCAGCCTGTCACCGCCCTTGTTGGCGGCGAGCGCCTCACGCAGCTTGAGCAGATACGCCGATGCCAGCTCGAAAGGCGGGCGGTCCGGCGCCTCGGGAAACGGAGAGGGCGACGCCAGCGCGACCACCATCACGGTGCCGAAGGGCGGGTTCACCAGCCAGCTCGAAGGGATGTCCTTGCCGAACACCAGGCGCTGCCCGGCGACGAAACGCGTCGGCTCTCCCGCGCCGCTCAGATGCTGCACCGCGCCGTCGGCCGTGTAGTAGTCGACCCGCACGTTGCCCTCGTAGTGCGGTGCGGTCACTTCGATGCGCACGGCATCGCCCTCGCGCAGCCGGCCATCGTGTGCCGATGGCGCCGTCACTTTGAGGTCGAACGTCTTGTCGCGGTTTCGGGTCTGGTACGGCTTCAGGATGGCGACGACCTCGCAATGCGGCCACACGCGCAGCCGCAAGTCGAAGGTCGCGGACGACATGCCGGGGCTGGCGCGCACCTCGCGTTCGACCTTGGCGATGTCGTCGGCCAGCGGAACGAAGCCGCTGATGTGCAACGCGCTGAAGGCACCGACGGCGCCGGTCACGCCCCAACTCGCTTGCAGGTCGGCACATGCGTAGCTGCGCAGTTGCTGATCGAGCCGCTGCTCGGCGCTGGCGGCGGTCTGCCGAGGCCCGGCCAGCAGCAGCCACAACAGCGCCATCAGCGGGACGAGCACTGCGCCAGCGACGACCCCACGCAGGAGCGCGCGCTCGCGCCGCTCCGGGTCGCGCGGCGGCACGGTGCGGAGCTGGGCGTAAGGCTGCGGCGTGATGCGGTCCTTCGCCAGCGTGGCGATAGCGGCCGGTACAACCGGCAACTGCCGGCCGTGCAAGTCCTTGAGCTTGCCGAGCTCCCCGCCGTCGCCGGCCTCGAAGTAGTACTGGCCGGTAAAGCCGTTGGCCAGCGCGTACCAATACACCTCGCGCACCGCATCGTCGCCTGCCTGCAGGCCGGAGAGGTGATGAAAGAACTCGCTGTGTGCGTTGCTGGAATTGAAGAGCTGCGCCTGCAGCGGTGGGGCAGCGTCGGTCCAGCGGCGCTGCCGCGCGAAAATTTCGTCGAGCCACGCGACCATCGCGAAGGCGGCCGATTCGACCTGCGCGGGTGGGGCGCCTCCTGCCGTTGCTGCCAGTCGCGCCTCGGCGAGCAGCCGGCGTGCTTGTGCCTGTGCATCGGCGCGGGTGGTCGGCTCGGCAACGCCGGCGCGCAAGGGGTCGACGGCGTCGATCGCCAGGCCGTACGAGAAAAGGGCGGAGAACTGATCGAGCAGGCGCGCCATCGATTGCCCGCGTCAGCAGTGGAAGAAGACGCACATGCCCATGTCTCGTCCCTCGGGTGTTGAGGCGATTCTTTCGAGCCGCGCCGCGCAGCACCATATCCCGTGGGGACTATGCCGTCCGCTCGGCGCAAGCCGCTTGCCGCGCGCGCCGAAGGCCGCTATCTTCAAGACTGGTCCATCAAAGCGCGGAACTAGTCATGAAAATCCTGATCGCCGACGACCACCGGCTCGTCATCGAGGCGGTCAAGGCCAAGTTGGCGGAACTCGAACCGGGCATCGAGTTCGTGCTGGCCATGAGCGTCGACGAGTTACTCGCCGGGGCTTCGGACGACCTCGACCTGGCCGTGATCGATCTCAACATGCCTGGCGCCGACGGCCATGCGCACATCGACGAGATGCGGCGTCGCCATCCGGCCGTGCCGGTGATCGTGCTGTCTGGCTACGAAGATCCGGCCATCATGCGCACCGCACTCGCGCACGGCGTGCTGGGCTTTATTCCGAAGGCGTATTCGCCCGAGGTGATGTTGTCGGCGGTGCGGCTGGTGCTGGCCGGTGGTGTCTATGTGCCACCGATGATGCTGTCGGCCCTGCCGCCCGGCATCGTGGCCGGCGTGCCGGCAGTGGAGGCGGCCGCGCGCGTCGCGACCCCAGCCGCGGCCCACACGCTCGACCATCTGCGCAACGTGCTGACCGAGCGGCAGGTCGAAGTGCTGCAACTGCTGTCGCAGGGCAAGCCGAACAAGTTGATCGGGCGCGCGCTCGGCATCAGCGAAGGCACGGTCAAGATTCACCTGGCAGCGATCTTTCGGGCGCTGAACGTGCGCAACCGGACCGAGGCGGTCGTCGCTGCGCAAACGCTGGCGGAAGCCTGAGCTCCCGCGTTAGACGAATCGTGGTCAGCTGCTGCGGCCGAGCAGCGCGTCTTTGAGCCGGTAGTCCGCAGGCGACGGGCCGAGCCAGATGCGTACCAGGGCGTTGAAGAACGCCACTTCCTTGATCGGATCACCCTGCATCGCGCCTCTGACCGTGATGACCGTGCCCGTGCCAGGAATCCAGTCGATCGTGAAGGTGTCGCCGGTCTTCAGCGTCTTCTGGTCGGCGAACATCTGGCCCATGCGAAGCAGGCCCGGAATGAGCTGCGAGAACTCCGCGCGCGGTGAGTTGTCTTCGACACCGCGGGTGAAAAGTTTGCCCAGCTCATTGGCATCGATGTCGCGCAGCATCGTGATGGACACGCGCTTGGAACCGGTGGCGGCCAGCACCTCTTCAGGCGTGCCGGCCTTCTTGCCCAGGTACAGGCCGGCGGTGTAGACCTTGAAGATCGCCTTGAAGCGAATGCCCGCGCCATTCAGCTGCAGGGTCTCGCCTTTCAGGCTGACGCTGTCTTCGAGCTTGACGCCGGAAACATCGACGGTCGCCGCATTGGCCGTGCTGATCGCGCAGGCGGTGCTGACGGCGACCAGCGACAACAGCGTTGCCGCGATGCGTTGACTAAATCGTGCGCGCATTTCAGTTCTCCTTTTTCCATCCAGAACGCGGATGTTCTTTTGTGTAACTGGATTTTCGGTCGGTCTTGCGTCAGCGGCGTCCGTAGAACCCCGCGCAGGCAAAAGTACGACATGCCGGCCGCTTGCAGCGCGAAAGGCCGCTGCTAAACTCCCGGCCACATGTTCGTTCATCACATCATTCAGACTGGTCAGGGCCGTCGGGGAGCCTGGCCCTGGCGTAGTCCGCACGGCGCCATCTGACTGATCGGCGCGACACTTGTCGCGCCCCCGCGGACCCGAAACGCACGCCACGCACTCGGGTCACCCCCATGAAGACTGATTTGCCAAAATCGACCGACGACGCGTCGTGAGGCAACGGAGAACGAACCTGTGATCACCGAACTCGAATTCAAAAGCCTCAGCGCGCAGGGCTACAACCGCATACCGCTGATGGTGGAGGCCTTCGCAGACCTCGAAACTCCGCTCTCGCTCTACCTCAAGCTGGCACACACCAAAGACGGCGGCAAATACAGCTTTTTGCTGGAATCCGTGGTGGGCGGCGAGCGCTTCGGGCGCTACAGCTTCATCGGCCTGCCGGCGCGCACGTTGATCCGGGCCAGCGGCTTCGGCGCCGCAGCGCGTACGGAAGTCGTGACCGACGGGCAAGTCGTCGAAACTGCCGAAGGCAATCCGCTGGACTTCATCGATGCGTACCAAAAGCGCTTCAAGGTCGCGTTGCGGCCAGGGCTGCCGCGTTTCTGCGGCGGGTTGGCTGGCTACTTCGGCTACGACGCGGTGCGCCACATCGAGAAGAAACTCGAAGCCAGCTGCCCACCCGACACGCTCGGCTGCCCCGACATCATGTTGCTGCAGTGCGAAGAGCTGGCCGTCATCGACAACCTTTCGGGCAAGCTCTATCTGATCGTCTACGCAGACCCGACGCGGCCCGAGGCGTACACCATCGCCAAGCGCCGCCTGCGCGAGTTGCGCGACCAGTTGAAGTACTCGGTCAGCGCGCCGCAGGTGAAGCCGACGCAGGCGCATCCAGCCGAGCGATCGTTCGCCAAGGCAGACTATCTGGCGGCAGTGGAGCGCGCCAAGGAGATGATTGCCGGCGGCGAATTCATGCAGGTACAGATCGGCCAGCGCATCAGCAAGCGCTACACCGAGTCACCGCTGTCGCTGTACCGCGCGTTGCGCTCGATGAACCCGTCGCCCTACATGTTCTATTACGACCTGGGCGATTTCCACGTGGTGGCCGCGTCGCCGGAGATCCTGGTGCGGCAGGAGAACATGCCGAACGGCGAGCAGAAAGTGACGATACGCCCGCTGGCGGGCACGCGTCCGCGCGGCGCGTCGGCCGAGCTCGACAAGGCCGCCGAAGTCGAGCTCATCAACGACCCGAAAGAGCGCGCCGAGCACGTGATGCTGATCGACCTGGCGCGTAACGACATCGGCCGTATCGCGAAGATCGGCACGGTGAAGGTGACCGAGGCTTTTGCCGTCGAGCGCTACAGCCATGTGATGCACATCGTGAGCAACGTCGAAGGCACGCTGAAAGACGGCATGACCGCCATCGATGTGCTGAAGGCGACCTTTCCGGCCGGCACGCTGACCGGCGCGCCCAAGGTGCACGCGATGGAAGTCATCGACCAGCTGGAGCCCGTCAAGCGCGGCATCTATGGCGGTGCGTGCGGCTACATCAGCTACGCCGGCGACATGGATGTGGCCATCACCATCCGCACCGGCATTATCAAGAACCAGGTGTTGCACGTGCAGGCGGCGGCGGGTGTCGTTGCCGACTCCGTGCCCGAGCTGGAATGGAAAGAAACCGAAGCCAAGGCGCGCGCGCTGCTGCGTGCGGCCGAACTTGTCGAAGAGGGATTGGAATGACTGCCGTCGAACTACAGAACGCACAGAACGACTTCTCGCACGAGATCATCGGCGCCGCCGTCGAGGTGCAGCGCGTGCTGGGCACGGGGCTGCTTGAAAGCGCTTACGCCGCTGCGCTGGAAATCGAACTCGCCGAACGCGAGATCGGTTTTGTCCGCAATGTGCCTTTCGGCGCGATGTACAAGGGCCGGCCACTCGGCGACGTGTACCGCGCAGGATTCGTCGTCGAGCAGTCGGTCGTCGTCGAGTTGAAGGCGGCCGAGTTGCTGACCGACCTGCATCGCGCGCAAGTGATGGCAGCGCTGCGCTTGTCGGGGCTCAAGCTGGCGCTGTTGATCAATTTCAATGTGTTCCCTGTCGTCAAGGGTGTCCATCGGATCGTCGGCAAGCCATGACGCAGGCTATGAACCAAGCCATAAGAGTCCTGATGATCGACAACTACGATTCGTTCACCTACAACATCGTCCAGTATTTAGGTGAGCTGGGGGCGGAGGTCGATGTGGTGCGCAACGACGAGATCACGGTGGCGCAGATCGGCGAGCGTGTGGCGGCGGGTATCACGCGGCTGGTGGTGTCGCCGGGGCCCTGTTCGCCGGCCGAAGCTGGTGTATCGGTCGCAGCCATCGAAGCTTTCGCGGGCAGGCTGCCGATCTTGGGCGTGTGCCTCGGGCACCAGGCCATCGGCGCGGCCTTCGGCGGCAAGATCGTCCGCGCGCAGCAACTGATGCATGGCAAGACGAGCCAGATCTCGACCACACGCGAGGGTGTCTTCGCCGGCCTGCCGGGGAAATTCACGGTGAACCGCTACCACTCGCTGGCCATCGAGCGCGACAGCTGTCCGGCCGATCTGGCAGTCACCGCCTGGACCGACGACGGCGAAATCATGGGTGTGCGCCATACCGCTTTTGCGCACGATGTTCGCATCGAAGGTGTGCAGTTCCATCCCGAATCGATCCTGACAGAGCACGGCCACGCCATGCTCAAGAACTTCCTGGAGTGACCGCCTTGACCGCCCTGAAAACAGTCGACCTGCGCAGCGACACCGTCACCCAGCCGACCTCTGCGATGCGCGCTGCCATGGCCGCGGCACCGTTGGGCGACGACGTCTTCGGCGCCGACCCCAGCGTCAACGCACTGCAGGAAAAGATCGCCGACATGCTCGGCTTCGAAGCGGCCCTGTTTGTACCGACCGGCACGCAAAGCAACCTCTGCGCGATCCTGTCGCACTGCGGTCGCGGTGACGAGTACATCGTCGGCCAGCAGGCGCATGCGTATCGCTGGGAAGGCGGAGGTGCCGCGGTGTTCGGCAGCGTGCAGCCGCAGCCGCTCGACCATGCGGCCGATGGCACCTTGCCGATCAGTGCGATCGAAGCCGCCATCAAGCCCGACGATGCGCACTTTGCGCGCACAAGGCTGCTGGCGCTGGAGAACACGCTGGGCGGCAAGCTCTTGTCGTTCGACTATGTGCAGGCCGCGACCGATCTGGCCAAGGCCAAAGGATTGCAGCGGCACCTCGATGGCGCGCGGTTGTTCAATGCGGCGGTGGCGCAGGCTGCCCGGGGCGGTGGCGATGTTCGCGTCGAGGCACGGCGTATCGCGCAGTGCTTCGACAGCGTGTCGGTGTGCTTCAGCAAGGGCCTCGGCGCACCGATCGGCTCTGCGTTGTGCGGCTCGCGCGAGCTCATTGCGAGCGCTCACCGTATTCGCAAAATGGCCGGTGGCGGTATGCGGCAGTCCGGCTTTCTGGCTGCAGCGGCATCGCATGCGCTCGACCATCACATCGATCGGCTGGCCGACGATCACGCGCTGGCAAAGCGGCTTGCGGCAGGACTGGCGGGTATCGACGGGCTCATGGTCGAGGCGCCGCAGACCAATATGGTTTTCGTCGATCTCACCGGTGCTGTCAAAGAACGCTCGGCCGAGTTGCTGGCCGCGTTGAACGCGCAAGGCGTTCACACGATGGGCTTGTACCGGCTGCGCTTCGTCACGCACCTCGATGTGGATGCGGCGGGCGTCGATCGTGCAGTGACTGCCATCCGTGGCTTCTTCAACGCCTGAATCAAAAATCCAAGAGACACGACATGATCACTCCGCAAGAAGCATTGCAACGGACCATCGAACATCGCGAGGTGTTTCACGACGAGATGCTGCACATCGTGCGGCTCATCATGAGCGGCGAGTGTTCGCCCGTGATGATGGCCGCGCTCATCACGGGCCTGCGCGTCAAGAAGGAAACCATCGGCGAGATCACCGCTGCCGCACAAGTGATGCGAGAGGTGTCGACCAAGGTGCCGGTAAAGGACACCAAGCATCTGGTCGACATCGTCGGCACCGGCGGTGACGGCTCGCACACCTTCAACATCTCGACCTGCTCGATGTTCGTCGCGGCCGCGGCTGGCGCCAAGGTGAGCAAGCACGGCGGCCGCAGCGTGTCGAGCAAGTCGGGCAGCGCCGACGTGCTGGAGTCGCTGGGCGTCAACATCAACCTGAAGCCCGAGCAGATCGCGAAGTGCATCGAGGAGGTCGGCATCGGTTTCATGTTCGCGCCTAACCATCACCCGGCGATGAAGAACGTTGCGCCGGTGCGCAAGGAACTCGGCATCAAGACCATCTTCAACATCCTGGGCCCACTGACCAACCCTGCCGGCGCACCCAACATGCTGATGGGCGTGTTCCATGCCGACCTGGTCGGCATCCAGGTGCGAGCGCTGCAGCGGCTCGGGACCGAGCACGCACTGGTGGTTTATGGCCGCGACGGCATGGACGAGATTTCGCTGGGCGCCTCGACGTTGGTCGGTGAACTGAAAAACGGTGAGATCCGCGAGTACGAGTTGCATCCGGAAGATTTCGGTTTCGCGATGTCGAGTAACCGCGCATTGCGCGTGGAGACGCCCGACGAGTCAAAGGCGATGTTGCTCAGCGTGCTCGACAACGCGCCCGGCGCGGCGCGTGACATCGTCGTGCTGAACGCCGGCGCCGCGCTGTATGCAGCGAACGTCGTCGATTCGGTGCTGGCTGGCGTGGAGCGTTCGCGTGCGGTGATCGAATCGGGCGCGGCCAAGGCCAAGCTGGCCGAGTTTGTCTCAGCGACGAACACGGCATCCATGAACACCGCGGGAGCGCACTGACATGTCCGCCGACATCCTGAACAAGATCGTTACGGTCAAGCACGAAGAAGTGGCCGCTGTAAAGCGCCGTACGCCGCTCGAGCGCATTCGCTTCGACGCTGAGAGCCGCGTGCTGACGCGCGATTTCGTCGGCGCGATGCGCGCAAAGATCGCAGCGGGCCAGGCGGCGGTGATCGCCGAGGTCAAGAAGGCGAGTCCGAGCAAAGGCATCATTCGCGAAGACTTCATTCCGGCCGACATCGCGCAAAGTTATGCCGAGGGCGACGGCACAGCGGGCAGCGTCAGCGCGGCCTGCCTTTCAGTGCTCACGGACAGGCAATTTTTCAAGGGCGAGATCGACTACCTGAAGCAGGCACGGGCGTCTTGCGACCTGCCGGTGTTGCGGAAGGATTTCATGGTCGATGCGTGGCAGATCTACGAGTCGCGCGCGATCGGCGCCGATGCCATCCTGCTGATCGCATCGGTGCTCGACGATGCGCAGATGAAAGACTTCGAGGCGATCGCGCTGGGGCTCGGCATGGCGGTACTGGTGGAAGTGCACGATGCGGTGGAGCTAGACCGTGCGCTCAGGCTCAAGACGCCGCTCGTCGGCGTCAACAACCGCAATCTGCGCAACTTCGAGGTGTCGATCCAGACCACGATCGATCTGCTGCCCAGGCTGCCAGCCGATCGGTTGCTGGTTACCGAATCCGGCATTGCGACGCGGGACGACGTGGCCGCTCTGCGCGCTGCAGGGGTTCAGGCCTTTTTGGTCGGCGAAGCGTTCATGCGCGCCAAAGAGCCAGGCGAGGCGCTCGCCGATTTGTTCAAGTGAGCCGCGCGCCATATGGTCAATTGACGCGCGCCGATCCGGCGGACTGGCCTGTGGCTCCCGGCTGGCAGCCCCTCGTCGACACGTTTTTTGCGAGCGCAGCGGGTCAAAAGCTTTTGGGCTTTTTGCAAGCGCGACTGGCCGCTGGTGCAGTGATCTTTCCGCCGCGCCCGCTCCGCGCGCTGGAGCTCACACCCCCTGAGGAAGTGCGCATCGTCGTCCTCGGACAAGACCCGTACCACGGTCGCGGCCAGGCGGAGGGGCTGGCGTTTTCCGTGGCGCCGGGCGTCAGGGTGCCGCCGTCGCTGCGCAATATCTTCAAGGAACTGGAGCGTGATGTCGGTACACCCCCGCCACCGTTTCCCGAGCCTGGGGGCAGCCTGGTTGAGTGGGCTAAAAAGGGTGTGCTGCTGCTGAACACCTGCCTCACGGTCGAAGAAGCGCAGCCTGCCAGTCATGCGGGTCGCGGCTGGGAAATCTTGACCGACGCTGTCATTCGCCATGTCGGCGCCGGCAACGATCCGGCGATGTTCATGCTGTGGGGTGCACATGCGCAGAGCAAGCGGGTGTTGATCGACATGCAGCGCCACAAGGTGCTGACGGCGAACCATCCGTCTCCGCTGTCGGCACTGCGGCCGCCCCTGCCGTTTATCGGCTGCGGGCATTTCAGTCAGGCACGTGCCTGGCGAGAGGCGCAGCGTTCCGTGTCCGGTGGACGCGCCGGGATTTAGGCGCAGTTGGTGCGCAAGGGACTCGAAAGCGCCTCCGAACCATGCTATATTCCGCGGTTCGCCGGAGAGGTGGCCGAGTGGTTAATGGCAGCAGACTGTAAATCTGCCCTCTTACGAGTACGCTGGTTCGAATCCAGCCCTCTCCACCAGCGACGAAATGGATTTTCAAGGGCGTTTGGCACCGTGAGAAACGGGCATTTGGGGTGCGCTGAAGGCTCCCGATGCGGGAGTAGTTCAATGGTAGAACCCCAGCCTTCCAAGCTGATGACGCGGGTCCGATTCCCGTCTCCCGCTCCAGAAATTCCGGATCGCCGCAGGAATGCGTTGGTTTGTACAGGCCCTTTTGGCTCAGTGGTAGAGCACCCCCTTGGTAAGGGGGAGGTCGCGGGTCCGATTCCCGCAAAGGGCACCAGTTTTGGGGTTGCAGCGCCTGGTTTGCAGCTCGCGTAGATACGTTGATATCTTTTTTTTCGGAGTCGAGAAAATGGCAAAAGGAAAATTCGCCCGTACCAAGCCCCACGTGAACGTGGGCACCATCGGTCACGTCGACCACGGCAAGACCACGTTGACGGCGGCCCTGGCCACCGTGCTGTCCGCTAAATTTGGCGGCGAAGCCAAGGCATACGACCAGATCGACGCGGCGCCTGAAGAAAAGGCCCGCGGCATCACCATCAACACCGCCCACGTCGAGTACGAAACGGCCAACCGCCACTACGCCCACGTCGACTGCCCCGGCCACGCTGACTATGTGAAGAACATGATCACCGGTGCTGCCCAGATGGATGGCGCCATCCTGGTCTGCTCCGCTGCTGACGGCCCCATGCCCCAGACCCGCGAGCACATCCTCCTGGCCCGCCAGGTCGGTGTCGGCTACATCATCGTCTTCCTGAACAAGTGCGACATGGTCGACGACGCCGAGCTGCTCGAACTCGTCGAAATGGAAGTACGCGAACTCCTGGACAAATACGATTTCCCAGGCGACGCCACCCCCATCATTCACGGCTCCGCCAAGCTCGCCCTCGAAGGCGACAAGGGTCCGCTGGGTGAAGAAGCCATCATGAAGCTGGCCGACGCTCTGGACACCTACATCCCCCAGCCGGAACGCGCCATCGACGGTGCCTTCCTGATGCCTGTGGAAGACGTGTTCTCCATCTCTGGTCGCGGCACCGTCGTCACCGGCGCTGTCGAGCGCGGTGTCATCAAGGTTGGCGAAGAAATCGAGATCGTCGGCATCTCGCCAACCCAGAAGACCACCTGCACCGGCGTGGAAATGTTCAGGAAACTGCTCGACCAAGGCCAGGCTGGCGACAACGTCGGCGTGCTCTTGCGCGGCACCAAGCGCGAAGACGTCCAGCGCGGCCAGGTGCTCTGCAAGCCCGGCTCCATCAAGCCGCACACCCACTTCACCGCCGAAGTCTATGTCCTGTCCAAGGATGAAGGCGGCCGTCACACGCCGTTCTTCAACAACTACCGCCCGCAGTTCTACTTCCGCACGACGGACGTGACCGGTGCGATCGAGCTGCCCGAAGGCAAGGAAATGGTCATGCCTGGCGACAACGTGAGCATCACCGTGAAGTTGATCAACCCGATCGCCATGGAAGAAGGCCTGCGCTTCGCCATCCGCGAAGGTGGCAAGACCGTCGGCTCTGGCGTCGTGGCCAAGGTCCTCGCTTAAGAAGATAACGAAGGGGTATAGCTCAATTGGCAGAGCGTCGGTCTCCAAAACCGAAGGTTGTAGGTTCGATTCCTACTGCCCCTGCCACCTGAGGTGGCAGCTCTTGAAAAGCCCGTCATGTCCTGACGGGCTTCGGCGTCTAAGGAAACACAGCCAACCATGGCAACTTCTCAAATCGAAACCGTGAGCACCGGTACAGACAAAGCCAAATTGGCTGCGGCGGTGTTGCTGGCTGTGGGCGCCATCGTCGCGTTCTACCTGCTCACGCGCCAGGGCTCGCTGGTGCAGTGGGCCGTGTTGCTCGTATTGCTCGCGGCAGCGGTGGGTGCATTCGCCAGTTCTGAAAACGGCCGTCAGCTCTGGGCTTTCGGGCGCGACTCCTGGCGTGAGGTCAAGAAGGTCGTCTGGCCGACGCGCAAGGAAACGATGCAAATGACGGCGTACGTGTTCGGCTTCGTCGCGATCATGTCCGTTTTCCTTTGGCTCACCGACAAGACGCTCGAATGGGTGTTTTTTGACCTCATTCTGGGTTGGAGAAAATAATGACCGAAGAAGTTGTTGAAACCACGCCGGAAGAGGTGAATCCGCTGTTGGCACCTGCTGCCAACCCGGATCTGCGCTGGTATGTGGTGCACGCTTATTCTGGAATGGAAAAGGCCGTCGAACGCAACATCCTCGAGCGCATCAGCCGCGTGGGGATGCAGGCTAAGTTCGGTCGCATTCTGGTGCCGACAGAAGAAGTCGTCGAAATCAAGAATGGTCAGAAGCGCACCACAGAGCGTCGCTTCTTCCCGGGCTACGTGCTGGTCGAAATGATCATGGACGACGAGAGCTGGCACCTGGTGAAGCACACCAACAAGGTGACGGGTTTTGTCGGCGGCGCGAAAAACCGGCCAGCCCCGATCTCGCAAAAAGAGGTCGAAGACATCGTCAATCAGATGCAGCAGGGCTCCGAGAAGCCCCGTCACAAGGTCGAGTTCATGCCGGGTGAGTTCGTGCGCGTCAAGGACGGCCCGTTCACCGACTTCAATGGCACCGTCGAAGAAGTGAACTACGAGAAGAGCAAGGTCCGCGTTTCGGTCATGATCTTCGGCCGCGCGACGCCGGTCGAGCTCGAGTTCAGCCAGGTCGAAAAGACCTGAGCCGGACCTGAGGCAGGCCTGATGCCGCCGGTCGAAAGACCGGAACCAATTTCGACCGCGCGTAGTCCGACTCGCACGCGGTTTTTATCGAAGAGTCGTTAACCCCCGGGGAGCCGAGGCTGAACCAGCCAACGCGTTATCACCCGCAAGGAGAAAAGCATGGCGAAAAAAATCGTCGGCTTCATCAAGCTGCAAGTGCCAGCTGGTAAAGCCAACCCCTCACCGCCTATCGGTCCCGCATTGGGCCAGCGCGGTTTGAACATCATGGAGTTCTGCAAGGCGTTCAACGCGCAGACTCAGGGCGTCGAGCCCGGCCTGCCGCTGCCAGTGGTCATCACTGCGTTCGCTGACAAGAGCTTTACCTTCATTATCAAGACGCCACCAGCGGGCATCCTGATTAAGAAGGCGATCAAAATTGACAAGGGTTCGGCCACGCCGCAATCCGTCAAGGTCGGCAAGATCACGCGCGCTCAGCTCGAAGAGATCGCCAAGACGAAGATGAAGGATTTGACCGCTGCCGATTTGGACGCAGCGGTTCGCACCATCGCCGGCACTGCCCGTTCGATGGGCGTGACTGTGGAGGGCGTGTAAATGTCCAAGCTCACCAAAAAACAAAAAGTGTCTGAAGGCAAAGTGGACAGCGACAAGCTGTACGCCTTGATCGAAGCTATCGGTCTCGTGAAAGACGCGGCCACCGCCAAATTCGACGAATCGATCGACGTCGCAGTGCAACTCGGCATCGACGCGAAGAAGTCGGATCAAGTCGTGCGTGGCGCTGTCGTGCTGCCCAACGGCACCGGCAAGACCAAGCGTGTGGCTGTGTTCGCCCAGGGCGCAAAGGCTGAAGAAGCCAAGGCGGCCGGCGCCGACATCGTCGGCATGGACGACCTGGCCGCGATGGTCAAGGCGGGGAATATGCCTTTCGACGTGGTCATTGCTGCGCCGGATGCCATGCGCGTCGTCGGTACGTTGGGCCAGATCCTCGGTCCACGCGGTTTGATGCCGAACCCGAAGGTCGGCACTGTGACGCCCGACGTCGCCCAAGCGGTTCGTAACGCGAAGGCAGGCCAGGTGCAGTTCCGTGTCGACAAGGCCGGCATCATCCACGGCACGATCGGCCGTCGTTCTTTCGACACCGACAAGTTGCACGGTAATCTGGTTGCACTGATCGAAGCGCTGGTGAAAGCCAAGCCGGCGACCAGCAAGGGCGTGTTCCTGCGCAAGGTGGCTGTTTCGTCGACGATGGGCATAGGTGTCCGCGTGGACACGCAAACCATCTCGGCGAGCTGAGAGAGCAAGAGAATTTGCCCTGCTGTTCGAACGGCGGGGCGATGTGGTGGGTCGCGGCAGCTTCTGTTGCCGTGGGCCATCCAAGACCGCTGGTGTGCAGGGCAGCCTGTACTTAATTGCCTCTCCCGCGCGAGAGGCGACCAGCGCAGATGGCGATCCCGCTGCAAAGGATTTGTTTCCTGAACGGTTGGTCGCTGCATGAAGCGCGTCCCGAGGCTGTGGCAAAAACCAGGCTGAGAGGCGCATTAAAAGGAGTAGACCTTGAGTCTGAATCGCAGTGAGAAAGAAGCGGTCATCGGTGACGTGACCAGCCTCGCCGCAAAAGCTCAAACGCTCGTTCTGGCGGAATACCGTGGTATCACGGTTGCCGATATGACCAAGTTGCGCAATGAAGCGCGCAGCAAGGGTGTGACTCTCAGCGTGTTTAAAAACACGCTGGCACGCCGTGCTGTCGCTGGTAGCGCATTCGAAGTCCTCGGTGACCAGATGACCGGTCCGCTGATCTACGGTTTTTCCGTCGATGCCGTGGCCGCCGCGAAAGTGGTGGCCGATTTCGCGAAGACCAACGACAAGTTGGTGATTCGCGGCGGTGCATTCGGCGGCAAAGTCCTGGACGTGAACGGCGTGAAGCAACTGGCCAGCATTCCTTCGAAGGAAGTGTTGTTGGCGCAATTGCTGGGCTTGATGCAATCCCCCATTTCCCGTACCGCTCGCGTGCTCGCGGCGCTGGCGGCGAAACGTGGCGAAGGCGCGGTAGAAGCAGCACCCGATGCACCTCCGGCAGAAGCCGAAGCGCAGCCAGCGTAAGCCGGCTTGCGTTTAAACATTTCAACCCAATTGTTAGGAAACAAAAATGGCATTCGATAAAGACGCATTTCTGACCGCGCTCGACAGCATGACGGTCCTGGAACTCAACGACCTGGTGAAAGCCATCGAAGAGAAGTTTGGCGTGAGCGCTGCCGCCATGGCAGGCCCCGCTTCCGCCGGCCCAGCCGCCGCAGTCGCTGAAGAACAAACTGAATTCAACGTCATGTTGATGGAAGCTGGCCCGAACAAGGTCTCGGCGATCAAGGCTGTGCGCGAAATCACCGGCCTGGGCTTGAAAGAAGCCAAGGATCTGGTCGAAGCCGCTCCCAAGGCTGTCAAGGAAGGCCTGTCCAAGGCTGACGCCGAAGTTGCCAAGAAGAAGCTGGAAGATGCCGGCGCCAAGGTGGAACTGAAGTAATTCGGTTTCCGCGAAGGGCTGGAGGGCTTTATGGCCCTCCAGCCTTTGCCGCTTTCAGAGCGCGTTCAAAATCCATGCTGCGGCGCGGTTTTTAACGGGCTCCGAGAGGCCACCAGAAAGTCAATTCAAGACTTTCTAGTGTCTTCTGACCCCGACTACAGAAGACCCCTTGGTTCGGGCGATGTGCAATGCATCGCCGTCCGCCAGGGCTGGTAGTGGCCAGCCGCCAGGGAGTGGTGCGAAAGCATCGACTCAAGTCGCGCAAGATCTCAAGCCCCGGAGCTCTCATGGCCCAAACGTCCGCGTACAGTTACACCGAGCGCAAGCGCATCCGAAAAAGTTTCGGCAATCGCGACAGCGTCGTCGAAATCCCTTACCTGCTGCAGATGCAGAAAGACGCGTACACCGCGTTCCTGCAAGCCGGCATCGCGCCCACCAAGCGCACCATAGAAGGTCTGCAAGCCGCTTTCACAGCGGCGTTCCCTATCGTCTCGCACAACGGTTTTGTCGAGATGAAGTACCTCGAATACAACCTGGCGAAACCGGCGTTCGATGTGCGCGAATGCCAGACCCGCGGGTTGACCTTCGCCTCGGCCGTGCGCGCCAAGGTTCAACTCATCATCTATGACCGCGAGTCGTCGACTTCGCAGTCGAAGGTGGTGAAGGAAGTGAAGGAACAAGAGGTCTACATGGGCGAAGTACCGCTCATGACCGAGAAGGGTTCCTTCATCGTCAACGGTACCGAGCGCGTCATCGTGTCGCAGCTGCACCGTTCTCCGGGCGTGTTCTTCGAGCACGACAAGGGCAAGACCCATTCGAGCGGCAAGCTGCTGTTCTCGGCCCGCGTGATTCCTTACCGCGGCTCGTGGCTCGACTTCGAATTCGACCCGAAGGACATGCTGTACTTCCGCGTCGACCGTCGCCGCAAGATGCCTGTCACGATCCTGTTGAAGGCCATCGGCCTGAACCCGGAATCGATCCTCGCGAACTTCTTCGTGAATGACAACTTCCGCCTGATGGACAGCGGCGCGCAGATGGAGTTCGTGTCCGAACGCCTGCGCGGTGAAGTCGCCCGTTTCGACATTACCGACAAGTCCGGCAAGGTCGTGGTCGCCAAAGACAAGCGCGTCACCGCGCGCCACACGCGTGAACTGGAAGAGTCGAAGACCACGCACATCAGCGTGCCGGAAGACTTCCTGGTTGGCCGCGTCATTGCCCGCAACATTGTCGAAGCCGACACCGGCGAAATTCTGGCCAAGGCCAACGATGAGCTGACCGAAGCGCTGCTGAAGAAGCTGCGCACAGCGGGTGTTCAAGACATCCAGGTGATTTACACCAACGAACTCGACCAGGGCGCGTACATCTCGCAAACCCTTCGCATCGACGAAACCGTTGACGAGTTCGCGGCGCGCGTGGCCATCTACCGCATGATGCGTCCCGGCGAGCCGCCGACGGAAGACGCGGTGCAAGCGCTGTTCCAGCGTCTGTTCTACAACCCGGACACGTACGATCTTTCGCGCGTCGGCCGTATGAAGTTCAACGCCAAGGTCGGTCGCGACGAGTCGACCGGTCCGATGGTGTTGACCAACGAGGACATCCTGGCAGTGGTCAAGATCCTCGTCGACCTGCGCAATGGCAACGGCGAAGTCGACGACATCGACCACCTTGGCAATCGACGCGTACGTTGCGTCGGCGAACTGGCCGAAAACCAGTACCGCACCGGTCTGGCACGGATCGAAAAGGCCGTGAAGGAACGTTTGGGTCAAGCGGAGCAAGAGCCGCTGATGCCGCACGACCTGATCAACAGCAAGCCGATCTCGGCGGCGTTGAAAGAGTTCTTCGGCGCTTCGCAGCTGTCGCAGTTCATGGACCAGACGAACCCGCTGTCCGAAATCACCCACAAGCGCCGCGTGTCGGCTCTTGGCCCGGGCGGTCTGACGCGTGAACGTGCCGGCTTCGAAGTGCGCGACGTGCACGTGACCCATTACGGCCGCGTGTGCCCGATCGAAACGCCTGAAGGCCCGAACATCGGCCTGATCAATTCGCTGGCTCTGTACGCCCGCCTGAACGAATACGGCTTCATCGAAACGCCCTACCGTCGCGTGGCTGACAGCAAGGTCACGATGGACATCGACTACTTGTCGGCCATCGAAGAAGGCAAGTACGTCATTGCCCAGGCCAATGCGGTTCTGGACAAGGACGGCAAGCTGACCGGCGACCTGGTTTCCGCACGTGAAGCCGGCGAATCGATCCTGGTCGGTGCCGAGCGCGTTCAGTACATGGACGTGTCGCCGGCGCAGATCGTGTCGGTCGCGGCATCCCTGGTGCCGTTCCTGGAGCACGACGATGCCAATCGCGCATTGATGGGTGCCAACATGCAGCGTCAGGCCGTGCCTGTGCTGCGCCCTGAAAAGCCGTTCGTCGGCACCGGCATCGAGCGCGTTTCCGCGGTCGACTCCGGTACCGTGGTGACGGCCACCCGCGGCGGCGTGGTCGACTATGTCGATGCGACCCGTGTCGTGGTGCGCGTGAACGACGCCGAAGCGGCGGCCGGTGAAGTCGGTGTGGACATCTACAACCTGATCAAGTATCAGCGTTCGAACCAGAACACCAACATTCATCAGCGCCCGATCGTGGCGCGTGGAGACCACATTTCCAAGGGCGACGTGGTGGCCGACGGCGCATCGACCGACCTCGGCGAACTGGCCCTCGGCCAGAACATGCTGATCGCGTTCATGCCATGGAACGGCTACAACTTCGAAGACTCGATCCTGATCAGCGAACGGATCGTCGCCGAAGACCGCTACACCTCGATTCACATCGAAGAGCTGGTGGTCATGGCGCGCGACACCAAGTTGGGTGCCGAAGAAATTACCCGCGACATCCCGAACCTTGCCGAGCAACAGCTCAACCGGCTGGACGAATCCGGGATCATCTACGTCGGTGCCGAAGTGCAGCCGGGCGATACGCTGGTGGGCAAGGTCACGCCGAAGGGCGAGACCACACTGACGCCTGAAGAAAAGTTGCTCCGCGCCATCTTCGGCGAGAAGGCATCCGATGTGAAGGACACCTCGCTGCGGGTGGATCAGGGCTCGCAAGGCACCGTGATCGACGTGCAGGTGTTCACCCGCGAAGGCATCGTGCGCGACAAGCGTGCGCAGCAGATCATCGACGACGAACTCAAGCGCTTCCGCCTCGACCTGAACGACCAGCTTCGCATCGTCGAAGCCGATGCGTTCGACCGTATCGAGAAGCTGCTGACCGGCAAGGCTGCGAATGGTGGCCCGAACAAGCTGGCCAAGGGCACCAAGCTCGACAAGGCGTACCTTACGTCGGTCGAGAAGTTCCACTGGTTCGACATCCGCCCAGCGGACGACGAAGTGGCCTCGCAGCTTGAATCGATCAAGAACTCGCTGGAGCAAACACGTCACAGCTTCGATCTGATGTTCGAAGAGAAGCGCAAGAAGCTGACGCAAGGCGACGAGCTGCCGGCTGGCGTGCTGAAGATGGTCAAGGTCTACCTGGCCGTCAAGCGCCGCCTGCAACCCGGCGACAAGATGGCCGGCCGTCACGGCAACAAGGGCGTCGTGTCCAAGATCGTTCCGGTCGAAGACATGCCCCACATGGCCGACGGCACGCCGTGCGACATCTGCCTGAACCCGCTGGGCGTGCCTTCGCGCATGAACGTGGGCCAGGTCCTCGAAGTGCATTTGGGCTGGGCCGGCAAGGGCATCGGTCAGCGCATCGGCGACATGCTGCAAGCCGAGGCCAAGGTGGCCGAAGTGCGCAAGTTCATGGACCAGTTCTACAACGGCTCCGGCCGCAAGGAAGACCTGGCGCAGCTGAGCGACAGCGATGTGCTGGCGATGGCCGCCAATCTGGCGGCCGGCGTGACCTTCGCGACGCCGGTGTTCGATGGTGCCTCGGAAGAAGAAATCCGCGGCATGCTGAAGCTCGCTTATCCGGAAGAGATCGCCAAGCTCAAGGGTCTCACCGACACGCGCACGCAGGCCTACCTGTACGACGGCCGCACGGGTGATCAGTTCGATCGTCCGGTCACCATCGGCTACATGCACTTCCTGAAGCTTCACCATTTGGTGGACGACAAGATGCACGCGCGCTCGACCGGTCCGTACTCGCTCGTTACGCAACAACCGCTGGGCGGCAAGGCTCAGTTCGGTGGTCAGCGTTTCGGCGAAATGGAAGTGTGGGCACTCGAAGCCTACGGCGCTGCCTACGTCCTGCAGGAAATGCTGACGGTGAAGTCCGACGACGTTGTGGGCCGTACCAAGGTGTACGAGAGCATCGTCAAGGGCGAACACTCCATCGAAGCCGGCATGCCGGAATCGTTCAATGTGCTGGTCAAGGAAATTCGTTCCCTCGGCCTCGACATCGAACTCGAACGTTCATAAGCAGAAAAGGAAAGAGTCACATGAAGTCACTACTCGACCTGTTCAAGCAATTCACGCCCGATGAGCATTTCGATGCCATCAGCATCCGCATGGCTTCACCCGAGAAGATCCGTTCGTGGTCTTTCGGTGAAGTGAAGAAGCCGGAAACGATCAACTACCGCACGTTCAAGCCCGAGCGCGACGGCCTGTTCTGCGCGAAGATTTTTGGCCCTATCAAGGACTACGAATGCCTTTGCGGCAAGTACAAGCGCCTCAAGCACCGCGGTGTCATCTGCGAGAAGTGCGGCGTTGAAGTCACGCAGACCAAGGTGCGCCGCGAGCGCATGGGTCACATCGATCTGGCCGCACCTTGCGCCCACATCTGGTTCCTGAAGTCGCTGCCATCGCGTCTGGGCCTGGTGCTCGACATGACGCTGCGCGACATCGAACGCGTGCTGTACTTCGAAGCGTACGTGATCACCGACCCCGGCATGACCCCGCTGAAGAAGCGCGAGATCATGTCCGAAGACGACTACGACACCAAGCGCAAGGAATTCGGTGACGAGTTCACTGCCAAGATGGGCGCCGAAGGCATCAAGGATCTGCTCGAAGGCATCGAGCTCGACAGCGAGATCGAACGCCTGCGCGGCGACCTGACCGGTTCCGAAGTCAAGGTCAAGAAGAACTCCAAGCGCCTCAAGGTGCTCGAAGCCTTCCGCAAGTCGGGCATCAAGCCCAACTGGATGGTGCTCGACGTGCTGCCGGTGCTGCCGCCGGACCTGCGTCCGCTGGTGCCGCTCGACGGTGGCCGTTTTGCGACCTCCGACCTGAACGACCTGTATCGCCGCGT
The DNA here is from genome assembly GCF_046115955.1 of Variovorax sp. GrIS 2.14. Classification (NCBI taxonomy): domain Bacteria; kingdom Pseudomonadati; phylum Pseudomonadota; class Betaproteobacteria; order Burkholderiales; family Comamonadaceae; genus Variovorax; species Variovorax sp. GrIS 2.14. Next base: position 737,817 of record NZ_JBJXIA010000001.1, read on the forward strand.
CATCAACCGCAACAGCCGCCTGCGCCGTCTGCTGGAATTGAAGGCACCGGAAATCATTGCGCGCAATGAAAAGCGGATGCTGCAGGAAGCCGTCGACTCGCTGCTGGACAACGGTCGTCGCGGCAAGGCCATGACGGGCGCCAACAAGCGTGCACTCAAGTCGCTTGCCGACATGATCAAAGGCAAGAGCGGTCGTTTCCGCCAGAATTTGCTGGGCAAACGGGTCGACTACTCGGGTCGTTCGGTCATTGTGGTGGGCCCGACCCTCAAGCTGCATCAGTGCGGCTTGCCAAAGCTGATGGCGCTCGAACTGTTCAAGCCCTTCATCTTCTCGCGCCTCGAGGCCATGGGCATCGCAACGACGATCAAGGCTGCCAAGAAGGAAGTCGAATCCGGCACGCCGGTGGTTTGGGACATCCTGGAAGAGGTGATCAAAGAGCACCCGATCATGCTGAACCGTGCGCCCACGCTGCACCGGTTGGGCATTCAGGCGTTCGAGCCGATCCTGATCGAAGGCAAGGCGATTCAGCTGCACCCGCTCGTTTGCGCGGCTTTCAATGCCGACTTCGACGGTGACCAGATGGCCGTCCACGTGCCGTTGTCGGTCGAAGCGCAGATGGAAGCCCGCACCTTGATGCTGGCCTCCAACAACGTGCTGTTCCCGGCCAACGGCGAGCCTTCGATCGTGCCGTCGCAAGACGTGGTGCTGGGTCTGTACTACACGACCCGCGACCGCATCAACGGCAAGGGCGAGGGCCTGATCTTCTCCGACATCGGCGAAGTTCAGCGTGCGCTCGACGCCGACGTGGTCGAACTGACCGCCCGCGTGGCGGTGCGCATCACCGAGTACGCCAAGGACAAGGAAACCGGCGAATTCACCGCGTCGACCTCGCTCGTCGACACGACCGTGGGCCGTGCGCTGCTGTCCGAGATTCTGCCGAAGGGCCTGCCGTTCTCGAACATCAACAAGGCGCTGAAGAAGAAAGAAATTTCCAAGCTCATCAACGTCTCGTTCCGCAAGTGCGGCTTGAAAGAGACAGTGGTGTTCGCCGACAAGCTGTTGCAGAACGGTTTCCGTCTCGCCACCAAAGCCGGTATCTCGATCGCCATCGACGACATGCTGGTGCCCGCCGAAAAGCACGGCATCATCGAGCGCTCGGCCAAGGAAGTGAAAGAGATCGAGCAGCAATACGTCTCGGGTCTGGTGACCTCTGGCGAGCGCTATAACAAGGTGGTCGACATCTGGGGCAAGGCGGGCGACGAAGTGTCGAAGGTCATGATGTCCAAGCTCTCGAAAGAGCGCGTCATCGATCGCCATGGCAAGGACGTCGAGCAAGAGTCCTTCAACTCGATCTACATGATGGCCGACTCGGGCGCTCGCGGTTCCGCTGCGCAGATTCGCCAGGTTGCCGGCATGCGCGGTTTGATGGCCAAGCCCGACGGCTCGATCATCGAAACGCCCATCACCGCGAACTTCCGCGAAGGTCTGAACGTGCTGGAGTACTTCATCTCCACCCACGGTGCCCGTAAGGGCCTGGCCGACACGGCATTGAAGACGGCTAACTCGGGCTACCTGACGCGTCGTTTGGTCGACGTGACGCAAGACTTGGTGGTCATCGAGCAGGACTGCGGTACGCACGGTGGTTACCTCATGCGCGCCATCGTCGAAGGCGGTGAAACCATCGAATCGTTGCGGGACCGAATCCTCGGTCGTTCGGCGGCCGAAGACGTGCTGCATCCGGAAAATCGTTCGGTGCTGCTGAAGGCCGGCGAGATGTTCGACGAGGACAACATCGAAGTGCTCGAGGCGCAAGGCGTCGACGAAGTCAAGGTGCGGACCGCGCTCACGTGCGAAACGCGTTTTGGTATCTGCGCCACCTGCTACGGACGAGATCTCGGTCGCGGCGGCCTGATCAACATCGGCGAAGCTGTCGGTGTGATCGCGGCGCAGTCGATCGGCGAACCCGGCACGCAGCTGACGATGCGGACCTTCCACATCGGTGGCGCGGCATCGCGTTCGGCGATCGCTTCCAGCGTTGAGGCCAAGTCGAACGGCACGATCGGTTTCAACGCCACGATGCGCTACGTGACCAACGGCAAGGGCGATCTGGTGGTCATCTCGCGTTCGGGCGAAATCGTGATTCACGACGAGCATGGCCGTGAGCGCGAGCGGCACAAGGTGCCGTACGGCGCCATCCTGGCGGTGAAGGCGGATCAGCAAGTCAAGGCTGGCCATGTGCTCGCCAACTGGGACCCGCTGACGCGCCCGATCATTACGGAGTTCGCCGGCAAGACCCAGTTCGAGAACGTCGAAGAAGGTCTCACGGTTGCCAAGCAGGTCGACGAAGTGACCGGTCTGTCGACCCTGGTCGTGATCGATCCGAAGCGTCGCGGTGCCACCAAGGTGGTTCGTCCTCAGGTCAAGCTGATCGACGGCACGGGCAACGAAGTGAAGATCCCCGGCACCGACCACTCGGTGACGATCGGCTTCCCGATCGGCTCGCTGGTCCAGATCCGCGACGGCCAGGACGTGGGCCCTGGCGAAGTGCTGGCGCGCATTCCGGTCGAAGGTCAGAAGACGCGCGACATCACCGGCGGTCTGCCGCGTGTGGCGGAGCTGTTCGAAGCCCGTTCACCGAAGGACAAGGGCATGCTGGCCGAGATGACCGGTACCGTGTCGTTCGGTAAAGAGACCAAGGGCAAGATTCGCCTGCAGATCACCGATCCCGAAGGCGGCGTCTACGAAGACCTCGTGCCGAAGGAAAAGAACATCCTGGTGCATGAAGGCCAGGTCGTGAACAAGGGCGAAAGCGTGGTCGACGGACCGGCGGACCCGCAGGACATCCTGCGCCTGCTGGGCTCGGAAGAACTCGCGCGCTACATCGTGGACGAAGTGCAGGACGTGTATCGCTTGCAAGGCGTGAAGATCAACGACAAGCACATCGAGGTGATCGTTCGCCAGATGCTGCGCCGGGTCGTTGTCGACAACATCGGCGACACCAACTACATCTCCGGAGAACAGGTCGAACGCAGCGAAATGCTCAACACCAACGACGCCCTGCGCGCCGCTGACAAGATCCCCGCGACGTTCACCAACCTGCTGCTGGGTATCACGAAGGCATCGCTGTCGACCGATTCGTTCATCTCCGCGGCTTCCTTCCAGGAAACCACGCGCGTGCTGACCGAAGCGGCCATCATGGGCAAGCGCGACGAACTGCGCGGCCTGAAGGAAAACGTCATCGTCGGCCGCCTGATTCCCGCAGGCACCGGCATGGCGTACCACCAGGCACGCAAGGTCAAGGACGCCATGGACGAGGCAGAGCGCCGCGCGATCGCCGATTCGGAAGCGGCCGAATTGGCTGGCAATTCGAGCGACGACACTGCGACGGCCGACGCGGGCGAAGGCGCCGCAGCCGAGTAATCGGCCCGACGCGCCACCGCGCGTTAGCATGCCGGCATGACCGGTATCCGACGCCCTCCCTCCGCTTGCGGACGGAGGGCGTTTTTCACTCTGGGCCGGCGATGAGTGCGGCCCCCGATTCATTGGCTTTCTGGATCGGCTGTGCGCTGCTGCTGTTCTGGTTCGTCGGTGCCTACAACCGGATGGTCAGGCTGCGTTCTGCGGCCTTCCAGGCGTATGCGATCCTCGACGCCGCATTGCTGCGGCAACTCGAGTTCGTCCAGGCCAACGCGGCCGTCGGGGCGGAGTCTTTGCTGGCAGCCACCACGCAGCTCACCACACTGCTGGCAGCGACGCGGATGCGCCCGCTCGACCCCGAGCGCATTGACGCGCTCGGGACGGCCCTTAACGTCATGCTGTCGGCATGGCAGCGCCTGCATCCCGACGATGTCGTCAGCTTCGATGCCGAGGGCACGCTGTCGCGACCTGCGCCTCTGAAGGGCGTCGACGAAGCGCCGCCATCACCATTTCCTAGCCGCTTCATTGCATGGCCGGAACCATCGGCTGCAGCGGAGATTGCGCGCGGGCAGTTCAACACGGCCGTTGCGCAATACAACGCTGCCATTCGGCAGTTTCCCCCTGTGCTCATCGCCTGGATCACGCGGTTGCGTCCGGCGGCGCCCTTGCTTTGACGCCTTGGACGTCGCCGCAGCGGCGGCAGCTCGCGCGCCCCGTTACCATGGCGGCAACTTGCCCGATCTCACAGACCCCTCCAGCGGCACTGCGCCGAACCAGCCGCCGCTTTGGCGCCAATTGCAGCTGACAGCGATGGCCCTGGCCGCCATCCGGAGCGGCGTGTCCGGCTCCGTCGCCTTCGAAAATGTGGAGACCGCCATGCGGCCCGGCGTGCAGGCGCTCGGCTTCCAGGTGCTGCGATGGCTCGGGCGCGCCGAGGCGTTGCGTCGGCACCTCGCCAAACGCACGCCACCACCGGCCGCCGACGCGCTGCTTTGCACCGCATTGGCTTTGGCGTGGGACGTTGGCCGTGCGCCGTACGAGCCCTTTACTTTGGTCGATCAAGCCGTCGAGGCCGCCAAGCGCAACCCCGCCACGCGTGCCCAAGCGAGCTTCATCAACGCCTGCTTGCGGCGCTTTCTGCGAGAGCGCGACGAGCTGGTCGAGGTGACGGAACGCGAGCCGGTCGCGCAGTGGAACCATCCGCGCTGGTGGATCGAGCGGCTGCGGCGCGACCATCCGCGCGATTGGCAGCGCGTGCTTACGGCCGACAACCTGCAGGCACCCCTGACGTTGCGGGTCAACGTCCGTAAAATCTCTGTCGCCGACTACTTGGTCGCCCTGACAGCCGATAGTCAGACCGCCAAGGCCGTGGGCACGAGCGGCGTGCAATTGGGCCGTGCGCGACCTGTGCTGCAACTGCCCGGCTTTGCCGAAGGCGAAGTATCGGTTCAGGACGCCGCCGCGCAGCTCGCCGCGCCGCTGCTGCTCGAAGGCTTCGATCTGGCGTCCGGGGCGCGTCTGCGAGTGCTCGACGCCTGCGCCGCGCCCGGCGGCAAGACTGCGCACCTGCTGGAGCTCGACCGTGGACGCGGCCTCGATGTCACCGCGCTCGAAATCGACGCCGCGCGCACTGGCCGTATCCAGGAAACGCTGACGCGGCTCGGATTGCAGGCGAATATCGTCGTGGCCGACGCTGCGCGACCGGAGAATTGGTGGGACGGTACGCCATTCGATGCCATCCTGCTCGACGCGCCTTGCACGGCGTCGGGCATTGTGCGTCGCCATCCGGACGTCCGATGGCTGCGCCGGGAGAGCGACATCGAGCAGCTGGCGGCCCAGCAAGCCCAGCTGCTGGCCGCACTCTGGCCGCTGGTGCGGGCTGGAGGACGTCTTGTCTACTGCACCTGTTCGGTTTTTCGTGAAGAGGGCTCGCACCAGATCGATGCGTTTCTTGCGCACAACACCGACGCCCGATTGCGACCTTCGCCCGGCCATTTGCTACCCCAAAGCGCCGGGATTGCCCATGCCGTCCCGGACAATGCCTTGGGTGAACACGACGGTTTCTTCTACGCCCTGCTCGAAAAGCGCACCGGCTGAGTTGCGCGCTCTGGCAGCGGTCGGTTTGCCGATGCGCCGGCGTCAGATCGTCGCGCTCGCAGCATTGCTTGTCATTGGCACGCTGGCAGGTGTGCCGAAGCCCGCCTTGGCCGACTCGCCTCAAGCCTCCATTACTCAAATGCGGCTGGAGGAGGCCGACGACGGCATCTATTTGACCGCGCAGGTCCAGTTCGAACTGCCCCTGGGCGTCGGTGAGGTGCTCGACAAAGGTATCGCTATCTATTTCGTGGTCGACGCGGAGCTTTATCGTGAGCGTTGGTACTGGGCGGATCGCAAGGTCGGGTCGGCCACGCGCCACATGCGGCTGGCTTACCAGCCACTCAGCCGGCGCTGGCGGCTCAACGTGTCGTCGGTGCCTATCGCGAATGCGGGTTTGGGCGTGTCCTTGAACCAGAACTTCGACAGCCTGCCCGAAGCCCTGGACGCGATCAAACGCGTCGGAAGGCTTCGGCTGGCCGACCGGAGCGAAGTCGGTGATGAGGCGACGCAGCCCGTGCAGTTCAGTTTCAGGCTCGACACCACGCAACTGCCGCGGCCGTTCCAGATCGGCGTGGCGGGGCAGGCCGACTGGAACATCGTGGTCGAACGCAGCGCGCGCCTGGCACTGGAGAAACTGAAGTGAGTAGCGGAAATGGCGGCCCTCGCGGCGGCGCGTCGTCGCCCGCTGCGCGCCGTTCGCGCGCCGTGCGCTGGGCCGTCGGCGTAGGGGTCGCACTGGTTGCGGCCATCGGCCTGGTGCTGATCTTCCTGCTTGCGCAGGCGACCAACAACCGCGCGCTCTACGAGCAGAACTACGCGCGCCTCTTCGGTCTCAACGTCGTGGTCGCGGCGCTGCTGGTGCTGGTGATCGGCTGGGTCGCTTTCAGGCTGTTGCGCCGGTTGCAGCAGGGCAAGTTCGGCAGCCGGTTGCTCATCAAGCTGGCGGCCATCTTCGCGCTCGTTGGCGTCGTACCGGGCGCGCTGGTGTACGTGGTGTCCTATCAATTCGTCGCCAGGTCGATCGAAAGCTGGTTCGACGTCAAGGTAGAGGGCGCGCTCGACGCCGGGCTGAACCTCGGCCGTGCCACGCTCGATTCCTTGTCCGACGAGCTCGCTTCCAAAGCACGCGTCGCCAGCAGCCAACTCGCCGAAGTATCCGATGCGAGCGCCGGCCTGCTGCTCGAGCGTATTCGCGACCAGTTGGGCGCCAGCGACGTGGTGCTCTGGACGGGCACCGGGCAACTGGTCGCCAGTGCTGGCGCCTCGCGCTTTCAGCTCAGTCCCGAGCGACCGACGCAGCAGCAGTTTCGACAGGTACGCGCCGACCGACCGATCGCGCACATCGAAGGGCTGGACGAAGTGCCAGCACCGGGCACCAACGCGCCGCCCGCCGCCACCATTCGTGCCCTGGCGCTGGTCCAGCGACCGGGCTTCGATTTCAATACCGAGCCTCGCTACCTGCAGGTGACGCAACCTCTGCCGCCCGCCGTCGTTGCCAACGCGCTGGCGGTGCAGGAAGCCAACCGCGAATACCAGGAGCGAGCGCTGGCGCGCGAGGGCCTTCGGCGCATGTACATCGGTACGCTCACGCTCAGTCTGTTCCTGGCGGTGTTCGGCGCCGTGCTGCTGGCGGTGCTGTTCGGCACCCAGCTGGCGCGACCATTGCTGGTATTGGCCGACGGCGTGAGGCAGGTCGCAGCTGGCGATCTGCGACCGACCGCAGTGTTGCAAGGCAGGGACGAGCTTGGTGGGCTGACGCGCTCTTTCGCCGTCATGACGCAACAGCTGTCGGACGCCCGCGGCGCGGTCGAAAAGACGATGGGGCAGCTCGACGCCGCGCGGGCCAATCTCCAGACCATTCTCGACAACCTCACCTCGGGCGTGATCGTGTTGGACGCGAGGGGCACGATGCTCTCGATCAACCCCGGCGCCACGCGTGTTCTGCGGGCGCCGCTGGCCGCATTCGAAGGTCGCTTGCTGAGCGAAGTGCCGGGCCTGACCGAGTTTGGGCAAGACGTGCAGCAGCAGTTCGACGACTTCCAGGTCGAGCGCCTGCAGCATGGGCTGGACCATTGGCAGCATGCTTTCGAGTTGCACGCTTCGGGCAACGGCCTGTCGCAGGACGCCATCAATCTCGTGGCGCGGGGGGCGGAGCTGCCGGGCGCCGCTCGGCTTCTGGTGTTCGACGACATCTCCGAAATCGTGTCGGCACAGCGCGCGCAGGCATGGGGCGAGGTGGCGCGGCGGCTGGCACATGAAATCAAGAATCCGTTGACGCCGATTCAGCTGTCGGCAGAGCGGCTGGAGATGAAGTTGTCTGGCAAGGTGGCAGCGCCTGAACAGGCGATCCTCACCAAATCGGTCAAGACCATCGTCGACCAGGTCGACGCGATGAAGCGGCTGGTCAACGAGTTTCGTGACTACGCCCGTCTGCCCGCTGCAGACCTCAAGGCGATCGATCTCAACGCACTCGTCGGCGACGTGCTCCAGCTGTATGGTGCCGAGAACGCGCCTATCGCCGTACTGTCCGAACTCGACCCGCGTTGCCTGCCGATTCGAGGCGATGCACAACAGATTCGGCAGGTGATTCACAACCTTTTACAAAATGCTCAGGACGCGGCGGAAACGGCTGCCCACAGTCTCGGTCGCGTCGGCGAGATCAGCATTCGCACACGCCTTTCCGACTCCGGCCAGCGGGTGCGATTGACGGTGCAGGACAGTGGGCCGGGCTTCGCCGAGAACATCCTGAAAAGAGCGTTTGAACCCTATGTCACGACCAAGACCAAAGGCACCGGTCTCGGGCTCGCGGTGGTCAAGAAAATCGCCGATGAACACGGTGCGCGCATCGAGCTGAGCAACCGCGTGTCCGACGGGGCTGTAGCAGGAGCGCAAGTCTCGTTATCATTCGCGTTGGCAGGCGATCCGCAATAGCGGTCGCTCACACCGAAGACGCAAAGTCTTTCTTTGGCGAGCGGGCCTCATACCGGCGCAGTAAACAAGCATTCATGGCAAATATCCTCGTGGTCGACGACGAGCTGGGCATACGAGACCTGCTCTTCGAAATTCTCAATGACGAAGGCCACAACGTGGAACTCGCAGAGAACGCAGCCGAGGCGCGCGCCGCACGGCTGCGCGCTCGGCCCGATCTCGTGCTGCTCGACATCTGGATGCCGGACACCGATGGCGTCACGCTCTTGAAGGAGTGGTCGACCGCTGGCTTGCTCAGCATGCCGGTCGTGATGATGAGCGGCCACGCGACCATCGACACGGCAGTGGACGCTACCCGCATCGGCGCGTTCGCTTTCCTCGAAAAGCCGATCACGATGCAGAAGCTGCTCAAGGCAGTCGAACAGGGTCTCGCGCGGGAGAGCGCACGTCGGGCTGCAGCGAACGTGGTGCCGGCTGCCGCATCGAGCAGCTTCGCTGCAGCGCTGACCACTGTGAGTGACAGCACGATGGTGCCGCCCCCCCTGCACATCCCGGCTACGGACCCAGGCCCCCAATCGAACCAAAGCTTCGACCTCGACCGCCCATTGCGTGACGCACGCGACGGCTTCGAAAAGGCGTACTTCGAATTTCACCTCGCCATGGAAAACGGTTCCATGACGCGAGTTGCCGAGAAGACCGGCCTTGAACGCACGCACCTCTATCGCAAACTCAAACAACTTGGCGTCGACCTTTCTAGGGGCCGCCGCAGCGCGGTATAATTTGAGGCTGCATTCGAGCTTGCAAGAGCTTGTGTGTATGGCCCGGTAGCTCAGTTGGTAGAGCAGCGGATTGAAAATCCGCGTGTCGGTGGTTCGATTCCGCCCCAGGCCACCAAATTGAAATCAACGGATTGCGCGTCAGCGCAATCCGTTTTTTTATGCGCGCCGCAGTGGCGCGCCGCCTCACCCCATGACAGCTGCGTAAGACCGGCAATCCGCCGCATAGCAAGTGCAGGCAGCGGCTTCCAGGCCTTTGCGATCGAGCACTGTCACGTCACCACGGTGATAGCTGATCAGCCCATCGCGCCGCAATGCGCTCGCTGCAGAAGTGATTCCCACCCTTCGAACGCCGAGCATGTAGGCCAGAAATTCATGCGTGACACGAAAACCGTCCGAGGCTGCTCGGTCCTGGCTCATCAAGAGCCAACGGGCCAATCTTGGTTGCACGGAGTGAAAGCGCACACAGGCGGTCGATACAGCGAGCTGAGCCATCAGCACATGGAGATAACGAAACACCGCGCTTTGCAACGCCGGGCTTTGGCTCAGCTCGGCGCGAAAGGCGCGAGCATTGATCCGCAAGGCCGATCCGGCACCTTGTACCAGCGCGTGCAGAGGCTGCGACGCCACGCCGAGCGCCAGATGCGCACCCAGCATGCCTTCTTGCCCGACCATTCCGACCTCGATGCCTTGGTTCCCATCGATGACAGACACCAGCGAGATAAAGCCCTCGGTCGGAAAGTAAACGTACCGCGTGGACGTTTTGGCTTCGCAAAGGACTTCGGACAGTACCAGCGGGTGCGGTTCGCAGAGTGCGATGAGCCTGGAGCGGGCGGCGCGCGGCAACCGTTCGATCAGTTGATTCGACGAAGTGGGCAAGAAGGCTTTCGGTTGCTGGCGCCTCCGAAAGAGGGAGGAGCCAGCAGTTGCAGGCCGTGTCGAATGCCGTTTCGAAGCGAACGGACAGTATGAGGCCGGTCGATAGGCGCCGCGAAACCGTTTGTCATTGCACGTGCCCTTGTGCTGCAGGCACGTTCGCTTCCGTACAGACCGATTCAACTTGCGGGTCTACAAGAGCAACTCAAGGATGCAACATTCAGACGGAGACTCCAAGCCATGAACGACGATGATTTTGCCGCGGACTATTCCGTCGATGATGCGATGGGCACCACGACGGTGCCGCACATGCAATCGAGCAGTGTCAGCGCGTCGTTCGATGCATGGGTGCAGCTGACCGAGGCTTTTGCCGAGCAGATGCGCTTGCTCGAAACCGGGGCTGCATCTGCGCGTCCCGAGGCCATTCGCCTCGGACATTTGCTGGAGCAGATCAATCAGGAACTGCATGTCGACAAACAGTTGGGGTTGCCGGGCCGCATCGACCCGACCTGGAGCTCAGCGCCCGCGCCGTAACGCTAGGGTTGCGCTAGAAGTCGACCAGGCTCAGGCCGATGCTCAGCACAGTGCGTTTGCGGTTGTAGTCGACCAGCGTATCGCCGTACCCATGGAACAGCTGCGTATGAAAGCGCAGGTTGCTCTTGGTCGGATCGCCGATGGCCTTGAGCCACTCGAAGCGCACCGACCCGCGGCCACTGTCGCGCAGGTTGTTACGCACCGTGACGCCGAGCGTGTTGTCGCGATTCAAGTTCCAGCGGCCGGTAATCTCGGCGCGACCGACAAAGTTCTCGATATCCGGGTTGTCGTCGCTCTGGGCGCTCTCGTTGATGCGCTTCCAGATGCGGCCGGTGACGGTAAAGCGGTCATCCAATTCCATGCCGCCCATCAGGTACGTACGGTTCCAGCTGCGCGACAGCGGCAGGCTTTGGCCGTTCGAGTTGTGTACCAGACCGAGGCCGGCATAGCGCCATCTCCACCCCCCTGGTAACGCGAAGTCGGTGGGGTAGACGTACATCAGCTCAGGCTCATGGTCGGTGGTGCGAAAGGGGCGCGACAACGCGCTGTTGAAAATCTGCCAGGTCGATTGCTGCGAGTAGCCGAACCAGAGCGAATCCTTTTTTTGTGGATCGTTTTGCGTCAGCAGGCCTTGCGCCAGTTTGGTTCTGATCGAGACGCCGATACGCATCTCGTTGGCCTGATACGCGGTCGCGGTGCCGGTGTGACCTTCGGCCGGTGACGTCGGAATTTCCGGCTTGTCGCTGGCCGCTGAAAACGAGACATTGATCGGGCGATAGCCACGGAACACGAAGGTGCCGCAGTCGCTGCCGTTCTCCAACTCCCAGAAGCGCGACAGCTCGGAATATTGGCGGTCGCGGCAACCTTCTTCGGTGCTGACCGACACCACGCGGGTTGCCGGTATGGACGCATCGACGGGGGTGGCCGGCTGTGTCGTGGCCAGCACGGGCGGCGCGGTCGGTACCGACGTCGGTGGCAGAGTCTGCTGCTGAGCCCAACGGTCGTAGCACGCGAGCCGTGCGTCGTTGCTCGCCCCCAGCGCGCTGCACTGCTGCCAGGTGAGTTGCGCGCTGGCGAGTTGGCTCGGTGGCTTGTCCGCAGCTTGCGCCTTTGCGCCTGCGAAGCCAAATAGGGCCAGCAGCGCGGCGAGCGTACGAATGTTTGAAGTCATTGCTGTCCTTGCGATCATCGATATGTGCCGGTCTTGTGGAGCGCGAACGGATGTGTGCTCTCGTCGGCGACGTTGCGCCACGTCCCCCTGAATTCCTCGCCACAAGAGCCGGGCTGCAGCGTGCCGACCCACACGCCGCTGATGCTGCGCCCGTCTTGCGATTCGTCGATTGCAAGCTGACCTTCGGCGTCGATGTCACCTGCAAGTTGCGCTACCGAGCGCAAAGCAGCGTCGCCACTTCGGGCGCCATCGCGCGTGATCGTGCCGCGCACACCGTCGTAGTCCGGGTGCTTGCCGAGCGTGACGATGGCTATCGCGGGCGCATCGTCGAAGCGGACTTGCCAGGTGCCGTAGAGCATTTCGGTCGACATGTCGCTCGCACTTGCAGGACACGTGCCTGATCCGCTATCTGCCATAGCGGTCGTTGAGGCGATGCAGCCTGACAGCAACAAGGTGGCAGCCAAAGCTCTCATGGCGCCGCGGCGGCGGCTGCTGCAGCGGCTGCGCTGTCCAGTGCCTTGCGCGCGAACTCGGCACGCAGGGCCTTGAGCTTCTCGCGCGGGTCTTCCTTGGCGGTGGTCTTGTCGAGCGCCATTTCAGCGATGAAGCGGCTCGGAATGCCGGCGATCATCTCGCGGCCTTTCTTGCGCTTCTTGGTCCAGCTCACGGCCAGCGTGCGTTGTGCACGCGTGATGCCGACGTACATCAGCCGGCGCTCTTCCTGCAGCCGCTCCAACGTGCTTTCGCTGATCTTTTCCTGCTTGCCGTTGTCGTCGTCGAGCTTGAAGGGCAGCAGCCCTTCGGTCACGCCGACGAGCATGACGTGCGGCCACTCCAGACCCTTGGAGGCATGCAGCGTCGACAGCGTGACGACGTTCTGGTCCTTCTCGCGTTCGCTGATGGTCGAGAGCAAAGAGATGGTCTGCGCCACTTCGAGGAGGCTCTTGCGTTCGCTCTCGACCGTCGCGCCCGACGCATCGTCGATCTCGCCGCCAGCGCGGGCCGACATCCAGTCGCAGAACTCCAGCACGTTGGTCCACCGTGCAGCCGCGACCTGCTCGCTGTCTTCACCGTCGTACAAGTGCTTCTCGTAGTCGATCTCTTTCAGCCACTCGGTCATGAAAGCGCGCGAATCTGCGGCGCCCATGGTGCGGCGCGCCTTGTATTCGAGGTCGTTGATGTAGCGGCCGAACTCGTGCAACTGCTCATGCGCGCGCTTGGCCATGACGCTGGGTAACGACGGGCTGAACAGCGCCTCGAACAAGCTCAGCTTGTACTGGCTCGCGAAGGTGCCCAGGCTGGCCAGCGTCGTGTGGCCGATGCCGCGCTTGGGCGTCGTCACTGCGCGCAGAAACGCCGGATCGTCGTCGTTGTTGACCCACAACCGGAACCAGCCGCACAGATCCTTGATCTCGGCCCGATCGAAGAAGCTCTGCCCGCCCGATACCTTGTAGGGAATGTTGGCTTTGCGCAGCGCTTGCTCGAAAACGCGTGCCTGATGGTTGGCGCGATACAGCACCGCGAAGTTGCGCCATTCCAAGTGCTGCGTGCCGGTAGAGCTTTGCGTGATGGTTTCGCCGGCGCGCAGGCTCTGGATCCGCGCCACTGCGCGTTCGGCTTCATGCGCCTCGCTGTCGGCATCGACCACGCGCACCGGTTCGCCTTCGCCCAGTTCGCTGAACAGCGTTTTCGGGAACAGCTTCGGATTCGGCGCGATCACGTTATTGGCCGCACGCAGGATGCCGGATGTGCTGCGGTAGTTTTGTTCGAGCTTCACGACCTTGAGCGTCGGATAGTCGATCGGCAGCTTTTTCAGGTTGTCGAGCGTCGCGCCGCGCCAGCCGTAGATCGACTGGTCGTCGTCACCTACCGCGGTAAAGCGCCCGCCCGCGCCGACGAGCGCCTTCAGCACTTCGTACTGCGTCGCGTTGGTGTCCTGGTATTCGTCGACCAGCACATGGCCCAGCGTGGCTTGCCACTTGGCGCGCACATCGGCGTGTTGCTGCAGCAGCTTGAGCGGCATACCGATCAGGTCGTCGAAGTCGACACTCTGGTAGGCCGACAACCGCTCTTCGTAGCGGCCCATCACTTTGGCGGTGATGCGCTCGTTGTCGTCCGCCGCGATGGCCTCGGCCTGAGCCGCATTGAGGCCCATGTTCTTCCACTTGCTGATGGTCCACTGCCAGATGCGCGCGGTCGCGGCATCGGTGGTGCCGCCGGCATCTTTGAGGATCTTGGTGACGTCGTCGCTGTCGAGGATGCTGAAGGCGGGCTTCAGGCCGAGCACTGCGCCGTCTTCCCGCATCATGCGAACGCCCAGCGCATGGAAGGTGCAGATCACGACCTTCTTTGCGTCTCGCCCGATCAACCCTTTGGCGCGTTCGCGCATTTCGGTAGCGGCCTTGTTCGTAAAGGTGATGGCCGCGATGCGGTTCGGCGCCATGCCGGTTTCGATGAGCCGTCCGATCTTGTGCGTGATGACCCGGGTCTTGCCGGAGCCGGCACCGGCCAGCACCAGGCACGGCCCGTGCAGATAGTTGACCGCTTCCTGTTGCGCGAGATTGAGACCGGATGACATGGGGGCAGGGTACTTAGCGGGTCGGCCAGCGGGGCTGTGAGCGCAAAGCGATGAATGATACGGGCCACCAGCAGCGGCACCGGCAGCCCCGACAATCGCCGCGTGCTGCAGATTTTTCTTGTCACCTTTCCGTTCTTCGCGCTGATCGCAGCTGGCTATGCGGCAGCCCGTGGTCGGGTGCTGCCGCTGGACGCCATTCCGGGCCTCAACACCTTCGTTCTTTACTTCGCGTTGCCGTGCATGCTGTTTCGCTTCGGCGCCCGCACGCCTATCGCCCAGTTGCTCGACGGCAGCGTTGCGCTGGTGTGGGGCGTGTGTGCGCTGATCGTGGTCGGTGCCGTGGTGTGCGGTACGCGGAGCGCACGCATCGGATGGAACGACGCGGCCTTCGGAGCGCTTGTAGCGGCTTTTCCCAACACCGGGTTCATGGGTGTGCCATTGCTGGCTGCGTTGCTCGGGCCGCAGGTGGCGGGGCCGGTCATCATCACGATCGCCTTCGATACGTTGGTGACGTCGTCCGTGTGCATCGCATTGTCGCGACTCGACGGCGCCGACGACCACGGTGCGGCCAAAGCGGTCCGTCAGGCGATGCGCGGCATGTCGGTCAATCCGCTGCCGTGGTCCATCCTGCTCGGCGCGTTGGTGTCTGCGGTGCAACTAAAATTGCCCGCGCCCATTGCGGACACGATTGCGATGCTGGCCGATGCCGCCTCGCCTGCGGCGCTGTTCACTATCGGCGCGGTGCTGGCGCGCTCGGCTTTGTTGAGCCGCGGTCACGCCCTGCAGTTTCCCGAAGCGCCGCACCACGGCCTGTCGCGCATTGGTGATGTGCTCCCTGTGGTCATCGTCAAACTGGTGGTGCATCCGCTGCTGGTCTATGCGGTGGCACGCGGAGCGATGGCGCTGGGTTTGCCCATCAGCCCGATGGCTCTGGCGGCGATCGTGCTGGTCGCGGCCTTGCCGAGCGCCAGCAATGTGGCAATGTTGGCTGAGCGCTTCGGCGCAGACAACGGGCGTATTGCGCGGATCATTCTGTGGACCACGGTGGCGGCGTTCTTCAGCTTTCCGCTCGCGGTCGCATGGATTCGCTGACATCCTGTTCGTTGGGTCTGGACACCGATTGACCGGCACTCGAAGTGGTGGACCGCGACACCGGCCAATCGCTTCCGGTCTATGCGAGCGGCGGTGAGCGCTATGTGCCTGGCCGGCCGGGTGCGCGATACGGGCTTCGCATTCGCAACTTGCGACGCGAGCGCGTGCTTGTCGTGATGGCGGTCGACGGAGTCAACGTTCTGACGGGGCAGACCGCGGGCTGGCAGCAGAACGGTTATGTGCTCGACCCGCTCGACGCAGGCCAGATCGATGGCTGGCGTAAGACAGACCGCGAGATCGCCGCCTTCGAGTTCACCGCACAGGCGCAGTCTTATGCGGCGCGGACGGGCCGGCCGCTCGACGTGGGCGTGATCGGCATTGCGGTGTTTCGTGAGCGGGTGTCCGTGGCGGCACCGATGCCGGTGGCACCCCGGCAGGCACTGCGGCGTGACTTCAGCGATCAAGGCGCGGCGCAGAACGAGCGCAGCGAGTCGGATGGCCGCAGCGAGCGACGTGAGCGAAGTGTGCGAGAGGCACCTGCGCCGTCGGCATCGCCCGCACCGGAAACGCGTGGCGAAGCCAAAGCCTCTGCCGGGCCGTCCGGCCCATCCGGCGAATTCAGCGCAGACAGCACAGCCAAGCTAGACACAGGGCATGGGCAACGCGAAGAATCGGTGGTGGGGCACACGCGGTTCGAGCGGGCTGCAAGCGCGCCCGAAGCAGTCATCGCCGTGCGATACGACAGCCGTGCAAATCTGGTGCGTATGGGTGTGTTGCCGGCCGACGTCGATGTGCCGGACCGGCCTCGCCCTTTCCCGGCCAATCCACGCAACCCGCAGTACGGCTTTGTACCGGACCCGGCCCACTGGTAACTGCTGGCACCGCTAAGGCGTTAACACGCCGAGCTTGTAAGGGTCGGCATCGCTCAACGCCTCGCACTTCGAAACGTCGCGGCCCTGCGAGCCATCGCAGTAATAGGTGTTGTAAACGCGGCCGAAGAGCGTCGGAGTCGAACTGAACAGCAGACCATGGTCAGGCTGCCAATTTTCGCGTGGCGCCGATGGGGCTGTGGACGAGACCGTAGCGGGAGATGCGACGTTGGTTGCAGACAGTGCGCCCCTCGGCGAGTCGGAGGTCGACACTGGCAGTGTCGCGGGCCTCGACGAGGAAACGGCGGTGAACTCCGCCAGCGTTTTCTGTGCTTCGTCGCCGCGCCAACGGCTTTGCAACTCACTGGGATTGGGCCGCATCGCGACCGGAATCAGCAAGCCGTTGACCTGTATCCCGCGGCCGAAGCGATGCTCCTTGCCGGCCAGAAACGCGTAGGCGCAGGCGGCATAACACTGGCCGCGTGCTTCGGTGTTGACGCCGCTGGCCCGGATAGCCTTGGCATAAATCTCGGCTGCCTCCGCGGTGCCACCGAACGAGTCTTCGAAGACGACAACGCGAACTTTTCCGGTGTCGAGGTGCTCGATGAATGCTTTGGTGGCACTGCCGTCGAGCATGCCGCTGACGCGCAGGCGCGGACCTTCAAGTTCCAGCTCCGCCGCCGACGCAGGCAATGCAGTGCTGGCAACGGCAAAGGTGGCGAGGGCACCGAGGACACTCAACAAGGCTGACAGCGTTTTCACTGCGTTCTCCGGTAGTCGACACATCAGACACCTACCTGCTTACGGTTTGCTGAGCAGGGTCAAGGCATCGCTTCATTTTGCAGACTATTTGATCGCCAGGGCGACCCGCCATTCGCGCTGCGTCGCCCGCATAGTCTTGCTCTCTATGCCCGCCTCCTTGCCGCTCCGTGCCTCTGGCCTATTGCCTGGCAATCAGTCGGCGGTACTCGCTCCTCTTCATCGCGACGTAGTCGTCCTTGGGCATCTCGTGCAGCTGCAATGCGTATTGCTCTGTGGCATCGAACCAGGCCGCGGTACGCTGGTCCTGCTGCTGCGGCGAGGGCGCATCGAGATAGGCGTCGATCGCGAGGTAGTAGCGCATGGTGTTGCGTTCGACCACGCCGCGCACGCCGCCGATGTAATCCGGCTCGCCTTTGCCGTTCTTGCCTGTGACGGTGAAACCTACCTTGTCACTTCCGATGGTGCCCAGGTAGACCTGCATCGCGATCTTGGCCGCCGGGCCATAGCCATACGAATAGCCGAGGTGAATGAAGGTCGTGCTGGCGTCGATAGGCGTTGCCTCGAGCACGATGCGGTAGTCTCGCGTCGACATCGGCCCGCTCGCGGCATTCAGATTGACGTCGAGGTAATCCGCTGTCGCGGCCTTGAGCGAGTAAACGAAATTGACTTGTGAGGCGTCGGCCACAGGCTGATCGAACTTGCGCCCGACGGCGACATTGAGCGTCGGGCTGGCGCCGCTTCCCTGCACGCCGCAGTATTTGGTATTGAGATGCAGCATGAGCACACCGCACCAGGTGGCCGGCAGCTTGAAGGCGCTGGCGACATCGGCATACGGATGGTCCACCACCGCATAGATATTGCCGCTCAGCTTGCCCGAGCCTTCCTCGGACTGAAGCACCAACTTGCGATGAAACGGATTGCTGGCGAGGGCCGGCGCCATCGTCTTGTATTGCGCTCGCAAGCCCTCGGCGCTCGAGTCTTCCTGAGCATGGGCCAACCAAGGCGCCAAGGAAATCATCAAAGGCATGACCCAGCGCAGCAGGCGTCTCGGCATTGGCATCGACTGATTTTTCATCGCCAGAGATTAGGGCGCGAGCGCCTCTCGCGGCGTAGGAAGAACGGACAAAAAATAAAGTCGACAAGGTCGGGCGGGACGTCTGCAGCGGTTCACATTCAAACTTGAATGTGTCGAATCGTGTAGCTATTTGGTATTCATGACACTGTTAGAGTGCCTCCCAAAACAGGGGGGTTCAATGACGTCGACGCGGCATCGCATCGAGGAAAACGGCGCGGGCGCGGGCGCGGCTGCATTGGCTGAGAGCACGAAGCCGTTCGAATACGAGATCACGGGTCTGATCGCCGAAGGCGACTTCGGCATCGTCTACCTCGCCTTCGATCCTTCTTCAAGAGAGCGCATTGCCATCAGGGAATACCTGCCGGCTGCGCTGGCTGCTCGGTCGGCTGCATCGCCCGCGGTGGTCGTCAAGTCGGAGCGGCATGTCGACCTTTATCAGTCGGGGTTGCGCAGCTTCATCAACGAAGCCCGGACGCTCGCGCGCTTCGATCATCCGGCCGTCGTCAAGGTGCTGCGTTGGTGGGAGGCCAATGGCACGGCATACATGGCCATGCCGTACTACGAAGGCCCGACGCTGGCGCAGTGGCTCGCCGATCTCGGTCACGCTCCGGACGAAAAGCAGCTGCTCGATCTGCTGCACCCGTTGCTTGACGGGCTTTCCGCGATGCACGCGGTGCGTTGCCTGCACCGCGACGTAGCGCCCGAAAAAATCATCGTCTCGCGCAGTGGCCCGGTGTTGCTCGACCTTGGCGCGGCACGCCGCGTTATCGGCAACATCGCGCAGACACCCAATGCTGCGCGCCAGCTCGGCTTTGCATCCATTGAGCAATACGGCGAGGCGCCGTCGATGAAGCAAGGCCCCTGGACCGATCTGTATGCACTGGCGGGCGTGGTGTACGCAGCGATCACCGGCGAGCGGCCGATGGCCGCGATCGAGCGTTTGATGGAAGACCGGTTGGTGCCGATTTCAGAGCGGGCCAAAGGCCGGTACGGCATGCCGTTTCTCGCCGCAATCGACAACGCATTGACGCTGCGACCGCAAGACCGAACGCAAACGGCTGAAGCGTTCTGGGCGCAACTGAATGGCCGTGAAACCGAAACGCCATCGACGAACTCCGGTAGCGCATCGGATAACAACGGGACGTACCCGACCTACCCGGCCCCGCTCGAGCCGGTCGAGCAAGGCGCATGGCAGTCGACTGCTGAGAAGCGGCTCGATCTGAGTGAGATGGACCCACTCTGGTCGAGCGGCGCCGCGCTCTCCGCCACATCGCGTGGCGGAGTCCGGCGGCAGGGCAGTGCACGTTACTTCGTGGTCGCAGCGCTTTGCGTCGCACTGGTCGCTGCCGTCATCGGCGGCGCGATGTTCCAGGCGCGCCATGCCGACGCTGAAGCACGCTCTGCACTCGGGCAGAAGCAGGCGTTGAAGTTGAGGCAGATGCGCGAGGCGGTCACGCGCACTCACACGGAGGTCTCGCCGCTTCCTGGACTTCCCGCCGAGGCCGCACCACCTGCGCCGTCCGCAATGACCGGGTTGGCCACGGAGTCAAAGGCGTCGACATTGCCGGAGCCCATGGTGATTTCTTCAATGGCGTCGACCGCATCGGCCAAAGCAAAAGCGGCGGCCGCCAGCGCAACCGCCCATCCAACCGGCGCCTCTCGCAGTAGATGCAGCGAGCTTCTTCAATCCGCTTCGCTCGGACCACTTCGAGCCGGCGATACCTCTCTTCTTAAAAGCGAATGTCGACCATGACTTTTTCCGTATCCGTGCTCTCCTTTTCTCGGCTGCATGGGCTTAGAGCAGTGTCCTTGTCCGTAGCCTTGATGCTCGGCTTGACCATTGCAGGCTGTGCCAGCACCGAGTCGGCACCGACGACTGCAGCGCAACGTGTCGACCAGGCCGTCGCGCAGGTCACCGACGCGCTGGTGTCACAAACGCAATCGTTGTCGGGCATGTTGGACACAGGTCGCCGCGGTGTGGTGCTTGATCCGATGATCGATGCGAACAGCGGGCAGCAGACCGTATCGACGCAGCTGCTGCAAAGCCGTGTTTCGGATCGCATCCGGTCGAAGCACGCATCGCTTGAGCTGCTGCCGTTTCAACGCGCCAACCTCGACAAGGCCGCTTATCTTTTGACGGGCACGCTCACACGTCAGCGGCAGACCGGCAAGTCACGCGGCGCACTACAGATCAACCTCGCGTTGACCGATTTGCGCAAGGGCATGGTGGTCGCGCAATCGTCGGCCGTGTTGCGCGACGACGAGCTCGACAACACGCCGCTGGCTTTCGAACAAGACAGCCCGGTGCTGCCCAAAGACCAGCTCATCGAAGGCTATGCGCGCACCACCGTCACGCCGGCCGGGCAGCCTGCCGACGCGTATTACATGCAACGCTTGCCGGTGGCGCCGATCGTGAGCGAGGCCGGCACCGCCTACAACGCGGGCCGCTATCAAGACGCACTGAATCAATACAACCTGGCCAATGCGACACCCGCTGGTGAGCAACTTCGGGTGCTGAGCGGGATATACCTTGCATCGGTCAAGCTCGATCGCGCCGCCGAAGCCGACAAGGCGTTTGGGAACATCGTCGCTTTCGGCATCGCCAACAAGCAACTCGGGGTGAAGTTTCTTTTCAACCCCGGCACCACCGTGTTCTGGTCCGATCCCAAGGTCAGCGGTTCCTACGGTCTGTGGCTCGCGCGCATCGCGCAGGTCAGTACGCAAGCGAACGTCTGCATGGACATCGTCGGCCACACCAGTCGCACCGGCGCGGAGTCGCTGAACGATGCGCTGTCGCTGCAAAGAGCCGGCTACATCCGCCAGCGGCTGACAGGCGTCTCTGGCGTGCTGGGCGACCGCACGCGCGCGGCCGGCATGGGCTTTCGGGAGAACCTCATCGGCAGCGGAACGGACAACGCGGTCGATGCGCTGGACCGCCGTGTCGAGTTCAAGATCGTCGGCTGCGACCGCGCCGGCTGATCCGAAACCAGTCAGATCTGCTGCGGGTCGACATCGACCAGCCAGCGGATCACGCCTTTGCCCTCGGCGCTGCGCCGCACGGTCTGCAACAGCGGCTGCCACGCCGCCAACAGGCGTTGCAACGCGGCTCGCGAGCCGCTCTCTATCAGCATCTGCGCGCGCTCCACGTTGGCGACCCGCTGGATCGCGAGCGGCACCGCCGGGTAGCGGGTCACGTGTTCGGCGCCAGGTAACCCATCGGCCGCCGTGCTCGCGGCAGTCAAAAAGGCCTGCGCCGACTCCTGCGTCCGCGCGTCGGCACGCAACAGCGCCTGGAACGCGAAAGGCGGCATGCCGGCGGCGCGGCGTTGCTCGAGTTCCGACGCAGCGAACGCCGCGTAGTCATGCCGGCGCAGGGCTGCAAACAACGGGTGCTGCGGGTGCGAGGTCTGCAGCCACATCTCGGCGCGGCTGCCTTGCGCCGCGAGGTAGGCGGCATCGCGCCCTGCGCGTCCTGCCGACTGCATCAGCAATCCGAACAGACGCTCGGGTGCCCTGAAGTCGCTGGAAAACAAGGCGCCGTCGGGGTTCACCGCGGCAACCAAAGTGATTCGGCGAAAGTCGTGGCCCTTGGCGATCATCTGCGTGCCGACCAGCACGTCGACCTCGCCGGAATGCACGGCCGCCAGTTGCGATTCGAGCGCGCCTTCCTTGCGTGTGCTGTCGGCGTCGATTCGCGCGATGCGAACGGCGCTGCCATCCGGTCGCTTCACATCGGCGAAGAGCTCTGCCAGATGTTCCTCCAGCCTTTCGGTGCCGCGCCCCACCGGCGCGATGTCAGGGTTGCCGCAGGCCGGGCATGCGCGCGGCACTCGCTCGGTAAAGCCGCAATGGTGGCAACGCAGGGTGCGGTCGATCTTGTGGAACACGCGGTATGCGCTGCAGTGGGGGCACTCGCTTTTCCAGCCGCAATCGCCGCAGGCCAGCACCGGCGCGTAGCCGCGGCGGTTCAGGAACACCATGCTCTGCTCGCCACGCGCGATGCGTTCGCCGATGGCGGCGAGCAGCGCGCCCGACAGCACCGTTTTCGGCGGCTGCAGGTTCATGTCGACCAGCCGAACCGTGGGCAGTTCGCCGGCGCCTGCACCGGCCCCACCGTCGCTGCTGCCTCTGCTTGCGGCGCCGATGCGCGACGGCATCGCCAGCCGGACATAGCGGCCCCCCGCGTCGTCGCCCTCCGCGGGACGGCTCTGATGCCAGCTTTCGAAGGACGGCGTGGCCGAGCCGAGGATGACCTTGGCGCCTTCACGCTGGCCGCGCCACACGGCCAGATCGCGTGCCGAATAACGCGCGCCTTCCTGCTGCTTGTAGCTCGGGTCGTGTTCTTCGTCGACCACGATGAGCTTCAGCCCCGGCATCGACGCGAACACCGCCATCCGCGTGCCGAGCACGATGCGCGCCGTGCCGCTGTGCGCCGCCAGCCAGCTCGCGAGGCGCTGCGGGTTGGTCATGCCGCTGTGCAGCGACACGACGGCGTCGGCGCCAAAGCGTGTCTTGAAGCGAGCTTCGAGCTGCGGCGTGAGGTTGATCTCCGGCACCATGACCAGCGCCTGCGCTGCGGCATTGCGTACCAGCAGCTCGGCGACCGCGCGCAGATAGACCTCGGTCTTGCCGCTGCCAGTGCTGCCGAACAGCAGGAACGGGCCGGCCTCCGCATCGAATCGTGTCAGCGCAGTCTGCTGCTCGGAACTGAGCGCCACCGCGCTCTCGGCGCTTTCCGACAGCACATCGACCCGGCCAGACACCTTGCGCTTGAGCCGCCGCGCAAGTTGCGCCGTGCTCAGATCGCGCAACTGCGGCGGCAGCGCTGCCAGCGCCACTTCACCCAGCGAGCGCTGGTAGTAGCGCGCCGAGAACGCCACGAGATCGCGCCACGCATCGCCCAACGGCGCAAGGGCATCCAATGCGGCACCCACGGGTTTGAGCGTCAGCTGCGGGTCCGGCAGCGCTTCGCCCCATACCACGCCGAGCACCTCGCGTGAACCAAAAGGCACACGGACCAGGGTGCCTGCGACGAGCGGCACGGAGCTTGCGTAAGTCAAAAGTTCTCCCAGCGCACTGTGAGCCGGGGTCTGCACCGCCACCTCAACGTGCCAGTTCATGGCCGCCTCCGGTACGGGTGTTTCTTAAAGCGAAGTTGAACAAGACGGGTTAAGTCGTTGATTTCCTTGCCCTTTGCAGATCATCCAGAGTTTGTGTGGATAACTTTGTTGATATCCTTGCCTGAGACGCCGCAGAGCCCCGCAAATCAAGGGCTTTGCTGGAATGCCCACAAAAAAAGCAAATCTGGAAATCCATATAAATCAATGACTTAGGAGCGCTATCGCTTTGGTAGCAGGGAATACTTCACGGGTGCTGTTTTTGCGCACCGCAGCAAGACTTTTGTGCATAAGTCAATCGGCGCTCGTGGTTTTTAAGGGTTGACAAGTGTGAACTGGCTTGGTCGGCCTTACAGCCGCTCACAGTTCTTTCGAATTCTTCAGGGAACTGCGCGCCATGCGCGAGTGCGAATGAACCGCATCGACCAACGCAGAAACGTGCTCCGGCGGCGTGAACTGGCTGATGCCGTGACCCAGGTTGAAGATGTGCGTCGGGCCGGTTGTCGTGCGGTCAGTGTGCGGCACGCCAAAGCTGTTCAGCACCTTCACGACCTCTGCCTCGATCTGCGCCGGCGGCGCGAACAGCACGTTCGGATCGATGTTGCCTTGAAGCGCCTTGGCCCCTTGGCCTTCACCCGCCAGCGCGCGCGCTTTGCCGAGGTTCACCGTCCAGTCGAGCCCCAGCACTTCGCAATCGAGCGACCGCATGGCCTCCAGCCACGGGCCTCCGCCCTTTGTGAAGACGATTCGCGGCACCGGCGTGCCGTCGACACCGTTGCGCCGCAGCTTGGCAAGCACCCGCGCGGTGTAGGCGAGGCTGAATTCCTGAAAGGCGCCGTCGGCCAGCACGCCCCCCCAACTGTCGAACACCATCACGGCTTGCGCGCCGGCTTCGATCTGGGCGTTGAGGTAAGCGGCGACGGCGTCGGCATTGACCGCGAGCAGTTTGTGCATGAGGTCGGGGCGACCGTAGAGCATGCTTTTGACCATCCGATAGTCGCTGCTGCCTGCGCCCTCGACCATGTAGCAGGCGAGCGTCCACGGGCTCCCTGAAAAGCCGATCAACGGCACGCGTCCATCGAGCGCACGGCGAATCGACGTCACGGCGTCGAACACGTACCTGAGCTTTTCCATGTCCGGTACCTCGAGTGCGGCGATCGAGGCTTCGTCACGCAGCGGTCGGGCAAAGCGCGGGCCTTCGCCTGCTTCGAAAGACAAGCCAAGGCCCATCGCGTCGGGCACGGTCAGGATGTCCGAGAACAGGATCGCGGCGTCGAGCGGGTAGCGGGCCAGCGGCTGAAGCGTTACTTCGGTTGCATAGTCGACGTTGGTCGCAAGCCCCATGAAGCTGCCGGCGCGTGCGCGGGTGGCGACGTATTCGGGCAGATAACGGCCGGCCTGGCGCATCAGCCAGACGGGCGTGTGGTCGGTGGCCTGACGCCAGCAGGCGCGCAAAAACGTGTCGTTTTGAAGAGGTGCGAAGGTGGAGGCGGAGGGCATCGTGGGATTGTCGCAGGGGCTTTTGAGGGCGGGTGCGTCGAGGGGCCGCATTGTTGGCATGCTGGGAACGCCTACCTACCGGAGTTTGCTCGTGAGTGCCCTTTTTTCGCCTTTCACCTTGCGTGATCTCACGGTGCCCAATCGCATCGTCGTCTCTCCCATGTGCCAGTACTCCGCGACCGACGGGCAAGCCAATGCATGGCATCTCATTCATCTCGGCGGCCTCGCCTTGTCGGGGGCGGGCATGCTGATCATCGAAGCGACTGCCGTGGAGGCACTCGGCCGCATCACACCGGGTGACCTCGGCCTGTGGGACGACGTTACCGAAGCGGCACTGGTACCCATGCTGGCCGCCATCCGACAGGTTTCGAACACGGCCGTCGTGATGCAAATCGCCCATGCTGGCCGCAAGGCATCGAGCCACGTGCCATGGGATGGCGGGCAACTTATTCCAGCCGACGCGCCGGATGGCTGGGTGCCGCACGCACCGTCGGCCGTGCCGCAGAAAGCAGGCGAAGCGGCATCACTGGCGCTGGATTCCGCCGGCTTGCATCGCGTGCGCGATGCCTTCGTCGCTACGGCGAAACGTGCAGCGCGGCTCGGCATCGACGGCCTGGAAATTCACGGCGCGCACGGCTATTTGCTGCACCAGTTCTTGTCGCCCATTAGCAACCGGCGCAACGACGAATACGGCGGGTCGCTCGAGAACCGGATGCGCTTTCCGCTCGAAGTGTTCGACGCAGTACGCGCCGCTTTCCCCGCCGACAAGCCGGTCGGGCTGAAAGTTTCCGCGACCGATTGGGTCGAAGGCGGATGGGACATCGGGCAGACCATCGCGTTCTCCAAAGAGCTGAAGACGCGCGGCGTCGACTGGATCGACGTCTCGTCAGGCGGCATCTCGCCGCTGCAGAAGATCACCGTCGGCCCCGGTTACCAGGTGCCTTTCGCCAAGGCGGTCAAAGAGGCGACGGGCGTGACGACCATGGCGGTCGGCCTGATCACCGAGGCGCGTCAAGCCGAGGACTTGATTGCCAGCGGGCAGGCCGACTTCGTCGCGCTCGCCAGAGCGATGCTGTACGACCCGCGCTGGGGTTGGCATGCCGCGGCAGCACTGGGTGCGACCGTCGAGGCGCCGCCGCCGTATTGGCGCGCGCCGCCACGGGAGCACCAGGCCGTATTCGGCAACACCGCGTTCGGCGCGCGATGACGCGTGCTTCGGCTCAGGCCGGCACGCCGTAAGGCCGCGGCGCTTGCCGCCGGTACAGCACCAGCGTGGCGATCAGCCCGCAAATCGCAGCCGCCGTCATCCACAAACCGGGCGCGCCTTTGTCGCCCGTCATCTCGATCAGACCGGTCGCGATGGCCGGCGTGAAGCCGCCGAAGATGGCCGTCGCCAGGCTGTATGCCAGCGAGAAGCCGGCGGTGCGCACGTTGACCGGCATCACCTCGGTGAGCGCCACCACCATCGCACCGTTGTAGCTGGCGTACAGGAACGACAGCCACAGTTCGACTTCGAGCATGTGAATAAAGCTCGGCGAACCGACCAGCCATTTCAGCGAGGGGTACGCGGTGAAGATCGCCAGCACCGTGAAGATGATCAGCAGCGGCTTGCGGCCCACGCGGTCCGACACTGCGCCCATCACCGGCAACCAGATGAAGTTCGAAATCGCCACGCACAGCGTGACGATCAGCGCATCGGTCGTGCTCAGGTGCAGCACCGCCTTTCCAAAGGTCGGCGTGTACACGGTGATGAGATAGAAGCTCACCGTCGTCATCGACACCAGCATCATTCCGGCGACCACCAGGCCCCAGTTGGCGACCATCGACTGGAAAATTTCCCGCGCATCCGGCCGATGCTTGCGCGCCATGAACTCTTCGGTTTCCTGCAGCGAGCGGCGCAGGAAAAACAGCACCGGCACGATCAGGCAACCGACGAAAAACGGAATGCGCCAGTAGAAGTCGGTGACTTCGACCTGGGTGAAGGTCACGTTGAGCCAGTAGCCCAGCGCCGCCGCGACGACGATCGCCACCTGCTGGCTGGCCGATTGCCACGCAACATAGAAGCCCTTGTGGCCGGGCGTCGCCATTTCAGACAGATACACCGACACGCCGCCCAGCTCCACGCCGGCCGAAAAGCCTTGCAGCAAACGGCCGATCAGCACCAAAACGGGCGCCGCCAGGCCGATGGTCGCGTAGCCCGGTACGCAGGCGATGAGCAGGGTGCCGACCGCCATCAGCGCCAGCGTGACGATCAGGCCCTTGCGCCGTCCGACCCGGTCGACGTAGGCGCCGAGAAAAATGGCACCGAGCGGGCGCATCAGAAAGCCCGCGCCGAAGGTCATGAAAGTCAGCATCAAGGATGCGAACTCGTTGCCGGTCGGAAAGAACGCCTTCGAGATCTGCGTGGCATAGAAGCCGAACAGAAAGAAGTCGAACATCTCCATGAAATTACCGCCAGTCACGCGCAAGACGGTGGCGAATTTCGAGGAGGAAGCGATGGAAGTCGTCCCTGGTGTCATGGTCAGCGTCTCAAGTCGTTGGCGGGCAACTCGCGAAGCTAGCTCACCACACTTGACCGGAGGCTGACTTG
The DNA here is from genome assembly GCF_046115955.1 of Variovorax sp. GrIS 2.14. Lineage (NCBI taxonomy): Bacteria > Pseudomonadati > Pseudomonadota > Betaproteobacteria > Burkholderiales > Comamonadaceae > Variovorax > Variovorax sp. GrIS 2.14. Next base: position 765,200 of record NZ_JBJXIA010000001.1, read on the forward strand.
ATTGGTCAGCTTGGGTCCACGCCTGCGTTCAGGCCTGGACCGGCTAGGCTTTGTACCGGATCGAGTTCCCGTAGGCGCGCGTCGTTGCAGCCGAAATCGGCTTGCCGCCGAAGGCTTCGCCCAATGCCTGGTTCACGTAGTTGGTCGCGGTCTTGACGTCATCGGGCCGAGACGATGCGATGCTGTCGATGGCGCCTGCGTAGACCAGCATCCCCGTGGGGTCGACGATGGAGATATGCGGCGTGGTGCGCGCACCGTAAGCCTGGCCGATGGCACCGTCTTCGTCCATCAGCACAGCGCTCGGCGCGGCACCTTGCTCTTTCATCCAGCTGTCGAGCGCGGCCGGCTTCAGGTAGTCGCTGGCGGCGCGTTCGGTCGAGCTGATGGACAACCAGACCACGCCCTTGGACGTTGCGGACTTTTGGGTGGCGGCCATGTTGCCGCTGCCGTAGTGCTTGCGAACGAAAGGGCAGCCAGGGTTGGTCCATTCGAGCACCACGAACTTGCCGGCGAAGTCCGAAAGCTTGTGCTGCTGGCCGCGGGTGTCGACGGCGATGAAGTCGGGCGCCTGCTGGCCGACGGACGGCGCTGCGAAGGCAGTGGTGCCCACCAAGAAGGTGGCGCCAAGCGCCACAGCCGCCGCCATGACGGCGCGGCGCGAGGCGCGATCGAGTGCGGCACGGGCGTTGCGTGCGGTCTGCGCGACACGGCGGGTGCGGGATGGAGAAGACGAGGGCGTCGCTGACCCGCGAGATTCGTTGGATTTGCTGGATTCAGTTTGGGAAGGAGATGGCTGGGCCAACTTGGACTCCTGACAGTGAAAAATCTAACACCGACCACAGCTTAGGCCGCTTTTCTAACGCCGGTGTGACAACCCGTAGCCGCCCGAGTCTTACAGCGCGGCGAGCGCGGCCCGGACCTCTTCTGCGCTGAGGATTTCCGTCATGACGACCGGCGCTTTACCTGCGACGTGAAGCACATAGACCGGTACGCCGCTGCGGCCCAGCGCCGTCAGGGCGGCGGTGATCGTCGGATCCTGGCGGGTCCAGTCGGCGCGCAGCAGCGCCACGTTGCGCGCCTCGAAATCAGCCAGCACAGCGGCGTTGTTCAAGGTCGCCTTCTTGTTGTACTGACAGGTGACGCACCACGCCGCAGTGAAGTCGACGAACACCGGCCGGCCTTCGGCATTGAGTTCGGCCACGCGCGCCGCCGACCACGTTTGCCAGCGCGCGCCGCTCGCAGCGACCGCCGGTTCAACCGTGCGCACGATGTTGCCGCCGATGGCGACCACCACCGCCGCGCTGCACACCACCAGCAAGCCCGAGACGAGCATGCGAGTGCGGCCGCGCAGCGTGAACGACCAGGCGAGGGCAGAGAGGCACACCAGCAGCCCGAGCAACGCGCCAGCACCGTCGATGCCGCTTTGCTGGCCGAGCACCCACACCAGCCAGGCGACGGTGGCGAACATCGGAAACGCCATGACATGCCGCAGTGTTTCCATCCAGGCGCCCGGCTTTGGCAGCAGCCGTGCGACCGCCGGGATAAAGCCTGCTGCCAGGTACGGCAACGCCAGCCCGAAGCCGAGTGCGGCAAACAGCATCAGCGCCTGCGCTGCCGGCAGCGCGATGGCGAAGCCGAGCGAGGCGCCCATGAATGGCGCCGTGCAGGGCGAGGCGATGACGACGGCCAGGATTCCCGACAAGAAGTCGTTGGCGACCGGGTGCCTTACCTGCGCGGCGCACAGCGAATGCGGCACCAGGATGCCGAACTGGAACACTCCGACCAGGTTGAGCCCGATCATCGTGAAGAGGCCGGCCAGCACCGCCACGACCACCGGCGACTGCAACTGAAAGCCCCAACCCATCTGTTCGCCGGCGGCACGCAACATCAGCATCGCACCGCCCAGCGCCAGGAACGACAACATCACGCCGGCCGTGTAGGCGACGCTGGCGCTGCGGTGGCCGCGCTTGTCGCCAGCCTGGCGTGCGAAACCCAGCACCTTGATCGCCAGCACGGGGAACACGCACGGCATCAGGTTGAGCAGCAGGCCGCCGATGAAGGCACCGAAGAGGGCGGCGATGAAGCTGCCAGCGGTGGCTGAGGTCGGGGTCGCAGCCAAGACCGCAGCCGCGTTGGCAGCCAGCGCGGATTGCAGGGCCGGCGAGACTTCTGCGCGCGGTGCGGAGGTCGGCCAGATGCCGGAGACGGGCGCTTCGGCACGCCATGCGATGGGCTGGCCGGGCTGGCGGTCCGACACTGCCAGTGTCACCACCACGGGCATGACGGTCGGGCGGGCGCTGCGCTGGTCGGCCAACGGGATGGTGGCGGTCCATGTCGCGCCGTCCCAAGCCTGCGTCCAGTCCTTGCCCGGAATCGCCGCGGTATGGATCACGTCGCCGGTTTCGGGGAAGAAGCCGAGCGTCTTGCCCTGCACCGCGGCGGGCAGGCCGTCGAGGCGCACCTTGAGCGTCTTGCCCTGCACCTCGATCGTGCCGGGCCGGGCGAGCGCGACCGGCTGCGCTGCCAGCGCCGCATCGAAGCCGGCCTTGTCGAGCGCGGTCGAGCCCTGAACCGGAAGCTTGAGAGAAAAATCGCCCTGCTCGGGAATGCATTCCTGCCGGCACACCAGCCACGACGCCTTGAGCCGGATGTCGATGTCGGGGCTGCCAGTCAGCGAGGTGGCGGGCTTGAAGTCAGGCGCGACCATGAGCGGCACCGGCAACACCACCGTGCCTTCATAGCCGTAGTTGGCCAGCGTCCCGACCGCGATCTTTTCGGGCACCGGCCAGGCAATGTCGCCGGCGGTGATGCCGGGTGGCAGCGTCAGCGCCAGCTCGGTGGGCAAGCCGGAATCGCCAGCGTTCTTCCAGTACGTGTGCCATTGCGGCTGGTGGGCGATCTGGAGGCCGACCCATACTGGGGCGCCAGGCGCCACGCCATCGGGCGCATAGGCAATGAGTTCGGCGCGCACGTGCGAGGTGGTGACGACGGCGCTGGTCTTGGGCGACAGCTGGGCGTGGGCTGGAAAGCTGAACGACAGCACGGTTGCTACGGAAAGGAGAGCCGCCGTAGCGCTGCTGCGAGCCGCTTTGGACGCGTCACTGAACAACGTCCGGAACGATCCTCCCACGCCGGGCGTCGGTCGAGCGGGAAGAAGCGGTGCAGAAGGGTTCATGCCGGAATGTCGGAGCGGGGAGTGATCGGGTTAGTTCCGGCCGGCGCGGCCCAACCGAGGATGACCCGTCGGCTGTTAGCGCTTTTCTTCTCTATCTTCGTCACCACCACGGCGCCGATCTCCGACGTGTTTGCAACATGCGTGCCGCCGCAGGGCTGGAAGTCGATCTGCTCGCTTTTCTCCTCGCCGTTGCCAGTGCGCCCGATGCGGATCGTGCGCACCGTACCGCTGCCACGCGGCGGCTGCACGCTCATGCTCTTGATCAAAGCCGGGTTGGCATCAAGCTCGGCATCCGTGATGGCGCCAACCGCCAGCGGATGCGCTGCGGCCACGAGCCGTGCGAGGCCGGCGGTCAGCGCGTCCTTGTCGAGCGGCTCGGTCATATGAAAGTCGAGCCGCGCGTAGTCGGGCGTGATCGAGCAGCCGTTGACCGGTTGCGGCACCAGATGGCACAGCAGATGGGTGGCGGTGTGAAAGCGCATGAGTCGATGGCGGCGTTCCCAGTCGATGCGAGCCATGACGCGATCGCCCGGCTGCAGCGTGGCGAGCAAAACGGCAGCGTCAGCCTGATCGGGCGCCGGCAAATGAACGATCTCGGCGGTCGGCTTGCCGTCGGCATCTTTCGCCTTGCGGGTGTCGACGATGACCATTTCGCGCCCATCGGCCAGCGTCAAAACGCCACTGTCCCCGGCCTGACCGCCGCCCAGCGGGTAGAACACCGTGCGGTCCAGCACGATGCCCGCCTCGTCGACGCGCACGATACGGGCTTCGCATTCGCGCAGGTAGGCGTCGGTGCGGAACAGGTCTTCGGTCATGCGGCATGGTAGCGGCGATGCGCCAAAGGGGTGCGCTCACGGCAGAAAGCGCCTGTCGCCGACAGCGTTTGCCTGTGAGTCGAGCAAGCTGCTCGGACGTCCGATGGACGTGCAAGGAGAATTCCGAATGAACCGATTTACGACGCGCCGGCCCGCCGAGGTGCTGACCGTCATGGCCGTCGCCACTGCAATGCTGCTCGCCGCTTGCAGTGAAACCGCCAAGCTGCCGCCAGAACGCACGACCGGCCCCACACCCCAGCTGGCCGCCCCCAACCCGACGCTGATTCCCACCGTCAACATCGCGCCCGCCGTCGGCTGGACCGACACCGCCGGGCCGACGCCCGCCAGCGGGTTCGCGGTGACGGCCCTGGCGCGCGGGCTCGACCATCCGCGCTGGGTCTACGTGCTGCCGAACGGCGACGTGCTGGTGGCCGAAAGCAACAAGCCCCCGAAGCCGAACGAGCCCAAGGACGGCGGCGACGGCCTCTTCGCGCAGATCAGGCAAAAGATCATGGGCATGGTCATGAAGCGTGCCGGCGCCGGCACGCCCAGCGCCAACCGCATTACGCTGCTGCGTGACACTAACAACGACGGTGTGGCGGAGGTCAAGGAAATCTTCCTGCAGAACCTCACCTCGCCCTACGGCATGGTGCTGGTCGGCAACGAACTCTTCATCGCCAACGCCGATGCGCTGATAAAGGTGCCCTATACCGAAGGCCAGACCAAGATCACCGCAGCGCCCACGCTGGTGACCGACCTGCCGGCTGGCATCAACCACCACTGGACCAAGAACGTGATCGCCAACCGCGACGGCACCAAGCTCTATGTGACGGTCGGCTCCAACAGCAACATCGGCGAGAACGGCATCCCGGCCGAAGAAGGCCGAGCCGCCATATGGGAAGTCGATGTCAAGAGCGGCGCCAAGCGACTCTTCGCGAGCGGCCTGCGCAATCCGAACGGCATGGGTTTCGAGCCCGACACCCAAGTGCTGTGGACCGTGGTCAACGAGCGAGACGAGATCGGCAGCGACCTGGTTCCCGACTATCTCACCTCCGTCAAGGACGGCGCTTTCTATGGATGGCCGTGGAGCTACTACGGGGGCCATGTCGATGTGCGCGTCTCGCCGCAGCGACCCGACATGGTGGCCAAGGCGATCCCGCCCGACTTCGCGCTCGGTTCCCACGTGGCGCCGCTCGGCATGACCTTCTCCAGCGCACGTGGCATGCCGGGCGATTTCGCCAATGGCGTGTTCATCGGCGAGCACGGCTCGTGGAACCGCAAGCCGCTGTCGGGCTACAAAGTGGTGTTCGTGCCCTTCATCGGCGGCCGCCCTAGCGGCGCGCCGGTTGATGTGCTCACTGGTTTTTTGACTGCCGACGAGAAGGCGCAAGGCAGACCGGTCGGCGTCGCGCTGGACAAGTCGGGTGCGCTGCTGGTGGCAGACGACGTGGGTAACGCTGTCTGGCGGGTGTCGAAGGCCAAGTAAGAGCGCCGGGCCGAGCCTAGCCGAGCTAGAGGTCTGGGCTAGAACCCCTGCAGCACGACCTTCCCCTGTGCCTTGCCGCTCTCGACCAGCGCATGTGCCTTTCTCAAGTTGGCCGCGTTGATGGTGCCGAGATTGGCGTTGACAGTCGTGCGGACCTTGCCAGCGTCGACCAGCGCTGCGACTTCGGCCAGCAGCTTGCCCTGCTCGTCCATGTCGGGCGTCTCGAAACGAGAGCGCGCGAACATCATTTCCCAATGCAGTGACAGGCACTTGGTCTTGAGCGGCATCGCGTCCAGCATCGGCATGTCGTCGATCACCGCGATGCTGCCTTGCGGCTTCAAGCTCTCGATGATCTGCGCGTAGTGCTGCACCGTCTGCGTGAGGCTGGCGACCATGTCGACCTCGCCGAAGCAACCGGCCCTGAGCTCGGTTGCAAGTGGCCTGGAATGGTCGATGACCGCATGCGCGCCGAGGTCCAGGCACCACTGGCGTGTCTCCGCGCGCGACGCGGTGGCAATGACCTTCAACTGCGTGAGCTGGCGGGCCAGCTGAATGAGGATCGAGCCGACGCCACCGGCACCGCCGACGATCAGCAGCGTCTGTCCGGCGCCGCCGCCCTTCGGTACGCCGAGCCGATCGAACAGGAGTTCGTAGGCAGTGATCGTGGTCAACGGCAGCGCGGCCGCTTGCGCATCGTCCAGGCTCGTCGGTGCCTTTGCCACGATGCGTTCGTCGACTGCGTGGAGCTCGCTGTTGGCCCCCGGCCGCGTGATCGAGCCGGCGTAGTACACGCGGTCGCCGACCTTGAAGTTCTTCACCTCGGCGCCGATCGCCTCGACGAGGCCGACCACATCCCAGCCCAGTACCTTGGTCTGGCCGGGCTCGGGCGCGGCGTTCTTGCGCACCTTGGTGTCGACCGGGTTGACCGAGATCGCTTTCACGCGCACCAGCAGGTCGCGCGGGCCGGGGCTGGGCGCGGACAGCTCGAAGTCTTCGAGCGCCGCAGGATCGTCGATGGGCAATGCGTGGCGGTATCCGACAGCTTTCATGAATCGTTCTTTCTTGCTTTCGATCGGTATCGATCGGTTGTTGTCGGTGCTTGCGGGATCACACCATCGGCGTCACGGCCCCGTCCATCGCCAGGATCGCGCCGGTGATGTAGCTGGCTTTCGACGATGCCAGAAACACCACCGCGTTGGCGATTTCTTCCGGCGTGGCGATGCGGCCGAGCGGCAACCGCGCAGTGGCGCGCTTCAGCGCCTCGTCCATGTCGATGCCTTGCGCCTTGGCGTCGACGGCCAGGCCTTCCTGCAGCCGGGTGGTGAGCGTGAGGCCGGGGTTCACCGCATTCACGCGTACGCCTCGCGGCGCGTAGGCGACAGCCATGCCGGCGCTGACCAGCATGAGCGCCGCGTTGGCTGCGCCGCCCGGCATGTGGACGGGGCTCGCGACCTTGCCGCCGGCGCCGACGACGTTGACGATGGCGCCACGACCTCGCTGGCCCATGCGCTTGACCACCGGATCGATCATGTGGATGGTGGTGAAGTACTTGGCTTCCATCGCTTCATGCCAGACCATGGCGTCGAGCAGATCCGGCGGCGTGCGCTTGGCGGCACCGGCGGAGTTCACCAACACGTCGACCGGGCCGAAGTTGCCTTCGGCTGCATCAAGCGCCTCGATCGCCTCGGAGGGCAGCTTGAGATCGGCGGCATACAGCGCCACGCGGCTGGCGGCGTCGGGGAGTTGCTCAAGGAGCGTGCGCTTAGCTTGATCGAGATTCGCCTGATCACGCGAGACCAGGCTGACGCGCGCGCCTTCGCGCAGAAAACCGAGCGCGCAAGCCAAGCCGATGCCTTTGCTGCCGCCGGTGATGAGGATGTGCTGGTGTTCGAGTTGGAGGTCCATGCCGCCATTGAAACACCGCTCTAAGATTGCTGCATGACCGCATCCAACGCCAGTGCCCCCAGTGCCCCCAGCGCTATCGCGCCGAATCGCTTCTGGGCCGACCTGACGACGCGCGACTTCGCGGCGCTCGACGCGACCCGCACCGTCGCGGTGCTGCCGCTCGGCGCGACCGAGCAGCACGGGCCGCACCTGCCGCTGGGTGTCGACACGCGGCTAGCCGATGGCATCGTGGCCGCGATGCTCCCGTTGTTGCTGCCCGATGCATCGGTGCTGGTGCTTCCGACGCAGGCGATCGGCCTGAGCCCGGAGCACGCGCGCTTTGCCGGCACGCTGACGCTGTCGGCCGAAACGCTCATCCGGATGTGGAAAGAGATCGGCGCCGGCGTGGCCCGTGCCGGCATCAAGAAGCTAGTGCTCTTCAACGCCCACGGCGGGCATGTCGGCGCGATGGACGTCGTGGCGCGCGAGCTGCGCGAGGCGCACGACCTCATCGTCTATAGCGTGAGCTGGTTCAATTTGCCGCTGGGCGATGCAGGCACGCAGTTCGGTGCCGACGAGCATCGCTTCGGCGTGCATGCCGGCGACATCGAGACCTCGATGGTGCTGGCGCTGCATCCTGAACTCGTCCGCATGCAGGCGGCAGAAGACTTCGCGTCCGCATCTCGGCAGCGCGCCGCGGACTACGCCATTTTGGGCAACGGCAAGAGCGCCAAGCTGGGCTGGGCCATGCAGGATTACAACGCGCAGGGCGCGGCTGGCAACGCGCTTGCGGCGACGGCGGTGAAGGGGCGCGCGGTGGTCGAAGCTGCTGCGCGACAACTCGCGTTGCTGCTCGCCGAAGTGGCACGCTTGCCCTTGTCGATTTTGGGAAAGGACCCGGTATGAAGATGAAAACAGAGGCAAAGGCAACGACGGGCGTGGCCTTCAGATCGGTCGCGCGCGTGCTTGGAGGCCTTGCTTGTACAACGTCGCTGGCCTTCACGCCGGCTGCTTTCGCCGACACGATCAAGGTGCTCACATCGGGCGCCTTCAAGCAAGTGGTGCTTGCCTTCGTGCCCGCCTTCGAAGCTGAAACCGGCAACAAGGTCGAAGTTGCCGATGGCACCGCCGGCGCGCTGCAAAAGCGTGTCGATGGCGGTGAGGCATTCGACGTGGTGGTCATCACGCCGGCGGCACTCGCGCGATACGCCGAGACAGGAAAGGTCGTGCCGTCCAGCGTTGCGACCTTGGCAAAAGTCGGCGCTGGCGTGGGTGTGAAGGCGGGCTCGTTGTTGCCGGAGATCCGCACGGTCGAACAGTTCAAGCAGACGGTGCTGAACGCCCGCGCCGTCGCGTACATCGACCCGGCAGCGGGGGGCTCGAGCGGCATCTACCTGCAAGGCTTGTTCGATCGGCTCGGCATCGGCTCGCAGGTCGCGGCCAAGGCGGTGCTCGTGCAGGGTGGCTACTCTGCGGCCAAGCTAGTGACAGGCGAGGCCGATCTGGCGATCCAGCAGATCAGCGAGATCCTGCCGGTAGCCGGGGTCACGCTGGTCGGGCCACTGCCTGAAGAAATCCAGAACTACACCAGCTATGCCGGCGGGGTCGGTGCGGCGTCGATGCATGCGGCCACGGCGCAAGCCTTCATGTCGCGCATGACCGGTGCGGGCGCGGCCGACGTCATTCGTTCCAAAGGCATGTTGGCGCCCTGACGTAATAGGTCTATCGGTCGCCGCTCAGCCTTCACTGGCCTCTGATCAGTCGGCGGCTGGCGTCATCCCGAAAGGCACGGATTCGGTCTTGCCAACCTTGACCGAGCCGTCAGGCCGCTCGCAGGTGCCGATCAGCAATCCGCTCGCCACGGCTCTCGCACGCAGCGCATCCACGAGCTCATCGCGCCCCGGCGTTTCGGAAAACGCATCGCCGGGCTTCAACGCAAAGATTTGAAATGCATAGCGATGCACGCCGTGACCGGGTGGCGGATCGGGTGGCAACCAGGCCGACTGCAGATAAGAGTTGCGACCGGTGTGCAGTCCAGTGCCGTCGTGCTCCGAACTCGCGAGTGCGCCTTCGGCGATGCCGCCGTCCTGCGGTGGCAGATCGACCACGATCGCATGCACCAGCGGGTTGGGCGTCGGCGAGTCGGCGTCTTCCACCAGCAGCACCAGGCTCGCGACATCGGCCGGTACCTTGGCCCATTGCAGCGGGGGCGAGTGGCCGATGCCGTCGGCCGTGTAGCGATCGGGAATGGGTGCGTGATCGACGAAGGCGAGGCTCGAGACTTCGATCGCCGCGAGGCCGCTGCGCAGGCCGAGCGTGTTGAACACGAGTTGGTCGAGGCCGGCACGCACATCGTGCAATGCGTGACCGATGACGTCGGGTAATTTTTCAAGCATGGGACGAGGTATAGCGCGCCTGTCCGGCGCGGGTTGTAGGACGGTGCATGACATGCGCAGCACAAGGTTGCCACCAGAATGTTTTCGAAACGAACACGTCATTCTCCATGCGCACCCCGCCCTCGTCTCCCGCATCTTTCCCGGCGCAGCCGCGCGCTTCTACCGGCATTGCCGGACTCGACAGCGTGCTCGGCGGAGGCCTGCCGCGGGGCCATCTTTATCTGCTCGAAGGAACGCCGGGCGCTGGCAAGACCACCCTCGGCCTGCAATTTCTCCTGGACGGTCGTGAGCGCGGCGAGCGCGGTTTGTACGTGACCCTTTCGGAGACCGCGACCGAGCTCGGCATCGTCGCCGCTTCGCACGGCTGGTCGCTCGAAGGCATCGAGGTTTTCGAGCTCGTTACTGAAGAGGGCCTGAGTCCGTCCGCCGAGCAGTCGATTCTCTATTCATCCGAAGTCGAGCTCGGGGAAACGACGCGCGGAGTCATGTCAGCGGTCCAGCGGCTGACGCCCAGCCGTGTCGTCTTCGACAGTCTTTCCGAGATGCGTTTGCTGTCGCAAGACCCGTTGCGCTATCGCCGTCAGATTCTGGCGCTCAAGCATTTTTTCGCCGCGCGCGAATGCACGGTGCTGCTCCTCGACGACATGACGGCTTCGGGTGGCGACCTGCAATTGCACAGCATCGCCCATGGTGTGCTGGGGCTGGATCAGGCCAGCGGAGACTACGGCCCGGTACGGCGCCATTTGCGCATCGTGAAGATGCGTGGCGTGAAGTACCGCGGTGGCGACCACGACGTGAGCTTGGACACCGGTGGCCTTGAAGTATTTCCGCGTCTCATCGCCTCTGAACACAGGACGGAGTTCGAGGCGTCATCGGTCTGCACGGGAACCACCGCATTCGATGCGTTGCTCGGCGGTGGCCTGGCGCGTGGCAGCAATACGTTGTTCATTGGTCCGTCGGGCGTGGGCAAGACGACGACCGCCATGTCTTGCGTGCTCGCCGCATTGCAACGTGGCGAGCGCGCTTCTTACTACCTGTTCGACGAAGGGATGGGCACCTTGCTGCAGCGCTGCGACTCGCTGAATCTGCCGATTCGCAACTACCTCGACAACGGTCAGCTCGAGGTCTTCGCGCTCGACCCGGCCGAGGTATCACCGGGGCAGTTCACCAACATGGTTCGCAATGCAGTGCAAAAACGCGGCGCCTGCACCGTGGTGATCGACAGTCTCAATGCGTACCTGCAAGCCATGCCGGGTGCCAAGTTCCTGCTGCTGCAGATGCACGAGCTGCTCAACTTCTTGAATCAGCAGGGCATCGTTACTTTGCTGGTGCTCGGGCAGCATGGCATCGTCGGCGACGTGCGCAGCGACCTCGACCTCAGCTATTTGTCGGACGCCATCGTGCTGTTCCGTTTTTTCGAGGCGCGCGGGCAGCTCTTGAAGGCGGTGTCGGTGGTCAAGAGCCGGACGAACCGGCACGAGCTGACGATTCGCGAGTTCAGGCTGGGCGATGCGGGCGTCGAAGTGGGGCCTGCCTTGACCGATTTCGAGGGCGTTCTTTCGGGCGTGCCGTCTTACAGAGGTGGTGTCCGTTTGCTCGGCGACGCGATGGTTGCCGCCGCCTGAGCATGGAAGGGCGCGTACTGATTCATACGCCGCGCGGACGCGATGCCGCGGTGGTGCAAAAGGTTCTGGCCGGTCGCGATCTGGTGGCGTTGGTGTGCGAATCGGCCGAGGAAATGCTGACCAATCTCGATGAAGGCGCGGCGACCGCGATCCTGACCGAAGAGTCTTTGCTGCAAGTGCCGGAGATGCCGTTGAGCGCCTGGCTCACCGCGCAGCCCAGCTGGTCCGATTTTCCTTTTATCGTGTTGGCTTCGCGCGATGCCAATGGTCGTTCGCGAAGGGCGCTTGCGCTGCTGCAGAAACTCGGCAACGTGTTCGTATTGGAGCGGCCAGTGCATTCCGAAACTCTTGCGCGGGCTGCCGACGCCGCAGTGCGTGCGCGTCGCCGCCAATACGCGACGCGGCTCAACCTGCAGCAACTGCAGGACACGCGTGCCGAAGTCGAACGGCTGAACGGCGCGCTCGAGGAACGCATCGTGTCGCGCACCCGCGAGCTGGCGGGCGCCAACGACCGCCTGATGGCTGAGATCGCTGAACGGGAGCGGGCCCAGGCCGCGTTGATCCAGGTGCAGAAGATGGAGGCGATCGGTCGGCTCACGGGCGGCATCGCGCACGACTTCAACAACCTGCTGCACGTGGTCAACATGAACCTCGACATGGTGTCGCGTGTCGCCAAGGACGACAAGGTGCTGGGCATCGCGGCGCGCGCGAAGGGTGCGGTCGGACGCGGCGCCAAGCTGACAGGGCAACTGCTTTCCTTCGCTCGCAACCAGTCGCTGTTGCCGCGGCTGACCGACGTCAATGCGCTGCTGGAAGGGTTGCGCGAACTGGTCGCGGTATCGGTCGGGCCGTCCGTCAACGTCGAACTGCAGCTGGCCGACGAACCCGTCTGGGCCGTGCTCGATGCCAATCAGCTGGAAATGGCCGTGCTCAATCTGGCGGTCAATGCGCGCGACGCCATGCCGGGCGGTGGCGCCCTGACCATCTGCGCATCGGTGGCCCACATGGCTTCTAGTGCGGACGGCCGAGACGCCGGGCATGGCGATGATCCTGTGGGCGCCTTGTTGAAGCCCGGTCCCTATGTCGCCGTGTCGGTGGTCGACACCGGCGCTGGCATTCCTCCTCATCTGTTGACCAAGGTGTTCGACCCGTTCTTCACGACCAAGCCAGTAGGCAGCGGCACAGGCCTGGGGCTGAGCCAGGTCTATGGCTTCGCGCAGCAGTCGGGCGGCATTGCCACGGTGCGCAGCGAGGAAGGTCGCGGCACCGTGGTCGAGATGCGCTTTCCGGCGTCGAACGATCGGGTCCAAGCCGGGGCCTCGAACGCTGCGATACCGACGCCTGACGTCGCCGCCGAGCGGCAGAGGGTGCTGGTGATCGAAGACGACGCCGAGGTTCGCCGCGCCATCGTCGACAGTCTGACGATGCTGGGTTACGCGGTGAGCGAAGCGGCTGGCGGTGCCAGTGGACTGGCCGCGCTCGGGGCTGCGCCGCAGGATTTGCTGATCGTCGACTACGCCATGCCCGGCATGAATGGCGCCGAAGTGATCGCCAGGGCGCGCGAGCAGGCAGGCGATATTCCGGTGATCCTGGCGACCGGCTATGCCGACATGGCCGAGGTCGGACGTGTGCTCGGTACGCAGTCGATCCTGATCAAGCCTTTCGATATTTCGACACTCGCAACAGCCGTGTCAAAGGCGCTTCAGCCTGCGCTCGTCGCACCGACAGAACACAGTTAGCCGTCAGCTTGGTCGCTCTATCATCGGGCGGTTTCAACAACCGACAAAAGGGAAAAGCATGGGAATCATCTGGACAATTCTGATCGGCTTCATCGCCGGTCTCGTGGCACGTGCCGTGCTGCCGGGCAACCAGTCACTGGGCTTCATCCTGACCACGGTCCTCGGAATTGCAGGATCGCTTATCGCGACCTACATCGGGCAGGCCATGGGTTGGTACACGGCGGGTGCAGGCGCGGGCTTCATCGCCTCGGTGGTCGGCGCGATCGTGTTGCTGGTGCTCTACGGGCTCGTAGCGCGCAAGAGCTGAACCCACAGACAAGGAGAAAATCATGGGATTGATGGACATTCTTCAGAGCGCGCTGACTGGTAACGGCGCTGCGAACGAAGCAAATGCCGAACAGCATTTCGATCAAGCGGCTCAGCACGCGTCGACCGACGAATTGGGAGCCGGCCTGGCGGGCGCGATGCGCTCCGACCAGACGCCGCCGTTCGGTGACATGGTCGGCAAGCTGTTCGGCCAATCGTCCTCTGCGCAGCAGGCGGGCGTGCTGAACCAGATTCTTGCCACGCTCGGGCCTGCTGCCGCATCCGCCATCGCAGGCGGTGCGCTCGGCCGCATCCTGTCGCCCGGCCAGACGCAGGTCACGCCGGACCAGGCATCGCAGTTGTCGCCGGCGCAGGTGACCGACATCGCGGCGCATGCCGAGCAGTCGCACCCCGGCATCGTCGACCAGGTGAGCCAGTTCTATGCGCAGCATTCGGGGCTCATCAAGATGCTCGGCAGCGCTGCGTTGATGGTCACGCTCGCAAAGATGAAAGAGAACGCGACAACGCGCGGATAGCCTGAAGTCAGGCGCGCATGGCGCCGGGTTGCCAGAGTGCGCATAAAGTCACAGGCGCGCCCGACGGCCATGCGCTGCAGTCGTACAAACCCTGAGGTTTGCGTATGATGACCTTTGTAATTGATTGTTTCATGGCAATCAATTTGCAACCGTTTTCATGCGCTTCAGGGACACGATCATGCAAGCCACTCGAAGAGGATTTGGCCGGACGGCTGCTGCCATCGGGTTGTTGGGTGCGACGGGCGCCGCCGCCCTGATCGGGACGACGTCGTTTGCCCAGGCTGCGCGCCGCGTCCCGAGTTGGAAGATCATCGCCGGCCAGTCCATCCCCATGACCGGCGCGGCCAACGAAATCGGCATGGCATTTGCGGCGGGCGCCAAGCTCTACGTCGACGCGTGGAACGAGCATGGCACCACCGGCCCGACGCTCGAACTGCGCCAGCTCGACGATGGCTACGACGGAGAGCGAGCCAAGGCCAATTCCACGAAGTTGCTGGGCAACGGCGCCGATGTATTGTTCGGCTATGTCGGTACCGCCAGCAGCATGGCCGGCGCACAAGTGGCACAGCAGCAGGGCGCAGCGTTTTTCGCCCCTTTTGCGGCTCCCGACTTGTTGCGCGACAAGGCGCACGCCAACGTTTTTCATGTACGGCCGAGCATGGCCGACGAGGCTTTTGCGATGCTCCGGCACTGCGACATCCTTGGGCAAAAGCGCATCGCGGTCGTCGCCGACGACGACGCGATGGGGCGCGCCGCACTGCAGGCGGTACAGGACGCCGCGGTCGAATTGAAGCTGGCGCCTCCGGTTGCAACCGTGTTCGTCAAGCCGGGCAGCACGCAAGTGGCCGCCGCGGTAGCCGTCATCGCCAAGGCTGAACCGCAGACCATCATCCAGGCGTCGCTCTCATCGACCACCGCAGCGTTCGTGCGCGAGATGCGCAAGACCGGCTACGGGAGCGCGTTCATGACGTTCTCTGTCGTTGGCATCGATCCGCTCTACACCGCGCTCGGCAAGGAAATCCGTGGCGTCATCATTTCGCAGGTGGTGCCGTCGCCGCGCAGTTCGGCCACGGTCGCCATCGTCAAGGAATATCTGGCGGCGGTCGGCGACTCGGATCAGATCGCGTCGTACGAAGGACTTGAAGGTTTCATCGCCGCCAAGGCGTTGGCCGAGGCTGCACGCCGCGCCGGGCCGTCCCCCACACGCGTGGCGCTGCAAAAAGCCATGACCGGCATGACCGACTACGACGTCGGCGGCTTTCGCGTGAACCTGCGTCCGCCACTGCACGATGCGGCACGCGCGGTCGACCTGGTCTACATCACGGCCGAGGGGCGCGTGCTGCGCTGATGCCGTGCACGCGTCGCGGAGGCATTCGCTCATGTCGTGCGCGGCGCTGCTCGCTATCGTGAGTGTCGGAAACCTCGAAGCGCAGGTGCAGCGCTGCACCGACGCGAATGGCAAGGTCTCGTATTCGGACGCGATGTGCGACGGCGACCGCGCCGTCAAGGTGTTCAGTGCGGGGTCGACCGCGAGCCAGCAGTGGAAGCCGGAGGGTTATCGTGCGCCGCTGCCGATGGTTCCACCACCGAACGCCCGACCTGTGCAGGTTCGTCAAATACGATGACCGCATGCCGCCTCGCGTTCCCAGTGTTCCAAAAGTCCCCAAGGCGCCAAAAGTCCCGCGCATTCCCCGCAGTCACCACTACCACGTGTATGTCGTGGAGCTCGACGACCAGGTCTGGAACAGCACGCGCTTTCGCAAGGCCAACTCTGGCTGGACGCTGGGCAAGCCCTTCGTCTACGTCGGCATGACGGGGCTCGATCCCGACGTGCGCTTCGACAAGCACAAGGCTGGTATCCAGGCCAACGTGTTCGTGCGCGACTTCGGTGTGCGGCTGCTGCCGAAACTCTACGATCGCTACAACCCGATGCCATACGACGCAGCGCGTGACATGGAGGTCGAACTCGGCATCGCGCTGCGCAAACTAGGCTTCGGTGTCTGGCAGGCTTGACGCACGAGGTGCCTCGGCTGGCACACTGGTCCGCATGCACCTGCTTTCTTCCACGATATTCGCTGCCTTGTTGATCGCGACCACGCCGTCCGCGACGTTCGCAGCGCAAGGTCATGGTCATGCTGCCGCGGCTGCAGCACAGATTGAAGACGTCACGGGCTCGCGGCTCGCCGCGGCGATCGACGGTCCGCAACGCAGTGCTTCCAATCGCGCACGCGATGCGGCGCGCCATCCTGCGGAAACCTTGCGCTTCTTTGGCCTCACGCCCGGCCGGACAGTGATCGAGATCGCTCCGGGCGGCGGCTGGTACACCGAGATCCTTGCGCCGTACCTGCGCGACGGCGGCAAGTTCTACGCCGCCTATGAACCGGATGAAAGCCCGGACGCCCGGGCTTCGCGCCAGCGCTTTGAGAAGAAGCTGGAAGCCAGCCCGGACGTCTATGGCCGTACTGTTCTCGGCACGATGCCCGCTGCCGGACGCGGCTTCGTCGGCATCGCGCCCAAGGGAGGTGCCGACTTGGTGCTCACCTTTCGCAACATCCACAACTGGATCGAGGCCGGTGATTTCGACGATACGCTGCGCGCGTTCTATGCGGTGCTCAAGCCCGGCGGCGTGCTCGGCGTCGAAGAGCATCGCGCGCCGGCCGGCACCTCGCTCGCCCGCGTCATCGCAAGCGGCTACGTGCCGGAAGATTTCGTCATCGCCCGCGCCCGCGCAGCGGGCTTCGAGTTGGCAGCGCGCAACGAGATCAACGCCAACGCGCTCGACACCAAAAACCATCCGAACGGCGTCTGGTCGCTGCCGCCGACGTTGCGCGGTGGTGATGTCGACCGGAAAAGGTTCGAAGGCATCGGCGAGTCCGACCGCATGACCTTGAACTTCGTGAAGCCGCTGCGCTGAAGGCGGCTTCAGGCGCACGTTTCAGGCGTACGTAACCCAACTCTCGTAGTCCGGCCCGTCGAGGTGCGGCAGCGTGTTGTAGGTGACCAGCATGTGGCGCTTCGGCGTGAACGCGAACTCTGTGACCGAGGTGTTCCGAATGCGCATGTTTAGCTCGATCGTCGTCTCCGCGCTGGTCCCCAATACGTGGCCGACCGCCGTGCTGATCGGCCCACCGCTCGACACCACCAGCACCTTGGCGCCATGGTGCCTGTCTCGCACGTGGTCTAGCGCGGTCGTGACGCCCGCCAGAAAGTCGATGTAGCTGGGCATGCCGACCGGCTCGGTCTTGCCCAGCATCCACGCGGCGAGGCCAGTGCGAAGTAGCCGGAAATGATGGCGGTACATCTCCGGTGAATCGGCTTTTTCAAGCTTCTCCGGATGAATCGTCGCAATGATGGCCTCGCTGTCGTACTCGTTCAGCCCCGGCCACGGCAGCACGTCGTCGCGCTCGATGCCCAAACCCTCGGCGATGCCGTTCCATGTCTGGACATGGCGCTTGAGCGTTCCGGTGATCACCGCGTCGAACTTCACGCCCCGTTCGCGCCAGTACTCGCCAAGCCGCACGGCCTGACGGATTCCCAAATCGCTCAAGTTGTCGTAGTCCAACGCCCCGAAGCTTGCTTGTCCGTGGCGCACGAAGTAGAGGGTTCCCATGGGTCTATTTGGCAATAGCACGGCTGGAAAAGCTTGTCCCGCTTGCGACTTTTGCTATCGTTTTTATAGCATCCGACGAGGTGGAACAAATTGGCACTTCGCTTTGGAAGGTAGTACTTGGTGCTTACCAGCAACAGCCAAACGCCAAACTTGTGTAACACTAAGATACTCAATTGCACTGTTCTGCACGTCTAGTTGTTACTGGGCGTAGCGGACATTTTCACCGTCATCGGAGCTTGTTTTGAATACCTCGTATCGCAGCGTCTGGAACCATGCTCTCGGCGCATGGGTTGCCGTTTCTGAAGTCACACGTTCGCGCGGAAAGCGCTCTGGGTCGTCAGTGGCCATCGTGGCTGCGGCGCTCATCGGCGGATTGGGCGCGACCGGGGCGCTGGCGCAGGCGACTACCTATGGGGCGACCGGCACGTACAACACTCCGATCAACGCGTCGGGCGGCGTGACGCTCACGGTGGCTCCGACGGCTGTTGCAGACCAGACCGGTTTGATCAGTAACTTTACGACTGCCGGTGGAATCGTCAAGGACGGTACGGGCACGCTGCAACTGAGTAACACAGGCAACTCCTACGTCGGCGCCACCTCGATTACGGCCGGCATTTTGCGCATTTCCAGTGATCTTGTATTGGGAAACGCGGCCAACGGCTTGCAACTCAACGGGGGCACTCTCCAGTTCGGGGCCGGCGGCGTAACGAGCGCGCGGGCCATAACCGTATTGGGCGGCGGTGGCTCGATTGACGTCAACGACGCCTTCGCAAATGTCCTGAGCGGTGGCTTCGCCGGCAGCGGTGCACTGGCGCTGGTCAACCTCGGGACCAGCCCGAGCGAAACGACGCGACTGACGCTGGCAGGAAGCAGCGCGGGGTTCACCGGAACTACCCAAGTCGGCCGCAACGATGTGCCAAATGTCCCTGCTTCGGGCCGCATCAACGTCGCAATCACGAGTGACGGCGCCCTCGGAACGGGCGGCAACGCGGTCAGCATCTACAACAACGGCGAACTCGATTTCACGGGCACTGGTGTTACCGCCGGCAACTTGCAGATCCAAACGCTGAGAAGTACCGACACGCTGGGAACGAACTCCGGCGTGACGTTCGCTGCCGGCGCGTCGGCTGGCAATGCCACGATCAGCAGCAAGGCTGCGGGCGCTTTGATCGACTTTCAAACCGGTACGACGGCGGCAACGTCGACCCTAAACAACAGCGGCGGCGGTCGAATCTATTTCGAGGGCAACAGCACGGGTGGCACTGCAACGATCAACAACACCGACGGTCGGCTGTATCTCCTGGGCACGGTAGATCTGAGCGGTGCCAAGGTGAACAACGCCGTCGCCGGAACGGTCTATATCAGCGACTCCACCACCGGCGTTGCGATTGGCAGGCTGTCAGGCGCCGGCAACGTGGTCTTGGGCGGAAAAGCGTTGACGGTCGGCGGGGCCAGCATTTTGGGTGACAGCGACACCATCAGCGGCGTCATTTCTGACTTGGGCAAGCAGTTCAAGGACCTCAATGGCAACGGCTACAACAACGCCGCTACTGCGGCCGGCGGTTCAGTCGTCAAAGTCGGCGCCGGAACGCTGGCGCTGACCGGCACAAACACCTATTCGGGCGGTACTGGCATCACTGCGGGAACCCTGGCGTTCAATAACGCGCAAGCCTTGGGCACTGGCGCGGTCGTCATGACCGGTGGTGAATTGCTGGCGACAAACGACGTGGCGTTCGGCAGTGCCTTGCAGAGCATCACTTTCAACGGATCGGCCACCGTGGCCGCAGCGACAGGCAAGACGTTTACTTTCACGGCTGGCATCACCAACAAGGCATCGGTCGCGACCTTCGGCAACGCGATCGACAACGGCGTGGTGCTGTTCACGCCCGCGTCTGTCACGACGACCAACGTGGCGAGCCTGAACGTGGCCGGCGGCACGCTGCGCGCCGGCGACGCCACCGGCCTCAACGCCCTGACCTCGATCAATGCATCGACGACAGTCGCCAAGGGCGCCACGCTCGATCTCAACAGTTTCAACACGAGCGTTGCCAACCTGCAAGGTGCTGGAACGGTACTGACGGGTACGGACGCGTCGAAGGCGCTGACGGTCAATGCCGGCAACTTCGCTGGCTCGATTCAGGGTGCCGACAGCCTCATCAAGACCACCGCCGGTATTTTGGTGCTCTCAGGCGCCAACTCGTACACCGGCGCCACCGCCGTCAATGCGGGAACCCTGCGCGCGGGCGCTGCGAACGTGCTGCCGGTCGGCACCGCGCTCACGGTCGCCAACGCAGCCACTTTCGACCTGAACAACCAGGCACAAGCCATCGGCTCCCTGGCCGGCGTCGCCGGCAGCGCCGTCACGCTCGGCAGCGCCGCACTCACCACCGGTGGTAACAACGCCAGCACGGCCTTCAACGGGGTGATCTCCGGCACCGGTTCGCTGGTGAAGACGGGCACCGGGACCTTCGCGCTCAGTGGCGCCAACAGCTACACCGGCGCCACCACGGTGAACGCCGGCACCCTGCAAGCCGGTGCCGCCAACGTGTTGCCAGCCAGCACCGCTGTGACGGTGGCCGGTGGCGGCACGCTCGACCTGAATAACCAGGCACAGACCATCGGCTCGCTGGCCGGCGCAGGTGCAGTGACACTCGGCTCCGCGGCCCTGACCACCGGCGGCGCGAACACCAGCACGACTTTCACCGGTGCGATTCTCGGTAGCGGCTCACTGGTCAAGACCGGCACCGGTGCATTCGCCGTGTCGGGTGCCAACACCTACACCGGCGCGACCACCGTGGCCCAGGGCACGCTGTCCGCCACCGCTGCCAACGCGCTCAGCGCCGCTTCGGCCCACACCGTCGCCGCGGGCGCCACCCTGGCGCTCAACGGCAACAGCCAGACCGTCGCATCTCTTGCCAATTCGGGCGTCGTCTCGCTGGTGGGCGCGGCGCCGGGTACGACCCTCACAGTCAACGGCGCCTACGTCGGCAACGGCGGAACGCTGGCACTGGGCACCCTGCTCGGCGCCAACGGCACCTCTGATCGCCTGGTGTTGAATGGCCCCAACGCCAGTGCTTCAGGCTCGACCAACGTTGCCATCACCAACTTCGGCGGCCTCGGTGCGCTGACCAGCGGCAACGGCATCGAAGTCGTGACGGCACAGGGTGGCGCGACCAGCACCAAGACCGCCTTCGCACTGGCCGGCGGCCACGTGGATGCCGGCGCCTTTCAGTACCGGCTGTACGCGGCCGATGCGGCAGGCAACGGCAGCAGCTTCTACCTGCGCACGCAGGACGGCTCCACGCCTGTGACGCCCGTCACCCCAGTCACCCCAGTCACGGCCACCTTCCCGGCGCTGAGCGTACCCAGCTACCGTGCCGAAGTGCCGGTGTACTCCGCCATGGGCAATGTGCTGCGCCAGGGCGACCTGGCGATGCTCGGCAACCTGCACCGCCGCATGGGCGACGAAGCCAACGTCGCTGCGGCGCCTGCCGCCGGTGCGACCAGTGCCAGCGGCGTGATCGGCGACACCGGCTGGGGCAGCGGCAATCGCCGCGCCTGGGGCCGTGTTTTCGGTGGTACCACCACCATCGAGCAAAACGGCACCGTCGGGACCGACACCCGCGCCAGCACCACCGGCTTCCAGACCGGCGTCGATCTCTTCGCCAACGACCGCTGGAACGCCGGCGTCTACATCGGCGCCCTGCGCACCGATGCCAACGTCAATGGCAACTTCGGCCTGGGTGGCCTGAGCGGCTATGCCGGCAGCTTCCGCGCCGACAGCCAGTACCTGGCGGGCTACGCGACGTACCAGATCCCGCAAGGCATGTACGCCGACTTCGTGTTGCAGTACGGCCGCCAGGACGTGACCGCCGATGCGCTGTTCAAGCCGAGCGCCAAGACCAAGGGCGACAGCCTTTTGGCCTCGGCTGAAGTCGGCCAGCGCTTTGCGATTGGCAATGGCTGGGCAATCGAGCCGCAGGCCCAGTTGGTGTATCACCGCCTGAATCTGGACAACACCGGCATCACCGGCTTCACCAACGTGCAGCAGGATCCGGACAGCCAGATCCTCGGTCGTATCGGCGTGCGCTTTGCGGGCGACATGATGACCTCGATGGGTCGCTTCCAGCCGTACGCACGGGTGAACCTGTGGCACGGATTCGGTGGTACCGACACGGCGACCTTCGTCGGACCGGCAGGTGCGACCACGATCTCCAGCCGCATCGGCTACACGTCGACCGAATTGGCTGTCGGCGCCACGCTGTCGGTCACCAAGTCGGTGAGCCTGTACAGCGAAGTGGGCAAGCTGTTCCACTCCGGTGGCAGCGATGCGCGGGTGAAGACTTCGGTGCAGGGATCGCTGGGTGTGAAGTTCGCGTTCTAACTGGCTAGCTTGTAAGGACACCGGCGAACATGCCGGCGTCGACATTGCCGCCGGTGAGCGCAATGCCCACCGTCTTGCCGCGCCAGCGGTCCTGCTGTTGCAGGGCCGCTGCCAGCGCCGCAGCACCGGCACCCTCGGCCACGTTGTGCGTATCAATAAATAGCGCACGCATGGCTTCGGCGACTTCGTCGTCACTCACCGCAATCACATCGTCGGCTTCGCGTTGGATGACCTGAAGTGCCTCGGGCACGGGCGTTCGGCAGGCCATGCCGTCAGCCAGTCGCGTGCTGACAGGCGCCTCCATCAGCCGTCCGGCCCTGAACGAGTCGCGGTAGGCCGTGGCGTGCGACGACACCACGCCGATGATTTGCGTCGACACGCCGCAATGCGCGCGCGCCACGGCGGCGGCCGCAAAGCCGGAGCCAAGCCCGATCGGGACGAACAGCACGTCGGGTGGCGTGTCGCGCAAGGCATCGAAGAATTCGACATACGCCGTGGCGACGCCGCGCACCAGATCGCGATCAAACGACGGCACGCGGTGCAGGCCGTCGCGCGTGGCCAGCATGCCGGCGTGCTCGCTGGCCTCCTGAAAATCGTTGCCGTGTTCGATCAGCGTGACGCCGAGCGCGCGCATGGCAGCGTTCTTTTCGACCGAGTTGCCGTGCGGCACGACGATGGTGGCGGCAAGGCCGTGGCGCCGTGCAGCGAAGCCGACCGACTGGCCGTGGTTGCCGCGGGTCGCACTGATCACATGGCGCACGGTGGGTTGTTGCCGTGCCAGCATCTCGAAGTAAGTGAGGCCGCCACGGATCTTGAAGGCGCCGACCGGCGTGTGGTTCTCGTGCTTGACCCATACCGTGGCGCCGAGCCGTGTGGACAACAGCGGCCACGCGTATTGCGGTGTCGGCGGCATGGCGGCGTACACCGTGCGTTGTGCGGCTTCGATTTCTTCGCGGTCGAACAACATGGGTGCGGATGCGGATGCGGACGTGTTCTCCGACAAAAGCACGGCGGTCATTTGCGCTCCGTCAGCGCGATGCGCACTGCGATGGCCGCGAGCACGGTGCCCATCACGTAGCGCTGCGTACGCAGCCAGCCGGTGCTCTGCGACAGCACTGCCGTGATGCCCGCCGCACCGAACACCAGCGTGGCATTGACGACCGCGCTGCCTGCGATCTGCACCGCACCCAGCATCGCGCTCTGCAGCAGCACCGAGCCATGCTCCGGGTGAATGAATTGCGGAAAGAACGAAAGGTAGAACATCGCCACCTTCGGGTTCAGCAGGTTGGTCAGGAAGCCCATGCGAAAGAGCTTGCCCGGCCGGTCTGCCGGCAGTGCGCGCGGCTCGAATGGCGCTGTGCCGCCCGGCTTCACCGCCTGCCATGCGAGCCAAAGCAGGTAAGCCGCGCCGATCAGGCGTATCGCATCGAAGGCCAGCGGCACGGCGAGCAACAGCGCCGTCAGCCCGAGCGCCGCGGCGACCAGATGCACCAGAAACGCCAGCAACACGCCCGCCAGCGAGACGAACCCCGCGCGCCGCCCCTGCACCAGCGTGCGCGAGACGCAATAGATCATGTTCGGCCCCGGGGTCAGCGCCAGCAGCAGCGAGGCGATGGCGAACCAGGTGAGTTCGGTGACAGAAAGCATGGTCAGAGTCCCTTGGATTCGAGTGTGACGGGGCCGCGCGGTGTGTCGAGCACAGCGACGAGGTTCGGTGCGCCGGCAAGCACGTTCATGTCGACGAGGCCGATGGCTGTCAGCGCGGTTGCAAGGTCGTCGGCGCGCGGGTGTGTCAGATGCATCGAACGCAGCGAGATGCCCGAAGTTGGCAGGCTCTCGACCGGGTGCACGGCGCCCCACTGGATCAACGTCGGCAGCGCGCCATAGAAAAGGCGCTGGCCGTCGTCGCGCACGGTGATTTGCCATTCGAGGCGGCCGGCGGCCGTGTCGCGTGCGGCTTCAATCAAGGGGCCGCGATCGATGTGCGCGTGGTGGTGCGACAGCGCCTCCAGCGAGGCGCGCGCATCGGCCACGCGGGCGACGAAATGGATCAGGTGCGGACCGTGGCGTGCGAGGCCCGCCTGCAGCACCGCATCGTCGAAGTCGAACCAGCGGCGCAATCTGGCTGCGCGCGTCGGCGTCGTTTTGCGATTGATCGCGATGATCTCTAAGTAGCTCTGCGGAAACGCATCGCTCGAAATGGCGAGCAAGCGGTTGTGCGTGCCCATCATCGGATGCGGTCCGCCTGTCGAGGGCGTGACGCCGAGCGTGGCCTCGCACCAGGCCACGCCTTCGTCCAGCGAGGCTGCAGCGATGACGAGGTGGTCGAGGCGGGCTGGCATCGCTACAACGTGACCGTGCCGTCGATGCAGGTGACCGAATCGCCACCGATCCAGACCGTGCCGTCGGCGTCGCGCTCGACGGTCACGCGGCCGTCGCGGCCCAGCGTCTGGCCTTGTGCGACGAGGTAGCGGGCCGGCAGGTGGTCGTCGGCAATCAGCCATTCGGCGAGACCGGCGTTCAAGCTGCCGGTGACCGGGTCTTCCTCGATGCCCATGTTGGCAGCGAACGCGCGGACTTCTAGGTCGGCGGCGATCGGGGCGATGGGCTTCACGCTGGCTTTGTCCGCACTGCCGAAGGCGCGCCCCTCGCGGTTCGATCGACCGATAAGCGCGCCGTTCGAAGCCGGCGCAGGAACGCCGGCGACGCCGACCGCCTGTCCCAGTTCCTTGAGCGCGCGATGGTCCGGCGTCAGCGCGAGCACCGTGTCCGCATCGTTCAGCAGCAGCCCGAGCCACACCGGTCCGTTGTCGAGCAGTTGGGCCGACAGAATCTGATGCGCCTTCAGTCCGAGCGCACTCGCCACCTTGGCCAGCAAGGTGGGGCTCGGCGCACTGCGCTTGAGCTTCGGCGCCGCGAAGGCAAGCCGATCGCCGTTCGCGCCGGCTTCGCGCCGCACCGTGACCAGCCCGGCTGCGCATTGCTGCACCACGCGGCCTTCGGATCTCGGTCGACCGCCGGCCTCCAGCCAGGCATGGCAACTGCCTAGCGTGGGATGGCCCGCAAAGGGCATCTCGCCGCCGGGCGTGAAGATGCGCACGCGGTAGTCGGCGGCATCGTCGGTCGGCGGCAGCACGAAGGTCGTTTCCGACAGGTTGGTCCAGTGCGCGAAGCGTTGCAGCTCGGCGTCGTCGAGGTCGGTGCCATCGAGCACCACGGCCAGCGGGTTGCCGCGGTACCGCACGGCGGTGAACACGTCGACTTGTTTGAACGCACGGGTTTTCATTTGTCGTCTATTCCAGTGCGAGGTCGAGCACGCCGCGTGCGCCAACGCGTGCCGACACGTCGGCGAACCAGCGCTCGAGGTTCGGCCAGGCCGGTCGCGTGTACTCGGTGACGGGCAAGCCGAACCAGCGATGCGTCTCGCAACCGATCGGGATGTCGGCCATGGTGAAGCGGTCGCCCGCCATGTAGGCCCGGTCCGCCAAATGCGTGTCGAGCATGGCGAGCAGCGGCTCGGTCGCATTCACCGAGCGGGCGATCACGGCGGCGTCGCGTTCGTCCGGCGCCTTGCGAATCCACTGCACGAACGCGCCACCGCTGACCGCGTTGAGGGCGGTTTGCTGCCAGTCCATCCAGCGCTCGGCATCGAAGCGTTCGCCCAGCAAGTCGGGATAGAGCTTGCCGAGCGAATGCTTCGCGCACAGGTAGCGGACGATGACGTTCGACTCCCACAGCACGACGCGCTCGGCACCCTCGCCGTCGTCGATCATCGGCACCATCGCATTCGGATTGAGCGCCAGATACTCGGGCGTTTGCACCACGCCGAAGCGGCCGCCGGCTTCGGTGCGCTGGAAGTCGAGCCCGAGCTCCTGCGCGCACCAGACGACTTTGCGTACGTTGAGGGAACTGA
The DNA here is from genome assembly GCF_046115955.1 of Variovorax sp. GrIS 2.14. NCBI lineage: Bacteria > Pseudomonadati > Pseudomonadota > Betaproteobacteria > Burkholderiales > Comamonadaceae > Variovorax > Variovorax sp. GrIS 2.14. The sequence goes on from NZ_JBJXIA010000001.1 coordinate 791,069, forward strand.
TGCGGCCCCAGATATTGAGCATGGTTCGGTTCTTAGGTTTCTGTTTCAGTCGTTCAGGTCGAGGCCAGCTCGCGCTCGACCTTGGCCGCAGCGTTGTGCGCCAGCTGTTCGCGCAACGTGGCGCCCAGTGCTGCGATGGCGATGTCGATTTCTTCGACGCTGGCCGTCACGAACGACAGTCGAAGCGTGCGCGGATCGCCTTCTCCAGCGAAGAACGGCGCACCGGGCACGAAGGCCACGCCGCGCGCGACCGCCTTCGGCAGCAGCGCCACGGTGTCGATGCCCTCAGGCATGCGCGCCCACAGGAACATACCGCCGACCGGCGTGTTGAACTCGACGTCGAGTCCCTTCATCTCGCGGCGCAGGGCAGCGATCATCGCGTCGCGCTGGCGCTTGTACAGGGCGCGGATCGTCGGCACGTGGCGGTCCAGAAAGTTGTCTTTCATGACCGACGACACCATGCGCTGCGTGAAGATCGGCGTGTGCAGATCGACCGCCTGCTTGGCCTGCAAAAGCTTGGGGTAGATCGCTTTGGGCGCGACCAGGAAGCCTAGGCGGAGTCCCGGTGCCAATACCTTGGAGAACGAGCCGAGGTAGATGCAGCCTTCCGGGTTGCGCGAGGTGAGCGAGAGCGGCGGCGGCGCGTCGAACCACAGGTCGCCGTAGGGGTTGTCTTCGACGATGGGCAGGCCTGCCTTGGCTGCGGCGGCCGACACGGCGGCGCGCCGCGCCTCGGTCCAGGTGCGGCCGGTAGGGTTCTGGAAGTTGGGCAGCAGATAGACAAAGCGCGCGTCTTTGGCCTTGGCCAGCAGGTCGTCGACAAGCACGCCGTCGTTGTCGCTCGCCACGCTCACCGGCACCGGCTCCATCGGGCCGAAAGCCTGCAGCGCGCCGAGGTAGGTCGGGGTTTCGACCAGCACCTTGCTGCCCGGATCGATCAGCACCTTGGCGACCAGGTCGAGTCCTTGCTGCGAACCGGTGGTGATGAGCACCAGCGAAGGATCGACGTTCCACGGCAGCATGTCGGCCACGGCTTGCCGCAGCGGCCCATAGCCTTCGCTCGCCGCGTACTGCAAGGCTGCCTGACCATCGGTGTGCAGCACTTCGGCACATGCGTCGGCGAACTCCTGGATGGGAAAGGTCTTGGGTGAGGGCAGGCCGCCCGCCAGGCTGATGATGCCGGGCTGTTCGGCGACCTTCAGAATTTCCCGCAACACCGAGGGATTCATCTTTTCGGCCCGTGCGGCCAGTTTCCAGTCCATGCTTTTTCCTTGATTGCCTGATGAGCGGGTGATTTTTGGTGGCCGTCGATTTTCAACCGAGCGTGTCGATCGCGGGGGTGGCACCCGTCGGCATCGCGCGCGGCTGCGACAGCTTCTTGCCGATGACCACGGTCGCGACCACCGCGAACGCGAAGCCCAGTGTGACGACGTCGAGCGGTTCGCCCAGCAGCGGGATCGACGCGAGGATCGACAGAAACGGTTGCAACAGTTGGGCCTGGCTCACGCGCAGTGCACCCCCTAGCGCCAGGCCGCGATACCAGGCGAAGAAGCCCATCCACATCGAAAACACGCCGACGTAGACGAAGCCGACCCACGCCGACACCGCGATGGCCTGTGCCGGCCACAAGACGAGCGTCGCCGGCAAGGTGAAGGGCAGCGCCATCACGCAGACCCAGCAGATCACGCGCTCGGCACCGAGCGACGGCGTGACCTGCGCGCCGTAGATATAGCCGAATGACGCCGCGATCACCGCGCCGACCAGCAACAGGTCGGCCCATTCGAACCCGAACCCGCCGCCGTGCCGGCTGGCGCGCAGCATCGAAAACGCGACCACGAGCAGGCTGCCGACCACGGCGCACACCCAGAAGCCGAGCCGCGCGCGCTGATGCAACACCCAAGCTGCAACGGCGGCAGTGACAAGCGGCAGCAGCGCCGTGATGACAGCCGCGTGGCTCGCGGTGACGACGCGCAACGCATACCCGAGCAACAAGGGATAGCCGACCGCGTTGCCCAGCACGGCGATGCCGAGCGGCTTCCATTGATGACGTTGCGGCCGCGGCGATCGCGTCGCCAGCAAGAAAACGACGGAGAGCGCGCCAGCCAGCGCCGCGCGGCCGACGGTGACGAACCACGGCGACAGCTGCGGCGCTGCCTGCGTACCCGTCGCCAGCCGCGTCATCGGCAGCGTGACGGCGAAGATGGCGACGCCTAATACGCCGAGCCACATACCCAGCGTTTCGTCCTTGAGCTGCAAGCCCTTCATACGCCCACCATCCACCAGGCCGTGAGCACCAGCACGGCGGCCATGCCGCGGTTGAACCACAACAGGCGCTTCCCCTTGGTAAGCCAGCTGCGCAGCACGGCGCCGACCACCGCGTAGGCTAGGTTGCTGGCAAAGGCATAGAACAGCATGACCGGCGCGACGATGGCGAAGCGACCCAGCGCATCGGGCTGCCCGGCGATCCAGCCCGCCACCAGCGTGAGCGCCAGCAGCCAGGCCTTGATGTTGATGAACTGCAGCATCACGCCCTGGACGAAGCCGACCGACAGCTGCGCCTCGTCGGCGCTGCCGAGCGTTGCACTGCGGCTCAGCTTCCAGGCGAGCCACAACAAATAGGCAATGCCGAGTGCCTTGATGACCAGGCGCAGCGCGGGCACCGCAACCACCAGTGAACCGATGCCTGCAGCGCAGAGCATCAGCAACAAAGTCCAACCCACGGGCACGGCGACGATGAAACGCATCGCGCGCTTCAGACCGCCGTTGGCCGCGAGCGCGGTCGACAGCGTCGTGTTCGGCCCCGGCGAAAAACTCATCGCCGTAGCCAACACCAACAGCGCGGTGAATTCTTGCCAGTCCATGAAACAGACTCTAAACTCTTGACCATTACAGTACCGACACAGATCGTCGGACAAGAGTCTCGTCTGTATTGGCCGGCCCTTCGGTACAGAGGTGAAAAACGGGACACAGACGGACACGCATGCTGACACGTACTTCTACCCAATCGCTCACCGAACAGCTCGCCGGACGCTTTGCCGAGCGCATCCGAAACCGGCTGCTGGCGCCAGGCGCGCGTTTGCCCTCGGTGCGCGAATGCGCGCGGCAGCAAGGCGTGAGCCCGCACACCGTGGTGGCGGCGTATGACCAGTTGCTGGCGCAAGGCTTGGTGGAGGCCCGCAAGCAGCGCGGCTTTTACGTGCGCGATTCAGCGCCGACGCAATCGCAGGACGCCCGTGCGGGCGGGGAGGCAAGCGCTGTGCTGAAGCCGTTGCCTATTTCCGGTGTGCCGGCCGACGCAAGCTCGTTGATTCGCGGCATGTTCCATCGGCAGAGCGACAAGCCGCAACCGGGCATGGGCGTTTTTCCGCCGGACTGGATGGAGTCGACCTTCATGCCGGCTTCGGTGCGGCGGTTGACCAGTACGAGCGCGTTGCAAGAGTTGTCTTTGCAGTACGGCGAGCCGGCCGGCGACTCGGCGCTTCGGCGCAGCCTTTCGCAAAAGCTCGCCAGCATCAACGTGCCGGCGTCGCCCGACCAGATCATCACGACCATCGGCGCCACGCACGCGCTCGACATCGTGAGCCGCACGCTGCTGCGTGCAGGCGATCCTGTGATGGTCGAAGAGCCGGGTTGGGCAATTGAATTTGCACGGTTGGAATCGCTCGGCATGCGCATCCTGCCTGTGCCGCGCCGTGCCGATGGGCCCGATCTCGAAGTGATGGCGCGGTATTGCCAAGCGCATCAGCCGAAGCTTTTTGTCAGCGTCAGCGTGCTGCACAACCCGACCGGCTACAGCCTGACGCCGGGCAGCGCGCACCGTGTGCTGAAGCTTGCCAATCAGCACGACTTTCATATCGTCGAAGACGACACCTATAGCCACCTCGCGCCTGAGCATGCGACGCGCCTGAGCGCGCTCGACGGGCTGCAGCGCACGATCTACGTGAGCGGCTTCGCGAAGATTCTGGCGCCCAACTGGCGCATCGGTTTTCTGGCGGCGCCTCCCGATGTGTTCAGCCGCTTGCTCGAAACTAAACTGCTCACGACTCTCACGACGCCCGCGTTGTTTGAACGGGCGCTGGCGTGGTGCATCGACCAGGGGCAGTTACGCCGGCACGCCGACCGCATCCGCATTCGGCTCGACGGCGCGCGTGCCCGCAGCGTCAAGCTCGCGCTGGCGCACGACTGCAGTTTCGTGTCGGAGCCGGCGGGGTTGTTCGGTTGGGTCGACGCCGGCGTCGACACCGACGCACTGACGCAGCGCATGCTCGACGAAGGCTATCTGCTGGCGCCGGGTTCGTTGTTCCATGCAAGGCGGCCGCCATCGACGCTGATGCGCATCAACTTTGCGACCGCGCAGGACGCGACTTTCTGGAAGACTTTTGCCCGGGTTCGCGATGTGATGTGATGGGCTGGCTGCGGCGTTCAGCGCTCAGGTCGTCGGGCAGTCGATCACCTTGAACTCCACGCGCCGGTCGAGCACATCACGCGCATCGTCAGTGCCGAGTCCGGAGATCGGCTCGCGCGAGCCCTTGCCAACGGCGACGGTTCGCCTGGCCGTTCCGGGCAGGCCGTTATCGAGGCGTTGAGTGATGTATTGCGCTCGCACCAATGACAATCGATCGTTCAACGGTTCTGGCCCGGTGCGGCTGGTGTGGCCCGACACTTCCATGCACGCGTTGGCTACCCCGGTGCGCGCACCGATCTGCTTCAGCCAGACTTGGTACTGCGTGTTGATCTGTTGATCATTCACGAACAGCGTCGAGCCGGGTCTGAACAAAAACTTTACCGCGATTCGTTTTTGCGCGATGCCGTAGTCGACGATCTTGCCGAAGGCCTGCGCTGCATCGTCCTTGCGGCCGAGCTTGAGACTGGACAGATAGACGCCGTTGTAAACACGCAGCTGGTCGCCGCCGGCCGAGCGCGCAATGCCGCGATACAGGTCGAGCGCGTCGTCGTAGCGGCCCGCGTTGTAGCTGTTCATCGCGTCGTTGATCATGGCGGCGGCAACGATCTTGTCCCAATACGCCGGGTTGATCGGATCGCCGACCTTCGTGCCTTGGCAGGTCTTCACATAGCCATCGGTGGCGCCGTCAGGCACCCATGCTGGACTGTCCTGATAAAAGGCGATGGGCGTCGAGTCGACGCTGTCTGGCCGGGCGCGACCGAGGCCCTTGGAGACGATCTTGCCGCTCTGCAAGTCGACCAGCGCAAGGCACACGCGGTACCACTCGCGCGGACCCGGCGCATTGCCGCCGGCCTTGTCGACCGCGGTCACCGTGCCGATGAAAAGCAGCGGTGACCGCGTCAATGCCGTGGTCGTGAAAGGCTGCAGGTCGTAACGCGGAAAGTTCGCGCGCAGCATCGCGCCGATGCGTTGCTCCATCGCTTGGGTCGACACAGACTGGGCACCGGTGTTGCCGTCGATCAGCGGGTCGATCACCAGCGGCAACCTGCGGGTGCCGTCGGGCAACACCGCCTTGCCGAAGAGGTTGGTGGCGGCAAAGCTTACGGCGTCGTCGAACGCCATGATGGGTGGCGGGGGTGGTGCCGCAGTGACCGCGGCCGGCGATGGCGGGCTGGCGCTGGTTTGCGCAGATGCTGTCGCCGCTGTCGCCGCCGCTGCAGCAGCGGGTGGCGAAGCGGCAGCGGCAGGTTGCTGCGTGCCGCATGCGGTCAGGGTCACGCTGGCAAGCAGGGCAAGCGGTCCGGCCATCATCGCAAAGACCAATGCGGAAGATTTCATCGAGCGATCATCCGGTCTCGCTCATGGACGGACAACAGGCCGTTTGGCCGAGTCGACTCAGCCAATCGACCACCAACCTCGCCGTCCGCTTGCCGCCCACCGGCTGCTCAGAGCAGCTTGTCGGGCGCCAGCGGGCCGAAGAGCTTGAGCAGTAAACGCAGGCTGGCGCTGGTATCGGGCTCAGTCGTCGTGTCTTGCAACCCGCTGCCTTTCGGGGCTCGCCAGATGAGCTTGCCGTCTGCAAGTTCGACGTGCCAGGCACCTTCGTTCAGTGCAGCCTCGATCTGCCCGGTCGCGATACGTGAAAGCTCGTTGCTGCGGATGAGCAGCGCGACCTCGGTGTTTTGCAGTTGTGAGCGAAGGTCGAGATTCATGGAGCCGACCACCAGCAGGCGACCGTCCAGCACCAGCACTTTGGAATGGAGCATGGCTTTGGATTCGCCCGTCACGCTCGCGCCGGATGCGCCTAAGGCGCTGCCGAAGTCGGCCTGGCCGCTTCGCAACTCATACAGCTCGACGCCCATCGTCAGCATCTCTTCGCGATGCCGCGCGTAGCCGACGTGGGCGACAGGCGCATCGTTGGACGCGAGTGAATTGGTGAGCACGCGGACGCGCACGCCGCGCGCCCGGGCCGCGGCAAACGCCTGCTTCATATCATCGCCCGGCACGAAATACGGCGAGATGATCAGCAGATCGCGGCGCGATTGGCCGATCAGCTGGAGCAAACCTTCGACGACGGTGTCGCTTCCGGCGGCAAGGTCTGCAGCCGCATCGAGGGCCCGGTTGGCCGGGAGATTTTGCGTGCCGTTCTGCTGACTGATGACCAGGGCCGGCGCCCGCCCGTCGCCGGCGTTGGGGCTACTTTTGTCCGGCGGAATCTTGCCAGGCTGGTCTGCCAGTACGACGGCAGGCGCCCAGGCGAAAGCGGCGGTGGCGAGGTCGATCGGCTTTTCGTCCCATGCGTGCGAGCGTTGTTCGGGCGTCGGACCGTCGTCGGTGCGTGTTGCAGGCGAGGTTGATGCTGTTGCGCCGGCTCCCTCGCGCGCCGCGGCGGTGGCATTTGCCTCGTCGGAACTTCGTTTTTGGCTGGCGGCATCGGCATCGGCATCGCGGGAGCGCTCCCGAATTTGGGCGAGCTCCACTTGCGACACCAAAGACTCGACAGGATAGGAACGTTCGTTGTTCCAGTAGGTGTCGAAGCTCCTGGACAAGTCGCGCACGATGGGACCGGCTGCGAGCACGTCGAGGTCGACGAAGTTGCCGACGGTGGAGTTGCCGAAGTACGCGTCGCCCAAATTGCGACCTCCGGCCACACCCATGGCGTTGTCGGCGATGAAGAGCTTGTTATGCATGCGCTGCTGTACACGCGACGCTTCGCCCAGCGAGTTGGCCATGCGAGAAAGAGCTGAGCTGCGGTCGCCGGCCAAAGGGTTGAACATTCGCATCTCGATGTTTTTCTCGAAGGCCAACCGCAGCACGAGCGCATCGCGTCCGGTGCTGTGAAAGTCGTCGATCAGGATGCGTACGCGCACGCCACGTGCCGCCGCATCACGTACACCAGAGAGCAGCCGGCCGGTGCTGGCATCGGCGTGGATGGCGTAGTACTGGAGGTCGAGCGTCTTTTGCGCAGATTCGACCAGCGCGAGTCGACTGCCGTAGGCCGCCTGTGGGCCGTCGAGTAAAACGAAGCCGGAGTCGAACCGGGCCGAGGCGGCGTCATGCCGCCGCTGGACGAGTATGGCAAGCGCGGTATCCCCTGCCGATACCAATGCAGTCGACACCGGCCGTTCGACATTTTTGGGCAACTGTGCGCAGGCCGAAATGAGCAGCGCCGCGGCCACTGCGGCACACCACCGCTGCATGGTTTTGATCGGATGCTGCGGGGCACTGGACAAGGACATGCTGAGGTGGCGTGGTGTTAGGCGCGTATTGTTAGGTGCGTGTGTATAACGCAGTCGCCGACGCTGACTCGTCGGACAACCCAGGCGAACCGCTGCGGCTTGGCGCCCGCGATTGCTAACGCGTAGCGCCGAGCTCTTCCTGGCGCTCGAGCGCGACCAGCAACTCTTCGTCGATTTGCGAATGGCGCTCGCCCAGTTCGGCTGCGCGCGAGGCTTCGCTCGAATAGATCGCGCCGCCGTCGACTGCCAGCATTTCTGCAATCCGCTTTTGTTCGTCCTCAAGCGCTGTGATCTGTGTCGGTAGCGCTTCCAGCTCGCGCTGTTCTTTGTAGCTCAGCTTCTTGCGCGTGACGACGCGCGCCGGCGCGGCTTCGGCTTTCGGCGCAGCGGCCGCTGCTGCAGGCGCGGCAGCCGGTGCTGCTGCGGCGCGCTGTTCAGCGATCTCTCGTGCGCGCTTCGACTGAATCATCCAGTCTCGGACGCTGCCCTCGTACTCGCGCCAATGGCCGTCGCCTTCGAAAGCGATCGTGCTGGTGACGACGTTGTCGAGGAAGGTCCGGTCGTGGCTCACGAGGAAGACCGTGCCGTCGTAGTCCTGCAGCAGACTTTCAAGCAGTTCGAGCGTGTCGATGTCCAGGTCGTTGGTTGGCTCATCGAGTACGAGCACGTTGGCTGGCCGCGCGAACAGGCGTGCCAGGAGCAGGCGATTTCGTTCACCGCCGCTGAGCGACCGAACGGGTGAATTTCCGCGGGCCGGCGAGAACAGGAAGTCGGCCAGGTAGCTTTTGACGTGCTTGCGCTGGTTGCCGATTTCGATCCACTCGCTGCCGGGGCTGATGAAATCCTCGAGCGTGGCGTCGAGATCGAGCTTGTCGCGCATTTGGTCGAAGTACGCGACCTGCAAATTGGTGCCACGGCGAATCTTTCCGCTGTCGGGCTCGAGTTCGCCCAGGATCAGCTTGAGCAGAGTGGTCTTCCCGGCGCCGTTTGGGCCCATCAGCCCCACTTTGTCGCCACGCAGGATCGTGCCGGTGAAGTTGCGGATGACAGTCTTGGGACCGAACGACTTTGAGGCTTCTGTGAGCTCGGCCACGATCTTTCCGCTCGACTGCCCCGATGCAACATCCATGTTGACGCTGCCCTGCACATCGCGGCGCGCGGTGCGGTTGTCGCGAAGCGCCTCGAGTCGGCTGATTCGGCTTTGGCTTCGGGTACGGCGTGCTTCTACGCCTTTGCGAATCCAGATCTCTTCCTGAGCGAGCAGCTTGTCGGCCTTGGCGCTGATCACCGCCTCCTGAGCGAGTTGCTCCTCCTTCTGTATGAGGTACTGCTCGAAATTGCCCGGATAAGAGCCAAGCTTGCCTCGGTCCAACTCGATGATGCGAGTGGCAACACGATTCAGAAAGCTGCGGTCGTGCGTGATAGTCACGACGCTGCCTTTGAAGTCGATCAATAGCTGCTCGAGCCATTCGATTGAATCGAGGTCAAGGTGATTGGTGGGTTCGTCCAGCAGCAAGACGTCGGGTGATGCCACGAGCGCTTGTGCCAGGGCGACCCGCTTGCGCGTACCGCCCGAAAGGGATCCGACGCGGGCGTTGCGGTCCAGGTGCAGCCGGTGCAGCGTTTCTTCTACGCGCTGCTCCCAGTTCCAGGCGTCGAAAGCTTCGATCTTCGACTGGAGCGCATCGAGATCCAGCCCGTCCGCACCTGATAGGTAGAGGTCTCGAACTGCGATAACTTCGGCGAGGCCGGCACTCGCGGCTGTGAAGACATCCGCATCCATGTCCAGTAACGGTTCCTGCGCTACGTAGGAGATCCGAAGGTTCTGCTGGAGCTGCAGCGTTCCGTCGTCTTGCTTTTCAAGGCCGGCCAAGATCTTGAGGAGCGAAGACTTGCCCGTGCCATTGCGGCCGATCAGGCCGATTCGCTCGGATTCGAGGAGAGAGAAGTCCGCATGATCGAGTAGCGGAACGTGACCGTACGCGAGTTGTGCGTCGAGGAGAGTGATGAGTGCCATGTGGCACGGATTATCGGAGGCGAGACTGTCTCTTCATTTGCGGCACGCGGTGCATAGTTCGAAACGACGCTGTAGTTCGCCCTCTGTGTGCTGCCCTCCTTGCGCGAGCATCGAGATTTTTTATACTCGATGGCCTGGCGCAATCTGTTTGGCGTCGTGGCGGACAGATAGGTGACCTGAAATGCGGACCAGTTAAAGAAAAGCCGCAGAAGTTGACGGGACTGCGAAAACCACGTCATAATCGAAGGCTGCGCTGAATGCGACGGAAATAAAAGTTCTGATTGAACTTTCGTACAAGTCGAAGAAGGTAAAGGCCCCAAAGATTGACTGGTTTCAAGTAAACAGGTCATAATCGAAGGCTTCGCTTAATGCGAGATGTTTTTGAAGTCCTTTCCGGAATTCAACTGCAAATCAAAATAAGCGAAAAAGAAAGTTGACAAGCTTTTAAAACACATGTTAGAATCTAAGGCTGCGCTGATCACAGCAAAGCGAGTTACTCGGCAGAAGATGTTGAGTAAATAGTTCGTTAAAAATTTACAGCCGATAAGCGTGGGCGTTTGAAGGTTAATTGCCAAGTTCTTCGGAACAAAGTCTTTAAGACTTTAAACGCTCATG